>NZ_AYYQ01000001.1 GCF_001435995.1 Apilactobacillus ozensis DSM 23829 = JCM 17196
AATATTTGGGATTAATATCCTAGTAAAAGTTGTCTAACTTTTGGGGTTCACATCATTTAGCTTTTTTATTTTTTATTTGTAAATTCCCTAATCAAGCACTATTATAAACATGAAAGCGTTTAAATACTGCCACGATAGGCTTCAAATAATTTTACATCAAAAAAGTTTTTTGGTAATATGTTTTGAGACCATGAAAGGAGTTTTATGAAAAACACAAATAAAACAAAAAAGAAAATAGGTTTATTTCAAATTGTAATGTTAGGTTTAAGTTCAATTATCGGTTCAGGATGGTTGTTCGGTTCTTGGGAAGCTTCTAGAGTTGCCGGACCAGCAGCAATAATATCTTGGGTTGTAGGTGCAATTGTTATTGGAGCAATTGCTTTTAACTATATTGAACTAGGTTCAATGTTCCCCGAAAGTGGTGGTATGAGTAAGTATGCTCAATACTCTCACGGTTCATTGCTAGGATTTATAGCAGCTTGGGCTAACTGGGTTTCATTAGTAACATTAATTCCAATTGAAGCTGTGGCTGCCGTTCAATATATGAACACTTGGCCTTGGAAATGGGCTAGCTGGACACACGGATTTATGGAAAAAGGTGAAATATCAAACCAAGGTTTATTAGTGGTTTTCCTTTTCATATTAGTCTTTACACTGTTGAATTACTGGTCAGTTAACTTATTAGCTCGCTTCACAAGTGTTATTTCCATTCTTAAATTAGGTGTTCCAATGCTAACAATTATTATGTTGTTACTATCTGGATTCCACTCAGGTAATTTCACTTCTGCGGGCGGATTTATGCCTTACGGTAGTGCTGCTATTTTCTCAGCAACAACTGCTTCAGGTATTATCTTCTCATATAACGCTTTCCAAGTTGTTATTAATATGGGACAAGAAATTAAGAATCCTAAAAAGAATATATCACGTGGAATTGTTATTTCACTTGGTATCAGTATAGTTATTTATGTGTTACTTCAATTTACATTTATCGGATCAGTTATCCCTGCTGACTTAGCAAATGGTTGGCATGGTGTTGATTTTGAATCACCATTCGCTGACTTAGCTATTTTACTTGGTATTCACTGGTTAGCTATACTATTATATTTAGACGCTTTCGTTTCGCCTTTTGGTACTGGTGTTTCCTTCGTAGCACAAACTGCGAGAACCCTTGCTGCCATGAAAGATAATGGACACATGCCTAAATTCTTAGGTATCATTAATGAACGTTGGGGTGTCCCACGTATTGCAATGGTTGTTAACATGATTGTAAGTGTCTTGTTAGTTGCTATCTTTAGAAGTTGGGGAACTTTAGCTAGTGTTATTTCCACTTCTACATTGATTGCTTATCTAACAGGTCCAGTTACTGTTAAATCATTGAGAAAGATGGCGCCTAACTTCAAACGTCCAATTAGAATTAAATTGCTAGAATTTATGGCTCCATTTGCATTTGTGCTAGCTAGTTTAGCTACTTACTGGGCAATGTGGCCAACTACTATCAAAGTTATCGGAGTTATCCTATTAGGTTTACCTTTCTACTTCTACTTCGAATGGAAAACTAATTGGAACAAGACTGGTAACCAATTCAAAGGTAGTCTATGGATGATTGGATACTTAATTTTCATTTCAATCATTTCTTACCTAGGTAGTTCTGATTTTGGTGGAATTAACTTAATTCCATATCCATTTGACTTCGTAGTTATTATTATAGTTTCATTAATTTGCTACTACTGGGGTATTTCTTCTTACGTAGTAACTAAGAACTTAGATAACGCTAAAGCAGTAAATGACAAAGTTCAAATGAAATAAATAAAAATATTATTAAGATAATAATGGTCGAAAGAGTAAACAATATGTTTACTCTTTTTTCTTTTAAATATATAAAAGGTTGACTTTTATAATTTATATATTTAAAATTAGGTTATTAAGAAGGGAGAGGTTGTCAATGAATAATATAAATAAAATTAGTTTTAGTAGTTGGCAAGGCTGGCAATATTAAAGTCGTAGTGTGTTAATTTACAGATGCGACTTTGATAATTAGATGTTAAATCATTTATCGATAATGCATCTGTGCTGGCTATCTTCTCACGAATAAATGCCTGTGCGGATTTTATTAAAATGCCAGCCAGGCCTAATAAATTAAAAGCGGACTGTCTGAGCATTCAGATATGTCCGCTTTTTTATTGCCATAAAATAATTATTTAAGGAGCGAAATATGAAAAGACTGTATGGAACCATTATTATCCTATTTTTAATTTTAACCTATGCCTTTTTGCAAGAGAGTCACCCTAAAAAAAACGATAAGAATCGCACCCCTATTGTGGGAATTTTGCAGCTAACTGATCACCCTGCTTTAAACGAAATTCATAAAGGTATTATCGATGGTTTAAAAGAATCTGGATATTTCCCAAATAAAAATATAAAAATTGACTTTCAAAATGCCGAAGGTGATCAAAGTAATTTACAAACTATGAGTACTAAGTTTGCGAATGAAAATGTTGATGCTGCGATTGGAATTGCTACCCCGGCTGCTCAATCGTTAGCCAATAGCATTAAAAATGCTCCAATTGTTTTAGGAGCGATTACTGACCCTGAAAAAGCAGGCTTAGTTGACAGTAACCAACACCCTGGTCGCAATGTTACAGGAGTATCCGATTTATTACCGCTACAACCTAATTTAGATTTAATCAAAGCATCCGTCCCGCATTTGAAAAATTTGGGCATTATTTACACATCTAGTGATAATTCATCGACAACTCAATATCAAATGTTCAAAAAGTTATGTAAAGAAAATCATATTAATTTGAAAGCTTATACCATTGCTAACAGTAATGATTTAAACCAAGTGTCCCAACAAATGCTCCAAAAAGTAGATGCTGTATTTGTGCCAGTCGACAACACCATTGCTAGTTCTATTCAAACTTTAATTGGAAATGCCAATGCCAAAAATATTCCTGTCTTTCCTGGATCAGATACTATGGTCAAAACTGGTGGTGTCGCAACATATACTGTTGACCAATATGGCATGGGTGTCCAAACTGGTAAAATGACGGCTGGAATTTTGAGAGGACAAATCGACCCCAAAAATACCCCTATCAGTTTTACTAAACATCCAAAATTGGTAGTAAACCTTAAACAAGCTCAAAAATTAGGAATTCATCTACCTGAAAATATTATTCAAGAAGCCACACACAAAGGAGTGATTTACAAATGAGTATATTAGTATCTGCAATTGGACAGGGTTTGTTATGGGGAATTATCGGCGTTGGATTATTCTTAACCTTTAGAATTCTTGACTTCCCTGATATGACTGTTGAAGGAACTTTTCCAATGGGAGCAGCAACTTCCGTCACAGCAATTGCTCATGGTGTGTCACCATTTAATGCAACTATTTTAGCCTTTATTGTCGGTTGTTTAGCCGGCTTAGTAACTGGGCTACTTTATACTAAAGCTAAAATTCCAGTTTTATTAGCCGGTATTTTAGTTATGACAGCATCTTACTCCATTGATTTAAGGATTATGGGTAAGCCCAATCAATCGTTGTTAGGTTTAAAGACGTTATTCAATAGTCCAGTATTTGCTAAGTTACCGCCTTACTTCGATAGCATTTTTATAGGTATCTTAATTGTAGCAATTATTATCGCAATTTTAATTTACTTCCTACAGACTAACTTAGGTCAATCATTCATCGCTACCGGTGACAATGAAGATATGGCTCAATCTCTTGGTATTAACACTGATAATATGAAAATTATGGGAGTCAGTGTATCCAATGGTTTAATTGCCCTAGGCGGTGCCCTAATTGCACAAAATAATGGATATTCAGACGTTAATATGGGAATTGGAATAATCGTAGTGGCCTTAGCATCAATTATTATTGGTGAAGTTATTTTTGGTAATTTAACAATGAATCAACGACTAATCGCAGTCATTTTAGGTAGTATAATTTATCGAATTATATTAATGATTGTATTACAACTTGGCTTTAATGCTAACGATTTCAACTTAATTTCTTCAGTAATTCTGGCATTATTTATGTCATTACCAATCTTAGAAAAGAAATACAACCTCAAAAGAATTATTCAAAGGGGGCTAAAATAATGAGTAAGCCTATCTTTCAACTAAAAGACGTTACTAAAACGGTAAACGCCGGTTCACCCGAAGAACTGAATATTTTAAATCATCTAAATTTAGATATCCATGATGGTGACTTTATAACTATCTTAGGTTCCAATGGGGCCGGTAAATCAACTTTATTTAACAGTATCACTGGCAATATTGTCCCCACTTCAGGGGATATCATATATAAAGGCAATCGCATCAATAAAATGTCAGTCGTTAAACGAACTAAGTTTTTGAGTCGCGTTTTCCAAGACCCTAAACTAGGTACTGCACCACGTATGACTGTGGCGGAAAATCTACTATTAGCTGAAAAACGTGGTGAACATCGTTTATTCAACCTAAGAGGATTGAATAAACAGTTACCATTATTTAAAAAAATTACCGCAAAAATGAATAATAGTTTAGATAAACGTTTAAACACCCCTACTGGAAATTTATCTGGTGGTCAAAGACAAGCCTTAAGTTTTTTAATGGCTACAATTAAAAGACCTGACATTTTGCTGTTAGACGAACATACAGCTGCTTTAGACCCCAACACTTCTGAAAAATTGATGAAGATAACCAATGAGACTATCATCAAAGAAAATCTAACCTGTTTAATGATTACACATCAATTAGAAGATGCTTTAAAATATGGTAATCGACTAATTGTATTGCACAAAGGCGCCATTGCTTACGACTTTAACAGTGAAGAAAAGAAAAAGCTGTCTAAAGAAGATATGTACAAATTCTTCAACGAAAAATAACTAACAATACAATTAAATCCAATTTTGTTATAATACTGTATGGGGAAATTTGCCTTTTACAGGAGGGACAAAGTTGAATAATAACGATTCAGATTCTAGAATTCGTCGATACAATTTTAAACGTAGTGAACTAAATGAAAAACCTAACAAAAATAAAGTTAAGGTTTGGCAAATTATATTAGCTATCGTATTAATTACAGCTTTTATCGTAGCTAGTGTTAAACTTTTTAGTGGCGATGTTAAGGGAACTAAAAAAAGTGATTACTACACAACTAAAAGTGCTAAGCAAACTGAAAGTAGTAGTAAGAAAAGCTCCAATAATAATGATCAAAAAACTAAATATGAAACTAAAAAGACTAATTCTAGTGAAACAAACAACAACGATAACAATAGCAATAAATCTGATAGCAATAGCAGTAATAATAGTACTCCCGACAATAACGAACCACCACAAAAGTATAATAATTCTACTTTTAATGTTACTCATACATTTGGTTCCGTGGAAGATGCTAAAAATTGGGCCACCGCAACTCAAAGCTCTTGGCTAAAAGATGGTTATACAAACTACACTGTGACTTCGGATAGTCAAGGTTACTACATTTTAAAATTTATCAAATAAAAAAAGACGGTTTTTACCGTCTTTTTTATTTTGCAGATTTTTTAAAAACTAACATTTTAAAAGTAACTAACGCAGCTATAACAATTAAAACAAGCAAGACAATTAAAGCATTTTTAGAGCCCAACGCTGTACTGCCTACTTCGCCTAAGCTTTTGTGGCTAACTTGACTAATAGTTATGACGGCAGAAATAATTGAAGTAGCAATAGCTCCAGATATTTGTTGAACTGTTGTAAAGACAGCATTTCCGTCACTATTTTCATGTCTTTTTAACTGCTTCAAACCGTTTGTCATAAAGTTACCGAATGATAATCCTATACATATCATATAAACTACATAAAAAATTAAAACCAGCGTATCGCTTAGATGCATACTAAAAGTAACAAATAAAATTAATGAAATAACTCCAAAACATAGTCCGCTTAACATTGGTGGCTTAGGGCCAAAGTTATCTAATATCTTCCCAGAAAATGGTGCAAATAATGCTCCAATAACTGCCCCAGGTAATACTACTAAGCCAGCTATCGTAGCAGATTTATGATTAACAATTTGAATATAGTTAGGCAAGATAAATGACAAACCTAAAGTTTCAAACTGAAGAATAAAAAATACTAAAACATGTCCTGCAAAGCCTTTATTTTTCAAAACATTCAAATTAACGATTGGATTTTCAATATGTGTAGAGCGTTGATATAAAATAATCATCCCTAAAATACCAACTATGATTGGTAAGATGACTTTTAATGATAATACTTGGCCGTCGCCCATGCTGCTAAATCCAATAACCAATCCTAAGAAAGTAACCATAATTAGCATTAAACTAATTAAATCAAATTTAGCTTTATTGATTTCACTCTTTTGTTCAATTGCAAATAATCCCATTAATAGTGATAAAACTAATAGAGGTAATAATATAACAAAGATGTAGCGCCATCCAATAGAAGATACGACAACTCCGCCAAAAGTTGGACCTACTGCTGGAGCAATGGCAGTAATTAAATTTCCAACTCCCATCATAAGACCTATTTTAGACTCAGGAACTTGTTCCAAAATAATATTAAACATTAATGGTAATGCTATTCCAGTTCCCATTCCTTGGACTACTCTTCCTAAAAGCAGCAAACTAAAGTTCGGAGCTATGATATCTAACCCTATTCCTAAAATAAATAATAAATTTGCTGTTATAAATAAGTTTTTTGTTTTAAAGTTACGTTTCAAAATAGCTGATAGCGGAATTACTATCGAAACAACTAATAAATAAATAGTTGTCATCCATTGCACAGTACTAGTGTTAATTCCGAATTCTTGCATTAACGTAGGAAATGTAATGTTCATAGATGTTTCAATTACAACTCCCGCAAAAGACATAATTCCTGCAGCAACCACAGCTAGAATAATTTTAAATGACATTTTTGAGCTAGCCATTTTATAAATTCCCCTTTTCAAATTTAATTAATTTATGCATTACTCGATTCAAAAGTTTAATTTCTTCTTTTGAAAAATTGTTTTCAAAATTTTGTTGAGTAGTATCCATATATTGACTGATCACTTTTTGTAACTTTTTAGCATCATCAGTCAATAAAACTTGCTTTTTTCTAGAATCTTTTAAAGAAGCACTTCTAGTTATTAAATTATGATTTTCCATTCGTTTTAATAATACTGATGCTGTTGATTTTTGAATATAGAACTCTTCTTCAATATCTTTTTGAAATGTTTCCAACTCTTGACGTCGACTTAAAAAATCGATTACTGACATTTGAGTAGAAGTCAATCCATATTCATGTGCAAAAGCATCAAAACGCTTAACCATTTGAATGCATGCTATTTTTAAAAGTATTCCAAAATTTTCTTTCATAATATTCCTCCTTAAAATAGTTAGCTAACTAACTATTTTATAACAAAAAATATTTTTTTCAACCCAAAATAAAAAAAAGTACTCTAAAAAGAGTACTTTGTGATATGCGTTCCCCGAGAATCGAACTCGGATCATGAGGACCGAAATCTCATGTGCTATCCATTACACTAGGAACGCATCTATAAATAATGATAATAATTTATAGAATATATTTCAAATAATTAGCTAACTTCTAGCAATCTTATCGGCTTGTTCTTCAAGTCTTAATAATAATTCAATTGAGTTATTTTTAAAGTCCTCAACAAAAGATGCACCTTTTGATTTAAAAGAACATTGTTTAACGTGCCCAATTCCATACACATTGATGGTATCTCCATCTAATTCTCCAGTATCATAATGACCTTCTTCAGCACTTTCTAGATACATTTGAAATAAATCACTAACTGATTTAGAAATAATATCATCAATATCGACTGGCTTACCTGATTTTGACAATTCATTAAATTTATAATTAACCTCATCCATATTTTCTGGAATTAATTCACTCATTAAAATCACCTCAAGGAATATTTTAACATTATTAAATCAATATAATAATTATTATATTTTTAAATATTTAATATAAAAACTATAATGTATATATAACTACAGATTAAGGGAGTTTATATTATGAAGATAGCAATCATCGGTGCAGGTCCACGTGGCCTGGTAACTGCATATAATTTACTAAAAAATTTTAATAATAAAAATGAAAGCTTACAAATCAATTTATTCGACAAATATGACGTTGGAGGTAGGGTTTGGAATGCAAACCAATCACCTTATTTGATTATGAATACCCCCGCTAGCGAAATCACACTTTTTAATTACGATGATAAAAATAAACAAACACTTTACGAATGGTGTAAAAACGAAAGTGAAGATTTTATATCGAAGCATGATTTTGAGTATCAGCAACAACTTATTGCAGCTGCTACAAATTTACCAGAAAATGGTTATGCTGATCGAGCATTATTAGGTATTTATTGTAAATGGTTTTTCGAAGAATATATTTTAACTCAGCAAACTGCGGACAAAAAAATAAATTTAATTAATCATCAAACTGTAAGTAATATCAAAGTTAATAGTGATAAAAAATATAATGTCATTATTAATTTTAAAAAATATTACGGTGACTTTGACAAAATTATTATTAGTTTGGGACAACAGGAAAACAAATTAAGTGAAAATGAAGCTTCTCTACAAAAATATGCTAAAGAAAATGGACTAAATTATTTTCTACCTGGATACCCAGCTGAACAAGATTTATCAAAAATCAAAGCTAGTGAAAACGTAATAATCAGAGGATTGGGTCTTAGTTTTAATGACTATGTTTCATTGTTAACCATTGGTCGTGGTGGTAAATTTGTTAAAGATGGCGAAAATCTAAAATATATTCCTTCTGGTAACGAACCTAGAATCATTGCCGGCTCAAGACGTGGGGTTCCATATTTTCCTAAAGCAATTAGTCAAAAAAGATACGATGAAAAATTTGGCGGACATTTCCTAATTCCTGAAGTGATTAAAAAGCATTTAACCAATGACAAATTAAAATACGAAGAGTTAGTTAAACTACTAAAATTAGATATTGAATATCGCTACTACGCTTTACTAATCAAAAGTAAATACGCAAAAATTAATTTAGATAATTTTAAAAATGATTTCATTAAAAATAACGGAAAACTAAATTTTGCAGAGCAATACGGAATTGATACGGCGGATATTTTTAATTGGGAAAAGGTTTTAAATCCAGTCGCCGGTGTAAAAATCACAACAACAGATAACTATCAAAAAGAAATTTTGAAATGGTTAAACTTTATTATAAAAGATGCAAAATTAGGCTCTAAAACTGGCCCGCTTACTTCAAGCATTGAAATGCTAAGAGATTTAAGAACCAACATTCGCTGGATTGTAGCTAACAATCTGCTATCCAATGATGATTATATTAATAAATTTCAAAAACAATTCATGTCAACAATTAGCTTTTTATCAATGGGAGCACCTGTAATTAGAAGCGAACAATTAGCTGCATTAATTAAAGCTAACATCGTAACCATATTAGGTCCTCAAATGATGCTTATCGGGGCAAATAAGACTTATAAGACTTGCTCAATGTTTTATAAAAAAGAAATTTTTAGTGCAAAGAATTTAATTGAAGCTCGGATTCCTAAAGCTTCTTTGAAAAATACTGACAATGTACTACTTAAAAATTTATCAGACGATAAACTTGTGCATTTAGACGAGCTTAAAATAAACAATAATCAGACAAGTACAACTGATTCTATTGATATTGATGTAAACAGCAACAATATTATAGCTAACAATGGAAAAATAAATAAAGACATTTATGCTTGGGGACTTAGTACTGCTGGGAAATACTTTATTCCATCAGCATTTCCCACCCCATCTAAAAATGATGAAAACATTTTAATTGCTCAAAAAATAAGTAATCATATTGCTAATAAATTATAAAAATAAAGGAATCTCAACACATGAGATTCCTTTATTCGTTTTCATTATATATATAAGAACTATCAGGTACCCTAATTACAGTGTATTTATCGTATAATTTACCCGCCTTAAAACCAATTCCATTAATTAAATTATCTTTATACCAACTTTGCATAGTTAAAACCCATGCTTTTTGAGTCTTGGAATCTAAATCTTGAATAACTAAACTTTTGTTCAAATCACGGTTTTTATACCTACTACTTATTTTGTATAAGTTTCTATAATTATTAAAATTATTATCAAGCACTAACGCCTGATTACTATTAACTACGTTCTTTTTACCGTCAGATAAATAATAATAATTATTTAAATGACTGATTTCGTTTTGTGAATTGACTTTAATGTAATAAGATTTAAAACCATTAGTATCTAAAACTAACGGATAGTAAGCTTTAGTATTAACTACAGATTTTAAAACTAGTTTGTTGCCGAAAGCAAAGTGAAACATAACTAAAAAAATACACATATTAATTAAAATGTGCACGAAGTTTTTAGAACATTTTACGAACAATGGATGATTATTGCTTTTATTATCTTTAATTTGAAGAAAAAGGTAGAATAGTACAATTAGTAAATCGAATAGTAAACATAACCAAAAAATCAAGCCAACAAAATTCCAGGCTGATTTCATACAAAAAACTCCTTTAAAATATAATTAAGTTTTTTAAACATATTTGACATTTTACACTAAATGCGTAAAAACTCAAAATTATATTTTATGGCTTATATAATACATTCGTTAATATACAATAAAAAGAGCACCTAACAGTGCTCTTTTTATCTAAATAATTCAGAAGTTGCATATATATGTTTCATAAGCGATTTAGTTTCAGAAAATTCGTCATTATCATTTAAAACTACAGTTACAAGACGATCTTTACCTGGTTGTTGACCAGTAGCTACAAAACATAACCCTGCATCAGGGGTGTAACCAGTTTTTAGACCATCAACATACAAACTCTTTTTATAATAAGTTTTTCCAGGTAGCATTCTGTTAACGTTTCTTACAGTTTGCCCAGCTACATTAGCCTTAACTTTACTAGAATCGTCAACAATTCTTGGATATTCTTTAAGTACGTGACTAGCAATGATTGCTACTGATCTAGCGGATACCATATTACCATCGCGATACTTACCTTTTACCCAGTATCCATAGGAGCTTAAATCATGATTTTCCAAACCCGATGAGGAGACAAAGGTTGCATTCAAGTTCCAGGCTTTAGCTTGACTATTCATCATATTAATAAAGGCCTTGTTACTACCTGCCACCCATTCACCTAAAGCAATTGTTGCATTATTAGAAGATTGAATTAAAGCAGCTTGATATAACTGCTTAACTGTGTAGTTATGTCCTTTTACAAATTTAAAACCACCTACAGCAGGATTTTGGCCCATTCTTCTTAAACTTGCACTAGAAGTGTTAACTACTTGATTCCAGCCGTTATCAGTATTTTGGGCTTTTTGAATTACTAAATAAAGTGTCATAAGCTTTGCCACAGATGCAATGCGCATGTTTTTGCTACCATTTTTATCATATACAAAAGTGTTTTTATCAACATCTAAAGCTACTGAAGCTTTAGCTTTTTTAGTGCCTTTAAATGTGTCATTATCTCTAATTAAATTATCGACATAGTTTTCGTCACTATTCAAGTAATAATTAGGTTTAAAAGACTTAGAAGATGGTATTTTAGTCTTAGAAACCGCGTTTTTAACTGAAGAAGCACTTGTTGATTCATATTGTGTATACGTTATAATTCCAACAGCTGCGACCAAAGTTAAAATTAAATACTTAATATATTTTTTCATGGAGTACATCCTTTTTGTAAATTAATGTTTTTACTAAATATAAACTAACATCTATTAAAGGCATCGACAATAGAATTAGCCAAACTGTAACAACAAAGTAATCTTTGTTGCTTTTATTTAATATCTGTCTTATAATCCAAATATATTAAAATATTTATTTACATTGTTTGGGGTGCCTTTTAGGCTGAGATAATACCCATGGAACCTGATCAAGCTAATACTTGCGAAGGAAAACATTAGTCTTTTATTTTTGCGTACAATTTTAAGCTAAAAATTCAAGGGCCCTCAAACTTTGTATTTGGGGACCCTTTTAATATACAAAAAATTATTAGGAGAATTGATATGCTTAAAAATTTAAACTTAAGAAACATTATTTTAATGACACTAATTTCAATTATCTGCGGAACTATCTTTTGGGTTGCTGGATTTTTATACAATGTAGTTACAGTCGCACTAACCCCATTAGGTTTAGCACCCCTATCCAATGATTTACTAATTGGTTTATGGACGATGGCTGGCCCCTTATCAGGATACATAATTAGAAAAGCTGGTTCATCATTGATTGCAGAATTGTTAGGATCTTTTGTGGAAATGTTTTGGGGTGGCCAATGGGGAGCTTCAACTATTATTTCCGGAATTGAGCAAGGTATCGCTTCTGAATTAGGTTTTACTATTTTAGGCTATAAAATATATGGATGGGTAAGTATTATATCAACAACCATTACAACTACCGTTATCACATTTCTTTGGGACTGGTTTAGAAATGGATATAGTGCTTATAGTTACCAAATGTTAATGTTACTTTTTGTAACTAGATTAATTTCCGTATTTGTATTCAATGGAATTTTAACTAAATTAATCGCTAACTTATTGGAGAAAAGTACTATTTTAAAGTAGGAGTGTACTAAATCAAATGCTAGAAATTAAAGACTTTAGTTATCGGGTTAATGAAAACTACATTTTAAAAAATGTAAATATGAAATTTACTGAAAAAACTATTTCAGTTATTCAAGGACCCTCTGGATGTGGTAAAAGTACTTTACTTAAAAGTATTGCCAAACTATATCCAAAATATAGCAATGGAAAATGCAATGGGACAATAACACTAAATCACGAACCGCTAAAGAAAACTGGTACAGATGCATTTTGTAAACAAATCAGCATAATGTTTCAGAATCCAAATTACCAGTTTGCAATGGAAACAGTTCAAGACGAGCTAATTTTTACGCTAGAAAATATTAACACTAACCCTAAATTAATTGAAAAAAAGGCCAGACAAGCCCTTGGATTTTGTGAAATTGCACATTTAGCTAACCGTAAAATTGCTACTTTATCTGGTGGTGAAAAACAAAAAGTATCATTAGCCATTATATATGCAATCGATAGTCCTGTAATTCTATTAGATGAACCTTTTGTAAACGTTGACCAGTCTTCAGTAAATTTAATTATTGATAAATTAAACGTCTTAAAAAGAGAACATCACAAAACGATTATTATTGTTGATCATAATACTTACATATACTATGGTACGGCTGATTTTTATTATAAATTTGATGAAAATAAGCTTAATTTTAAGCCGTTCAATGCTGTTAAACCAAACAATCTAAGCAAATTAATTAGTTTAAATACAAATCGTCGACCATTCGATAATATAATAACTTTGCAAAATTTTGAGGTAGCTAACGAAAATAAAGAATTATTGTCTATAAATAACTTTAGTTTTAAAAATGGAATTACATTATTAACAGGAGACAACGGAACTGGAAAATCCTCGCTTTTTAAAGCGATTACTAAAAGTAAAAAGTATCGCGGAAATATTTCGTTAGCAAAAATGCCAATTCGTAAAATGAGTAAACAAAAATTATACAAAAAAGTTGGCTTAATTTTTCAAAACGCGGACACCCAATTCATGACCATGACGGTGCAGGAAGAAATTAATCTATCTTACAAAAAAGTTAAGAACGGTTTTTATAATTTTAGTCAAATTCAAGATGCTATTAAATTACTAAATTTGGATGCCTTATTGAATCGAGTAATATACACGTTAAGTGAAGGGCAAAAGAAGAAAGTACAAATTTTAAGTATGTTAATTATGTCTAATCCAATTTTGTTACTTGATGAACCATTCAATGGATTAGATAATCATTCACTCCATCAAATCTTAAAACTTTTAAAAAATGCCAAGGAGAAATTTAATCAGAGCATGATTATCATCAGTCATCGTTTTGATGATGTTGGCCAAATAATTGACCACCATGTTAACTTGTCAAACCATAAACTAGTGAACTTAGGAAGTGAGCATAATTAATCCATCTATAAAACTAATCACTATCTTATTAATTGCTTTAGAAATATCCTTTACGCAAAACATCATAACTAATCTAGTGCTTATCTGTTGCAGCATACTGTATTTAATCTTTCATAAAGCAATAACTAAAGGCACCCTGCTTGTTTTTACACTAGCAATCATCCCATCAATAGGGATAGTATTTTCTCAAAACATGTACGGTAACTCTTTTATGGGCACAATATTAGTTACTCGTCTGTATGCATACATCGCTTTAGGAATGACCATTACTAAAACAACTACAATAAAAGAATTATGCATGTCATTTGAACAAAATCTTCATATGCCTACAAAATTTGTATATGGATTTATGGGTGGCTTTAACTTAATAAGTTATATAAAACAAGATATTTTAGACATTAAACAAGCAGCATATTTTAGAAACATGAGTTTACATTTTTGGTCGCCATCGTTGTATTTCAAAGCAATTGTATCAGCTATTCATTATTCGGAACTTTTAGCTGAAGGGATGGAATCACATGGCTTTTCAGAAAATTCTCAAAGAACCCATTACCAAAAAATGGAAATTAAAAGAAGCGATTATGTATTTTCATTAGCGTTATTGATAGCCGTACAAATATTTCTTTTTTACTTTTAAAACATCTTACAAACATAAATTTATCAACATCTTATAATTATGTTTATAATGTAGTTGGGTCGTAATGTTTTTTATAATAATTTGGAGGCTTTATATGAATCGTAAATTAAGTAATGTTTCAGAAAAAATTGTTGATTATCAAAAGAATAATGACCTTACCGATACTCAATTAGCATTCAAGTTACATTTTAGTGTCGAAGAGTTACACAATATTAAATCTATGGAACGAAGACCCACGAGAGATGAACTTAGAGTTATAAAAGTAGGATGTAATGAAAAAGCCTGGTAACAATTAGTTACTAGGCTTTTTATATTTCTCCACGCAATGATAATATTTCTCGAACTAAATAAGCATCAACATACCCAAATGATATTTCCATTACATCATTTAAGGCAATTTTTTTGTTCAAAATTAAGAAAGTTTTGGTTTCATCTAACTGATTGATATACACATTATCGTCATCAGTCTTAACTGGATATCCCATGAAGTCATTACCATTATTCAACTGCAATCGAATTAAATATCTCAATTTTTGAGATTGATTAATAATATCTGAAAATAAATTATCTTGTGAATCAAATTCTCGTTCATAATTTAAAACTGGTTGTGACTCCATATGATAATACTTATTCATGTCAATAAATTGCTGAATTAAAAATAAGTAATCAGATTGAACGATTAAATTGTGTACTGCTAAATTTTTCATCAGTACATATCCACCAAATTGTCCAGCCATATCAACCACTTTAATTACTAGTTGGCTATCAGATAAAGAAATAATTTGTCCAACATAAAAATATC
The DNA here is from genome assembly GCF_001435995.1 of Apilactobacillus ozensis DSM 23829 = JCM 17196. Lineage (GTDB taxonomy): Bacteria > Bacillota > Bacilli > Lactobacillales > Lactobacillaceae > Apilactobacillus > Apilactobacillus ozensis. The sequence continues at coordinate 15,441 of NZ_AYYQ01000001.1, forward strand.
TTTTATTATATCTAGACCTAATTTCAACCAATTGCTGATTCTTATATGCTTGTTTTAATCCATCAACAATTTCAGCTTGTTCACGTTTTATAATTGTTGGCAAACTATCTTTTTTAAAAACATCTAAACAACGACTTAAAATAGTTAATTCTCGACCTTGAAACTCAACTAATTTGATGTTGGTAAAATTAATTGTTGTTTCTTTTTTATTACTGAAGTGAAACTTATCAACATTTTTTATTTTAAAATTAGTATCACTAACATCAGTGACTAGCCCCTCAATAAAACGATTAGAAATTAAATCTTGGACTAAAATAACCTGTTTATCAAGCATTGATTGAATGATAATTTGCTCAAATAAGTTAATGTTCGTAGCAAAGGATAACGAATTAGGATAAAAATCAATAAAATCGTCATCCGCAGCGATTGACATTCTTAATTTAATATCACTTAAATCATCGCTATCAAATTCAACTTCAGAAATTACTGAGTTTTTTAGACACACCATGCCATCAGCTAATCCTAAGCTATCGTAGGTACTTAACAATGTTTCATCATCATTGATTCGATTTACGTACCCTGTATAAAATACATCCTCGTCTTCTTGATAAACATTAATCAATTTTCGATCATTGAATGCATCCTGTAAATCACTATAAATAGTGTTCATAAAATCCTCACTTTATATTATGATATTGCATTCGCCATAAATTTGTTCAAATCAGCTCTGGATTTACCAGCACTAACTCCAACAATTAATTTAATTCTGGCTTTTTGACCATTTAGGCCACGGCAAATTTCAATACCCATTTTTTCTAGTTCAATTCCGCCACCTTGATAGTCATAAATATCTTGTGCAAATCCATTAATACAACGTGAAACTAGATAAATTGGAATATTGGCGTTAAGTAGACGCTGTACTGAAGGTAACGTAGCGGGTGGTAAATTACCAGCACCTAATCCTTCCACGATAATTCCCCTAGTATCTGATTTATTTAGTGCATCGAAAATGGTTCCATCCATCCCCGCAAATGCCTTTACCAGATATACACCATCCACGGTATGATCTATTGAGCATACTTCACTTTGAATTAGTTCTTGATAAAAAGCTGGTTGATGCTTACTGACAATTCCAATGGGCCCAAAAGTTGGTGTCCTAAAGGTATCAACGTTAGTAGTATGAGTTTTAGTTACATATCTAGCTGTATGAATTTCATCATTCATTACAACTAAAACCCCTTTATCAGCCGCATCATCACAAGCTGCAACTGCTAAAGCATTCATAAAATTATATAGTCCATCTGAACCAATTTCATTTGAAGAACGCATTGCACCAGTTACTACCACTGGTATTTTGTTGGGTAATGTTAAATCTAAAAAGTACGCTGTTTCTTCTAAAGTATCAGTTCCATGCGTAATAACTACCCCATCAATGTTCTCGTTATATGCTTTTCTAATTCGTTGACTTATTTGTAACATAATTTCAGGAGTTACGTGTGGTGATGGTAAGTTAAATAAATCATCGTTGATTACATTAATGTCTTGGCCTAAATTAATGGTTTGTTTAGCAATAGGATTTTCATCATTTTGGATAACTTCACCATTTTCATTTTGTGACATGGAAATGGTTCCTCCAGTATGAATCGCTAAAATATTTTTCAAGATTATAATCCCCCTCAAAAGCTAATTTTATTTAATTGTACATTAAAATATAACTTTTAAACAATTTAATATTTAATGATAGATTGTTTTTAGTCGTTTCTAATGCTAATATATTATTTATCAAGTTAAATAGTATTTGTTTATATAATACCAAAATATGGTTGGTTAGTTTCTACCTAGGACCGTTAATCCTAGACTATAAGCATAAAGTATTCTAGACTTTTTGCTTTTAGTCATGCAAAAGGTCTTTTTTAGTTTGTATAAACGATGCTTAAAATATTTAGGAGGATTATTGTGCAAAATAGTTCAGAAAATGGTCTCAAGCAAGTTTCACATGGTAGATCAGCTATTTTAGGTTTTCAACATTTGTTAGCTATGTATTCTGGTGACGTAATCGTACCGCTATTAATTGGTACATTCTTGCATCTATCAGCAGCTCAGCTAACTTACTTAGTTTCAGCCGATATTTTTATGTGTGGGATTGCAACGCTCCTGCAATTAAAGAAGACTCCCATCACAGGAATTGGCTTACCAGTGGTTTTAGGTTGTGCGGTTCAAGTGGTTGCTCCCCTAAAATCAATTGGTGGGACTTTAGGTTTAGGATATATGTACGGTGCTATTATTATTTCAGGTTTATTTGTATTTTTAATATCCGGCCTATTTTCAAAAATTAGAAAGTTGTTTCCTCCGGTTGTAACTGGTTCTTTAATTACCATTATCGGTTTTTCTTTAGTTCCAGTCGCTTTCCAAGATTTAGGTGGTGGTAATGCTGCTGCTAAAACGTTTGGAAGTGCTAATAATTTAATTATTGGTTTTTCAACTATGGCTATTATCATTTTAATTAATATTTTTGGTAAAGGTTTCTTTAAATCAATTTCGGTATTAGTGGGTATGGCGTGTGGAACTTTAATTGCATACATGATGGGAATGATTTCATTTGAATCAGTTTCTCAAGCCAGCTGGTTACACTTTCCAGAACCATTTTACTTTGGAGTCCCTAAATTTGATTGGTCAGCCATCGTCACTATGATTTTAGTTTCTCTAACTACTATGGTTGAATCCACTGGGGTTTTCTTAGCCTTAAGTGACATTACTGGTAAAAAAATCTCCAGTAAAGATTTAGCTCGAGGTTACCGTTCAGAAGGAATCGCTGCCATGCTAGGTGGTATTTTTAATACTTTCCCTTATTCAACTTTTTCTGAAAATGTTGGTGTTGTGCAATTATCAGGTATTAAGACCAAACGTCCCATCTACTATGCTGGATTCTTCTTGTTACTATTAGGATTGCTACCTAAAGTTGGAGCATTCGCTACTGTGATTCCAAGTCCAGTACTTGGTGGTGCCATGGTGGTTATGTTTGGAATGGTTGGAGTTCAAGGAATCAGAATTTTACAACAAGTTGATTTCAATGATAACAATAATTTACTTATCGTAGCCGTTTCAATTGGTTTCGGAATTGGTGTTACTGTTTATCCAGGAATATTCAATGCCTTACCACAAGCTGCCCAAATCATTCTTAATAACGGAATTGTGGTTGGTGGTTTCCTAGCTGTAATCATGAACTTAGCATTTCAACTTTTAAATAAAAATAAATAACCTAAAAAGTCTACTCAAATAATTAGAGTAGACTTTTTTAATCAAATTTTTTTAAATTAAAATCAATCTGAATTAAAATTGTAATTGAGGTGGTATTAATGGCTAAAAAATTTGATAAAAAGAATCGTGAAGAAATCATTATTGATATGAATGATTTTTTAATCACATATGGTGCATCTATTTTAGGTAATGATAATAAAGATATTGCTCAACGAGTATACGAAGCTGGCAAAAACGGTTTAAATAACTTAGATAAATTATTTAAAGACAACGGCTTTGGTCGTAAGGAAAAATATTATGATATCGGAGAAGGATACATATCAGATTTGTATCATGAAAATCCTGAAAACATCACTGATGAAGCAAACAAACTAGCTAAAGAAGCTATGGAATACCTAGGTAACAATCTTGATAAATTTGACCATTGGAAAGCCGAATAAGATGACCTCCAATGGTCATTTTTATTTAATAATGACAAAGGGAGGCCGCTAAATTGATTATGATAATTGGTGAACTCATAGGTACATATTTAATGCTAGGACTAGGCTTAGTAAGCAGTGTATTTATAAATTACAACCTATATCCAAAGCCACAAAGCCGTTTTTTAACCGGTGCTTATTGGGGATTAAGCATATTTATAGCTTCAATGTTTAGCACCCTATTTTTTGGAACAGCTAATTTTAATCCTATTTTTTCTTTCGCACAGGCTGTTAACCATCAAATATCTTGGTTAACCATGCTTGGTGAATTTGTAACTCAAATTTTTGGAGCGTGGTTGGCATCAGCAACCGTTCAAAAAATGTGGTCAAAGTATTTAAACACAATGCCAGTTAATTTAAATTTTTTTGCGACTGTTCCGCGCCAATTACACAAATGGTTTTATAATTTTTCATGGGAAGCCATTGGTACTTTTACAATTGTTATAAATGCTCAAATTATGGATGATATCCAGATTACTTGGTGGGTCAAAACCATCTGGTCATCAATCTTAATAACAGCAGTTATTACAACCGTTTCGCCAATTACGGGGGCTGCTTTAAACCCAACACGGGACTTTATTCCTAGATTATTTTTTACTAAAACATATGACAAAAAAATGGCCCAGTGGGAATATTCTTTAATTCCTATCGCTGGACCAATTGTTGGTGGTATTTTAGGGTTAATTGTGGCTAATTTAATTTAGCTTTGATTATTTTTGACACATCATAATAGCAAAAGCATTGTTACCAGTATGGGTAGAAACAATTGCCGAAGTATATATTAATGGTATTTCTAAATCTGGGAAAGCGGCTTTTAACTTAGCTTGCATTAGCTTAGGCCATTCATCACTACCCGTGTAGCTAATACCAATAAATGAAAAATCTTTTGATTTCATTTCGTCAAATTTGCTGGCAAACCACTTTGTAAAAGTTTTTTTACCACGACCTTTTACCTGTAGTACAAGTTCTTTTTCTTGTAACTGGAATAAAACATGTAGGTTCATTAATTTAGAAACTAAACCTTTGGCTCTTCCAATACGACCACCTTTAACCAGATTATCTAAAGTACTAGCACCAATAAATAAACTACTCTTACTAATCATATCGTTAACAGCATTCACAATTTTAGAAACGTCTTCTTCACCGTTTTTTACCATTTTAGCAGCTTCTAAAACTATATGACCTAAGTTTTGATCAATAAAATGACTATTAATAACGGTTACTTTACCGTCAGCTATATCAGCAGCTTGGCTAGCTGAATTTACCGTTCCACTCAATAGGTCAGTCATGTGAATTGAAACAATTTCACTACCGTCTTTAGTTAAATCATTATAAAATTCTACAAAATCACCAATTGATGGTTGACTGGTAATTGGAAATGGCGCTTTAGGGTTGTTTTCGATTTGATCAATTAAAGTTTGACCGTTAATATCGATTCCATCTTTATAAGATTTTTCACCAATATTAATATTAAGTGGAATAACATTGATATTAAATTCGTCTTGTTTTTCCTTAGATAGTAAAGCAGTCGAATCAGTAACTATTTTAATCATACGTAATAGTCCTCCGTTATTTATTTTCTACATATATAATAAATGTATTAACAATAATTTTCATTCATTTTACATCTATTATATTAGAAACTGCTGACAAAGCCTAACGAATCAGTTAATAAAAAGCAACATTTAAATGTACTAAAGTAACATTGTGTAACAGATTAACTTGAATTTTACAAATAAAAGATATATGATTATAAAAAATTTAAATTTCTTAAGGATGTTTTATATTGGCTAGAAAAATAACAATCACATTCATACTTATTACGAATATATTTGCCATTTCATTAATTTTAAACGACCTTTTTTCTTTAATCGATGAAGGTATCAATCCTGTTAAAATCTTTAGAGTAATCTTCGTGTTTATACTAATCTTATTTATTGATTTTAAAACCGCTCAAGAAAATAATTATTAAAAAAGAAGCAATGAAAATTGTAGTGCCTTACAAAAGTTAGTTTTAATGTCCAACTTTTGTAAGGCGGTTCAAAATCATTGCTTCTTTTTTTATTTACTATCTAAATTACTTTGAATTTTTCCTAATAAAGCTCTACAAATTGGTCCTACAAGGATTAATTGAAGCGGCAAAGCTAAAATTAGATTGAATAACCAAGTGTGTAAATAAGTTCCAAAAGAAAAATTAAAAAATCCAATCTGTACAATTAAACCAAAGCAAGACATTAGAGTCACCATGCCTAAGACCATCATACAAGATATCCATAGCGCAATTACAATCGGATTTTGTTTCATACTTTCTTTAAAAATAAATTTGAAGAAAATCCCCTTTACGATGGGACCCACTAGCACTAAATCTAAAATAGCAGCAACGATTAAAGCTAACGGATAACCCTTAATAACTTCAATTACGTAACCATCACTAAATCCTGCACTTAACGCAATATTATAGCATTCCATAACAATGACCATTAGGCCAGCCATCATTCCAGTAAACATTAACTCTTCTTTAAAATTTCTTGGCATTGAAAATATCTTCCCTTCTTTAATATAAAACCATTAAAAGTCAATATTTTCACATTACCATAAGAAAATTTTCTTCGTAAGTAACAATTATGTTACAAAATTAAGCTCGCCACATTTCCGCGATAATTTGCGTTTGCATAAATTGACAAATAACCCTTACCATTTGGTCTGGCATGTACTTTGCTGCATTTAAGGTTGCTGGATGGTCATTAATTGAAACAATACTAAGTCCATTATGTCTAATCGTTATGTTGTACTTCTTAAATTCATCAACCATTTTAATTAGCTGCGTTTCTGTCATAATCATCACCACTGATTTTAAAAATAAAAAAGGCTACTTGAATAAATCAAATAACCCCTTTAAATAATTATTTTTCTGGAGCAACACAAACTCCTTCAGGAACTGTGAAGTCTTTTTGTATTATCGTTAACTTACCATTGTCAGCATTACGGCTGTAAAGTGTAGCGTTGTTGGTATTTTGATTCAAACAAATTACTAAACTTTCATCCCCATTAAAGTTAAAGTCTCGTGGAAAATCGCCTTCAGTAGAAATTAGTTGGATTAGTTTAACATTTGCATCATCATCAGACTCAAATACTGCTAAACTATTGTGTCCACGATTAGAAAGATAAATAAACTTGCCATCTTTAGACATACGAATTGCAGCGGCACCGTTATGTTCAGTCCAATCATCAGGAATTGTTGAAATTGTTTGTTTAGCACTTAAGGCACCCTTATCAGCATCATAATTTAAGACAGCCAGTTTACTGCTTAATTCACCAGCAAGATATGCAACTTGTTTGTCTGCATCAAACACAATGTGACGAGGTCCAAAGCCAGCTTCCATATCTAAACGACTAACTTCAGTTAATTTACCGTTGTCAGTAACATCATAGATGTAAACCCTATCTTGACCTAAATCAACTACTGCCAAACGATTATCTGGAGTTAAATCAGCATAGTGTGGATGCGCACCGTTTTGTTGTTCTGGTCTAGGGCCAACCGAGCCTTCATGTACAACTTTATCAACAAAATTTAATTCACCATCGTCACCAATATGATATACCTTCACTTCACCTGTATGATAGTTAGCGGTATAAACTAGTTGGCGATTTTCATCAACTGTAATATAAGCTGGGTTAGTATTTTCTTCAATCACTTTATTAATTTCAGTTGCTGGACGTTGACTGCCATCTAGAGCAATCGCACCACCCTTGCCAGAAGCATCTTTATCTACTGCATATATACGATTGTCGTTAGATTGGGTAACATAAGTAGGATTACCAACTTTAGCTACTAACTTCAAGTCGCTAAGCTTATCTGCATCTAAAGAAAGTTCATAAATTCCTTCACTACTTTTTTTAGTATAAGTTCCAATTAAAAATTTTTCTGTCATTACTATCACTCTTTCAGTTATAGTTTTTGTACTATCTCTATTCTATTATGTATAAATCATTTCGTAAACAATAGGACTCTAAAAAAGTATTGACTAAAATCAAATCATCAGTATAATTATTAATAACAAATGAGAATATTAAGCTATGATGAGAAAAGTAGTTAGATACAATTTTTGCAGAGAGTCCATGTGGGGTGAAAATGGATATGTTGGATTTAACGAAAATGGTCTTTGAGCTTTTACGAACGACATTTAGTTCGTAACGGGAGCACCTGATATCGTGCAAAGGAATGATTAGTTCCGGATGAGGTAAATCAATTTTGATTTATAAACTAAGGTGGTACAGCGAGGCACTCGCCCTTTTTAATAAGGGCGGGTGCTTTTTTATTTTAGAAGGAGTGAAATATATGTCAAATAAAAATTTTGATAAAAGTTTAGAAAGTAAACATTTAATAACCCTATCATTAGGTGGTGTAATTGGTACTGGTATTTTTATGAGTACTGGCTATTCAATCCAATCTGCTGGGGCTGTTGGAACTATCCTAGCGTACATCGTTGGATCTGTTTTGGTGTGTTTAATCATGTCATGCTTAGGTGAATTATCAGTTCATAATCCAAACACTGGTGCCTTTCATACTTATGCTAGCAAATATATTAATCCAGGGATGGGCTTTTTAACTGCTTGGTTGTACTGGCTAACTTGGACCATTGCATTAGGCTCTCAGTTTGTTTCTTTATCGTTGATTGCTAAACAATACTTCCCTCATTTTCCAATTTGGGGCTTTAATTTATTATTTGCCATAATTATATTGTTATTAAATACCATCAAAATTGAAATTCTTTCCAAAAGTGAGTTCTGGATGTCTATAATCAAAGCTGCAGCTTTAGCAATCTTTTTAGTTATTGGATTGCTAATGGTATTTAAAGTTATTCCAACGCATCAACAAAATTTTAAGCCTTTCTTTGCTGAACTAACCACTAATGGATGGTTTCCAAACGGAATTGCTCCAGTTATTTCAATAATTCTTTCAGCAAATTTTGCTTTTTCCGGTACCGAAATGATTAGTGTGGCGGCAGGGGAAACACAAAATCCTGAAAAAAGTATTCCTCAAGCAATTAAGAAAACCCTATTAATTTTAATCGTTTTATTTATTGGAACAATCATTGTATTAGGTTCCATCTTGCCTCAACATTCAGCATCATTAACACAAAGTCCGTTTGTATCGGTTTTAAATAACGTTGGAATTCCATATGCTGGAAATATTATGAACTTAATTCTATTCATTACAATTTTCTCCGGAGCTAATTCAGGTGTATACGCTGCTTCTAGAATGTTATGGTCGTTAGCTGACAAAAATACCCTGCCTAAAAAACTAGCAAAATTAACTAAAAATGGATTGCCAATTTACGGGTTGATTTTAACTATCATGGGTGGGTTTCTAGCTCTATTTTCGAGCGTTTACGCCCCTAATACTGTTTACTTGGCACTAACTGCTATTTCAGCATTTGCAGTCGTAATGGTCTGGTTAATTATCGCATGGTCGCAACTAAACTTTCGTAAACAATTCATCGCTAGTGGGCATTCATTGAGCGAACTAAAATATAAAAGTCCCGGATATCCTTACGTTCCATGGATAGTAATTATCATTTGTTCTATTTCATTGTTAGGAATTGCACTCGACCCTAGCCAAAGAATAGCCATTATTGTCGGCATTCCATTCTCAATCATTTGCTATGCATACTATCAAATTGTATATAAGAAAAAATTGGAAGGTGATTTAAATGAGTAACTTTAAAACTTGGAGTCAAAAGCAGGATAAAATCTTAATTGATAGCTCAATGTCATTAGGACTAGAAGAGAGAAATTTAGATTTAAATAATAAATTATGGACTGCTCAAGCATTAGTAGAAAAGCCTGAATTAATTGAAGATGTTCATACTGAATATTTTAATGCCGGATCTAATCTAACTGTAACTAACACCTATCAAGCAAGTATTAAGGGCTATTTAGATGCCGGATTTGATAAAGTTGAGGCTGAACAATTAATCAATAAAGCTGTTCAATTAGCTAAAAATGGTCGAAGTAAATCTAAAAATAATCAAGAAAAATGGATAGCTGGTGCCATTGGACCATATGGTGCTTATTTAGCTAATGGATCTGAATATACTGGAGATTATAACGTCTCAGATGAAGAACTAAAGCAATTTCACACTGATCGCATCAAGATTTTAATTGAAGCTGGGTGCGACGTCTTAATATTAGAAACAATCCCAAACTTTGCAGAATTAAAAGTCTTAATTAAATTATTAAAATATAAAGATATTCCTGTTATCGTGGGCTGCTCTTTAAGTGATTATAATCATCTAGCTGATAAAACCCCCATCAAACAGGTTCAACAGCTATTAGAACAAGCAGACTGCGTTATCGCTTATGGTAATAACTGTACTGCCCCAGACATTGTATCTGATAGTATTAAAGAACTAGTTAAAAATTATCCAAACCATAAAGACCTTATCGTTTTTCCTAATTCCGGAGCCCAGTATGACCCTAAAATAAAAAAATGGTTAAACAACGGTGTATCAGAAATAGAATTTTTAGAATTAACTAAACAATGGCTTGCCTTAGGTGCTAAATATGTCGGCGGTTGTTGCTGCACTTCAGAAGCAGAAACTAAATTAATCCATGACAAATTGTTTTAAAGCAACGCCCAATCAGATAGAATAATCATTAATGGAGATGATTATTTTATGCAAAGTTTTGAATGGCTACATCCTATCTTAACCCCCACTTTTAAGTTAGATTGGCTTTCTAATTTTAAAATTAAGGATGTTAACCTATTACAAAAACAATCCAACTATCAAACTTCAATTGAGCAAAGTATGGATTATGTTAATGCAACGATGCAAAAAATTATGCAAACTGAAAATTTAGTATGGGGAATTCAGCAAAGAAAAAACAATCAACTAGTTGGTATTATTAAAATATCTAATTTGAATAAGAAAACAACATTTATTGAATTTATTAACGATAGTCTTTCTCAAATCGAACAAGAGCAAATTCTAGAAAGAATTTCTCCATTACTAAAACAGCTGGGTTGCAAAAATTTTAAAGTAATTAAATAACTTATTTCATAACAAGGTTAATGATTATATTAATCTTGTTATTTGCTTTATAATAAATAGTATATTATATTATTTAATAATAATTACAAACTGAAAGGGAGGACATTAATGGAAAATGATATTTACCAAAAATCATTAAATCTACTAAGAGAAAATAAAGTAAGAATTACTCCACAAAGGCAAATAATTTTAAAATATTTAATTGATCATGATAATCATCCATCGGTCGAAACCATCTATAAAGCTTTGGAAGATGAATTTTCTAATTTAAGTGTAGCGACTATCTATAATAATTTAGAATTATTTGAAAAATTAGGTATTATTATTCAAATTCCTAATCAAGACGGTGGTGTAAGATATGATTTCTTTGGTACTCCTCATTTTCATGCCATTTGCGAAAATTGCGGTAAAATAGTTGATATTTTTTATCCTAAATATAAAGAAATTGATCAAGAACTTAAAAATATAACTAAAAATCAGTCTGATTTTATGCCATCTACTAGTCGGATTGAAGTGTATGGTTTATGTAACGAATGTAAAAAACAATTCAAATAAAAAAATCTCATAGATTTTATCCATGAGATTTTTTATTTTTAACCTAAAAATTGTCTTAGTTTACTCATTTTTTCAATTAACAATGTTCTAATTTGGATGTCTTTTATACTTACTAAATCAGTCGCTAATTGAGCATGCTTAACTTGTTCTTTAGTTACAGGACCTGCTTTAATACCAAATAATTCATCCATCGCCTGAATGTCTTCTTCGACACCCTTCCATGCTGAATTATGTTGTTTCAACACTTCTAAGGCCTCTGGACTGAAGTATTTCATAACGTGGGCAAAATCATTACGGATGTTTGGATAGTATTTTTCCAAGACTTCAAATTCTTTAGAACTCAATTTCTTTAATACTCGGCCCGAACCAATTAGTTCAGGTGGGATTCCAACTGAATATAGTGAGCCCGTAAACGTAATGGCACGTGGCATTTTATATCCATCAACATCTCTAGAATAGCCAATGATTCCAACGTGTTGGTGACGATCACGACGCTTAGGAAAAGCATCAAATACTGCTTGTAAATCATCAATCAGTGGGTCTAAAGTAACATGATATTCTTTAGCAGTTTTTTCAGCGATTTCTAATAAAATTGCTTGGTCTTCATCGTTTATAATATTAAATTCGCTCTTTTGTAGTCCAGTTCTCAACTTTTCAATAGCTGGTTTAACTTCATCTAATGGAAAATCATATCTAAACGCGGATTGGATAGTAGCGGTCTTCAAGCCTGGAAATTCTTCCAAGTAACGATCAACCAATCGAGGTGACAGGCCCCCTCTAAAAATAGTACTTCCAGTTCCGGCAATTGGATAAACTGGTAAACCAGTCTCTTTAGAAAATTCACCCAACTTAGACAATGCTAGTTTATTTCCAATAATACTATTTAGAAAACCGTTGGATAATGCTGAATCTGATCCAGCTAAGAACACTCGTAAATATTCAATTGGTCGACCAAAATGGTCTTGATACATATCTACGAATTTTTTCAAAATTTTAGGAGCATTGAACTGTGATTCAAAGCTTTCAAATAACGGAATCATTTGTAATGTATCACTATTTGGATGAACATTTTTAAATTCTTCGTTTTTAAATTTAGCCAAAGCTGCAAACTTATCTTCCATCGCAATTAATTGGTCAGCATTTCTAGTCATTGGCAAAATAGCTTCAAATAATGGTCGATTATCAAAGTTTAAATCATCCGCAAAATCCTCTGCTAACATCATCGTAGTCATAGCTTGCATTAAGCTATAGCCTTTTTCTTCCCAAATGTTTGGTAGTCTAAAAGTTAAGTACTTATCTTTACCTAGTGAATGTTTAGTAAAATAATCATAGTGCTTAGAGTAAAGACGATTTACAACTGAAGCGTCAGCATGCTTACCTTCCCAGTCCCACATATATTCATCAGCATCTAAAACTGAATAATTTTGATATGCTTCATCAATTTCTCTAAAAGCTGATACGAAAGGATTATCATGATGTTTAAAGAAAGGCACGTTGGCGTTATCTGGATGTTGGGTTCCCATTACATTTGGAATTTTTCTGTTCATTAGATTTTCCTCCTAAAATTGGCAATAAATATTATGCTTTAAAGTAGTCTTTTGGAACGCGAGCCAAGTCATGTTCAACTAAACGTTCAGCATTTTCAACCGTGTTCCAAGCTGCTCCTTTAAGCAAGTTGTCAGCGACTACCCACATATTAAAGGCCCCCGGATTTTCATTATCAGGACGAACACGTCCCACATAAGTTTCTCGGTTACCAACTGCATTAATTGGCTGTGGATAAACTTGATTAGACGGATTATCTTGTAATGTAACGCCATCCCCATCAGCAATACATTTTTGAATATCTTCTTTAGTAGCAGAACTGTCTTCCACTTCAAAGTAAACTGATTCGCCGTGAGCAATTGGAACTGGCACACGCACACAAGTTGCTGTAACTTTTATATCTTTAGCATCCATATCATTTAGCATAATTTTTTTGGTTTCATGAATCATCTTCCATTCTTCATGTGAATAACCATCATCTTCAAATACATCGATTTGAGGTAATAAATTAAAAGCTAATGGATAATGCTTTTTGTCACCAGCAGTAGGTAAAATATTTGCATCCATATTCTTGCCATCTAAGAATTGTTGAGTTTGTTTATAAAATTCATTCAAAGCTGATTGACCAGCACCCGAAGCAGCTTGATAAGTAGAAACTATAATTTGCTTTAAACCATATTTTCTAAATACGGGTGCCAAAGCAACTACCATTTGAATGGTTGAACAGTTAGGATTAGCAATAATTCCCTTATGGTCTTTTAAAGCATCCTCGTTCACTTCAGGCACTACCAATGGAACATCTGGGTTCATTCTAAATGCACTGGTGTTATCAACACATACCGCTCCACGTTTAACTGCTTCTGGTAATAATTTCTTAGAAACTGCTCCACCAGCTGATGCTAGGACTAAATCAACATCGTCAAAAGCTTCTGGAACAGCCTCTTCTACCGTTATCTCTTGACCTTTAAATGATAATTTTTTACCAGCTGATTTTGCTGATGCTAAAAGTTTTAATGATTTTACTGGAACCGTCGATTTTGCTAATTGGTCAATCATTCTAGTTCCAACAGCACCCGTGGCACCTAAAATTGCTACATTATATTCTTTCATTTTTAAAATCTCCTATATAAATTATGCTAAATAATTTTTCATTTGATTCATTGCAACTTTTATATCTTCATCAGAAGCTGCATAGGAAAGACGAATGTATCCTTGACCTCCATCACCGAAGGCTGAACCAGGTATCACACCAACTTTAGCATTTTCAGCTAATTCAAGCGCAAATTCCGCATCATTTTGGTTACATTGTGCAGGAATTTTTGCAAAGACATAGAAAGCACCTCGTGGTGTCGCCATGTCAAAGCCCATAGTTTCTAAAGCACTAACAATATAATCACGACGACGACGATAGATTTCACGCATTTCAATTGGGTCATTTAATCCATTAGCTAATGCTTCGTATGCAGCCACTTGTGCAGGATTAGATGGTGATGTAATCATAAAAGCATGCACTTTAGTTAGCTTTTGCATAAATTCTTCTGGACCACAGACATATCCAATTCGATAACCAGTCATCGCATGTGATTTAGAAACTCCATTAATATAAATTGTTTGCTCTGGTAGTAATCGAGCAATTGAATAATGTTCAACTCCGTAAGTCAATTCACAATAGATTTCATCTGTAATCATAAAAATATCATGATTCTTAACAACGTTAGCTAAAGCTTCTAAGTTTTCTTTTGAATATTCAACACCAGTGGGGTTACCAGGATAATTAATTAAAATAGCCTTAACTGCATCCCCTTCACGTTCAATAACTTGTTCTAGATGTTCTGCAGTTAGTTCAAAATTATCCTTAGATGTATCAACCATAATTGGTTGAGCACCTAATAATTTAATAATTGGATAATATAAAGCAAAAGTTGGGGTAGGTAAAATAACTTTGTCACCAGGATTTAACATCGTTTCAAAAGTAGCATAAATTGCTTCAGTAGCTCCAACTGTAACCACCACTTCACTTTGTGGATTGTAATCAAGATTTTGCTCTTTCTTTAAGTAATTGGAAATCGCCTGACGCAATTCTAATTTACCAGTTTGAGCTGAATAATGAGAATCATTATTTTTGATACTATCCATAGCAGCTTTTTTAACATGTTCAGGAGTATTTAAATCTGGTTCTCCAATGGTTAATTTTACAATTCCATCAATACTAGATATTTTTTTATCAAATGCTCTAATTCCTGATGGCCCTACTAAATCTAACTTTTCATTATATGTGTCTTTTAAATTTGATAATAATCTTGGCATAATAATTAATCTCCCATCTGGTTTTTACTACATTACATTTTCTAATCCAACCACTAATTCATTTACATCCATAACTTTTTC
The DNA here is from genome assembly GCF_001435995.1 of Apilactobacillus ozensis DSM 23829 = JCM 17196. Lineage (GTDB taxonomy): Bacteria > Bacillota > Bacilli > Lactobacillales > Lactobacillaceae > Apilactobacillus > Apilactobacillus ozensis. Next base: position 30,721 of record NZ_AYYQ01000001.1, read on the forward strand.
AATTCCAATCTTTACACCGTTCATGAAAGAGCCACGATCAAATGAATCTTGTCGGATAGTAAGTGCCTCGCCAGCACCACCAAACAATACTTGTTCATGAGCAACATACCCAGGCAGCCTTACAGCGTGAACTCTAATTCCGTTATAATCTCCACCACGTACATTAGCTAATGTTTCAACGTTGTCATCAGCACCTTGTTCATGGGCTGGTCTAACTTTATCAATCATCTTAGCTGTATTTAAAGCCGTTCCAGATGGTGCATCTTTTTTATCATCATGGTGCATTTCAATAATTTCCACATCTGGGAAATATTGTGCCGCTTCTTGAGCAAATTTCATCAATAATACTGCTGAAAGTCCAAAGTTGGGTGCAATTAAGCCACCTAACTGATTAGAACGACTTAATCCTTTCAATTCAGCTAATTGATCATCACTCAATCCGGTCGTGCCAACTACTGGACGCATTTTATGTTCAATCGCAAATTTAACGTTTTGATATACTGAATTTGGCACTGTAAAATCAACCCAAACATCAGCAGATACATTAATTTCATTTAAATTGGTAAATAGCTTAACTTCATCAGATAGCCCATATTTACTTTTATCATTATCGTTGGCACTAGGAGCTAAGCCACCAACTAATTCAAAATCTTCAGTTTCTTGAATCATATGAATTGCTTTTTGTCCCATTGAGCCATTGTAACCAGCAAGAAAAACTCTTATCATAATTAATCTCCTAACTCTAGTGATAATTTATGCATTAAAGCATTTTCATCAAGCTTTAAAGCCTTAGCTAAGGTTTGTTTTTCCAAATTATTCAGTGATAAAATTGGTAATCTACATCCACCGACCGCAAAACCTTGTGCATTTAACACTGCTTTAACTGGTGAAGGTGACGGATACATAAATAATGCATTCATCCTAGGAGTTAAAAATCTTTGTAGTTTTGCAGCCACAGATACTTGCCCTTGCTCTAAAGCATCCAACAAATGACGCATCTCATTTCCATAAATATGAGAAGCTACTGATATAACTCCATTAGCACCTGCTGATTTAGCGTACATAGTTTGAGCATCTTCACCTGTATATATAGCAAAGTTTTGGTCTGTATGATCAACTAAATATTCGATATCTTCAATTGGATTACATTGTTTAACTCCGACAACGCTAGGTTCTTGAGACAATTCTGCGATTGTTTCCTTATCCATCGAAACCCCGGTACGTCCCGGGATGTTATAAATCACAATTGGAATATTTGTATTATCAGCTACTGATTTAAAATGAGCCTTCATACATCTCTGATTAGGTTTATTATAGTAGGGAACTACAACTAATGCTGAATCAATTCCATCAATTTTTTCAACTTCTTTAGTAAAATTGATAGTTTCTTTAGTATTGTTACTCCCTGTACCAGCGATAACTGGTACTCTTTTGTTAACAATTACAGCAAAATTTTTATAAAGCTCTAATTTTTCATCATGAGTTAAAGTTGGTGTCTCACCTGTAGTACCACCAATGACAAATCCACGACTACCCGTTTCTAATAAGTGATTGGTTAATTTTTTTAATGCAACGTAATCAATTTCATCGTTTTCGTTGAACGGTGTAATGATTGCGGTCATTAAGTCTACATTTTCAAACATAATAACGCCCCTATTTATTTACTAATTATTACTCATTCTAAATTCAATAAACTGAATGATTGCTTTTACTCCCTTTTCAATTGATGTCTCTTTAGGGTTAAAAGTATCTGAATGCAATTGCGAATCATCTTCTACCCCTAGCCAAAACATCGTTCCAGGAAATTTATGCAATAAGTAACCAAAATCTTCACCAGTCATGGCTGGTTTAGTTTCTATGAATTCAATTTGTTTATTGTTCTTCATAAAGTTAATAAAATTATCGGTAAGTTCTGGATTATTTTCTACTGGTAAATAACCACCCTGATTTAACTCAACATCGACATCACAATCAAAACTAATTGCAATTCCTTTACCAATTGCTTTCAAGCGAGCATCAATTTTTTTAATCATACTTTGGTTTAAGCCCCTAATTGTTCCTTCAATTCGAGCTTCACCTGCAATCACATTTCTAATCGTTCCAGCAGTTAATTTACCAAAGGTAATTACGCCACTTTGGATTGGATCAATACTACGTGATATCACCGTTTGAACTTGACTAATAAACTCACTAGCAGAAACAACCATGTCATTAGCTAGTTGTGGATAAGCGGCATGACCACCTTTTCCTTTTAAAGTAACATTGACTTCAGTGGTTCCAGCAAAAAGGGTTCCCATACGACATCCAATACTACCAGCTGGTAATTGGGGGTTATCATGTAATCCATAGAATTCATCCGGACACCATTTACCCTGAAAAACGCCTAACTCATATGCAATCTTACCGCCATTTTCACTTTCTTCGGCCGGCTGAAAGAAAAATACCAAATTATCTTTTGGCTGATGTTCAGAAAAATAGTTTAATATCCCTAAAGCTACAGTCATATGAATGTCATGACCACAGGCGTGCATTTTCCCTAAATTTTTAGATTGATAGTCTAAGCCTGTATGTTCAGTAACTGGTAAAGCATCAATGTCACATCGATAACCAATTGTTCGAGTAGGATTGCTACCATTAACATGTACCAAGGTAGCAGTTGGTAGACTTTCAATAGTTTTTAATTCTAAGTAATCTTGCTTAAAACTTCCTATTATATCTCTTAGATATTTTGCGGTTTCATTCTCTTGTAATGCTAATTCTGGAATTTGATGAAAATGTCGACGAATATCAATTAAATCTTTTGAACTTAACATATAAAATCACAACTTTCTCAAATCATCTTGTAATTCAGTTTTAGATTTAGTTTTATCATCAATTTTTTTAATTACTCTAGCTGGCATCCCAGCTACTAATGTATTCGGTTCAACATCTTCAGTAACAACTGCACCAGCTGCAACTACTGCACCGTCACCAACGTGTACCCCTTCGATGACTACTACATTAGCTCCAATCATTACATTATCTCCAATTGTAACTGGTTCAGCTGAAGCAGGTTCTACTACACCAGCCAACACGGCGCCAGCTCCAATGTGACTGTGTTTACCAACAATTGCACGTCCACCCATAACAACTCCCATATCAATCATGGAATTATCACCGATTTCAGCCCCAATATTAATTAAAGCACCCATCATAATCACTGCATTGTTACCAATTGATACTTGGTCTCTAATAACAGCACCCGGTTCAATTCGGGCATTAATGTTTTTCATATCAATTAATGGAACTGCAGAGTTACGAGCAGCATTTTCAATTTCATAATTATCGATTGAATCAGCATTATTTTCTAAGAAGGCTTTAACATCTCTCCAATCTCCAAAAATAACTCCGGAATGAGCCTCAACAAAAGCCTTTATATTAGATGGATATTCAATTTGGTCTAACTTACCACTCACATAAACTTTCACTGGGGTTTTTTTATCTGCATTACTAATAAAATTGATAATTTCTTGAGCGTCTAATTGTGCCATGTAAATTTCCTCCAATTATCTAAAACTAATATTTTAAATCTAGTCTGACTAAGTCTTCATAACTTTGTCGTTTAATAACTAACTTATCTTGGCCATTTTCTACAAATACAACTGCTGGCTTTAAATTAAGATTATAGTTAGAAGCCATTGCGTATCCATAAGCACCGGTAGCAAACATTGCTAAGATATCCCCGGGTTGTGTACGTGGTAAATTAATATTTTGAATTAAGATGTCACCAGATTCACAATATTTTCCAGCAATTCTAACTGGGGTGCTTTTTGGTTTATCATTAGCTTTATTAGCTATAACAGCTTCATATTTAGCCTGATACAAAGCTGGACGAATGTTGTCACCCATACCACCGTCTACGGTTACATATGATTTGATACCTGAAACATCTTTTCTTGAGCCAACTGTATATAAGTTATATCCTGCCGGCCCAATAATCGATCTACCTGGTTCAATCCAAATGGCTGGTAAATTAATTCCTTTTTGATTAGAACGTTTTTTTATAGCTTTAACAATTGCATCCACAAACTTTTCCGGTGCAATTGGGTCATCTTCTTCACTGTATTTAATTCCAAATCCGCCCCCAACGTTTAATACTTGGGGTTGATAGTCAAATTTTTGATGCCATTCAGCTGACAAATCAACTAATTTTTCAGCTGCCATCACAAAACCATTGACTTCAAAGATTTGTGATCCAATGTGAGCATGAATGCCTAGCATATTCATTCTAGGATTATCTAGAACCATCTTTAAGGCTTGTTCAGCTTGCTTACTTTCAACATCAAAACCAAACTTACTGTCAACTTGACCAGTTTGATCATATTCATGAGTATGAGCTGAAATACCTGGTGTAATTCTAAGCATCACATTGGTAGTTGTATTTAGCTCTTCTAAAACTTGATTTAGTAGACTAATTTCATGAAAATTATCTAATATAATAACGCCAACGTGGTTTTTAACTGCCATTACTAGTTCTTCAACAGACTTATTATTACCGTGAAAACTAACTTTATCCATTGGGAAGTCAGCCTGCAAAGCGGTATATATTTCACCACCAGATACGACGTCAATATGACAATTTTCCTGTTTCATAACTTGGTAAGTAGCAACGCTAGCAAATGCTTTACTTGCGTAACTAACTTCGTATTCAACTTGATTATCTTCAAATACTGATTTGAAGTGATTAATTTGTTCTCTAATTTTTGAAACATCATAGACTACTAATGGAGTTCCATACTTATGAGCCAATTCAACGGAATCAACGCCACCAATCATTAAGTGGTTGTGTCTAGTTTCATAATCAAAATCATTTTCAATCATCATAAATCCTCCAATAATTTTTATCGAAGTTATCGAACAAATAATCCATTTTAGAAAAAAGGATTCTTCTGTTCGCTTAAACAAAAGAATCCCCCAATTTTTTAGATAAAAAACTATTATTCGGTATAATTTTGTCGATAGCGCCCCATAAGCTTTCATACTTATGACAGTTCATAGCCTATTAAGCTAAGCCCCAGAAAGAAAAATCACATATAAAATTCTTTCTTCGGCAATCTCCCCTTTCAAATAACCTCATAGCCAATATGTGATAACTCGGTTATTTTACTTTTGTCGACTGCGACCTCTTCGATTAAATAAAACTATAATACGAAATACTCATTTTTTCAATACATCTTCTCATATTTTTTACGTTTTTTTTAATTATTTTTTATTTACTTATATAGTTCCATCTTAAATGTACCCTAATATCAACGATTACAGTTGATTATTAAAATTATAATGTTAAAATTCATCTTAATAATAAATTAATTTTTATCGTATAAAGGTGTGAAGTAATGATGAAAGTTGTAAAGTTTGGTGGTAGCTCACTAGCCAGTGGGCCTCAATTTGAAAAAGTAATTAACATCATAAAAAATGATTCTAGAAGACAGGTTATAGTAACTTCTGCACCTGGTAAAAGGTTTCCTAAAGATACTAAAGTAACTGATTTACTTATAACATATGCTGAACAAGTAATCGGCAAGCAAGACTATTCTGAAGTTCAAAGCGATATTTTTAATCGTTACCGCGAAATTGCTAGTTATTTTAAATTACCTACAGAAAATATTAAAGAGCTTAAAAATATTATTTACCGACTACCACAAAGTAGTTATCCAAACGATGATTATCTAATGGCAGCATTTAAAGCTCATGGTGAAAGAATCAATGCTAAGTTAATGAATATGATTCTTAATCATTTAGATATAAAATCAAGATACATTGACCCTAAAAAAGCTGGAATCATTGTTACTGACTATCCTAACAATGCATCTGTACTTCCAGTTACTTATAAGAATTTATCCGAACTAGAATATAGTGATGACGAAAAATTAGTTTTTCCTGGTTTTTTTGGATTTACTAGCAATAATGAAATTGCTACCTTTAACCGTGGTGGATCAGATATTACTGGCTCTATTCTAGCGCGTGGTTTGAAGATTCCAAGCTATGAAAACTTTACCGACGTAAATGCAATATACGCAGCTAATCCTAAAATTGTAAATGATCCAATGCCAATTCATAAATTGACTTATCGTGAAATGCGTGAACTTTCATACGCTGGTTTTTCAGTTTTCAACGATGAAGCGATTATTCCAGCGATTGAAGGTCATGTAACCATCACTGTTAAAAATACAAACAACCCGGAACTACCTGGTACCAAAATCGTTCCACAAGGCATTGCACAGCCATCGCATGTTATTACTGGGGTTGCTGGCTCTGACCATTTTTCAGCTCTTTATATTCATAAATACTTATTGAATAAAGAAGTTGGATTTACGCTAAAATTATTGCAAATATTGTACAAATACAACATTTCATATGAACACATGCCATCTGGAATCGATGATTTAACAGTTATTTTTGATAAGAAACAGCTAACTGATAATGTCGTCGAAAACATATGTCAAGACATCAAATCCATTCTTAATCCTGACCAAATTGAATGGATTGATGATTATGCAATTATTATGATTGTGGGTGAAGGTATGAAAGGTCAAACCGGTATTTTAGACCGTGTCTTAAATCCGCTCGCACAAAATCGAATTGCTGTGCATATGATTAATCAAGGTGCTTCTAGACTATCCATGATGATTGGAACTCGTAAAGAAGACGCCGAAGACGCTGTAAACTGTATATATAACGAATTTTTCCTAGAAGAATAATTTTTTAAGGAAGTGCATTTTAATGGTTCAATTATTAAAAGTTCATGGTTCAGAAAATCATTTTTTCATACTGGACCAAACACTATTAAACTCACCTATGCCTTTACCTAATATTCAACAATTAGCCCGTAAAATAACCAATGAACAAAGTGGCTTTTTACACGGCGCTGATGGTATTTTAGTCGTTGATAAATCTAATCATAAAGATTGTTTAGGTAAGATGATCGTAGTAAATGCAGATGGAAGTATTGCTTCTATGTGCGGTAATGGTCTAAGAACTGTTTCAAGATACTTATCTGAGAAATACAATAAAAATAATTTCAAAGTAGAAACTTTGAATGCTGACCTTGAGGTTGGTAAAAAAGATGATTTAAGCGAAAAAGTGCCTGCTTTTAGCGTTGAAATTTCACCAATCCGCTTTGAAGATGATGCTTTTCCTTTTAAAAACTTAAAGCATGATGAAATAATTAATCAAAAATTACCAGAACTAAGCAATCACTTACTATTTACAGCGATTGCCGTTCCTAATCCACATTTAATTAGTTTCGTAGAGGATGAAGATTTAAATAACGATACTTTAAAAGAACTTGGGACTAAATTAAATGCCAAAAATCCATATTTTCCTGATGGTGTAAATATTAATTTTGCAAAGATAATTGATAAAAATGCACTTTTCGTCAAAACGTTTGAACGTGGCGTTGGTTTCACTAACGCATGTGGAACTGGCATGTCATCAACGTCATTGGCATTCTTAATTAATCACCCTGATCTTTGCGATGAAAACAATGATATTACCGTCTATAATCCTGGTGGGATGGTTAAAACTAACGTTAAAAAGGTTAACGATAACTACCAAATCAATTTAATTGGTAATGCCACAATTACACACAAAATTGAGATTAGTGAACAAGATTTGATTAATGAAAATTTTGAAAATGCTCAAATTAACGCTACTGGCGAAGAAAAATATTATCAGGCATTTGTAAATAATCTATAAAAAAGAACTCCAAATTTGGAGTTCTTTTTGTTTTGCTTTACTTTTTTAATAATAAGGATTATCATTGAATTAATTATTAAATAATAATCATTCTAATCTAAAGGGGCATACATAAATTGAAAAAAAGAAAAACTAGTTTAGCTCAAAAAATAAATATTTTAAGAGCCAGTGTCATGGGATCGAATGATGGTATCTTATCAGTTGCCGGGATTGTTATTGGGGTTGCCGGTGCTACAACTGACTCATTTTCCATATTTATTTCAGGAATTGCTGGTATGATTGCCGGAACTGTCTCCATGGCAATGGGCGAATATGTATCAGTTAATACTGAAAAAGACTCGCAAAGAAGAGCCGTAATGCGTCAAAAAAATGCTTTAAAATCTAATTATGACGAAGAATTTAATTTTGTTAAGAACAAATATAAAAGTACCGGAATTTCAGATGAATTGGCTAATAAAGCTACTACCGAAATGATGAATAAAGATGCTTTAGTAACTACTGTACGTGAACGTTTTGGCTTTAACGTTAATGAATTTACTAGTCCTTATGCAGCAGCCATTGCATCAATGATTTCATTCCCTACTGGTTCTGTTTTACCGCTATTGGCAATTACTTTGTTCCCACCCAAGATAAAAATCATTGCAACTTTTATTGCAGTTGTTATTGCATTATCAATTACCGGGTATGTAGCAGCTATCTTAAGCCATGCTAACCGTTTCAAATCAGTTGCAAGAAATATAATTTCTGGAATGTTAACTATGATTGTTACTTATTTAATCGGATTATTAGTTGGAATTATTTCACACGGATAGGAGGAGCAAAATTTGAAAAGTAAGAAAAATAAACAAACCATGAGTGAAAAATTAAACACTTTAAGAGCGGGTGTTTTAGGCTCAAACGATGGTATATTGACGGTTGTCGGAGTCTTATTTTCAGTCGCTGTAGCAACTCCTAATATCTTTACAATTTTTATTGCTGGTTTATCAGATTTATTAGCTTGTGCTTTTTCAATGGCATCGGGAGAATATGCGTCTGTTAGTTCACAAAGGGACGCTGAAAGTTCAGCTGTTAACAATGAACAAGTATTGTTAAAAAATAATATTGAAGAAGAAATCCAATCAGTTAAAAAATATTATATGAATCGTGGTATTTCTGAAGCAACTTCAACTGAAATTGCTCGAGAATTGCTAAACAAAAAGCCTTTAGAAACTGTGGTTAACACTAAATATGGTATCCAATTAGGTCATTATATGAATCCATGGCACGCTGCCTTTTCTTCTCTAATTTCAGCTGCTGCTGGTGGAATTTTTCCACTACTAGCAATGAGCTTGATTCCAGGAATATATCGTTGGCCTGGAACCATTGGTGCCGTAATTTTATCAGTAGCTTTAACTGGATATTTAAGTGCTAAGCTAGGCGACGGATTAGTTAAAACTGCCGTAGTTAGAAATATTATCATCGGTATCTTAACTATGATTATTCACTACACTTTAGGAAAATTAATGAATCAATTTTAAAAAAAGCGTCATGCCTAGGCATGATGCTTTTTAATTTATTAGTCTAAAATTTTGAGCATACATTAAAGCTACAAACATAACAAAAACATCAACTAGTAGAAAGACAATTAGAAAAATAATCATCTGATTTTTATACGAATTAAACCATTGTGTAAAAACCTTTTCACCATATGGCCAGAATTTAACGTTGATTTTATATGTCATAAATTTAACATATGCAAAAACAATTTCAGCAATTAAAAGAAAAATTAATGCATAGCTATTTGCTATTTCAGGGAAAAATAGACTTAGAACTGCATAAGTTAGGATAAAAGCTAACAAAAACATCGCAACTTTATCAAAAAATTGTAGTTGTAATCTGCTTTTATCATTTTGTAGATATACTAATAAGCTCTCTTTCAAAGGCTTATGTAGTTTATGCGCTTTTAAAAATAAATCGACCAGTGCAATCAATCCAACGAACAAAATAAGGTAAAGTAAAATTAAATATATAATAATATTATCCCCTCCTAATATATTAATTATATCAAAGAAATAAGGCATGCATTCAAAATGCATGCCTTATTTTATACTTTTATTATTTTACCAAGTTTTTTTCAAAAAATTTCACTACAACATTAAAATACAAATCAGTCATATTATAAAAAGTTTCCAAGTCAACGTATTCATTAGCTTGATGAGCAGTGGTGTTACCGGGCCCAACAATCACTATATCTAAATTAGGATTATTTCTTCTAAATTCGGAAGCATCAGTTCCCAATGAAACGCCCACTTGTGGTAACGGCATAGCCTCGCCTAAAGTTAATTTCGCTTCGTTTTGAAAAATTTCAACGATGTCAGTATTATTGTGACATTTTACCGGACATTCATTATATTCAACTTTAAGTGATAAATTTACGCCTGGTTGCTGATTTAAACGATTAATAATTGCCTGCAAACGTTCAATTAATTCTTCGTTTGGCAATTGTGGAATTGTTCTAACTTTTACCTGAAGATATGCTTTGTCAGGAATACTATTAACTTGTTTGCCACCGCGAATAATATCTGGTGCATATACTGTATAGCCCAAATCTTCATCATATTCAGTTAGAGAATTATAAAATACCTTTTCTGCCAAATAATATTTAACTAAATTATCAATTGCATTGATTCCCATGCTGGGCATTGATGAATGTGCCGCTTTACCAGTTGACGTAACCGTATAAGTCATCCAACCTTTATGAGCAGTGATGATAAAGTGTTGTTCATCAAACACATTCAAATCACTTTTAGCAAGCAAAGTTTGTTTAAGTTCCGAATTGATTTTAACGCCATCACTATTTACGTATTCTTTTAAACTATCAGTTGATACACCCGTTGGTTCAGCAATGATCAAACTTTTTAAATCGTCACCATATCCGAGGTCTGATAAATATTTAGCACCTTCCTCAGTTAACTCTTCTGAAATAGTAAGCAATAAACGCACATTCCCATTAAATTTATCCATCGAAAGCTCAATAAAAGCTATTATTAAATCAACCACGCCAGCTTTCATATCACTAGTACCACGACCATATAATTTTCCATCTTGTTCTACAAGTTCAAATGGATCAGTTTTCCAACTGTCAACATCACCTTCACTAACTATATCCATGTGACCGCTTAATCCTAATACTGGACCATCGTTGTTAATGATTTCGGCAACTAAATTAGAACGTTTAGGAGCTTGCTTTATGATTGAGGAGGAAATACCGTAAGATGATAGCAACTCTTTAACGTAAATAGCAACTGTTTCTTCGTAGTTATTCACCGTATTGATTTTAACTAGATCTCTAAGTATTTGTAATTTTTCATTCTTTTTCATATAAATCCTCCTCAAGATTTAAGCATTCTAAAAATAACATTAAAATTAAAATATTATTAAATTTAAATGATATTATATGTGGTAATTAGAATTTTATCAACAGCAAATTAAAAAGCATTCTTTTAGAAAATAAAAAGAATGCTTTAAATGTGTTTATTTTTCCAGTTATGAGCTATTACTACTGAAGTAATTGGAATTGATATTATTACTCCAATTAAGGAAAATAAAATAATAATAAATTCAGCATTAAATACTTTATCGTTTAAAATATTACCGAAAGAATAATTTAAACCAAAAAACCAAATAAAAAGTGCCAGCATCCCACCAAATAACCCAAAGAATAATGTGTTCAATGTGGTTCCAATGATTTGCTTACCAATAAAGAAACCATCAAAAAGTAGTCGCTTACTACTTATATCTGGATGCTGTTCTTTGATTTCACCTAATCCAGAGGCAATTGCCATAGTTGCTTCAGCAATGGCTCCTAATGTACTTAGTACCGCCGTTGCAATGGATATTTTTACAAAATTAATTCCTATCATCAAAGACATACCTTCTAAGTCATCACTATCTTCTAATCCAAAACCTTGTACTTGTGACCAATATTCAATTGGAATAATTAATATTACTAAAATACATAGGACTAACAATGAAGAATAAAAAGCTAATTTGCCAGTTTCATCGTTAACACCGCTCAAAAAGATAGTTAGTGACAATAAAATTGTTCCAACTACTAACGTAACGAATAGTGGTGAGAGATGAAAAGATATTAAAACAATCGATAAAAATAAGAACCCAAAATTTAACAGTAAGCTTATGAAGGAATTAAAGCCCTGCCAACCACCTACTAAAACCATTAATATAAGTAAAATAATCCCTAATAGTGCGATTGAACTCATTTATTGCCACCTTCTTTAATAAAAATACTTGTTAATAAACTAGAAACCGGTACCGCTAACACTATTCCAATTGCACTAATCAAGCTTTGCACCATTCCTAATGACATATTCATAGAAAAAGAGTATCCCCAACTATTTCCATTTTTTAAAAATAAAATTGCCATCGGTAGAGTCTCACCCATAAAAATAAAGAATAATACATTTACCAAGGGTCCCATAATAGACTTACCAATGTTTTGGCCCGATTTGAAAATCTGCTTTTTAGATATTTGTGGGTGCTCATTTTTTAGAGTAAACAGCGAGGATATTATATCAGTAGATTCGTCCATGACTGCTCCTAGAGATCCAATTAGGGTTCCTGCTAAAAATAAGGGCCTTGGTGATTGCGTAACGTATTGCATAGATTCATAAAAAATACCTTTTTCGTGCGTAACGGAAAAAACAGCCAATCCAATTAATACCGAAGCAAATGTACAGGCCAAAGTAGAGCATAATGTGATCCACATTTGACGACTAAAGCCTAAAATCATCGTTAAAGTTACGGTGGAAAAAACTATTGCTAATATGCTGAATATAATTACTACTCCAGCACCATTTCCGTGGTTATTTAGCAATAAAGCTAAAATAAACAACAATGTATTAACAACTATACTGCCAATTGCAGTAATTCCGCTCATTTTCAAAAATATAACCATTAAACTAATTGCTAGAAATAATACAAACACAATTGGAACGTCACGTTTATAGTCTTTAATTGTAACGTTTAAATTAGGATTTTTATGAATAATAACAAATGCTTGCTGACCTTTTTTGTATTTTTTATCCATAGCTTGAGAATCACTATAACTATTATTAATGGTTACTTTTTTGTTTTTATATTTTCCATTTAAAACGGTTCCCACTAATTTCTGATTATAACTGGTATCTTCATTTTGAAAAGAATCAGTTATTTTATTTTTATGTAATAATTGGGCACTATCAATTCGAACAATTGGTTGTCGATATAGGAAAGCATCATTTTTAACAAATAGCATTAAAAATATCCCCAATAATAAAAATAAGAAAATTAATTTTAAAGGAATTTTATCAATTATTTTTTTCATTTATTTTAATCATCTCATCATTGTATTTATTTACTTGATTTTAACATATGTTAACGCTTTTATTTTAACTAAAAAATTTATTTATCACATGAAAAAAGCCCCGCCACCATGCAGATTATTTGACATAGTAGGTCGATTTTTGTAATAATTGTTTCTGTTTGTTTTTTAAATATTTATCAAAGGAGGATTTTATGAGCACAAAAATTAACGTTAATAACTTAACCAAAATATTTGGTCGTCATGCCGGACGTGCCAAAGAAATGCTAAAAGAAGGCAAATCAAAAGCCGAAATTTTAGAAAAAACCGGTAGTACTGTTGGTGTGAACAAAGCTAATTTTACTGTGAACGATAATGAAATATTCGTAATTATGGGATTATCAGGTAGTGGTAAATCAACATTAATTAGAATGCTTAATCGTCTAATTGAACCTACCGATGGTGAAATCTTATTAGACGGTAAAAATATTACCGATTTAGATAAAAAAGGATTGCGAGAAATTAGAAGAAAGAAATTGAGTATGGTGTTCCAAAACTTTGCTCTATTCCCTAACCGAACAATTCTAGAAAACACAGCATACGGACTTGAAATTCAAGGTGTCGATAAAAAAACACGTGAAGAAAAAGCTCACGAATCACTAGAATTAGTTGGTTTACATGGATATGATAACCGTTTCCCAGATCAATTATCAGGTGGAATGCAACAACGTGTTGGTTTAGCACGTGCATTAGCTAATGACCCTGAAATTCTTTTGATGGATGAGGCCTTTTCAGCACTAGATCCTTTGAATCGTAAAGAAATGCAAGATGAACTATTAGAATTGCAAGCTCATTTGCATAAAACTATTATTTTTATTTCACATGATTTAAACGAAGCTTTACGTATCGGTGACCGCATTATGATTATGCGTGACGGTAACATCGTACAAACTGGTAAACCGGAAGACATTTTACAAAAACCTAAAAATGAATATGTTGAAAAATTCATTGAAGATGTGGATCGTACCAAGATTCTTACCGCTAGTCGTGTAATGATTAGACCAAATGCCATCAATATTGAAAAAGACGGTCCGCGTAGTATTCTAAGACAAATGCGTAGCAACGAAATTTCTAGTGCTTACGTGGTTGATTCTGAACATGACTTTAAAGGACTTGTCGATGCTGATAACATTAATAAATTAATTGAAAAAGGTGAACGTGACATTACTAGTGTTATCAACACCAATGTGCCAACAATTCACCCAGACACGCCAATTAATGATTTCTTAAACCAAATCTCAACTTCTCCTGTCCCATTTGCGGTCGTTGATAAAAATAACCGCTTATTAGGTATTATCATTAGAAGCTCTATTCTTGAAGCAATTTCTGGAAACGAGGTGCAAGATAATGTTTAATTTTATGACTATGAACGTTCCAACAATTCCGTTAGCAAAATGGATTAATGCTTTTGTTAACTGGTTAACTCAATTTAATGGCTTTTTCAATGCTATAACTAACTTTATTGGTGCTATCGTAAATGCTTTTCAATGGTTCTTCGATTTGCTGCCCATCTGGTTATTCATTATTTTAGTATTAGGTGTAACCTACTGGGCACTACGTAAAAGTAAGCACTGGGGATTAATGGTTTTTGAATTAGTTGGACTATTATTGATTCAAAATCAAGGTTACTGGCGTGATATGACTCAAACGTTAACCCTAGTGCTAACTTCTAGTCTAATCATTGTAGTGATTGGAATTCCTTTGGGAATCTGGATGGCCAAAAGTCGTACCGTTAATTTAATTCTTAAACCAATTCTAGACTTTATGCAAACTATGCCAGCCTTTGTTTACTTAATTCCAGCAGTAGCACTATTTGGAATCGGAATGGTACCGGGAGTTATTGCATCAGTTATTTTTGCTCTACCTCCAGTTGTTAGAATGACTAACTTAGGGATTAAACAGGTTCCAGAAGATTTAATTGAAGCTTCTGACTCTTTTGGTTCAACTGGTTGGCAAAAACTTATCAAAGTTCAATTGCCACTGGCTAAAACTACTTTGATGTCTGGAGTTAATCAAGGAATGATGCTCACCCTATCAATGGTTGTTATTGCTTCAATGATTGGTGCTATGGGATTAGGTTCACAAGTATACTTTGCGGTTGGTCGAAATGATGCTGGTTCTGGTTTTGCTGCCGGAATTTCAATCGTTATTTTAGCAATCATCCTTGACCGAATTACGCAAGCTTTCAACAAATCAAAACGCGATAATATTAAATAAGAGAGGAGAATTATATGTACAAAAAAATAAAATTTATTGCAGCCGCTTTGTCAGTGATTCTTCTTGCTTCAACATTATCAGCTTGTAGTAGCAGCAAACCAGCTGCCTACAATCCTAAAGAAAAATTAGGAAAACAAATTAACTATACAATTACTGGTATTGATGCCGGAGCCGGAATTATGGCTTCCACTCAAAAAGCATTGAACACATACGACTTACGTCAAAACAAATGGCAATTACAAACTAGTTCTACCGCGGCTATGACTAGTACTTTAGATAAAGCCATCAAATACAAACAACCCATCGTAGTTACTGGTTGGCAACCACATTGGATGTTTACTAAGTTTCCAATTAAATTTTTAAAAGACCCTAAGAATGTATATGGTAAAGCTGAACAAATTCACACCATTGCAAGAAAAGGTCTAAGTAAAGATGCTCCCGGGGCATATCAAATCATGAAACAATTCCATTGGACTCCTGAGCAAATGTCTCAAGTAATGTTAAAGACTAATGCCGGAGTTGATCCTAAAAAAGCAGCTAGTGATTTCATTAAACAAAATCCAAAACTAGTCGCTGAATGGACTAGAGGTGCTGCTAAAGGTAATGGTAAAGCAATTAAATTAACTTATGTAGCATGGGATTCTGAAATTGCTTCCACTAATGTTTTAGCTCAAGTACTGGATAGCATGGGTTACAAAACAACCATTCAAGCAATGGAAATGCAACCAATGTGGATTTCAGTCGCAACTAATAAAGCTGACGCCACTTTATCAGCATGGTTACCTAATACTGCTGGTATTTATTATAAGCAATACAAAGATAAAGTTGATGATGTTGGGGTAAACTTGAACGGTGCTAAAGTTGGACTTGCTGTTCCAAAATATATGAAAAACATTAATTCAATTGAAGATTTACTTAAAAAATAATCTAATAAGACAATTCACTGTACTTGTGAATTGTCTTTTATTATATTATCATTAAAAAAATGTATGAATTTCTAATAAATTGTAGGTGAATAGTTTGGATAAAATAAACGAACAAGAATTAAAAATTGATTTTTATAAAGCTGTTAATGGTGAATGGGAAAAGAAAGCTGTTATTCCTAACGACCATGCTTCAACTGGTGGCTTTATGGATTTAGTGGATAATATTGAAAAAACACTAATGAAAGACTTTGCGGATTTAAAAGCTGGTCAAATTAAGCCTGAAAATAGTGAAATGGTGGAATTTAAAAAATATTATGACTTAGCTACTGACTTCGATAAAAAAGAAGCTGACGGTGTCAAACCACTATTATCAATTCTAAAACGAGTTGAATCAATCAAATCTTTTGCCGATTTAAACGAAGAGTTTGGAGACTGGACTCTATCTGGCTTGCCTACCCCAATTGATTTTGGTGTCGAAGCTGATATGAAACAAGCCGAAATGAATGTTTTATATGTTGATGGTGGTCCCCTATTCTTACCTGACCGTAGCTATTATGATAAAGATAATCAACAAGGTGTAATGTTGATGAATGTCTTTAAAAATATGAGTGTTAAGCTTTTAAAAATGGTAGGATATAATGACGCTCAAGCTAATAATATTTGGCAAGCAGCTGAACGATTTGACCGTTCTATAGCTCCATATGTTTTAACCGCTGAACAAAAAGCTGATATTGAAAACATCTATAATCCAATGAATTTCGATGATATTGCCGATAAAAGCAATGTTATTGACTTAAAACATGCTATTAAATCATTAATTGGACAAGTTCCTGATGAAGCCATCGTTACTGAACCCAAATTCTTGGATAATTTAGACAAAATTGTTAATGATGATACTTTCAATGATATGAAAAACTGGATGTTAGTCAGAACTGTCAATTCATTTAGCAATTCATTAAATGAAGAATATCGACAAACAAGTGGTGAATTTTCAAGAGCTCTATCAGGTCGTAAAGAGGCCCAAAGTAAGGAAAAAGCGGCTTATAATTTTGCTGCTAATGTTTTTAGCCAGGTAGTTGGCGATTATTACGGTAAAAAATACTTTGGTGAAAAAGCTAAACAAGACGTTTATAACATGGTTGTGAAAATGATTGGCGTTTATGAAAAACGTCTTCAAAATAACGATTGGTTAAGTGAAAGCACTAAAGAAAAAGCCATTATTAAGTTAAAAGCTTTAGGTATTCATGTTGGATATCCAGATAAAATCAATCCATTATTTTCTAAATTTAAGGTAACTACAAAAGAAGATGGCGGCACCTTATTTGAAAACACTGAGAAAATAAATCGACTAATTGCTGAAGATAACATGAACAAATGGCATAAACCAGTTGATCGTAGCTTATGGGGAATGAGTGCTAATATGGTTAACGCTTATTACTCGCCTACTGAAAATCAAATTGTTTTCCCAGCAGCTATTCTACAAGCACCTTTCTATAGTTTAAAACAATCTTCTAGCGAAAACTTCGGTGGTATTGGTGCTGTAATGGCACATGAAATTTCCCATGCCTTTGATAATAATGGTTCCAATTTCGATGAACATGGTAATTTAGCTAATTGGTGGACCAAGGAAGATCACGAATACTTTGGTAAATTAGCCGAAAACATGATTAAAGAATTTGACGGTATCGAATTTGCTGGACAAAAGGTAAATGGTAAATTGACTGTTTCTGAAAACATTGCCGATGCAGGTGGTTTAAGCTGTGCCGAAGAAGCAGCTAAGGGTGAAGATGATTGTAATCTACGTGAATTCTTCATCAACTGGGCACGTATTTGGCGTAATAAGTCTACTGAACAAATCAAGCAGTTACTCCTTTCTATCGATGTCCATGCTCCATCGGAACTAAGAGCCACTGTACAAGTTAAAAACTTAGATGACTTTTACACTACGTTTAATGTAACTGAAAAAGATAAGATGTACTTAAAACCAGCTGACCGTGTACAAATTTGGTAATAAATGTAAAAAGACCTGAGAAAATTAATCCTCAGGTCTTTTTGTTTTACTATGCTTTTTTAGTATTTTTTAAAAGTAGTGCCATGCCTAAGCCTACAAATTCTAATATGAAAAATACGATAAACACAGTATGAAATCCACTCTTTTGCGCTAAGTAATAAGATAATCCACTCGCTGCTTTAAAATTAGTAACATTAGTATAAATTAGCGTGGCTACTAATACACCAGTAGAGCCTAAAATCTGGCGAAAAGTCGTAATAAAGGCGGTCCCATGTGAAATTAAATCTTTATCCAAAGAATTAGCCCCCATGGTAACTGCTGGCATCATAACAAATGCATTCCCACCTTCAATGATTGCCGCAATTATCATCATTGGTAATAATTGAATTGTATTATGACCTAAAATAACTAGCAGTAACCAGCCTAATAAAATCATTAGCATCCCAGTCAACATAACTTTTTTAAAACCCCATTTATCAGCTAATTTACCTGTAAATGGATTTAAGATACTTAGGAAAATAGCTCCCGGTGCTAATGCCAATCCGGACATTGATTTTGAAACACCTAGAACTTCTTGATAGTACAATGGAAAAATAATGGTCACTACAATCAATGAAATGTAGGATGCTGCTGTTAACCCAACTGACAAATCGTAATTAAAATTTTTCAAAACTGACAGATTTAATAACGGTGTCGATAAATTTAATTGTCGTCTGATGAACCATATAATTGCGATTAAACTAATTCCTGAAATACCAAGAGTTGAAAATAAATTAATATTGTTTTTACCGATCATATTTACAACATATAAAATACCAATAAATCCAAATGACAATATAACTGAAAACAAATCTAAATGACTAGGCTGTTTGGGCATAATACTTTTAATTGTAAAAATAGCTAAGATAAATAAAATCGAAATAACGACCATAAAGAAAACAAATAATCCCCGCCAGGTCGTAAAATGTAATACAATAGCTGAAATAATCGGTCCTGAAGCTAAAGCTGAACCCATTACTAAACCGGCAAAACCCATAACACTACCGCGTTTTTCTTTAGGTGTTATATATAGCATTACTGATTGGTAGGACGGAAATAAGATTCCAACTGAAATGGCCTCCATTGCTCGTCCTAACATCATGGTTGGAAAATTGGGTGCAATGACTACAATCAATGTTCCTAAATCAAATAAAGCTAAGATAAACAAAAATAAGTACTTAAATTTAACGTTATTCAATAACCATGGACTAACCGGCATCATAATACACATAATCAACATAAAACCAGTTGTTAACCACTGAACCGTACTAGCATCAATTTTGAAATAATTCATCAAAGTTGGATACGCTGTGGAAATCGAAGACTGGCTAATTGACATTGTAAAACTGCCTAATAATAACACCGTTATAAATAACTTGGCGTTCAAACCACTAAGTTTATTTTTCAAAAAACCGCCCCTTAATTATAATCTTTACAAACTAATAATTAATTTAATTTTATTACGGTAATTCAAATATGTAAAATAATAAAGCCCACAAATAATGTGGACTTTATTATTAATTATTATCAAAAAGGAAGCGACTGGTAAGTCGGTCAACCACTGGATTACTATGTAATCGGCTATGTTGAGCGTTATTACCATTAATTTGAATTTCTCGATAACTTTGAGCTTTATTGTGCACTAAATACTGCAAGGAACGTGCTGATGGAATCGATACATATCCATCTGAATTAGGCATTTTACTATAATTTCCATAAATATTTAATACCTGAACGCCTTTAGGAAAATCATTACACTCTTTTAATAATTCACTGTAAGCTGGATACCACTTATTTGAAAGATTTTCATACTGAGGCTTTCCATAATCATTAATAATCACATTTGAATGTGGACGATCATTAATTCCGATAACCCCATTATATGGTCCCGCAATTGAAATAAACTTTTGCAGCTGTGGCATGTCGCTATCGTAGCCATATAAAGCAGTTGTTTGTAACACTGATACGCAACCAGCAGAATGTGCAACCGCATTATAATTATCATAATGATATTTCTGTTTTAAATTAATCAATACATTATGTAGCCACTCTACTTGCTTAGCAACAGGTGCATCGTTATTTTTAAAATCAATTTGAATTAGTGGATTTTTCATGTGTTTATCTAAATGTCCCTCATAGCTTAAATCACCGTTTTTAGCAATGTGAACAATTAGCGCTTTAGTTCCACCATCACGACTAGCAACAGTTACTAAATGGTTCGTTGATTTTAAAGATCCATTCAATCCGTGTACATAAATTGTGGGTGTTCCAATTCCATTTTTGATACCGTTTTTTATCATTTTATCACTACGAAAAGCAAAAAATATAGCAAAAATTCCAACTATAACTGTTAAAATACATAAAATTAAATTGGTTCTCGCTGTCTTACTCACAAAAAATCCCCCTTGTATTTACATATTAATGATACTAAAGATTTAAAAAAATTACACTAATTCTAATGGTTATTAATAAATTAGCAATATAATAAGAATTGTAGTAGATTAGAATACAGGGAACTTATTAATAATGTTTCACTCAATGCAATAAAGGAGAATTATCTTGATTACACTAAAATCACCTAGAGAAATTGAAATGATGGCTAAATCAGGTGCTGTTTTAGCCGGTGTTCATAAAGAATTACAAAAGATTATTAAACCAGGTCTAGATACTTGGAAAATTGAAGAATTAGCTAATAAATACATTACTGAACATGGTGCCCGTCCTTCTGAAAAAGGTTTTGATGGCTATAAATTCGGTACTTGTATCTCTATTAACGATGAAGTTGCCCACGGAATTCCACGTAAAGGCCTATTATTAAAGGAAGGCGATGTCTTAAAAGTCGACATGACCGTTAATAAAGATGGTTTTGAAAGTGATTCATGTTGGACATACGCTGTCGGTAAAATTTCTGATGAAAATAAAAAATTAATGCAAGTATGTCATGATGCTTTATATCGCGGAATTGATCAAGCTGTAATCGGTAACCGCCTAGGTGACATTGGTTTTGCTTGCCAAGACTACATCGAAAACCAAAATCACATGGGTGATGTTCGTGAACTAATTGGTCACGGTATTCAACCAACCATGCATGAACAACCAAATGTCCCTGCTTATGGTGAAAAAGGTCAAGGTATGCGTCTACGTGAAGGTATGACAATTACCATCGAACCAATGGTCAACCTAGGAACTTGGGAAATTACTGACCGCTATGATAAAAAAGATGATTGGACATATTATGTTTCAGCTGATGGTACTAACTCAGCTCAATATGAACATACCATTGCTATTACTAAAGATGGTCCTAAAATCTTAACATCACAAGATCACGTTGCTGATGCTAAATACATGCTATGAACTAAAAAAGTGCTGGTTATAATAATAACCAACACTTTTTTATGTTATTAATCTTTTTCAATGATTCCTTCTTGATTGGAATCTTTTTTATTTTTTCGTTTAATGATTGGTACACGACGATATTTTACAGTTTCATCCTTAGTAATCATTTTAAAGACTGACATTAAAATTAATAAACAGACAAACATCAGTGGGAACCCAGCAATCGTACAGAAGGTTTGAACTGTTTCAAATCCACCAACTAAAACTAAACTGAATGAGAAGATAATAAAGATGAATACCCAAGTCATTCGGTTTAATCGACTAGGTTCTTGACCTTGTTTTAATCTTAAACTAGTAAATGAAGATAAAACAAAGGCCGATGAAGAAATGGTAGTAGCTAAGAAAATAAAACAAGAAACACAATAAATTGCAAACATAATAAATTTCATTGGTAATGTTGAAATAACTGCAGAAATAACTTCAGCTTGACCTTGTGTATTTAAAATATGCACTAAATCAACCGTTCCTGTTTTTTGCAGCCATAGTGAATATCCACCCAAAATGGCATAAAAACTCATACAACCTAAAGCTCCATAAGTAAGCATCCCCACTAGCACTTGTCTAATGGTACGACCACGAGAAATTCTAGCAATAAACAATCCCATAAACGGCATGTATGACAACCACCATCCCCAATAGAAAATTGTTTGTTGTTGCGCAATTCCCGGATGGCCATTTGGCACCGTATTTAAACTCATAGGAATAAATTTTTGAATCATTAATCCAAAACTATTAGTTTCAGAATTTAAAATGTAAACAGTTGGTCCTATCAACAATACAATTGCTAGGAAAATAATGGCGGTCCAAATGTGTGCATTACTCAATTTATCAATTCCACCATTCAGTCCACGAAAGACTGTAACTGAAAAGATAACAAATAATATTGCAAATAATTCAACTTTTAACATTAAATTATCGGGTATTCCGGTCAATGAACTTAAAACATTTGAGATAACTGGAATTTCCATTCCAACAGATGCTCCAACCCCACCCATAATACCAAAAACGACTAAAATGTTAACAACTTGTTTAGCTGTCTTTTTCCACATTTCATCACCATCTAAAATAGTGATGGCATCACTTAATGATTGAATTTGACGATGCTTGTTGTACATCATGTATCCAATCGCAATTGTAGGCGCCCCGAACATTAACCATGCCATAGGACCCCAATTAAACTGACCATACATATGCGCCAAATTATAGGCAGATTCAGAAAAAGGCTTAACTCCACCGGTTGGATGCTGAACATATCTTAATGGATCAACCATACTTAACATTAAAATACTTGCATCAATTGCTGTAGCAAAAACCATGCTACCCCACTGGAAGTTACTATATGTAGGTTTATCTTCCTTTTTGCCTAGTCTGATGTTTCCGTACTTACTAAATATAATGTAGATAAAAAATACAAAATTAATTGCATACACCCACATATATCCCCAACCCATTTGAGTGGTAATCCAATTTAAAATTGAATTAAGCACTCCTTGTAAGGAATGGCCTCCAACCATTAGTAAACCAGAAACTATGATAAATAATACTACAGTAGGAATAAAGACGAGCTTGTCAATATTTTTACTTTTTAAAATAATAATCCTCCTCAGAATATTAAAAACTTTATACACAAAAAGCTATACAAATAGGATCGTAATAACGAGCCATCTGTATAGCTTTTTTAAGGTCATACAAATGCTAAAATTCAATAACTTTTAGATTTCAACTATTATTATACACATATAAAAAAATATGTAAAATGCTAAAAAGCCCAGAAATCAACATTTATAACTATTAATCGATTGTTTTTATAACTTTGGCTGGATTACCTACAATTACTAAATTATCGCCGAATGACTTCGTAACTACTGAACCAGCCCCTACTACAACATTATTTCCTAAAGTAACGCCTGGTAAGACAGTGACATGGCCACCCATCCAACAATTATCACCAATTGTGATTGGTTTACCTAGTTCCACATCAGCTAATCTTTGTTTAGGGTCAATTGGATGCACTGGTGTATATAATCCAACATCAGGTCCAAAATAACAATGATTACCAATTGTTATTGGACAAGTATCCAATAAAGTCAAATGATAATTAGCATAGAATTCGTCGCCTACGTGAATGTTATATCCATAGTCGAACTCGACCCCAGTTTCAACAAATAAGTCTTTTCCACAATCACCGAATAGTTGGGCTAGGTGTTCGCTAACTTTACTATTATCATCATAGTTATTAACTTTTTTTAGCTCTTGGCGAATGTATTTTCTTCTAGCTTGCAACTCGGGGTCAAATTGTTGATATGGTTCACCCTTAGTCATTTTTTCTCTTTCTGTTGACATAGAAATAAAAACACTTCCTTGATTTATTTATATCTAGTATATCATTTATTTCAAAAGACCAATTTTACGTAAGTTATCTTTTATGCTTTCAACCGAGGCCGAATCTTTATTTTCTACAATGTTATTTTGAGAATCAATGCTATTTTTAGAATCATTAATATTCATATTATCCATTGTTTGATTTAACAAATTATCAACAAAGTTATTTCCTTCGTTATTTGCATGTCCCTTAGTCCAAACAAAGTTAACATTAGTAAATACACTCAATAACAAATCTAATTGCTTAAACAAGGCTAAATTTTTAATCTCAGCCCCATTGCTTTTTTTCCATCCTCTTTTTTTCCAACCATTTAACCAGCCTTTAGTAATTGCATCTAATACATATTTAGAATCTAAAACACATTTTATTTTACTGTAATTATATTTTTTAGATTTTAAGAAAGCTAATGCCTTCACTAATGCCATTATTTCCATTCGATTGTTGGTTGCCCCAAATTCCCCTGCGGAATTAGCATATCGATGATTACCGTGTAAAATTAAATATGCCCAAGCCGCTTTATCATCACTTTTGACATGTTGTCCAGCAACATTCCCATTGTTTCTTGAACCCCCATCAGTATAAACAGTAAGCTCATAATCTGTACTTGATTGAACTGGCTTATTTTTATCTACACTGTTAATATTTTTTTTTCCAGACTTACCTATAAAATCTTCAGCTTCTCCCAAAGTCTTAAAACTCTTATATATAGCACCCGAAAAACCTTTTACCTGTGATTCAGTTTCAGGCCATGTTGTAAAAACACCAGTTTTGCGGCCGCTTTTCACTGCATAAAATTTTTTACTAGCCATAAAAATTAAACTCCTTAAGAAATAAATAAAAAAAGACTCAGTAATTACTGAGTCTTAAAAAATTATTTAGCTGGTTTTGACTTCAAAAATCTTTGTAAGTCAGAAACTTCTTTTTGTTTTTTGTTACGTTTTTTGGCGTTGATAGGACGACGTCCTTGAACACCGTTTGGATGACATTGTCTCATTTCGATTACTCCTTTACATAACTTAACTCTAGTCATTATAATACAAAATCGACTACTAACGCAAATTACTTTTAATCACTATTATTATATATATAATGGATAAAAATGCAAGTCCATGTTAATATATTATTAAAAATTGATTAGAAGGTGCTAATTATGGTAAATAAATATCCGCAAGCATTAACTATTGCTGGATCTGATAGTGACGGAAGTGCTGGAATGCAAGCTGATCTACATACCTTTTTTGCTAGAAAAGTATATGGAATGTCAGTTATAACCGCATGTGTTGCCGGTAACTCTTATGGAATCCACGATAGTGTGAATATGCCAGAACATTTCATCAATCAAGAATTTAAAGATTTAGACGACGATTTTGAAATTAAAGCATCTAAAACTGGTATGCTATCAGATACCAAGCTTATTAATATAGTAGTTGATAATTACAATAAGTATAACTTTGGACCATTAATAGTGGACCCCGTGATTGTCACCAAGCATGGTGCAATGCTCTTAGAAACGGATGCTTTTGAAACTTTGAAAGAAAAATTAGTACCCTTGGCTACTGTAATTACACCTAATTTTTACGAAGCCGAGAAATTAGCTAACATGAAAATTAATGATGATCAAGATATTGAAAAAGCTGCTCAAATTTTACGTAAAATGGGTGCTAAAAATGTCATCATAAAGGGAAAACATGTTTCTGGTAAAACTAAAGAGGTTAAAGACTATGTTTTATTAGAATCTGGCGAAGATTTTTGGATCACCGGACCTTATTATAATACAACTCACAAAAATGGCACTGGAGATTCTTTATCTGCCGCCATTACAGCAGAAATTGCTAAAGGTAAATCAGTAAAAGAAGCCATTATTGTTGCCGATGAATTTGTGGATGCTGCCA
The DNA here is from genome assembly GCF_001435995.1 of Apilactobacillus ozensis DSM 23829 = JCM 17196. Taxonomy (GTDB): domain Bacteria; phylum Bacillota; class Bacilli; order Lactobacillales; family Lactobacillaceae; genus Apilactobacillus; species Apilactobacillus ozensis. Next base: position 56,720 of record NZ_AYYQ01000001.1, read on the forward strand.
TCAAAAATGGCATCGAAGTTGGACATAAATTTGGACCAATTAATCATTGGGCGGCTGAAAAAATTAAATAAGCTCAATTAAAAATAAGCTGTATCTATAATGGATACAGCTTATTTTTTTACCACTTATCTGGACTCCATGTCCTACCGTCTAATTCATCTTGAAGTTGTTGAATTCGCTTATCTTGTTCACGAACTAAAAATTTAGTTCGCTCTAAAATTGAACGCGTTGTAAAGCTAACTTCATCTAATTTAAGTTTATCAACTTCTTTGTCAAACCAGCTCTTATCAGTCATTATTCATCCTCTTTTTCTTTTATCATCGATAATTCCCAATTAAGTTCATCTAGTTTATCATAGTTGCTTTGTATTTGGTCAAGCAGCATGTCCATGCCAGCTTTCTTATCTTCACTTATGTGTTCACGAATCAACTGCAGTTGTTCTAAATACCATAACTGCTCACTTTTGAAACTATTTAAATGACTATTGGTTAAATAACTACGATATCTAACTAATAATTTTACTTTGCCATGTTCAGTTAAATAATTAAACTGCGATATAGAAAAAATGGGTAAAAATTTCATACCCGCTTTATGTGCTAAAGCATGGTATGGTTTCATAATTTCATCAATCGTAAAGGCTTCATCACCGCCATCATGATAATGATGAATAGGTTCACCTAACGTTGTAACTATCCCTAACTCTTTTCCGTCCAAACAACCGTATTCATCTTTATAGGTAAAATTACGCGTAAGAACATCGTCTTGATATTTCTTAAGGATTGCTGGAGCGCTGTACCAATATAATGGAAACTGAAATATTATTCGCTCATATTTAATTAAACGTTTTTGCTCTTTTTTAACATCAAAATCATAATTCGGATACTCACGATCTAACACTAATAAGTCAACACTATCAATATCTTTTTGACAGGATTTTAAGAATGCTTGAGTCATCGAATTGTCATACTTGGGATGTGCTATGATTACTAAAGTTTTCATTCGATATCTCCTTTTAGGATTTTATAATCCGTTATCACCAATTCTAAATTAATCCCAAAGAAAATAACACTATTAAGCATTAATTCTTAACAGTGTTATTTTTTAATTACAAATTATTCAGGTTTAGATGATGTTAATGATAGATTGCTCCAGAATTCATTATTACCAGGTCTTATATCATAACCCTTAACACGTTTATTAACAGGATACCAGTTTAATCCCATTGATGTTGGTATATATGCAGCTTGTTCCTGCATATATGTTTGCCAATCTTTAAATTGTTTGGCTCTGTAACTATCATTCCAAGCTTTATCATTATTCATATCATTAAGCAATTGAGTATTTTTCTTGGTAGCAAAATGAGCCATGTTGAAAGATGCACCGGAACCATAAAATCCTGTAGGCGTAGGCTCAGAAGCTGTTCCAAATGCCCCAGAAAATACATCAAATTGATCTTGTTTTGGTTTTTCTAGAATGGCATAGAACTTGTTCATATCCATTGGACGACCACCAGCAAATTGAGCATTCAGGCCTAGCTTTCTCCATTGTTGTAGATAGTAATTATATTGTGCTTCACCTACAGGAGTACTTGTCATAGCACCATAATTGATGGTAAGTGGTTTTCCATTTGGTTGAACACGCCATTTACCCTTCTTTTTATAACCGGCCTGGTCTAATAGTTGATTAGCTTTTTTCATATTTAGCATATAACGTGGTGATTTGCTATTGTAGTATTTCTTGTAGTATGGCGAAATTAGTGAATTTGGATACCATGCTAAGCCATTATTAAACTTCTTACGTAATGCTCCAATATCTAGTGCGTAAAGCATTGCTTGACGAAGTTTCAAATTAGCCATTTTGGTGTTTTTATCCATAACATTTTGTTGGGTCTTGGTATCCATATGACCTAAGTTAAATGCAAGATAAGAGTATTGACTTTGTGGGCCTTCTAGTGTATTCCCCATACTTCCAACGGTAGTATAATTATTCATTTTGCTTACTTGAGGATAATCACTACTAATTCCACCACTAATAGAAAAGTCGAATTGTTTAGACTTCAAAGAACTAACAAAATTACTTGTGTTAACAACTTGAATGTCAACATGCTTAATTTGTGCTTGTTTACCATAGTAGTACTTGTTAGGTACCCAAGAAGTTGATTCACCAACAACTTGTTTACTCATCTTGTAAGGACCAGCCCAAATTGGGTTTTTACGAATTTGTGAAGACGAACCTAACTTAGAAATTGGAACATTCTTAATGTATTCATAAGGTTCAATTGAGGACCACATATATGAGTTTCCACCATATTGAAGTGAAGGAGCAAATCTATTGTAGTGAATAACTACCTTATTACCTTTAGGACCGTCTGGCATCTTAATACCTGAAATGGTTTTGGCTTTACCAGCATGGTAAGCTGCCATCCCATCAATCGCTTGCCAATCATCAGAGTATTGTTGAGAAGTAGTATCTTTAGCTGCAATAATTTCATATGGATACTCTACATCTTTAGCAGTGATTTTAGAGCCATTCGACCATTTAGCGTTATCACGCAAAGTAATCGTTGCTGTTTTTGATTTCTTATCTAGTTTCAGATTTGCTAATCCACCATCAACAACTTTATTATCAGCATCGGTTTTAAATAGCGAAACTGATCCAGGAGCATATACATCACCGTCTTCACCATTAGTTTGCAACGATGGTGATGTCATCCCAACGAATGGTGATGAATTATATTCAGCAACTTTCAAGGTCCCATTGTTATATGTAGACGTAGATTTTGCTTTATTATCATAGTAATCAGACATTTTAACTGATGGCTTTAATCCAGATTTAGCTTCATTATTGCCACCATTATTTGAACATGCGGCTAATGTTAATGCTGAAACCATTGTAATTCCAGCAGCTAGCCATTTTTTATAAGCTTTCATAATAAAATTCCCCCTAATTATTTAAAACCTTAAACTAAAAAACCACCACCACCTTTAATGGAATTAATCAAAATTTAGTCTGTGCTGCGTCTTTGTGTGGAGTTAGTTGCTCTACGCAAAGCTGCACCAATGTAACTAATTGCCAAACATAGTAAGATAATTTCAATAGTTGCAGGCAACCAAGTCCACCAATAAATAGTGATGTTATCTGCATCATTTGCATTTGCAATCAAGGTTCCTAATGAAGGTGTGCCAACTGGCAATCCAAAACCTAAATAGGAAAGACCAGTTTCAACCCCAATATTTTCAGCAAATGAAATTGTCGTATCAACGATAATCAATGAAGAAATATTGGGCATGATTTGTTTAAAAATAATGCTTAAATTACTACTACCAGATGTTTTAGAAGCTGAAACATAATCTTTTTGTGATTCAGCTAATACTTGTGAACGAATCAATCTTTGGGTTCCCATCCAGTAAAATAGCGAAAGTAATAAAGTTAAAGTAATTGCGTTGTAGTTTGGAATGATATTAACAATTTCAATAATAATCATAAAAGATGGAATAATCATCATGAAATCATAAACTCTTTGCATTGACAAATCAGCTACTTTACCAAAATATCCGGATATTAAACCATAGCAAATTCCGAATGCAGAAGAGATAACCGTTAAACCTAAAGCGATTAAAATTGAATTTCTTGATCCAACAATCAATTGTTCTAAAATAGGTCTACCACCAGCATCTGCTCCTAACAAAAAGTCAGAAGTAAATGGTTTCGCAAAATAATTCATAATATTGGTTTGCATCATTTGCGAAACGTTAATAAACATCGAAGCGATAATAACGAACAAGATAAATGCAACTAAAAATATTAATGAAAACAAGGCCATCTTATCAGCTTTAAATTCTTTCCAAAGAATTTTAAATGTCGATGGAGTGGCATTATTCTTTGCTTCTTCGGATAACTTAATTAAATCTTCTTTAGAGAGTTGCGCTCCGGTTTGTACACTTTTTTGCATTTAAACACCTCCTATTCAACACGAATTCTTGGATCAACTACACTTAACGCAATATCTGAAAGTAGTGTTCCTAATAAACTTAAGAAACCATATAGTAGAACTAAAGCGGTCATAACCGTATAATCACGGAAGTTAACTGCATTTAAGAATAGTAACCCCATACCTGGGTATGAAAAGATTTGTTCTGTAAATAGTGAACCACCTAATACTCCAACAATTGAGTAACCGGCAAAAGCTGCGATGGGTAGAAAGGCATTTCGCATAATATGATGTTTATAAATGTCTTTCATTGGTACCCCCTTAGCTTGGGCAGTTTTAACATAATTTGACTTTCTAGCATCGATGACTCCTGAACGTAGGTATTGAGTAATCCCTGAAGTCGCAAATAAAGCTCCTAAAGTTGCTGGTAAAATCATGTGGTAGATTTTAGATAATACAACTGGTAAAAATCCACTAGCACTTGGTGAAACTGAACCGTTAGTTGGGAAGAGGTTTAAATCGTATCCAAAAATCCAACAACCGATAACTAACACGACGAAAAATGGAATTGACATAGTAACGTAAGTGTAAATTCTTACCAAAGCATCTTGTAACTTACCTTCGTGTCTACCTGCATATAATCCCATTGGTAAACCAATAGCGTAGGTCATTATCATTGTTAAAAATGATAGCCAGAAAGTATTTACCGCTCTTTCAGCAATCAAACGGGTTACTGGTTCTTGATATTGATAACTATTCCCCAAATTACCGTGGAACAGTGAAACTACCCAGTTCCAATATTGTTGATACCATGGATCATAAAGTCCGTTGATTCGCATTAAATGATGAATTTGTGACATGGAAGCTTTAGGATTAATTGATCCAGTAAATGGGTCCCCAGGCAATTGCTTAGAAATAATAAACACAATTACACTTAAAATTACTAATTCTGGAATCATTATTAAAACACGTCTTAAAATTGTTTTCCACATATCTAATCACTTACCTTCCCAGAGCCACTTTTTAATAAATTAACTCTATTTTTTGGAATCGCTGCAAAATGTGTATCAGATATTTTTTGAAGTGGTAAAGCTTCACCATTTTTATCATAGTATTCGTCTTTATGCTCCTGATACATTTTTTCTACTGCTAAACGATTCTCATGATGCGCTTTTCTTTGATTAACATTAGTCTCTGGAATGGCAGCCAAAAGTCGTTCTGTATAAATATGCATTGGGTGATTATAGATGTCGTCCTTAGTTCCAACTTCGACTAATCTCCCACGATTCATAATCGCAATATGATTACACATATGTCTAACTACCCCTAAATCATGTGAAATAAAGAGATAGGATATATTAAATTTAGCTTGAATTTTTTTCATAAAATTAAGCACTTGGGCTTGAACTGACAAATCCAAAGCTGAGACTGGTTCGTCAGCTACAATTAATTTAGGATGTGTAGCCACTGCTCTAGCAACCCCAATTCTTTGACGTTGACCACCTGAGAATTGATGCGGATATTTATATAAAGCTTCTGGTCCCAACCCCACAATATCTAGTAACTGAATAACGCGAATTTTCTCTTCTTCTTTAGAAAGTTTTTCAAAGTTACGCAATGGCTCAGCAATAATATCAGCAATTCTTTTTTCAGGGTTCAAACTTAACTGTGGGTCCTGAAATATCATCTGTACTTCTCGGTTGTATTTTAATTTTCGTCTGGTTAATTTTTTAGTAATATCCATCCCTTGATAATAGATATTCCCCTTGGTGGCGTTTTCTAAACCAACGATTGCCTTACCAGTCGTTGATTTGCCTGAACCAGATTCACCAATCAAACCGTATGTATCACCTTGATGAATAGTTATCGTAACTCCATCAACAGCCTTAACATTGTCTACAATACGGTTCCAAAATCCACCTCTAACTGGATAATGAACCCTTAAATTATTAACTTTTAATAGTTCTTTATTTTTCATACAAAATACCTTCTTTAATTAATCATTAGGAAAATGAAAATTTTTATAACAAGTACATCTTACCCAGTGATGATTTTCTACTTCATGCATCTTAGGATTAGCTTCATGGTCAGATGATGGTATCCATGGGATTCTAGGTGCAAATCGGTCGCCTTGCTCAGGCATTTTCTTTAAAGAAGGTACACTACCTTCAATTACATATAATTCGTCACCTTCATTTTCTTTTTGTGGCATTGAACGTAACAATGAACGTGTGTAGGGATGCATTGGATTATTAAATATCTCTTCTACTGAGGCTAATTCAACAATTTGTCCAGCATACATAACAGCAACTCGATCAGCTGTTTCAGCAACTACACCTAAGTCATGCGTGATTAAAATAATTCCACAATGATTAGTTTTTTGAATATCTTTTAATAAATCTAAAATTTGGGCTTGAATAGTAACATCCAAAGCAGTCGTTGGTTCATCAGCAATAATTAAATCTGGTTCACAAGCAATCGCCATCGCAATTACGACTCTTTGACGCATTCCACCAGATAACTGATGAGGAAATTGATGTGCAGTTAATTTTGGATTTACAATTCCTACTTTATCTAATAATTCTAAGACCCGTTGATATCTTTTTTCTGCATTATCATCAGTGTGATAAACCAATGATTCTGCAACTTGATCTTCAATTCGCTTAAGTGGATCTAACGCAGATAATGGATCTTGAAATATCATGCCAATTTTGACACCACGAACTTCATTTATTTTTTTCTCATTTAAATCTAATAAGTTTTGACCCTCAAAAACAATTTTACCTTCACTTTTAGCTTCTTTACTATCTTGGAGGCGCATAATAGTTTCAGCTAAAGTTGATTTACCACAACCAGATTCACCCACCAATGAGAGAATCTCATCTCGGTTAACACTTAGGTTAATGTCTGAAATAGCCTTATAAAACTTACCATCAATTTTAAATGCGGTACTGACGTTTTGTACATCTAATACTGATTCACTCACTATAACTTCCTCCTTTTCAAAACATTATTTATTTACCCTAATAAAATTTAATGTAATTCTAATCTTATTTTAATTTATTTTCAATGTTTTTTGACAAAAAAAGCAATTTTACAAAAAATATAGTTATTAATTTGACATTTTTAAAATTATGATATATAGTAATACCAATGTGTTAGATAGGTTCGAGTTAAAGGTTACTTGTTTTATATGTTTTATGAAATAACTTCCTTGAACGATTCAAGCTTTATTATGATACATTAGAAATTTATAGCGCTATGCGCAACGGAGGTTTCATATTATGAAACAAGGTACTGTTAAATGGTTTAACGCCGATAAAGGTTACGGATTTATTACTACTGAAGATGGCGATGTATTCGTTCACTTCTCAGCTATCAACAAAGACGGCTTCAAGACTTTAGAAGAAGGCGAAAAGGTTTCATTGGACGTTGAAGAAGGCGACCGTGGACCACAAGCTGCTAACGTTACACCTGTTGAAGGTTAATTCGTTAGTTAACAAAAAAGAGTTATCGTTAATTCGATAACTCTTTTTTTGTGCAAATGTTTTAATTTATCTTAAAGTGCATGTACTTAGATACAAAGATAACTAATGATTGGATTGGTTCACGCATCCCATCTTCAGTCCAAGTAATTATTATTTCGGTTAATCCACCAGCTATTAATGAAACTAATAACTTTGAAGATTGTTCACGAGTTTCTAAAACTTCTTCATTTATCAAAGTGGAAATATAACGTTTTAAATTTTCTAATAAAAACATGGATAGATTGTTTTTTATGATTATTTCCATCATAGTTTGATCTTCTTTAATTAATTCAAAAAAAATTGTGGCAATGTCAGTTAAATTATGTGAGTGACTAGTTGCTAATCTTTGTACAAAAGTAGTAAATGCACTATCAAAACGATAAGCTAATACATCTTTTTTACTATGAAAATTGCGATAATAAGTCATACGTGACACTCCCGCATCCTCACATATGTCTTTGACATTTATATCATCAAATGACTTATTTTTTAACAATTCAAACATAGATGTAACTATTTTGTTTTTTGTAGAAAATTTATCTTTCATTATTTTGCCTCAATTCAGTAATACTTAATTACTAGGTTTAACATAACTTAATCATACATCAAAATGATTATGAGCATATTTTTATACATTTTTATAAATAGAACTATAATAGAAATTGAGCTTACATATAAACAAGGAGGAATTTAATTATGGCAGAAACTGCAGAAGAAAAACTTGAAGAAAAAACAAAGGTATTGGATACACCAATGAATGAAGAATTTGATTGGTCAGATGACAAGAACCCAGTTCGTGATGCTTTATGGAATCACTACATGGATAACAACAACAAAGACACTATGAAGACTGAATCCGAAATGGAAAAGTACTTAGACATGAGTAATGAAGATGTCAAAAAGGCTGCTGTTGATCTATTAAAGAAATAGATTAAATTACAATTCGACGCTCCTTTTTTAAGAAACGTTTAAGTAAGCTCAACTTAAATTAAATAGAAACGCCAATAAAAGGAACCGACTGCTTTAAGCATTCAGTTCTTTTTTTAGTCCAATAATTAAATCTTTATCGACGTACTCAGAAGTAAATCTTTGTAACGGAGTGTACTCATGACGGTGATTGAATTTAACGTCATACACGGCTATAACTGCGACCATCATATTATTTTCGGTTAAGAAAACTTGTCCTAATTTTTTAAAATTACCTTTAGTATGTTTTCCGGTTCGCCAATTATGAAATTTATAATTACCATTGTCATCTTTTTTTATTATATATTGTCCAGAAGAGTTAGTTTCTACAGGTACACCGACATATCGATGAACTTCATATTTTTCCTTAATGTTAATCATTCCTTTGATATGTAATAACTAAATTCTATCATTAAAGCCAGCATAATACATTATTTTTAGATAAGTAAATATGATGTATAATAATACTACAATATTATGGGAGATGTTAACATTAACGATAAAAATACTTTAAAAGCAAGAATTATGGCCCTAGTATGCGGATTAATACTAAATGCATTCGGTAATGCACTTACAATTGTATCTAGCTGCGGATCTGGAATCTGGACAGCAGCGGCCGTTAACATTAATAAGTTATTGGGTTTTAATTTAGGCCTTTTAATTTTCACTTTTGGAATAATAAATGCTATCACAAATCAAGTACTTTTAAGACGCATTGACATTCCCAGGTTCGTTGAAGAAATTATATTCATCTCAGGATTTAGTTATTTTATAAACATTTTCACCAGACTATTCACTACTTTGGGATGGGAAAATAGTGCCATTTGGATTAGAATTCCGATGTCACTCATTGGTGTAATGTGCTTTTGTACTGCCATCTCTTTGTATCAAAGAGCTAATCTATTTATGCATCCTAACGATGATACTACCAACATTTTACGATTTAAATTTTTAAATGGTAGTGCTGTTTTGTCACAATTGATTGATATGATTCCACCAATCATTATAATAATTGTATGCTCTATTCCTTTAGGTCAGGTCTATTCTGTAGGTGTTGGAACCATTTTTTCTGTTATTTGTAACGGTATAATAATTCAAAATGCTGATAAATTAGTATTTCCTAGTTTGAAACATAATAAAAATATTAATGAACAACTTCAAAATAAAAGAGAATGATTTTTTAATCATTCTCTTTTTGTTTATGCATATTGCAAGTTATCATAATCCACGTCAATATAAAAATTATCCACGCAAACAAGGAAATCAACATTAATATATAAACATATTTATCAGCATTGTATTCAATTGTAATATTATTTTTTCCTTTTTTAGATTGTAATAACATCGCTCCAATAGAAGATGTTTTAACATTATCTAACTTTTTACCATTGAATACTACTTCAGTGTTTTTATATTTCACAACCGGCACTCTAATGACACGGTTGTGTTTAGAATTCCAAGTTACGTTTAAGCGGCCATTATAATCTACCAAATAATTAAATTTATGATGATGATTAATAAACTCTAAGTTATATAGTCGATATGGATGCAAATTATAGTATTGCTGAGCATCATATTTATGATCAACTGGTAAGTAATCAGGTGTCCCCTTGTCCATTAAAGAAAACACTGTCGATAAATTGGAACCAACAAAAGCATCTCGGACTTCATGAGCACTAAAATGCTTTTTAAAGTAAACATTGCTATGCATCGAAATCACTTTATCAGAATGCCAGGCATCAATTTGTTTATATTGATTATTAATGATTTGCGTATAATTAGTAACAATTAACAATAGCGCCATAAAAGCAATCTTTATTAAGTCATTACGTAAAATTAAATCACTGCTCATTAATTTCCCAAATGTTAACAAAATTAAAACGTATGCCACTGTAACAAAGCGTTTAGGTGATTGGATATTAAAAGCAATACTTGGCACTAAGGATTGTAAAGCATCCCAAGGAAATAATTTAGTCGAAATTAATAAAAAGATTAATCCAACAATTCCAAAAATCCTTAAATCCAAGCTAATTGTTCTAAATTTCCAAACGAAAACTATAATAAAACAACCTATGATAATTAAATACGTTAACGGAATAAATTGAAGTACATCATTGTCTAAAAAACTTAACCCGACCGTTCCTACACTCATGTGTTCTCTAGGAAACACGGGCAATAAGTGATTAGAAGTGAAGGTTTCTAGCATAACTGACCATACATTAGCTGTTAAAACTAGCGTTAATCCAATAGATAAAAACAACTTTTTTAAAATATCTAAACGATTAGTAGTTTTCATAAAAGTAGTAATAAAAAACGGTATTAAAGCTAGCGCAGAAATTAAACTGGTCATCACATGGACTTGTAAAACTAATGACATAACAAAAGCTAAACTAAAGACATTAATATCTAGCTTTTTAAGCATCAAAGTTCCCTGTACAATTACCAGCGGAGTAACGGCTGCTCCTAATCCTGTAAACTGATTTCCGTTGACCCACTCCATAATTGGTGGGCATAACATAAACAGTAAACCTAAAAAAGTTGAAAAAATCATGTTGATATCATTTTTTCTACATAGGTAATACATAGAAGCACCAGCTACAAACATAACTAAAACCGAAGTTATCAGCTGAAAATGAAACCAGCTACCTGCACATAAAACAATTAGTCCCATTAAATAAGCTAAACCAGGTCCATAAAGACTATTAACCATTCTTCCTGAATGTTCAAAACCGAACTGCGATATAAAATAGTTAAAGTGACCCGTTTTTATTTGCATTGCTGTATCATAAAAACGGTTTATATGGAAAATAGTATCTACTCCAACAATAGTTGCCCGATTAATAATTTGCGGCAATACGAAACAAATAGCAATAATTAATATTAGTAAGTAAGGCCAGATTCGGCACAATCTATTTTTTAGAATAATACTTTACTCCCCTCTTTAGCAACCTTAAAATAAAATATCCGATAAGAATGATCCAACTAATGGAAGTTATCCACAATAAGATAGTTAACCAGTGTTCAGGTTGATATTTAACCTCAATAACATTTTTCCCCGATTTCATATTTAAATAGATCGAGCCAATATGAGAAGTCTTAACATTTTTTTGTAATACGTTATTCAAATAAATCTGAGTATTATGGTATTTAATAACTGGCAATTCAATCGTTTTATTACCATTATTATTTTCATATATTAATTTTAAATTACCCTTAGTATTTACAGACTTTTTCAAAGGTAATCGATTTTCAATAATTCTTTGATCATAATTTCCATATGGATGATAATCAAAATAATTAGTTGGCGTTACTTTATAGTCAATTGGCAAATAGTCAGGAGTAGCTTTCGTTAGAGCTTTAATTGCGTACTCAGCATCCCTACTTCTTAAACTATTTCTAAGTTGATTATTATCATAAGACTGGTAGTGAACGTTATAGTCATTATATAAAACGCCTGGCGAATTGTAGGCCTTAACTCCTTGATGAATCAAAGTACTTCCTTGTAAGAATACTAAAATAACGGCTATGAAAGGAGTAACCAACTTCAGTAGATTAATTGATTTTGACGCTGATTTTTCAGTCATGATCATCCCAAAGCATAGTATAAGTAAGATAAATGCGATTACTGAGAATCTTCTAGGCATTTGGATAAAATAAGCAATCCCTGGCACTAACTTATAAAATGTATTCCATGGAAATAAGCATGATGAAATCCACAGAAAAAACATCCCGTTTAAAAATGTAACATGACTAATTAAAGTAATCTTTTTCCAAAAGATAATAAAGTACAAAATGACAAAAATAATTATCCCTGAGTAAATAGGATTTAAAACAAAAACGTGTTTACCAAATAAAGCAATTGAATCAGATGCCATTTCAGTTTGTGGTGCAACTGGTAATAATTTATTTTTGCTATAAACCTCAAGCATACCGCCCCACACGTTAGCAGTTAGTGCTAAGGTAATAAATACTGTTGAAATCGCATTTAGAAACATTTTTTTACGATTATTAGAATAATAAAATCCATAAAAAAAGAATGGAATTAATGCACAAGCCCCAATTAAACTACTCATAATGTGTGTCTGTAATAAAAGCGTCATTGGTATTGCTAATAACAAAATTCTAACACGATGGGCTTTGGCCATGTCTAATCCAGAAATCATTAAGAACGGAAGCAAAGCTGCTCCCCATCCAGTGAACTGCTCGCCTACGACCCAGGCCATTACCAGGTTAGATAACATATATATAATTGCAACTACTAAAGCATTAAATTTATCAACATTTAACTTAAAAGATAGGTGATACATAGTAGCACCACTTAAAAATAAAACTATCGTAGATGACAATAATTGGTATCGAAACCAACTACCACCTATCAATAGTAACAAACCATTAAAGTATGCTGATAATGGGCCATAGAGTGGATTAACCATTCTTGCTGATTGCTGAAAGCCAAACACAGATAGAAAATAATTATACCTGCCAGTTTTCATCTGCATTGCTGTATCATAAAAGCGATTCATATGAAAAACAGAATCAATTCCCACAATTGTAGACTTCGAAACTATTTGCGGCAGCAATAATAGTATCGCTGCTGCAAATATCAATAGGTATGGAAATAAGCGAGAAGCCTTTTTCATGATGTTAGCTTCCTTTCTTAGAGACTATTAATTAACCATTTTTATCAATGCTTAATTTACGATGTGAACGCTGTAAAATGAAGATGGCTAAAATAACTAACCCAGCTCCAAAAACTTTAATTAAGTTTAAACCAGTGTTGAAAAAAACAAAGCTAAGGATAAATGTTACTACCGGCTGAACCGCATCTACTAAACTAACTGCCTCTGATGGCGCAAATTTTAAAGCATGTAATATAATTAAAAATGGCAGAATCGTCCCGAATAAAATAATGGCCCCTATACCTAAAATAGTAAACAAACTAAGTTTAGGTGTATCAATCCAAATAGGTTGATGCAGATTAAAAATAATCCCTGCAACTAAAGTTCCCCACCCTAATACGACTACTGGCGGATATTTTTTCAGAACTGGCCTTGGTAATACAACATAAAAGGCTGCTGTGACTCCTGAAAGAATTCCCCAAATCAATGAGTTCATTGGAATGGACAATTTATGAATATCGCCTTGAGTAATTGATAGAAAAACCCCTAATAATGAAATTAAGAATACTACCATATCCGACTTCATTGGACGACGGTGTTGAAATACAATCGATCCAATTAATATAAATACTGGAGATAGGTATTGTAAAATGGTTGATGCGTCAGCATTTCCCGTCTGGACACTTAAATAAAAAGTCATTAAATTAGCGCCTAATCCCAAAACTCCATATGCTAATAACCATAAAATGACTGATTTATCTTTCCATACGTTAAATATTTCTTTGTGATACATAAAACCACCGATTGATAATAAAACAATTCCAGAAATTATTGTACGAGTCGATAAGAACCAACCTGCTGGTATCGATGCGTTTTGCGATACAAATTGTAATATTGTACCAGAAGTCCCCCATAAAGCAGACGCCAGCATCGCCCACATAATTCCCTTTAAAATATTTGTTTCTAAAATTCCTTTTTCACTTTCCATTTTTTCACCTCAAAAAAATAAAACCATAATTAATTTTAAATTAATCTAACTAAAAGTCAATCTAACTAAAAGTCAATCTAACTAAAAAAGCTAAGGTCATGTAAACCTTAGCTTTTTACTAATCTAATTTAGCTCGTTTTTGATGTGATTTTTGTAAAATATAAATTGCAACAATGATTAATGCTGAACCTAAAACTTCAATCATATCAATTTTCAAGCCTAAGAAAATAATACTTAAAATAAATGTAACTACTGGTTCTACCGCATCCACGATACTGGAAACTTCGGATGGTGCAAATTTCAAACTGTAAAGAACTGCGGAGAACGCAAAAATAGTTCCAATCAAAATAACTCCACCAATTCCTAAAACGATTCCCGTGTTTAATTTAGGAGCTCCAACCCAAAATGGATGATAAAGATTAAAACCAAATCCCGCAATTAAAGTTCCCCAGCCTAATACAACAAATGGTGAATTTTCTTCCATTAACTTTTTAGGAACGGAATAATAGATTGCAGCAGAAATAGCTGATAATAATCCAAAAACGATTGAAATCATAGGAATCGATAGTGAATGGAAATTACCCTTAGTAATTGCTAGAAAGACACCAACCAAAGCAATTAGGAAAGATATAACATCCACCAGCATTGGTTTCTTTCTTAAAAAGATAAGTCCATATAAGACAATAAATATTGGAGCCAAGTATTGTAAGATGGTAGCTGAAGCAGCGTTACCAGTTTGAATACTTACATAAAATGTTGACATATTTACTGCTAAACCGAAAATTGCATAAATAAATAATCTAATAATCGATTCTTTATTTTTAAAAACATCAAAAATTCTTTTACCAACATGTATATAACCAATTCCTAGCAATAACACACCAGCAAAAAGAGTTCTAACTGATATAAACCAGTTAGTAGGAACAGCTTCGTTTTTCGCAACGAATTGCATGATTGTTCCGGATACCCCCCATAGAGCCGCAGCTAATCCAGACCAAAATATACCACGCATGACATGTTCATGTTTCATTTCCATTTTTTACACCCCAAATAAAAATTACTTCTTATTATTTACATTCAATTTACTATGTGAAATACCATATCCGAAGTAAATAACCAAACCAATTATAAACCAAACTATAGCGATAATCCATGTTTCAGCAGGTAACTGAGTCATTAATCCTAGACACAACAATGTAGAAACGATTGGCAATATTGGATATAGTGGCACTTTAAATCCATCTTTATTATCAATATCTTTTCTTTTACGTAATGGAATAACTCCTAAAGATATGAAAGTAAATGCAATCAATGTTCCAATATTAACCAAACTAGCTAATTTACTTAATGAAACAAATCCACCCATAAAAGCAATAATAATCGTTACGATAATAACACTATGCTTTGGAATATTATTTTTACTATTAATCTTACCTAAAAACTTAGGTAATAAACCATCTCGACCAATTGAGTAAATCAATCTAGAGCTACTGTAAATCATAGTAACCATCATTGTAAACATTCCAGCTAAAGCACCTAATGAGATAATTCCGGATAGCTTACCTTGACCAACTACTTGTAAAGCAAATGCTACTGGATCAGAAACGTCCAATCTACTGTAATGAACCATTCCAGTTAAAACAATAGAAACTAAAATATATAAGGCTGTACAGATAATTAATGTACCAAAGATTCCAATCGGCATGTTACGTTTAGGATTTTTAACCTCAGCGGCAGACGATGACACACAATCAAATCCTAAGTACGCAAAGAATACTAATGAAGCCCCTTTAAATATTCCAGAAGTTCCGAAAGGTAAAAATGGTGTCCAATTACTTGGTTTAACGTAGAAGAACCCAACTATAACGAATAAAATTATGATTGCAATTTTTATTACAACGATGATACTGTTAATTCTAACTGATGATTTTAATCCAAAAGATAAAATCCAAGCAATTAATAAAACTATTAATACCGCAAACAAGTTAAAATAAGTTCCATGTGAGGGATCATAAAAACCAGTTAAAGCTTTTGGGATATGAATACCAAATCCACTCAATAACGACTGAAAATAAGCTGACCATCCAGAAGATACTGCTGCAACTGACAGCATATATTCTAAGACTAGCGCCCATCCTAGTATCCAACCGGTTAATTCACCAAACACTACACTTCCATATGAGTAAGCACTTCCTGCAATTGGTAATGCTGACGAAAATTCAGCATAACATAGCGCACTAGTAGAACAAACTAAAGTCGCTAATATAAAAGAAATTATAATTCCTGGACCTGTATGTTGTGCTGATACGGTTCCTGGAAGAATAAAGATTCCAGTTCCAATAACTGCACCTACCCCTAACATAATTAAATCTTTAGCAGTTAAAGTACGCTCTAGTTGATTATCACGAGCTAAATAATTATCTAAAGATTCTTTTTGATTCATTCTCGAAACAATCCCCGATATTTTTCCCATAAATATCCTCCTTGAAATAAAACGATAAAAAAAATCGCACTAGCTAGTTATTCACTGCTAGTGCGAAAAAACACTAGCCAAACAACTTACTTATAAGTTATCTGACTAGTGTTTTGGAAGTTTTATAGTAAGACACACTTTTAAAATTTCTCCTTCGAACTAGACAAGATAACTAGAAAAATTAAAGAAGAAATTATTAAAATTAGATATAGATGTTCGTCTATAAATTGTCATACCGTACCTCCGTTATTTATATCGTTAAATTAATTTAATGTAATTCTACATAATTTCTAATTTAATTGCAAGTAAAAAGAGACCTTTTTTACAAAGAGGTCTCTTTTTTAGATTATTTTCTATGTTTTCCTTCACCATAAGTTAATTGAATAAAACTTGGTATAGTTATCGGAATAATAATTACTAGAATAACTAAACCAACAATTACTCCCATAGCAACTTGAATTAGAGTTAAAACTCCAGAAGGCATTAATGCAGCAAAAGTGCCTCCTAAAATAACTGCTGCAGAAATAACTACGGTTCCGATTACAGAACATGCATGAATAATTTGTTGAGCGGGATTTGCATCAACATTATGATATTCACGATATTTCATCATTAAGAAGATGCTGTAATCAACACCTAAAGCAATTAACATTACAAATGTAAAGAATGGTGTATTCCAAGTCAGCATATTTTGGCCTAGTAAAGCACCACTAATCATCTTAGTAATTCCTAATGAAGCTACATAGGCAAATAACAATGTTCCTAAAATATACAATGGTTGTAAGATTGATCGAGTAATTACCATTAAAGCTACTGTAATTCCTATAACCATAATGATAGCTGTTCGCATAAAGTCAGAACTAGCAATTTTTCTAGTATCAGAAATGTTTGATGTTTGACCACCAATTGCCACTGTTGATGCAGATAAACTAGTTCCTTTTAAGTTATGTTCAACTTGACTTTGTAAATCATTTACTTGATTCATTGCAGTTTCAGAACTCGGATTATTATTTAGAACCAAAGTAATCTTAGCTGTTTTTTTGTCTTGTGATAAATAAGTGTCAACTGATTCTTTAAAGGTATCGCTCTTTAAAACTTTATTTGGAATATAGAAAGTATCGGCAGCTTGTGACTTACCTAATGCTTTTAGATATTCATTAGATTGTCCCATTCCATTGCCAATTTGTTTAAGACCTTTATTAGCCTTCTTCAATTTAGCTTCCATAGCTTTTAATTGTTTAGCTAAGGTCTTAGTATCATTACCTATACTTTGAGTATCAGAAGCAATTCCTTGCAATCCACTAAGTGCGGCTTGTTGTTGGCTAGCTTGTTGTTGTAAAGCCATAGTCAAAATTCTAGTTTGTGCAACTGAAAGTGGTTGATTTACCGCAGCCATACGTTTTTGTAAAGCTTTTACAGTGGAACTTACTGACTGACCACTAGTAGAAGTTTGCATTGATTGTAGTGAACTTGCAATCGATTGTGCTGATTGACCAATGTTTTGTAATGACGAAGTATCAAAAGATGATTTAGTAGCGGCTTTATTAATTTTGTTCAAACCACTTTTAGCTTTACCCATTTTATTAGTTAGTGTGCCTAACTGATCACTAACATATAGTTGATCAACTGGCATTCCACTTGGTTGAGTAACTGAAGCAGCAGTTTTAATGCCCTTTTGATTACTTAATTGTGTTGTAACTCGGTCAATTTCATTTAAATCTTTTTCGTTATCTAAACGGTGATTAGACTTAATGTAAACTGTAGATGGTTCAGCAGTTCCTTTAGAGAAATGACCTTGAACAACTAATAATCCTTGTTTAGAAGGTACATCGTTATGCAATTCAACAGTGTCATCATAATTTAAGTTATTATGATAACTTACCATAAATGGAACTGTTACAATTAGTGCTACTACTAAAGCTATGATTGGTTGTTTGGTAGAAACTGAAGCAATCCATTTCCAAACTTTATTTTGACCTTCACCGTTAAAGTTCTTAGATGGCCAGAAAATATTTTTACCCAATAATGACATAAAGAATGGGTTCAATGTCGTTAGAACTAATAATAAGACTGCTACTCCAACGGCTACCCCAACTGCAGAACGGTAAATAGAGAAGTTAGCTAATCCTAAAGTAGCAAAACCAATTAGAACAGATAATCCTGAGAATAAGATAGTCTTACCGGCAACTTTTCTAGCATGAATGGTTGCCGTAACGTTATCCTTACCTCGACTGAGTTCTTCTTTAAACTGATTATATAAGAGAATATTGTAATCAGTTCCTATTCCAAATAGCACAACCACTAAAAATACCCTTGTAAAATTGGAAAGTGGGAAATTAAATGCTGAAACTAAATTCATTACAATACTTAGTGAAACAATTAATGAAACTCCCACCGTTAATAGTGAAATTAATGGTACTACTGGAGAACGGAAAACTAGTATTAAAACAATTAAAATAAAAATAGCTGCAATAACTTCTGTCTTCTTAATTCCATTTTCAGTTGAAACTCTAAAGTCATCATTTAAAATATCTCCACCAGTTACATAGGTGTATACACCTTCAGTCGAAACTGATTTAGATAGTTGTTGATTAATACTTTGAATTGAACGGTCTTTTGTGACGTTTAACTGCACTAATTCAGTTGTTTTATCTTTTGAAACTAATTGTTTCTGAGTTGCAGCATTATCAAATGGCGCGGTAATACCTTTTATACCATACTTATTTTTATTATCACGCAATTTTTGAATGGTACTATTGATATTACTTTGTTGAGTATTATCAATCGCCTTGTTACCAGTATTAAATACTATAACTGCTTCCGTCGTGTTGCTAATATTATGACCCCAACCGCCTTGAATCGATTGAGCCACTTGACTTTGCATGTTGGATGGTATTTTAGTTTGACCCTTTTGACTAACTAATGTAGACATGTTGGGTAAAAATACAATACTCAAAATAACTGCTACAAGCCAAGCAATTGCAACACCAGAATATTTCTTAATAAAATTTGGCATATTATGTTTCCTTTCTTTTAGCTTTCCGTATCAAAACTAATTAATTGATGAGGAGCTATGCGTTGTGAAGCAATAATGATTTTAGCAATATCCATTGGTTTTTCTGGATTATCTTTTTTAAGCCAAAAAATAACAATGTCCATTAATCGATCCATCATTAGTTCTTTAATGTAGTCTTTTGGAACTTCTGGATTATATCTAACCTTTCCAGACATATCATTAAAATATTTATTTACAACTTTATTAAATAGTTTTTTAGTTTTACCCACAAAAAAGGGATCACCTTTTTCACTTAATAAAGCTGCTAAGAGTTTTCGATTAGTATAAAAATAATTTAATGCTTTTATAACCACTGCTGAAGGTGCATCAGTTATTTCTTTTTGATAGCTATGATTTAATTCTTCAGGCATAAATTTATTTAATAAATCTTCTATATCTAGCATTAACTTACTCTCAACTTTGTCTAATAAATCAAACTTGTCTAAATAATGGATATAAAAAGTACCGCGACTAATCTTAGCCTGTCTGGTCAAATCAGTAACCTTAATATTGTTAAAGCCTTTTTGGTTAATCAAGATAATAAGCGAATCAATTATTGCTTTTTTAGTTTTTAGTATTCGCTCGTCTTGCTTCAATCACTCACCTCCTAATAAATTAACTATACAATGACTAATTATATTCATTTAGACAAACAAGTCAACACGGTGTTCATTATTTATAAAAATTAAAAAGGCAGCTATTAAATTAGCTACCTTTTTTAGCTCCTAATGAAAGAATAAAGACCGTGCTTAAAATCATAATTCCACCAAAAATTTCATAAACATTAAATGGCGTGTTTAAAAATAATATTGTGCCTAAAGTAGCTGATAATGGTTCAAAAGTGTTCAAAAGTCCAGCTACCGTTGGCGAAATAAATTTAAGACTGTTAATGAAACATAAGAACGAGGTCATAGTCCCAAATAGCACAATAAATGAAACTCCTAAAACCGTTCCTAAATTTAAATTAGGCATTTCATGCCAAAAGGGATGAATAATGGTGAAAATAAAGCCACCAATTATCATGGCCCATCCCACTACTAATAATGAGCTGAATTTCTTTAATAAATTAACGGGTAACATAGTTTGAATCGCTCCTGAAAGAGCTAGCAATAGACCTAAAGTTAAAGCTACATTGGTTATGGCCAAGTGAGTTAAATGTCCCTTCGTCACTAATAACCACGTTCCCATTAACGCTACTAGCACAGCAATTAATTCATATTTACTAGGTGCATGTTTATAAATAATGACCGTTAAAATTACTATAAAAACGGTTCCTAAGCTTTGTAAAATGGTTGCTGTCCCAGCGTTACTAGCTCTAACCGTTACCAAATATAAATATTGCACTGCTGATAATCCGAAGACTGCATACAGTAAAAAAACAATAACATTATTTTTACCCTTCCAGATCTTTAAAATATGTTCATGTTTAATGAACTTGGTGAATAATAATATTAAAATTCCAGAAACACCCATTTTGACGCCCATCAACCATTCAGGTGATAGATGATTATCCGCAAATAAATACTGTGATACTGGACCTTGAATTCCCCATAATAATGAACCAAAGATTGCCAAAAATGCGCCAAAAACTTTTTTATGTACATTCAATTTAAAAACTTCCAATCGTAAATTATTAACTTTTGCATTATAACATAGTTAACTGCCACGGTTATCTCGTAAAAAGCTTAAATAAAAATGCATACCACAATAAATGTAGTATGCATTTCTTAAATAATTAATCTTTGTAGTTTTTAGGTGAATCATCCCAGTGGTCAACTTCGTCCACGTATTCACCACCATGCCATGCAAAATTTTCATACCATAGACTACGTTTACCCTTATCTAGTTGGTTAATTGCATCCATTTCAGCTTCGGATAATTCAAAGTCGAAAATATCAGAATTTTGGATAATTCTGGCTTCGTGTGAAGACTTAGGAATGGTTACAAAACCACGTTGCCAATCCCAACGTAAAATAACTTGAGCAGCTGATTTATTATGTTTTTCAGCTATTTTATTAACTTCTGGATTTGATAAGGCTTCACCACCACCAAGAGGTGACCAAGCTTCTAATTGAATTCCAGCGTGATTGTTGAATTCCAAAATACCCTTTTCTTGGTTGATTGGGTTAGTTTCCATTTGGTTAACTGCAGGTACGATATCCGCATGATTCAATAAATCTTGTAGACGGTCATTGTCAAAGTTAGATACTCCAATTGCTCTAATTTTGCCTTGACGGTATAGTTCTTCCATTGCTTTCCAAGTATCAATGTACTTACCATCAACTGGCCAGTGAACCAAATATAAGTCTAAATAAGTTAAATCTAAACGTTTTAAAGTACCTTCTAAAGCGTTGATTGTACTTTCATAACCTTGGTCACCGTTAAATAACTTGGTGGTAATAAATAAATCTTTACGATTCATGCCAGTTTCAGCTAAGGCTTCTTTAATTCCTTCACCAACACCAGTTTCATTTCCGTATTGTTTAGCTGTATCAATTAAATGATAACCCTTTTTAATTGCAGTTTTTACAGATTCTTTTGCACTTTTATTATCAGTTTTCCAAACACCTAAACCTAATTTAGGCATTTTAACACCATTGTTTAAGGTGGTTGTTTGTTCTAGACCTTCTAATCTATCCATGAACGTGTTCCTCCTTTGAATTACTACTATTATATGCTATCGAAATTAACATTAAAATTCAACAATGCTGTTTACTATTTAGATAATCCATTAGGATGTTTTTCAACAAAATTCCAAGCGGATTGAATTATTTTTTCAACGTTTTCGTATTTGGGTTGCCAGTTAAGCACTGTACGAGCTTTAGTGGAATCGGCAATTAAAGTAGCGGGATCGCCAGGTCGTCTAGCTGCAAATTCAGCAGGAATTCCCTTATTGGTAACTTTACGAGCAGCGTCTAAAATTTCCATGTTAGAAAAGCCATGTGATGAACCCAAATTGAATACATCAGACTTACCACCATTTAAAAGATATTGCATAGCTAAAACATGTGCATCAGCTAAATCTACTACATGAACATAATCTCTAATGTTAGTTCCATCATTAGTATCGTAATTAGTTCCATAAATTTGCAATTTATCACGCTTACCCTCAGCAACTTGTAACACGATTGGAATCAAATGCGTCTCTGGATTATGGTTTTCACCAATGGAACCATCAACGCTGGCTCCACCAACATTAAAGTAACGTAAGGCGACTGAATTGATTCCATAAGCTTTATCAGCCCACTTCATAATTCTTTCAATAATTAGCTTACTTTCTCCATAAGGATTGGTTGGATTAGTAATATCAGACTCCTTGATTGGTACTTGCTTAGGTTCACCGTATACTGCGGCAGATGAAGAAAATACTAAATTTTTGACATGATATTTTTCCATCATTTCCAATAAAGTAATCATTCCATAAACATTATTGTCAAAATATTTAATTGGGTTATTCATCGATTCTGGAACTATTGAACTTCCCGCAAAATGTATAACTGCATCTATGCTTTCCTTATCAAAGATTTCACTCATAAATTCTTTATCACGAATGTCACCTTCATATAGTCTAGCCTTAGGATTAACACTTTTAGAATATCCCGTTGCTAAATTATCAACAACTGCAACATCATATCCATTTTTGATTAAATAATTAACCGTATGCGAACCGATATAGCCGGCTCCTCCTGGAACTAAAATCGTCATATTATTAAAACTCCCATCGAATTCTTTAACTCTATTATTTATAATCTGAATTAATTAATCAAGAATAAATACTTTAATTATATATAAATAATAAAAAAAGACCTAAAAAAGGTCTTTTTATTATTTGCTATATTTTTTAAATGCGAGAACGGCGTTATGACCACCAAAACCAAATGAATTACTAATTGCAGTAGTTACATCGGATTTTTTATTTTCTTCATTTACTAAATTAACATCACATTCAGGATCTTGTTCTTTAACACCAACATTGACCGGCATTTGACCACGGTTTAAAGCACCTACAGTAATAACCGCTTCTAAAGCCCCAGCAGCACCTAAAGCATGACCTGTCATTCCCTTAGTACTACTTACTTTGATATGGTCGTTATCACTGAATAAAGTACTAATAGCCTTAGATTCAGCAGAATCATTAGCATGGGTACTAGTTCCATGTGCATTAACGTAATCTAAATCAGATGTTTTAATGTCACCCTCATCAACTGCTTGTTTCATAGCAGCAATTGCACCGGCACCATCAGGTCTAGGTGCAGTTAAATGATAAGCATCACTTGTAGTTCCGTATCCAACAATTTCACCTAAAATTTTAGCACCACGAGCTTTAGCATGGTCATAATCTTCAAGGATTAATGTACCAGCACCTTCACCCATAACAAAACCATTTCGGTTTTTATCAAATGGAATTGAACCATTTTCAACTGTTTCAGATGTTGATAGTGCAGATAATGCCGCAAAACCAGCAATTCCTAGTTCATTGACTGAAGCTTCAGAACCACCAGCAATCATTAACTTTGCTTTACCATTTTTAATGTGTTCGTAAGCATCCCCAATTGCATTGGTTCCTGAAGAACATGCTGTAACAATGGCTTGACTGGTATTTCTAGCATCTAAATTAATAGAAATGTTTCCCGCCGCCATGTTGATAATTGAGTTTGGAACGAAGAATGGTGAAACACGACCAGGTCCCTTTTTACTCATCTTAATAGCTTGTTCTTGAATCGTTGTTAAGCCACCAATTCCTGAACCATAAATAACTCCCAAGTCATAGGGATCATAGTCGCCCTTACTTAATCCGGCGTTTTCCATAGCTTCCATTGCAGAATAAACTGCATATCTAGAAAAATTATCCATACGTTTTGAAACTTTTTTATCTAAACGTTGTAATGGATCAAAATCATTTACTTCAGCAGCCAATGTAACTCCAGTTTCACTAGCATCAAAATGTGTGATTGGGGCAATTCCTGTTTCAGAAGCAAAAATACCATCTAAAAATGAATCTAAATCGTTACCTAAAGGACTAACTGCTCCCATTCCAGTAACTACAACTCGATGTTGCATTTTAATGTCCTCCTTTATTTACGTTTAACATCAGGAACGATGAAAGTTAATTGTGCTTGACAAGCTTTCTTGTCATCAACATATGCTGTACAATCAACAACTCCCATGTTTTTCTTTTGTTTACCCATGATGATTTCAAAAGTAATAACATCACCAGGTTTAACCATTTTTCTAAATTTAGCGTTTTTAATTTCACCCATGTAAGCTGTTTTATCTTTGTACTTTTCACTCTTTAGAATCAAGATAGATGCAGCTTGTGCCATCGATTCAATAATTAAAACTCCAGGCATTACAGGGTTTCCAGGAAAATGACCTTGGAAGTAGTTTTCATTGATTGTAACGTTCTTAGTAGCTACAATTTTTTCGTCTGGAACTAGTTCTTCCACCCTGTCAATGTATAAAATAGGATAACGGTTAGGAATTAAATCCATAATTTCTGTTGTATTTAGTACGCTCAAAATCAGCACTCCTTATTGATATTATTCTATAAGTCTAAGATTAGAAGCATCAGAGTAGTTGCAGTGATATACATGTCCGGTATCTATTTTAACCAGCAATCTTGATAAATCATCTATTCCCTGTATTACTCCATACACTAATCCATTTTTTTCAATGTTAATCTGTACTTTTTTACCAACCCATATTAACATATTTCGGTATTTATCCAATATATATCGATTAGATTGATTAAAATACATATTAACAACATTATTATATATTTTAGCAATGATTTTTTCGTTTGAAAAACTATGCTGTTTAAATAAAAAACCAGCTCTATGACGAATATCACTGGGAAAATCATTAGGATATAAGTTCAAACCTACTCCAATGACAAAACTTTGGATGTGATTATCTTCATCCATGTTAGTTTCAACCAAAATTCCAATGCATTTATGATTATTCAAATAAACATCGTTAATCCATTTCAGGCCTACTTTAATTCCACTCAGTTCATAAATAGCTTTTGACACTGCAACTCCAGCCCCAATTGTTAACATCCCAGGATTAACCAAAAAACGAGTTGAAACTGGTAAAACCATTGAAAAATATATTCCAGTATCCTTAGGTGAATAAAATTTATGACCTCTTTGACCTCTTCCAGCAGTTTGCTTCTTAGAAACTATAATCGAGGCATCAACAACATTATTATCTAAACAATATTGATTAGTAGAATTTAATTCATTAAAAATCTTAATGTTCGGCACGTGTTTTGATTCCAGCATTTCATAAAGCTTGCTTTCGTCCACAGTTAATCACACTTTTCTTGTTTTATCGCTATTGTACCTAGATACTTATCAAAAAAATTTAAATCTTGTAAAAGGTAGATACAATTATCACGGTTGGCATACTGTAAGTTTTCCAAATCAATATGAACGCTTTTAGGGTTTCCAGATAAACCTACCCCAACCTGTTTTAAAACCGATTCTTTGATAGTCCATAATTTTAAAGTCATGATGCTTTGTTCAGTACCAACCTGCTTAGATAAATAATCTAATTCGTCAGGATTAAAAGCACTAGTAATTCGTTTATACGAAAAATCACGTTTTTTTTCAATATCTACGCCTAAATCACTTGAACCAGTTACTAAAATAACCAGTTCGTATGAGTTAGAAATATTAAAAAAACATTTTTTCGACTTTAAATATGGCTTAGCGTGTTTATTTTTCACAAAAGGTATGCCCTTTAAAACATCCAGATAAGGTAACCCCAAATACTTAGCTTTAAGATGTTGACCTACAATCTTTTGACGTTCATGAAACTTATTAAAATCTACTTTTCTTTGTTTAAATTCATTTTGATAAGTTGGGTTATTAATACTATCGATATAAATGTTCATATTATGATAATAAGTGAACACCTTTATCAACGTAAATTAGGTCACCGGTAATTCCTGAAGATAAATCACTCATTAAGAAAGCTGCAGTGCCGCCAACTTGAAAAATATCGACACTCTTGCCATCTACGGTACGAATTTCAGATTCTTTAAGTAAGTCACCGTGATTCTTAATTCCAGTAACCGCTAAAGTCTTAATGGCACCGGCAGAAATAGCGTTAACACGGATTTCCTTTTCACCTAAGTCACGAGCTAAATATCTAACATTTGCTTCAAGGGCTGCTTTAGCAACCCCCATCATATTGTATGAAGGAATAGCTCTAGTAGAACCCATGTAAGTTAAAGTCGCAATACTTCCGCCAGCATGCATAATTTTACTTGCATATCTAGAAACCGAAATTAATGAATATGCACTAATGTCTTGTGCAAGATTGTAACCATCTTTTTCAACGTCAATAACGCCACCAGATAAAGTCTTTTTATCAGCATATGCAATTGCGTGAACAACACCGTCAATGTTACCGTATTCTTCTTTAATAGTATTAAAAGTATTTTCTACGTTAGCATCTTCGGCAACGTCACATTGAATCATTGGCGTATTTTCTGGAGCAATTTTTTCTAGTTGACGTTTTAGACGGTCATTTTGATAAGTCAAAATAACTTGAGCACCTTGATCCATAAGGGTCTTGGCACATCCCCAAGCAATACTACGTCTATTAGCAACTCCCATTACAACAATTCTTTTTCCGTCTAAGATTCCTGCCATCAGATTTGGCCTCCTAAATTAATAAAATCATTATTAGAAATTACGTTTAGTTAAACTTTCGATAACGTTTATGACGGTTGTCTAACAGTTCATCTTTAGGTAGTTTCTTTAGTTTATTTATCTGTGTCAATAATTCATTTTTTAAATTGTTCATTGTTTCTTCGTCATGAACTTCAGGAATTATTTTGTCAATAATTCCATTTTTAATTAAATCTTCGGGAGTTAATCCCATTTGTTCAGCTGCTTCAGCTGCCCTACTTGAATCTTTCCATAAAATGGTGGCATAACCTTCAGGCGATAAAATTGAATAGACACTATTTTCCATTGCCCAGACACAATCACCTACAGCCAGTGCTAAAGCACCGCCACTGCCACCTTCACCAACAATGATACTAATGTATGGTACCGATAAATTTAAGCCTTGCATAATGGATTGCGCAATCATATAACCTTGGCCATGATACTCAGCATCTACCCCAGGATAAGCTCCTGGCGTATTTATTAAATTAATAATTGGTCGGTTAAATTTTTCAGCTTGTTTCATTAAACGCAAGGCTTTTCTATAACCATCCGGTTCTGCTGATCCAAAATGACGCTCAATATTTGAATCAGTATCAAATCCCTTTTGAATACTGGTAATCGTTACTGGCAAACCATCAATTGTTCCAATCCCAGTATAAACTGCTGGATCATCACCATATGCTCGATCACCATGTAATTCCATAAAATCATCAGTTAGACCAGCTACTAAGTCATGGATACTAATTTTATTAGAACCTCTTGCAGCCATTACACGTTCATATGCTGATTTAGTCATAATAGTGTCCTCCTAGTTCCATGCTAATAACTTAGCTAATGTAGATTTCATTTCTGAACGCTTAACAATTGCATCTAGAAAACCATTTTTTAATAAAGTTTCCGCTCTTTGAAAATCTTTTGGCGGACGTTGTTGAATTGTCTTTTCAATTACTCGACGTCCCGCAAAACCAATCAAAGTATGCGGTTCAGAAATATTAATATCGCCTTCCATTGCAAAACTAGCTGTTACCCCACCAGTTGTTGGATCGGTTAATACAGATATGTACAACAGACCTTTTTTAGAATGATCAGCAACTGCTTGAGAAACTTTAGCCATTTGCATCAACGAATGAATTCCTTCTTGCATTCTAGCACCACCAGATGCCGAAAAAACAATTACTGGTAAATTATCTTCTGTACACTTTTCAAATAAACGCGTTAATTTTTCACCGGTTGCAGTTCCTAGACTACCCATGATAAAACGCCAATCCATAACTGCAATTCCAAAACTTTTGTCACCAATTTTTCCAATTCCAGTTTGAACACCTTCATTTAAGCCAGTTACTTCACGTGATTTTTTTAGTTTACCTAAATATTTTTCATCATTGAAACAACTGGAAGTTTTCAAATCAGTATTAATTGGCGTAAATTTATCACAAATCATTGAAATACGTTTTTCATGGCCTATTCTAAAACCAAAACTACATTCAGGACATTCGTAATACTTGCCTAATTTTTTTCTATAAAAACTTGCTTTACAAAATGGACACTTAACCCATAAATCATCGGGAATTTTATCCATTAGCATTTGCAAGTCTTGTGTATCAGAATTATTTTGTGTCAAATTGCTTCAACCACTCTTTCAAGAATGAGTTTTCAATGTACAAATTATTAAAATTAGAATCATTGAAATTCTTATCTTCTAACAAGTCACATAGAAATTGTCGATTAGTATTAACGCCTTCAATTTCAAACTCTTTGATTACTCGTTTCATCTTAGTAACTGCCTGCGCCTTAGTTGGCATATGCACAATAATTTTAGCAATCATTGAATCATAGAAAGGTGAAATCACACTACCTTCTTCTACTCCTGAATCAATTCGAACCCCTTTAGTCCCAAATGGAAAACTTAACTTAGTAATTTTACCTGGTGAAGGTAAAAAACCATTTTGAGGGTCTTCAGCATTAATTCGACATTCAATCGCATAGCTATCTTCACGAATATCTGCTTGAGTAAATGGTAGCTTTTCGCCTTCAGCTACTAATACTTGATCTTTAATTAGTTGAACTCCAGCCACTTCTTCCGTAACTGTATGCTCCACTTGTAAACGAGTATTCATTTCCATGAAGTAAAATTTCATATTTTCTTCATCAAGTAAAAATTCGAAAGTTCCAGTGTTTTCATAACCAATTTCTTTAGTTGCCTTGGTAACTAGTTCACCTAGATAGTGTCGTTGCTCTGGTGAAACCTTCATACATGGACTTTCTTCCAAAATCTTTTGATGCTCACGTTGTAATGAACAATCACGTTCTGGAAAATAGACTACGTTGCCAAATTGGTCCGCAATAACCTGCATTTCAATATGTTTAGCATTGCTCAAATCTTTTTCCATGTATACTGCATCATCACCAAATGACATCTTAGCTTCATGCTTAGTGGTAGCAAAAACATTTTTTAGTTCGGCTTCATTAGAAATTTTTCTAATTCCTTTACCACCACCACCAGCTGCGGCTTTTAACATCACAGGATAAACAATTTCATCAGCAATTTTAATGGCTTCATCAATATCTTTAATAAATCCATCACTACCTGGAATAGTTGGAACACCACTTTTTTTCATGGCAGCTTTGGCATGTGATTTATTACCCATCAAATCAATAACCTTAGAACTAGGGCCAATAAATTTAATATGACATTGTTCACATAACTCAGCAAATTCAGCATTTTCAGAAAGAAAACCATATCCAGGATGAATTGCATCACAATTAGTTAAACAAGCCGCATCAATAATTGATGGCATATCCAAATACGATTCATTTGGGAAGGGGCCACCGATACAAACTGATTTATCAGCTAATTTAACAAACATGCTATCCTTGTCAGCTGTAGAGTAAACTGCAACTGCTTCGATGTTCATTTCATGTAGCGAGCGAATAATTTGTACCGCAATCTCGCCACGGTTTGCGACTAAAACTCTCTTAAACATTAAATCACCCTTATATAAAGCTATTCAATCGCAAAAATTAAATTAGCTTCACAAATAATCTTGCCGTCTCTAGTAATCGTTCCGTGACCTTCGCCAATGTTACGTTTTAATTTAATCATTTGAACGGCTAGGTCTAACTTATCTCCAGGTCTAAAACTGTCTTCAAAAGTAGCATTTTTAATTCCACCAAAGAAAACATTACGACCTTTATATTCAGGCATAGAAAGCAATGATACTACCCCTGTTTGAGCTAGCATTTCCATCGCTAAAGGTCGAGGCATTCCAAACTCTTTATGTTGATTTTGAAAAAACCATTCGTTGACATTCAAAAGCTTAGTTGCTTTTGCGCCCTCTCCTGGTTTTGCTTCTTCAATCTTATCAATCATTTGAAATGGATATCTTTGTGGAATAAATTCTTGTACGTTATATTCCAAGATTAGTCCTCCTCCACTTCAAAAATAGGTTGGTTATATTCAACCATTGAACCATTATCAGTCATTTTCTTAGTAATCGTACCATTTACAGTACTCTTAACTTCATTAATAACTTTCATGGCTTCAATGACACAAACAACTTCGCCTTTTTTAACGTGGTCGCCAATATTTTTATAAACTGGTTTTTCAGGGCTTGGTGAGAAATATACGATGCCTACTAAAGGTGCAGTGATCTTACTACTGTTGTTAGCAGGCTTAGTTTCAGTATTAGGAACTGATGAGGTTGCAGCTGGAGCATTATCACTAACTACATTGGCGCTATCTTTACTACTTAATTTGCTGAAGTAAATGTTAGTTCCATCTTCACCATCAATTTTAAGTTCTTGTATACTGGAATTATCAAACTTATCCATTAATTTTTCGATATCTTTTTCGTTCATTACAGATTCTCCCGTTAATTAAGATTTGTTCTTATTTAACTCAGTTTACATAGTTAAGCCGCCATCAACAGTGATTACTTGACCAGTTACATAGCTACTGTGAATTAAGAATTCAACAACTTCTGCAACTTCGTCTGGATTTCCAAAACGGCCAAGCGGAATTTGTTCTTCCCACTTCTTGATGTTTTTATCACTTAACTTAGCAGTCATATCAGAAGTAATCATCCCTGGAGCTACTGCATTACAACGAATTCCACGTAACGCACCTTCTTGTGCAGTCGTCTTAGTCAATCCAACAATTCCCGCTTTACTTGAAGAATAGTTAGCTTGACCTAAATTACCGTGTAATCCCGCAATACTAGCCATGTTGATAATACAACCTTGACGTTTCTTTTGCATGTTCTTTAAAGCAAATTTAGTCATGTTGAATACTCCAAACAAGTTAGTATCCAAAACTTGTTTAAATGATTCTGCTTTCATTCTAGTTAATAAAGTATCTTGCGTAATTCCAGCGTTATTGATTAAAACATCAATGCGGCCGTACTTATCAACCACTTCATTTACCATAGACTTAGCATCGTCTTCTGAAGCAACATCTCCAACTAAAATATCAACTGGATTAGCAAACTTGCTTTGTAGTTCATCGCGTTCAGCTTCTGACAAATCACGATGAGAATTAGCAATCACAATGTTATTGCTATCTTTGGCTAATCTAATGGCATCTGCCAGACCAAGTCCTTTGGTGGCACCAGTAATTAAAATAACTTTTTTATCAGTATTATCCATGCTAATCCTCCTTTAATTTATCAAGTAATGCATTTAATGAATCGACACTATCAACATTGTAGGTAGGAACACCTTTAACAGTTTTCTTAGCTAGTTTGCTCAATGTATTACCTGGTCCAATTTCAATGAATGCATCAATTTGATTATCTT
This sequence comes from Apilactobacillus ozensis DSM 23829 = JCM 17196, assembly GCF_001435995.1. Lineage (GTDB taxonomy): Bacteria > Bacillota > Bacilli > Lactobacillales > Lactobacillaceae > Apilactobacillus > Apilactobacillus ozensis. The sequence continues at coordinate 88,755 of NZ_AYYQ01000001.1, forward strand.
CAACTGCCTGTAAATCCTGCATAAAATGCGTTGGATTAATCAATTGTTGTACTAGTGTTTCCTTAATTGAACTAGCTGCGAATGGTTTTGCGGTAGTATTACTCATTACCGTAAATTCAGGTTCATTAAAATCTTCATTTGCCAAACGTTCTGATAATTTATCAGATGCTAGTTGCATTAAAGGCGTGTGTGATGCTACTGCAACTTTCAACGGAATAACTCTTTTAACACCTTGTGCTTTAAAGACTTCCATTGCTTTTTTTACACCATCTTTAGTTCCACCGATTACGGTTTGTTTTGCGGTATTGTAGTTAGCAGGATAAACTCCATCAATATCATCACAAACTTGCTTAACAGTATCCGGACTAATTCCTAAGACAGCTGCCATTGCACCTGGGTTCTTTTCACCAGCTTCATCCATGTACATAGAACGATCATGTACTAATTTTAGCCCTGATTGAAAAGATAGTGCTTTAGCAGCAACTAAAGCACTATACTCACCTAAGCTCAAACCCATTCCAACACTAGCTTTTGGTAACTTATCAGCTAAAATGCGATAAATTGCCACGCTCATTGTTAAGATTGCGATTTGAGTATTCTTAGAATTATCAAAAATGTCTGGATCTGATAAGTTTAAATTTAAAACACTAGATGCTTCATCAATGGTCTTTTTATAGATAGCATTCGATTTATATAAATCTTGGCCCATCTTTGGAAATTGACTTCCTTGTCCACTGAATAAATAACAAATATTCAAATTTAAACACTCCTAAGCAAATCTAATTATTTTTCGTCTAATTGTTTTGCAACGTAATCAACTAATTGATTTACAGTTTCAATATCATTGTCTGAATCAATTTCAATGTCGTATTCGTCTTCTAAAGCGTCAACGATTTCAAATAAGTCAAGACTGTCTAAATCCAAGTTTTCTTTGAAGTTAGTGTCCATTTTAATGTCTTCAGCCTTAACGTCTGATTGGTCCACAACGATTTCTTTTACTTTATCAAAAATTGCATTCTTGTCTGCCATAATATAATTCACTCCATAATATAATTTAGTATTTTAAAATAACAGTTCCAGTGGTTAGGCCGCCACCAAAACCAGAAAGGGCAACAATGTTACCCCTAGTTATTGTACCATGCTGTGTCAATTCTTCTAACAAAATCGGTTCGCTAGCTGCTGCAGTATTCCCGTAGTGATTAATGTTGATTGGAAAACGATCAATGCTGATACCTAATTTCCTAGAAACACTTTTTATAATCCTAGCATTCGCCTGATGCAAAACAAAATAATCAATGTCTTTTAAGTCAAGTTTTGCAACATCAGCAGCTCTTGTAATAGAAGCTGGAACGCTATGCGTAGCAAAATCATAAACTGCTCGACCATCCATGTGAAAGTAAATATCAGCGTTTTTATCTGTTTTACTCATATGTCCAGCAGTTAGGGAACTTCCTTTATCACCATAAGTCTTTAAATCTTTAGATAATATTTGACCACTGCCTTGATTCGAAACTAAAACTCCACCAGCTCCATCACCAAATAATACCGCAGTGCTACGGTCGTTCCAATCAATCATTTTGCTAAGTGTTTCACCACCAATCAGAATTCCCTTAGATTCAACTTTTTGATTCAATAATGAATTCAAAATGTCTAATCCAAACACAAATCCTGAACAAGCAGCATTAATATCAAATGCAACTGCATTTGTCGCCCCAATTAGGCCTTGAACAGCAGCTGCAGTCGAAGGCGTTTGATAATCAGAAGACATAGTTCCAACAATTATGAAATCTATTTCTGAAACATCAACCCTCGCTCTTTGAAGCAGTTTTTCAGCAACATTAGTACATAAAGAAGTAGTCGTCTCCTTATTAGCAATGTGACGCGTTTTAATCCCAGTTCTTCTGGTAATCCATTCATCAGAAGTATCCATGATTTTTGCTAAATCGTCATTAGTAACTACTTTTTCAGGAACAGCTTTAGCAGTCGATAAAATGGAAAAACCGCTCATGATGTCTCCTTCAATAATAAAAAATAAGTATAATTTCTAAAACTACTGTTATAGTTTCTGATATTTTTAACTTTTTTTCAACCATTAAGAATATCATACTTACTAAATCAAAGTGAAAATAGCCAATCTTATACAGGCTTTCAGCAAATATAATCACATCAAAAAAAATAAGTTACGATTATTTTAATCTGTAACTTATTTTATACGTATTACTTAGATACGTTAATATCACCATCGCTAGTATAAAAATCATAATTCTTAATATTTTTAGAATTTAAATAGTTATTAGGTTGATAAACATTTGTACTGCCATCATCAGATTTAGCAGATATTCTCACATTCTTATCGTTAACTAATCGACCTGAAATATCACCGTCTTCAGACTGTATCTTCAAATGCTTATTAGCCACTAGATTATTAAATCCAATATTACCATTACTGGAATCACAGTAAAGTGAATCAAATACTACGTTTCTAAATTTAATATCACCGTTACTAGAAACAATCTGGCTTTCACCCTTGTTAAAATTACTATCACTCACAGAGACATTTCCATCATCACTATTAAGAACCGCATTGTTAGCTTTAATATTTTTTAAAATAACGTCACCATCAGTACTACCAACTTTTAATTCGCCATTAATCGCCATATTTTGTAAGTTAACACTACCGCCACTTAGATTTAACGCCTTAGTATTTATATTTTTAATAGAGACGTCACCAGATTGATTATATTGATGAATATAATTTAAATAAGTTTTGCCTGGTAAGTAAATTTCAACTTTATTGGTAACATCTTGGAAAAAACCAATAAGCATAAATCCAGAATTACTGTTACCACTGATATCAAGGTTATTATCACCAGATATTTTGACTTTAATATTGTTTTCTCTAACGTCATGAACCACAACTCTAGGATTGGAGCTAGGTCGAATTAATACATTGGCATCGTTTCCAATGTTAATTGATTTAACATTAGCAACTTTTTTACCGTTAATTTCATGATAAGTATGTTTATTTTTAGATGCAACCATTAAGTTATGGTTACTGAAGTAGATTGGATGAATTCCATCTCGCATAAATCCTATAAACATAAGAACTATTCCAATTAGTATAACAATCAAACTAATTGCGTACTTTTTTTTCATATTATCTTCACTCTCCTACTTTGTAATTCTAGAAAATATATTTTTCACTTGATTACAAGACCAAACAAAAGCTTTCTTGGTACTTACAACTAAGTTAACAATTAACCATTTCACGGGATCGAATATAATAGCAACAAATCCAATCGTGGCTAAAGTTAAGCCTAAATAAAACAAGCCAATCCAAAAATTTGTGAATAGCAACCAAAAAGATAAAAAGAAAATAATTATAGCCGCTAAACCTAAAGCAGCAATTGTCACAAAAATAGAAAATACAATTGAAAATATTGCTACAAGTATTGAAAAAATAATTGAAACCGCAGTAATTACAAATGGAATCGCAATAATGCATAACATTAATATTAATACAGTAGAAACGTTTCTTTTATCGCGTGTATATCCGTTGTAACTGTCATTACGATAGTTAGCGATAATTTTATTAGCTAACATTTGAGGAGTTCCCAATCTTTCAAAACATTCTTCAAAAGTTTTAAAACCACCGTCTTGTAAATATTCAGTATAAAAACTAAGTGCGTCCTGCCTATCTTGATTAGAAAGCACATTTAATAGTTTACTTAATTCTTCTATATATTTATTCATGTATATCCCCCCTTAGCATGGTATCAACAGAATTCTTGAACTGACTCCACTCTAAGCTAATACTTTTTAAATGATTCAAGCCCAAGTTTGTTATGCGATAGTATCTACGATTTCGGCCTTGATAGGGTTCATCATATGTAGTAACTAAACCGTTAGACTTCAAGCGACGCAGCACTGGATACATTGTTGATTCAGAAACTGCTATATATTTTTGGACCTCCTGAGTTAATGCATATCCATAATAATCTTTAACAGATAATAAACCGAGGACACTTCCATCTAGTAATTTGGAACTAATTTGAACAGTCATATTATCACCTCAACAATATTATATTACATATAATATTGTTTGTTAACTATTGGCACAAAATTAAGGTCAAAACGTTTGGAAAAAGATATAATGTTATATGTATTAAATTGACTTAAAATGTTGGTTTAACTATAATCACAAATAGTAACATAATCGAATTTATTGGGGATTTTATTATGATTAAAAATGAAATGTATAAACAATGGAAGAAAATAAAAGACCTTCCAGAATCAATTAAATTGGACCTTAATGAGATGAATAAACAAGATGATATAATCGAAGATGCCTTCAATGGATTTTTATCCTTCGGAACCGCTGGAATGCGTGGTTTAATGGGAGCCGGAACTAACCGTATAAATATATTTACAATTAGACAGGCTACTGAAGGACTATCTAATTATATGGATACTTTAGACGAGGAAACTAAAAAACGTGGCGTTGCCATTAGTTTTGATTCGAGATACAACTCTAAAGAATTTGCATATGAGGCCGCTCGAGTTTTAGGTCATCACAATATTCCATCATATGTTTTTGATGGAATTAGACCTACTCCAGAATTGTCATTTGCGGTAAGACATCTAAACGCATTTGCCGGAATTATGATTACGGCTAGTCACAATCCTAAACAATATAATGGCTTTAAAATATATGGTGAAGATGGTGGTCAAATGCCACCTAAAGCTTCGGACATGATTACTAGTTTTGTTAGAAAAGCTTCAGACTTATTTGCTATTCAAGCCATGCCAATCCGTGATTTAAGAAAAAATAGCTTAATAAAAATTATTGGCGAAGATGTTGACGAAGCTTATTTGAAGGAAGCTAAATCAGTTAACATTAATCATACTTTAATCAAAAAAGCCGGAAAAAACTTAAAATTTGTATATACTCCGCTTCATGGAACCGGTAAAGTATTGGCTAGAAGAGCCTTACAAGATGCAGGTTTTATGAACTACTCAATCGTAGCTGAACAAACTATTTCAGATCCTGAATTTCCAACGGTTAAATTCCCTAATCCAGAATTCCCTGAGGCCTTTAATTTATCAATCAAATTAGGTAATAAGGTATCAGCAGATATTTTAATTGCAACTGATCCTGATGCTGACCGACTTGGAGCAGCTGTTAGACAACCAGACGGTAGTTATGAACTAATGTCTGGTAATCAAATTGCTGTGGTCTTGATGAACTACATTTTAAAAGCTAAGCAAGATAATGATGAGCTGCCTGAAAATGGTGTAATTGTTAAATCAATTGTTTCAACTGAATTAGCAAGCAAAATTGCTGAAAGTTATGATATAAAAACAATCAACGTCTTAACTGGTTTTAAATTTATTGCTGAACAAATTAAACACTTTGAATCGAATCATAACCACACTTTCTTATTTGGATTTGAAGAAAGTTTTGGCTATCTAATCAAACCATTTGTCCGTGATAAAGATGCAATTCAATCAACTATGCTGTTAGCTGAAGTCGCTGCCTACTATAAAGAAAAAGGCAAAACTGTCTATGATGGCTTACAAGATATTTATAAAAAGTATGGTTTTTATGAAGAAAAAACTATTTCTAAAGTATTCAATGGTTCTGATGGTAAAAAGCAAATGACTAAAATCATGGAAAAACTAAGAAATACTAATTTAGATACTTTTGGTAACCAGAAAGTAGTCTCAACAGAAGATTTTCAGGAATCTGTTAAGACTAGTCAAAATGGTCAACAAACCAAAATTGATTTGCCAAAATCTAATGTTTTAAAATATTGGTTATCAGATGGTACCTGGTTAGCAGTTAGACCTTCAGGAACTGAGCCTAAAATCAAATTTTATGTTGGTACTAATGCTTCAAATAAAGATACTGCATTAGAAAAATTAAACAACTTTGAAGAATATGTTCATAAATTAGTAGAAAAATTACTATAAATAAAAAGGCGGCTTAATACTATTTAGTATTGAGCCGCCTTTTTATTTAAAAGTTAAAACGTTTATGTAATTTATTTTCACTATATTTCAATAACTCTTCACCAGATATACCATATTTGGAAGCCAATATTAATACTTGATCTAATAGATCTGCTAATTCTTCATGTAAATTGTCATCCCATTGAGAATGGGACTTTTTCTTTTCACCAGGATGGTCTCTCCCAATTTCTAATGCTCTAACCGCTCTGGCAAGTTCTCCAATTTCTTCAGATATAAAATTCATTCTAATAAATGGAGATAATTCATACCATTCTTTGCTGTTATAAAAATCTTTTAACCAAGCTTGATGTTCATTAATTTCTTTCAATCCCGTATTCCCCCTAACTAATGTTCTCTATAAAAAGCAACTAAATCTAACCTACGCTACTACATAAATCTAATAACATTTTTATTGGTATATGCTTATTTAACGAATATTTCATGCTAATTTCCTTATTTTCTTAAGATTATATCATGAATAACAACATTTTTATAAAACAATAAAATAAGGTTGTATCAATTAAACATATTAATTAGTATGTAATTAATATACAATTTTGAAAGGGAAATAAATTTATGAGCAATAAAATGTTTTCTATTGAAATATCTGCCGAGTTAAATCAAATACAGTTAATAAAACACTATTTAGGTAAATGGAAACCAAGCTTTGTATCAATAAATAACCTGAGTGAAACTAAATTTGAAGATGTTGTACAGATTACAAACTACATTAAAAAAGATTTGGGAATCCCCGTATTAGTACACATGTCAGGAATTAGCAAAACTAAGGATGAAATCGTTAAAGAGTTAAAAACCATGGAAAAATATGGAATCCATCGAGTGCTAGCATTGCAAGGCAATTTATACCATGGAATTAAAATAAAAAAAGATTTTCAATATGCTAGTGATTTAGTCAAGTTCATTAAATCATATGATAACTCAATTGAAGTTTTTGGTACTTGTTACCCAGAAAAGCATCCAAAAGCTAAAAATTTAGAATCAGATATTGAACATCTTAAAATAAAAGTTGATGCTGGAGCTATTGGATTAATTTCTCAAATTTGCTTTGATAACCAAAAAGTATATCAATTTATAAATAAAATTCGTGAGCATGGAATTAACGTTCCACTGTTTTCAGGAATCATGCCAATAACTAAGGAATATCAACTACATTGGCTAGAACATAATAAAATATCTACTCATAATAGCTTTGATAATGTTAAAGACTTAGATCAATATGGAATTAACTTTTCAATTAAACAAATTAATGATTTACTAATGCATAATGTGGATGGAATTCATCTTTATACTATGAATGACTGGCAAACTACCGATGCTATCTATGATAAAATTAAACATAATTTTAAATAGAAAGAATGTTATCTTAAATGAATTCAGATAATTCTGCTGTAAAAAAATTATCGCCTAGCAAAAAATTAACTGATGAACAACAAAAATTAGTTAATAAGATTAAAGCATTTGCGAAAAAGAATCTTAATTCCAAAAAACACGCTGTATTCACAATTTATGGAGATGCTGGAACTGGAAAAAGTGTTGTATTAAGTCAATTATTTTATGATTTACAACAAATGACTAAACTAGAGGGCGTATTTAAAAATACTAAAAATTATTTTTTAGTTAACCATCCCGAAATTTTAAAAGTATATAAACAGATAGCAGGAAATGAACCTAATGTTTTAAAAAAGAACTTTAATCGACCAACATCATTTATCAACCAAATGAATAAAAAGCGACTTAATGCTGACGTAACAATTGTTGATGAAGCTCATTTATTATTGTCACGTCCTGACCATTACAATAATTTCTACCAAGAAAATCAACTCGAAGAAATTATTAAAAAATCGAAAGTCACTATCATTGTTTTTGATAAGCGCCAAGTAATTAGAACTAAAATGTTCTGGAATGAGGAACGCTTGAAAAAATTATTAAAGCCATACCACAACGATGAGTATCATCTAACTAAACAGTTCAGAATGACAGCTAGTAATGATTTAGTAAAATGGATTAATGCATTTACAGATGGAAACCTAACCAAAATACCAGATAGTGCTAATGCTAATTATGATTTTCGAATCTTTGATGATGCTGAAAAAATGCGAGAAGCTATTTTTGATAAAAATGAAAGCATGGGACTATCAAGAATCGTATCCACATCTGGATATCCTTCAACTTTAGATGGTGGCAAGCATTACGTTATTGAAGGAAACTTCAAAATGCCATGGGATCAATATAACTTCACTCAAACTCCTTGGGCTGAAATTCCAGAAACAATTAATGAAGTTGGTTCTATTTTTACTTGCCAAGGCTTTGATTTAAACTATGTTGGAGTAATTTTAGGTCCACCTATTTTTTTAGATAAGCATAATCATAAAATTAAAGTTAATTTGTCTAAATATACAGATGTCGAATCGTTAAAAAAACGACCAGATATGAAAAACGATGAGAACTTTGAGGCGATTAAAAAGCAGTTAATTTTAAACTCAATTAACGTTTTAATGAAACGAGGAGTGCATGGATTATACATTTTTGCACATGATGTAGAGCTTAGAAAACAGTTGTTAAAATATTTTAAAGATATTAAATAAAGAAGTGCCCATTTTATGGACACTTCTTTATTTATTGTTGCTAGAATTATCGTTTTGATTATTTTGTGTAATGCTATTTTTCAAATGTTCAAAGAAAGTATTATCTGTTTTAGCAATTTTAATAGCTTCCGCCGTCTTGGTTGCCGTATTAACTTCTTTTTGTGGCACTACTACTGTATTAGCAGAACTATTAGCAATATCTCGATAAGCTTGAATTTGCTTTAATGATATATAGTTATCATTAGTGAATCCGTTATTGGCAAAAGCATTGATTACAGTATTATTTGCTTCAGCTGTGGCTTTAGCTTCTTGAATTTTTTGATATGCTTTAGCATCAGCATTTTGTCTTGTTGTGTAAGCTTCAGCATCGGCTGTCTTACGCAAAGAATATGCTTTCCCATCAGCTTGATTTTGCGCCGCTTGTTTTTCACCTTGTGATTTCATAATAGCGGCTTCTCGTTGTCTTTCAGCTGCTGCTTGTTGATTCATAGCTTTTTCAATTTCTGGATCTGGTTTTAAACCAGAAATGGCAATATTATCAACTTGAGTTCCATATCGAGCAGTCGTATCGTTTAAATCATTGGCAAGACGTTCGTTAATTTTCCCTGAACCTTCTAAAACATCATTTAACTTCATCCCACCAATGATGCTACGTAAACTAGATTGCACGTCTTGTATCATTGACTGTTCAGCATTACTATTTTTAAGTTCGTATTCAACCGCGTCAGTAACATGGTATTTTAATTGTTCAGTAGCAAGCACTGTTGCGTTGTCACGCGTGATTAACGATTGTTCTTTAATGTTTAGTGGCTTTTGTCTAGTATCAACTTTTATAACTGAGTAAATAATTGGAATTACAAAATGCCATCCCGGGCTTAAAGTTTCAACGTACTTACCAAGACGCATTTTTAATCCAACTTCTCCTTGGCTTTCATTAATGATAATAACGGTATGTAAAATCATCCATAAAAGTAAAACTATTATTAATACTGCAAATATTGTTCCTACAACGGTTCCCATAAGATCATTCTTTTCTATATTTTATTTTTTAAATGCCTCAATCGGTACTAAAATTACGGTATTATTGTTAACCCCTGTAACCCGGTATTGATTATTAGCTGATTTTAATACTATTTTATAATTATAATATGTTCCATTAAGCTTTATTACGCTATCGTTTTTTTTAATGGATACTATTTTTTGAATTAAATCAGCATCGACGTTATTCAGCTGATCATTACTATTAGGTGACAATAGCGCCTCTAAGATAGCTTTTTGAACATCAGCATCTAAAGTTTTAATATATTCTTTTTCATCCTTACTTAAAGAGAATACTGCTGAAAAAGGTTCTTTTCGATGATTACCACTTAATAATTTTTTCAGAATTCCATCAATCAATCGCACCACAACCTTTCTTATCAAGATGGCGCAAATTATAGACTACAATTTTAAAATATTCAATAAAAATAAAAAAAGTTTCAATTATTCAATTGAAACTTTTCAAACTTATCCAAATACGCCATTTATAAATCCATAAATGACCTCAATTGCAAATGGAATTAATATTCCTGCAGATAATACATAAATACTTACTTTTTTGATGAGACTTAATTCGCCAAAATCCTTTCTCAAAGTAAACAATAAGATTAAAATACCAACGGTACTTATAAAATTACCAATGTAATGAACTAAAGATAACATAATTTCACTTCCAATTTACAAAATTAATAAAATATTATGCGTAAATAATTATATCATTAAGTATGATAAGTGTTATTTATTTACTTTAAAAAAAATATTTTATACAATTTTCATATAATACGAAATGGAGAGATGACATTTATGAATAAATACATTAAGATACTAGGTTTTACATTACTTAGTACTTTTGTACTAAGTAGCAATGTTTCTGCAAATAATAAATATATCACTAAGAAGAGTAAACTAACAACTTATCAAGGCTTTAAAGGTAAAGCTTATGCTGATAAAAAACTGAAAAAGCACAGCTTTTCACTTAAAAAATACAAAAATACTAAGCTGTATTCAAACAAATACATTTTAGTAAAGAAGAACAACACAAATAAAAAATATTTATATGTACATTCTAAGAATAACAAGCTAAAAGGCTTCACTGGCTCAAATAATGTCAAAGTTTACCCAGAGAAAAAGGTAAGTAAAAAAATAGTTAAAAACTTGAATATAAAATCAAAAGAACAGCTCATGAGTTACATAAGACAATGTCCTGACTTATTACCTGAAGGTCAAGTGTTGAATTTAAGCAAGTCTTCATATAATAACTATAAGAATTTATTATCCAAACAATTTAACATCAACAAATATAGCAGCTCTCCAGCATTTAAAGATGGGCATGCTTTCTTATATACCGATGACAAAGATCTACAAACTCCACTAAAGGATGCCATCAACAATTGGAACAAAGCTTTTGGCAGCAATATTTTTGAATTGGGTAATGTTCAAGATGAAACTTTAAAAGTTGAATTGGTTACTAAGGATAATAACGATTGGGATGGTATGTTCTCAAACAACTCCATTCTAGTTAATAAAAATAACTTTTATAATCAAAAATATAATAAACAAATCAACCAAATTAATGGTGCTAAAGTAAATGTTAACGATTTAATTGATGGGAAAAATGCAAAAAGTAAGGAACAAAATGAGTTTAACAATGCTTCTAATAGTCCCTTAGATAATAAATATTGGACTGGTGTTATAATGCATGAAATGGCCCATGCAATGGGATTAGGACATACGCCTTATGCCAATGACATTGTATTTGCCGAATCTAGTGAAGAACAAGAACAAAGTAATTTACCATTAAAATATACATGGAGTACTTTAAGAGCTAATAACGAAAAAATTGCTACGATGACCAATAAATTATCACAAAGAGATTTAAATCGTGCTAGATTAGCTAAGAACATGGGTGTTTGGTAAAACATAAAAAGACATTGCATTTTATAAAAAATGCAATGTCTTTTTTTATCTAACAACGACTGCCTTTTTACCATAGTCGTTATAAATTCTCATAAAGTTATCAACTGAAGTCCAGAAAATGTAGCCTTTACTATTTTTTCTAGAAGATGGATCTGCCATCAAGAAATAACCATCTTTATATCCAACAACTGTAAGCATATGACCAGTTGCTTTCCCCTGCATGCGGTAAGAACCAGCAATAACTAATGGGTTACCATGCTTAATTTCAGAAATTAGGTCGTCTTTAGAAGCACCTGTAATGTCATAAACATTGGAATAATATGTTCTACCATATTGAGCTAGTGGTTTTGGATTAATAGTCCAATCTTGGTTAGTATGGTTAACTTTATAGGGATTTCCTACAAAACCATCATCAGCATTGTTTTTACTACGTGGCATATTGTCAATGAAAGTTCTCAAGCTAACATCTTTTCCAATACCTTTAACTGATAAAGCCATTTTAAGACTAGTGACCTCACAAGCATTAGCTGCTTCTAAAGGAGTGTGTTGACTAGTGTAAGTGAATGGAAGGACATATTCAGAAGTACTCTCTAATCCATCGGAGTTAATCCATCCATAGTCTTTACCATTGTAACTAATGTGATAGTAAGTATAGTTACCTGCAGTAGCAACTTGATCTAATTGTACTAATTTACCACTAATATCTTTAGTATTCCCGACTGAATAAGCTAAAGAACTATATGGTTGATTAAATAATTGCCAATTGCCACTTTTAACTTTCATAGAATTTAAATTTCTAGCAGATTTTATATCATATTTTAAATTATTATCACTTATATTAACAACGCTATCAGCTGAAGCAGTAAGGGCTTGACTATTCATAAAAGGAAAAGCCGTACTAGATAGCATTGCAGCAATTCCCAAGGTTAGAATTGTTTTTTTCATCGTTATTCCTCCTAAACACTATGTTTTCTATGTTTAAAAGAATAACTAATATAACTTAAGGTTAGCTTAAAATAAAAAAGATATTCGAAAAAACGAATATCTTTTTAGTAAATTGAATTAACTTGTTTTTGAACTTCTGGATGGCTTAAAAATTCTTCATAGCTAGTTTCAGCTCTACTAACTAATCCTTTACTTGAAACTTCAATAATGTGGTCGGCAATGGTTTCAATAAATTGACGGTCATGTGATGTAAAAATGATTGAACCATCAAATGGAATTAAGCTATCATTTAAAGCTGTGATTGATTCCATATCTAAATGGTTTGTTGGGTCATCTAATAGCAGCACATTTCCTTTTTGTAACATCATTTTAGATAACATACATCTAACTTTTTCCCCACCAGATAATACCTTAATTTGTTTATCAATATTATCTCCTGAGAATAACATTCTTCCTAAGAAACCGCGTAGGAAAGTGTCATCACTTTCTTCTTTTGAAGCATATTGACGCAACCAATCAATGATGGTCATGGAGTCGTCCTCAAAGTCAGAGTTGATGTTTTTGGGCATGTAAGATACCTTAGTCGTTTGACCCCAAGTCACAGTTCCAGTGTCCGGAGTCATTTTACCGGCTATAATTTGCATTAAAGTATTTGTAGCTAAATCGTTACGACTAATGAATGCAGTCTTTTCACCTGGACGCAAAGTCAAGGTAATGTTATCCAAAATTTTAACTCCATCGATAGTTTTAGAGACATTATCCACCCTTAACAAATCATTTCCGAGTTCTCTTTCCATTTCAAATTTAATGAATGGGTACTTACGTGAGGAAGGCTTAATGTCATCAAGCGTGATTTTATCCAATTGTTTCTTACGCGAAGTTGCTTGCTTAGATTTAGAAGCATTAGCACTAAATCGAGCAATAAATTCTTTTAACTCTTTAATTTGGTCTTCTTTTTTAGCATTTGATTCTTGACGCATCTTAGTAGCTAATTGACTGGATTTTAACCAGAAATCATAATTACCCACATAGATTTGAATCTTTTGAAAATCAACATCACACATCATTGTGCAGACTTGATTTAAGAAGTAACGGTCATGCGATACTACGATAGCTGTATTTTCATAATTAGCTAGAAAATCTTGTAGCCATTCAATTGTATTGTTATCAAGACCGTTAGTTGGTTCATCTAAAAGCAAAATATCTGGTTTTCCAAACAATGCTTGAGCTAATAAAACTTTAACTTTTTGACTTTCATTTAGCTCACTCATTTTTTGAGTATGCATACTTTCATGAATGCCTAAGTTTTGTAATAGTTGGGCAGCATCTGCTTCTGCATTCCAACCATCCATTTCAGCAAATTCACCCTCAAGCTCGGCTGCTTTAACTCCATCGGCATCAGAGAAATCAGCTTTGGCATATAAAGCATCTTTTTCTTTCATTACGCTGTATAGTTTTTCATAACCTTGAATTACCGTATCTAAAACTTCGCATTCTTCAAAACCATAATGATTTTGATTTAGACTAGAAATTCGTTCATTTTTACCAATAGAAATATTTCCACTAGTTGGCTCAATTTTACCTTCCAATAACTTTAGGAAGGTTGATTTACCTGCTCCATTGGCACCAATCACACCGTAACAATTACCTGGTGTGAACTTTAAATTAACATTTTCGTACAGTTTTTTCCCTGAGAAATGTAATCCCATATTACTTACTGTTATCATCTCATACCCCACTTACATCTGAAATAAGCTTTAATCTAAAAAATTCATCCCTTTTTCACTCAGAATCAAGGACGAACTTTTTATTTTGATTCAAATTTTAAGACTCGCATAACTTTATCATAGATAATTGATATAAACAAGTTAATTAGAGAACATCACTAATGGTTTTATCACCATCACTAAAGGCATATTCTTTATTAATTGTGCCATTATCTTCTAGTACAGCACTAATAAATTTGGCAACATTTTGTCGAGAAACTTTTCGATTGTATAAATCACTAGGATTTAGTTCTACTTTTCCATTACCCGCTGTGTCAGACAAGGTTGCTGGTCTCAAAATCGTATAATCTAAATCGGTATTATGTGTTAAATATTCATCAGCATAATGTTTAGCAATGAAGTAGCCATGTAAATTAGACTTATCCCATACACTACGGTCATCACTACCCATTGAACTAACCATTACATATCTTTTGATTTGCGCCTTTTGCGTAGCTAGCATACTTTTTATGGCACCATCTAAATCTATAACCAAAGTTTGGTCATCTCCAGTGTTACCACCTGAACCAGCCGAAAAGACTACACTATCAATTGCGTTATCTTTAAAAATGTCAGCCATATCATCTGCTTGAGCGGTTAAGTCGAACGTAACCGGCGTAACATTTGTCATATTGTCATATTCGCTAAATTGGCTAGCATTCCTTAATCCAGCAAAAACGTGTTCATTATCTTTTTGTGATAACTCTTGAACTAACAATTTACCTACTTTACCATGTGCACCAATTACAAATGTATTCATTTATACTGCTCCCTTCGATGTTTAATTATTATGACCATTCTATCAAGATAAAATTAACAAAACAAATAAATTGTTTGAGTGTTACTAATGCAATATCTCTTAACAATTTTGCAATGTAAATGCAATCACTGTGTATCAATCATAAGTTAGAATAACCATAATAATTATATTTAACGGAGGATTTTTATGAAAATGGTCAAAAAGATATTAGTTGCAATTTTTGTACTATCAGTTGCGATTATTTCTATGAATGTATCAGCTAACGCTAGTGGCAAAAAAATTGCTGATGTTTCACAATACCAAGGAAACATTAACTGGAATAAGGCTGCTAAAGATTTAAAATATGTTCTTATTCGTGTACAGCATGGGACTAAAGATGATAAAGATTATCGTCTTGATACTCATCGAAACATTAATGCTAACGGCGCTTACAAGCATAATATTCCTTTTGGTCAGTATGGTTTTGCTGAATTCACCAGCAAAAAAGATGCTGAAAATGAAGCTAAAACTTTCTTTAAGCATTCAAACAAAAATGCTAAGTTTTATGTACTAGACAATGAAAAGCGTATGCCTAAAGCAAAAGCTAAAGAGCAAAAATACGTTGATATTTGGTTAAAAACTATGCGTAAATTGACTGACAAGCCACTTATCTATTACTCATATCAAAGTTTTGTTTCTTCTCATAAAATTGATTATTCTAGATTTGACGGTTCATGGATTGCAAATTACAGTGCTAAACCAATTCAAAACCCAGACTTATGGCAATATACTAGTCATGGTAGAGTTTCCGGAATTAAAGGTAATGTCGATTTAAATCGTATTTTAAATCGTAGTCAAGTTAACAAATGGTTTAGATAATATTAAAAAATGCGAACACTACTAAGTGTTCGCATTTTTTTATCTTTCATCTTTTAAAGCAACGTTGCCATCAAGCATTCCAGCGTCACCCTTGAGTACTAATTCATTATAATTTACATCTAATTTTAAACCTTGATCAAGGTATGATTTACTATATCCTTTAATATAAATAGGACCTAAATCAGAATCCAAACTATCATCAAAAGCTGGATCGTTATCTTCTGGTTTAACAGCTAATAAATCAAAAGAAATTCCGATAGCACAAGAGCCAACATCAGAATAATTACCAACTCCATCGTCAAAGTTTAATAATAATTTATATTCACCATTTAATCTATTTTTTATTTTAGACTTTGCTGCGTCTGTAATAGTAATTTTCATAATTATCTTCCTCCTTTTAAGTAACTAAATTGTATACTTAAGGAAGGTAAAAGCAAAACATCTTAACTTAAATTAAGATAACTTATACCAATCAATGATTTTCTTAGCATCATCATACTTCAAATACCTACATTCGATTTTTTTAGCATGTTCGCCCACACGAATGTTAATTTCTAAATGTGCTAAATTGTGGTATTTTTTCATGAAATAAGTTTGTTTTAAACTCATCGATTGAATTTTATCCCATTGAACAAAATTAGTATAGTAATTAAATAAATGTACATCTTTAATTTTAACTATCCCTTGTTTATTTAAAGGCAATAAACTAATTTCAACATTTTTAGATTTAATAAACGCATTAATAATCGTTAAAACTGAAAAAATGATTAGTATCAAAATAGCTAACCCCAAAACATTTACAAAAATGTAATCTCTAATGAAAAACAGCATAATCAATAAAGTTAGTGGTATCCATAAAACATTACGAGTAAATAACCAAAAAGCATTTTTATAAGATGTAAAGCTTAAAAACGGTTTTGAACAAACATAGCTAAATGATTGCCCTATTTTTTCATAGACTAGTTGACTTTTTATGAATGGAATAAGGAGTCCATTATTTATATTTTCATCATCATTTTCGGTAATTAAGTCAACATTAACCGTCGTAATATTTAGCATTTTTCTAATTATATTTTGACTAAACACAATATTTTGAATCTTATCAATTGGAATTTTGTCAACCTTCCGTTTAAATAAGCCTGAACTAATTCTAAAATATGTGTCCTCAGAATGAACTGTAAATTTATAATACTTTAATTGGGTCTTTATAAAACCCACTATATAAATTAATATCATAAAACCTACTAAAAAAGATATGACAAAGTAAAATGAGGCATGGTTAATGCTTTCAAAAGATTTTTTATCATTTAAAAATAATTGAAATATCAAAACAGTAATTAAAGAAATTGCTGAAATAAATGAAAAGTTTGTAGCCGCAAATAATTTCATATCGTGTGTAGTAGCTCGATAAAAACAGTTATCAGAATAATTAGAATCTTTTTCTTTTGGTATCTTTTTACCTGCAGATTTGGCATGCTTAGTTTCAATAAATTGACCCGCATCTATACTAATCACTCTCAAGTCTACCTTTGATTTACTATCACTGTGAGAAGCCGTATCTAAAATAACTTGTTCTAAGTTGAATGGTTTTAAAAAGAACCACTGATTATGTTGAATAACTTGAATTTTATCATATGGAATATGAAGTTCTTTTTTTAAAAATAGACCATATTTAATTAAAATCTGATCATCTAAGACTGAATATCGATAAGTTAAATATCTCACTAAAACAATAAGAACTAATATTAAAGTTATCAAAATTCCTAAGATTGGTTTTGCAGCAATTAAAGCTATAACGAATACAAAAATATTTTTAAATGCTGAATATAAGTAAAATAGAATTGAAAAAATATTCAATCGTTTATTGGACATTTTTGGCCTCCATCGCTAGTTTAATCACTTTTAGTCTCAACTCATCAGCATCCTTAGGAACTAACGCTTCTATAATATGCGAATTACTAGCAGTTACAATTGATACACTAGTCAAGTATTGTAATCTAAGCAATGGTCCCTGTGATAAATGCACATTTTGAACTCGTGCAATTGGAATTGAAGTTTCACTACGAAAGATAAATCCCTTCCTTATTCTCACCTCAGTTTCAGAAACTTCGTAACTGTAAAATTTATATCGATAAGGAATCAATGCGTACTCAATCATTACTTCTAATAAACCTAAGCTTAAAATAATTATATATACAATAAGTGGCAATGAATAAAAATACCGTGAAACTAAATATACTACCAATAAAGCTGTTAGCCATCCTATTAATGAAATGAAAGCACTTTGTGACCATACTTTTTTAACTTTGGCTGGTAATCTAGTCATCATAATAACTCCTTTTATTTATGATAGTGAGTGTAGTGGTGGTTATAACTACGGTTCAAATGATAGTTTTTATTATTAAAGCTTGGCGCACCTTCTGGAGTAGGAACTTGCATATTACGATCTATTCTAGAACGTCCAGTTTCATAATCAAAACTAATACCTGGTTGAACGTTAAAGATGTATACATTAAAATCTAAGGACTTATCAGTAGAAAGTGCTTGTAAATTAATTCCGCGAGCCATTAACTCATTTCCTCTAAAAATAGGTTTAGCATAAAAAATAACTTTTTTGTTATCACGCAAAGCATTCCTTACCTTAGCCTCGTAAATAGTTTGCACCTTCTGGTTAGAAAATGCAGTTTGAGTAAATAAGTTCTTCAAATTATTTTGGTCACCAGTTTGATGACGGTTTTGATACTGCCCATCACTATTTATCCCACCTGAAATACTGTAAGCAATTAAATGGCCGCGATTAATAATAGCTTCACGGTTAACCATTTTTTGATGCCATGCCGTTGGATATACATATTGGCGTGTTCTCAGTGCAGAGTTAGCTAAATTGCGTTTTTCTAAATAACCTACATTAGCTGAAGAAGTTCGATTTAAGTCATCTAAATTAGCATAATCAACATGATTATATTTCCAATCACTAGTTTTTAAATTAGCATGATTTCCGTTGAGCTCAACATATGCTTTATCGCCTGAATTATAATTTAATTCGCTCAAATTAACGTTGGAGCTACTTGTTTTTTTATCATTTTGTTTGTTTGAACATCCCACTAACAAAATCATTGCTAATGTTACAAAAATTGCATTCGATATTTTTTTCATTTTATTTTCCTCCAATATAAAATTCGCATTTAATCGTAATTTTTATGTATCATCAAAAGAATAACACGAAAACAAAAAAAGCTCACTTTTAAAAGTTAGCTTTTAATTAAATTTATATGGTCTGGAATAACCAACCGCTTTCCACCATGGAGCGTTAACGTTTTCTACGACCACGCCTCTATTTTGAGCGTCTATCATCTTACCATCACCGATGTACAATCCAACATGCGTAATGTTATGTTTACTAGATCCAAAGAATACCAAATCGCCTGATTTACGTTCTGATTTAGTAACCTTTTTAGCACTTCTATATTGTTGAGCTGCTGTTCTCGGCAATTTTTTATTTAAGGCCTTCTTATAAACATATTTAGTGAAACCAGAACAATCAAAGCTTTTAGAACCAGTAGCACCATAACGGTATTTTTTACCTAATTCTTTTTTAGCTTGTTTGTACAATTTTTTGTATTTCTTATCTATTTTTTTCTTTTTGTCATCTTGACTATTTTCTTTTTTATCAGATTTATCGTTTGCATTATTTTCAGAATTATTGTCAGCGTTATTATTGTTTGCATTATTTTCAGGCAAAACATTATTGGAAGCATCCGTTAAGTTTGTGCTTGTAGAATCTGTTCCTGGGTTAATTTCGTCAGCATTAGCAGCAGAAATTTTTACAAAAAATACACATATCAAAGCTGTTAAACAAATCGTTAATATTTTCCTTTTCAAATTATTCATACCCCTAATCTTTTATATTTATTGTTTGTAATTATAAATATAAAATAATACCGTTAGGGGTCAAAATGATGTCAATATGTTGACTATTTTATGTCAAAATCGTTACATATTTGAAACTTCCAATGATACAATTATATTAAATCAATAATTTAGGAGCGATATTATGAATTTATATTCCTATGAATATCTAAATAATTCTAATGCTTACGTAGCTTATTTGTTGCTACTGTTTGCACTAATTTTAGGTATTACCATAATCTTTAATGGAATTAAATACATGCGTGATCGTACTAATTTAAAATATAGAGATTTCTTTGTTATGTTAACTTTAATATCTATATTAGCTATCAGTATGGTCTTTAGCCATGTTATGGATCAAAAAGCAACATCATCCAGAAATAATCAAACTGTTAAGATGATTCAAGATATTAGCAAAAATAAAAAAGTTTCTGTTAATAAAATTTATACTAGTTCCACCAACTTAAGTAATGGCATGACCGTAAAAGTTGATAAACAATACTATGAGGTTAATTTAAATGCTAATTTGAATAGTTACACCTTAACGCCTATTAGGTTGATTGATAATAATTTTAATTATGTTACTAACTCATCTTCTATCATTTCAAGAATTAGCAACTACCAATACTTAACAATTGCTTTAAAATTAATAATTGGTTTTATTGTTTTAGTTCTACAGATTAATCTTTCAGGAAAAGGAAACCTGGCACCATCTAACGCCATCGACCAACTGCAAAATTACGTTCTAGGTGGTATTATTGGTGGAATGATTTATAGCCAAGATGTGTCCATTCTACAATTCTTTATTGTTCTATTGATTTGGTCAATTATAGTTTTCGGCAGTAAAATTCTAAATCGTCAGAGTGCTTTCTTTAGAAAAATATTTACTGGTAGTCCTCAAGTCGTAATTCAAAATGGTATTATTAACGTTGATACTGCCTTAAGAAGTGGCCTTTCTGCTTCAGATTTAACTTTTAAGCTACGTACACAAGGTGTTAGTAACTTTAAAGATGTAAAATCAGCAACTTTAGAACAAAACGGACAACTAACCATTACTACTTTTGGAACTGAATCTGTGAACTACCCCGTTATTACCGATGGTTCTATTAATGAAGATGTTGTTAAGAGAATGGGCAAAACTCCCGAATGGTTAGAACAAATGTTAGAAGATGAAGGAAAAGATATTTCACAAATTTATCTAGGTCAATATGTCCACGATAATTTAATGATAATATCATTCCCTAGTCATTCTAAACGCCCTTGGTACTATTACCTTAAATATCAAAATATTAAAAACTCATATAACAATCGTAAAAAATAATAAAAAGCTCCTATGTCAATATAGGAGCTTTTTATTATTCAAATACTATAAATCTTTTATCATCATCGATATAATCTTTAGCTTGTGCTGGATTTTCAATCGATCCAAAGACCATTTCTCCGCGCAATTTCCAATTACTTGGAATGTCAAATTCTTTTCTAACGTCATCATCGATTAATGGATTATAATGTTGCAAATTAGCACCAATTTCATTATCAGCTAAGCCTGTCCAAACTGCATACTGTGCATTACCTTGTGATTGTTCTGACCAATCGTAAAAATTGTCTTTATAAGCTGGAAATTGTTCTTCCAATCCTTTAACAACGTCACTATCAGTAAAGTAAAGAATAGTAGCATATCCCGCTTTAAAAGCATCAATTTTAGCAGTTGTTTTGTTTAAAGCATCCTCATCTTTTAAATGTGGTTTCAAATTATCTAACACAATATCCCATAGCTTGTCGTGGTTTTCGTTAAATAAAATAGCAGCTCTAACAGATTGACTGTTAAATGGCGATGGTGATTCTTTAATAGTATCTTCAATGAACGAAACTAACTCACCATTACTTTGTTGAATGTTTTTACCCAAAGCATAAACGCTTCGACGCTTTTTTTGAATTTCTAAAAAATCATTTTTCATAATTAGTTCCTCCTCATTTATTATAACAGTGACCACATTATATCAACTTACTTTTCGTTAGTAAAATAATTAGACTGGTTTTACTAAACATTTTTAGTACCTTAATGTTATTATCAATATAGGTAACTTTTTTATAATTAGGAGGTTCAAATGTATTACTATGTTTTCTTACTATTAGCTATTTTAGGTGAATTAGTTGGAACTAATTTATTAAAAATATCAATGGGATTCAGTAAGTTGTTGCCAACAATTGGATCGTTACTATCTTTTGCAGTATGTTTTTATTGCTTATCCATCGCCATGATTAAAGTTCCGCTAAACATCGCCTATGCTACATGGAGTGGA
Source organism: Apilactobacillus ozensis DSM 23829 = JCM 17196 (assembly GCF_001435995.1). Classification (GTDB taxonomy): domain Bacteria; phylum Bacillota; class Bacilli; order Lactobacillales; family Lactobacillaceae; genus Apilactobacillus; species Apilactobacillus ozensis. The sequence continues at coordinate 110,869 of NZ_AYYQ01000001.1, forward strand.
ATTGGATTATTATTATCCACCGTAGTTGCGGTAATCCTATATAAAGAAGCTATAAACATATCAACAATTATCGGTTTAACTTTAATAATAGTTGGAGTTGTAATTTTAAATTTATACAGCACAAAATAAACACCATCATATATCCGATGGTGTTTATTTTATTAGATAAGCAATATTTTTGCTTAAGTTAATAATTAAATTACTGGCATTCTGCATCGATTCATCTATAGACATTGCACCGTTAGTTATTGAAAAGACGGCATCTATATCTAATGACTTAATGTCATTGGCAACAATTCCTCCAAGTCCGATAACTTTACATTTTGGATTAACCAATTTGGCCAAGTGAGTAACTTTACTAGTAACTTTTCCATACGCAGTCTGTGAATCAATACTACCTTCACCGGTGAATACATAATCACAATCTAATAATTTAGACTTTAAATCATATTTTTGAATAATAAAATCTGCTCCGGAAACAAATCCACTATTAAAAAACGCTAAAAAAGCTGCTCCCATTCCACCAGCTGCACCTGCACCGGGAAATTTATCTACGTTTACACCTAAATTATTAAAAATAACTTCAGCATATAATTTTAAATTATTGTCCAAGTTTGAAACCAAATCGGGGGTACTAGCTCCCTTTTGCGGACCAAAAACTACTGAAGCTCCCTCATCACCCGTCAAGGGATTTTTAACGTCAGATAAGATTGTAAACTTTATATTCTTAATTCTACTATTAATATCATCTATATTAATGTGTCCTAGACGTGATAATTCTGAATTACCTAAACCTATATCATTTCCGTTTTTATCGAAAAATGCTACTCCTAAAGCCTTGGCCATTCCTTGCCCACCATCATTAGTGGCAGAACCACCAAGGCCTATGTATATACGTTTTACGCCATGCTTAGCAGCATCCAGTATTAATTGTCCAGTTCCATAACTGGTAGCTTTTAGAGGGTTTAAATCACACTTATTGACTAAATCAATTCCACTGGCCTCTGCCATCGATATAACAGCAGCTTGTCCATTTTCAATTAGACCATATTTAGCATTGACAATATTACCTAAGGGTCCCATAACGTCACAATTTATGTAATGGCCATGGTATAAATTCACTAAAGTTTCTAGAGTCCCATCACCTCCGTCGGCCATTGGAACTTTGACTATTCGTGCTGATGGAAGAGCCTTTTTGATTCCAATGCTCATGAAATCACAAACTTGCTTAGATGATAGACTGCCTTTGAAAGAATCTGGTGCTAAAACAAATTTCATATTATTCCTCCTATGCTTAATATAATAAAGATAAACAAGTAATACTGTATACTTTAATCTAAAAAGTTACAAACTGTAAAAAATTGTGAATTTTTTTCATAAAATAATTGACTTTTAAAATAACAGGTGGCAGAATTAGGGCAGAAAATGAAATAGGAGATGAGTAACATGATTGGTATGATCAAAAATCTATTGATTGTTTTAATGTATATTGTATGGGTAGGCGTTGGTGTGGCCTTAATTGCTTCAATCAGCCAAATATTACCTGGACAGTTAGGGGCCTTAGTAATTATTGTATTGCTATTCCCATTAACCTATCTGCCAATCAGGTTATTTAATGCCGAAACGTTAAACAAAGTAAAGAAAAACTACAAAAACAACAATCAAATTAAAAAAGATATTTTATAAAAAATAAAAATAATTCAGAATCCATTAGGTTCTGAATTATTTTTTTACTACAGAAAAGATTCTCATTCCATATAGAAATTGAAATTTATAGTCGTAGAAGAATACTTGATTACCCTGCTTAATAAATTCATTGGCCATTTTTTTAGATAAATAACTAGTGTTAAATATATAAGCAGTTCCGTTGTGACCTAATAAACGATTAATTTCGCTACATACTTTTTTACAGTCAGATTTTTTGTAACTACTTAAAAAACTATTTAAGCTATTTGCAGCCGTGATAGTATCAAAAGATTTATCAGAATATGGCAAGTTACGAATGTCACCATTGACCAAATTAATTCGATATTTAACTCGATTATTAACAGCGTTAGTATGAAAATCTTTATTACTAAATTGATTTTTATCTTCCACAGCGATAATTAAAGTTCGTGAAGATACTGATAATTTATTAGCTATCTGAATAATTAAAAAACCATCGTTGCTGCCCAAATCTAGAATGGATTGGCTATCTTGAACATCAATTGAATCCACAAATTCTTTAAAAAGTCTATTTCTTAAATAAGCGTTACGCAAAAAACTCATTACAGTAAAAATCAAAAAAGCCAGGGACCATAATAAATAAATAGTTTTCAAACCGGTTGCTAAATAGGTCATAAATAAAACAGCAAATGCAATGAAAAATGTAACTTCTACGAACTGATTATTAGACCTATGTTTAAACTTTTTATACATACTTACCACCTTTATTAACATAACCTATCTATATATTAACAGTGTAATCAAAATAATGATAAACATATTTATTTAAAAAGAATGGCATAAAGCCATTCTTTTTAAAAGTTTACAGATGGTGCCTTTTGAGCACTAGTATCAGCGCTAAAGTAGTTTATTTTTTGATGTCCAGTCATTCCAGCAACAATTGAGCCTGGAAATTTAACGACTTGATTATTATATTCCCTAGCAACTCGATTGTATTTATTACGTTCAACTGAAATTCTATTTTCAGTGCCTTCCATTTGTACGATTAAATCGTGCATTGTATTGCTAGATGCCAAGTTAGGATAAGCTTCTTTGATTGATCCAACTAAAACATTTAATGATTTAGACTGTTCATCTAATGCTTTTACTTTATCATTTGTATTATTTGAATCGCTATATTTTTTCTGTGAATTATAGTATTCCGTTCTGGCTTTACTAATTTCGCCATATACTTCTTTTTCTTGTTTTTGTTGCCCTTTGACTGCATTTACTAGGTTAGGAATCAAATCCGCTCTTCGTTGTAAAACAGTTTGAACTTGTCCCAGTTGGGCCTCAACATCTTGTTCTTTTGTAGCCAACTTGTTTGAAGTTCTTATAAAACCACTCGCAATAATAATCACAATTAGTATTGCTACTATTAAACTAATAAAAGATTTTTTCCTATAAAAAGGCGTCGCTGTATTTACCATAGTTCCTCCAATATTTTCCTAATAATTTTCATCATCATGATCATAAGAGTTATCAGAATCGATTAAATATTGATCGTATTCTTCGTCTAAAACTTCATTTTGACGTTCTTCTTCCTCTTTATCCCAATCATCATCTAAGTCATCACTGTCTAGGTCATCATCATTATCTAAATCATTTGAGTCGTCGTCATCTAGATAATCGTCATCCCAGTCATAATCCAAGTTAACGTCATTATCACTCAACTCGTCGTCTGAAGTACTGTCTAAATAATTATCAGATAAATCGTAGTTATTTAAAGCATTATAACTACTTTGACTAGTTTCAGAATTTTGCATAGCCAAATCATTTTGGTAATTATTCTTATTTTTAATAATATTATCTTGATAGCTATTTTTATAATTTTGGTTAATTAAATATTGGTCATATTCTTCTTCCAAAATTGCATGTTTCCTTTTGTCATATTCTTTATCCCAGTCATCATCTTCTAAATCATAAGGGCCATCTGAAATTAAGTGATAGTCAATATAGTTTCCGCTAATCAATATATCGGTTAGACTGCATAATTTTAAAGTTTTCAATGTAAACTTATGCAACGCAACATTTTTACTTATTTCATAGCCATCCACTGTATGAGCAAACGATTGCACTTCATGCTTTTGTAGGGCTACTTTTTTATTCTTATACCTAAAATAATACGAAAAACCGATTCCAACATAAATAGTAATTCTTAATATTAAACTCCAATTCCAATTTTCCAAGATAACACTTCTTTAACTTTAAGTTAGGCATTCTAGATTGAAGAACCGCCACCACCAAAGTCACCACCGCCGCCAGAATCACTGAATCCGCCACTATCAAATCCACCAGAGAAAGTATTATTATTTCCACTACTGCCGGCACCAATTAAAAATGGTAACAGCCAGCTACTATCCCCGCCAGAAGAGCCTGGACCATTATGATGATTATTATTTTTAGCTATCTTAATCACGATTAAAATAACCCCGATTAAGACTATAAATAAAATAATAAAAACTATCATATTGGTACGTTTTTTGGCAGCTTGGTCTTTTTTAATTTGCTGAAGTGATTTATTGGCATATCGTTTACTAATAATTTTAGATACCGACTGGAAAACATTATCAATTCCCCTATCAACATCTGATGTATCACTAGATTTTAACAACGGCTTATTCTTCATTAAAATGTCGTTAGATTGAGCATCGGTTAAAATATCCTCAACTCCATACCCTGTGCTTATTCTAACATTATTTTTACCACCGTTATATGCAAATAAAATCAATAAGCCATTATCTAAACCTTTTTTACCAAAGTGCCATCGATTATTTTGTAATAAATCGTTTGCATAATCATCGATACTTTGCCCATTAGTTGAATTGATTGTCATAACCACAATCTGGGGCTTAGCTGCCGTCTTTTGATATTCTTTTTCCTTATCTATTATTTGTTTTTTGGTAGAATTAGAAAGCACTTTTGCATAGTCATTAACTACATATTCTTTAGTGGGCACTGGATTAGTAGTTTCTGCATGTAAGCTTGTAAATTGAAATCCAAATATTAACGTTATTGCTGAAAACAAAACCAATAAAATTTTTTTAATTTTTATCACCTCCAAATTTATTGGGTATTTATACGTATATACTAAAGAAATAAAAGATAAAAGCAAGTTAAACAAGTGCCTAATGGTAGTAATCATAAAATGGTTGCGTTAGAATGAAATAAATTATGAATTGGAGTGTACACATTGAAATTAAAAAAAGCTATTTTAACAATTGGTTCAGCTTTACTAGTATCAGCCTCAGTTGCTACAAATATTAGTGCTGATGGTTTACCAAACAATAATTCAAAATATTGGAATAAAGCTCGTTTAGTAACAACTAGTCGTAGTATTAATGCTCAACAAATGAAACTTAAAAAGGGCATGATTACTAATCAAAAAGTTACTTCTAGTAAGCTTAAAAACAATTCTGACTTATACGTGCGAAGAGTAGGTAACAACCATAAAGAATGGCTCCTATTTAGCAACTCTTTGAAACAAAATAAACAATCAGTTTGGATAACTAAGCAAAAAGATACTAAATGGATCAAAAAATATGTACAAAAAGAACCTAAAGGTGGATTAACTTCTAACTTTAGTCGCGCATCATTTGAACATGTTCCATCTGACAAATACGTAAATGCATTCTTCCCAGAAGGTTCATATCTTGGCGATAAAGATAACCCTACCATCAAAGGTGGTCAAGCCATTAGTGTTAAAAAAGAGGATAGTGATTCTAAACCAGATAACAATACTTACTTGATAATGGTTAAGGGACAAGCTACCAAAGTTAACATGGGTAAAGGTGAACCTACACCATACAATATTATTAATGTTCAAGACAAAATGATTGTATCTAAAAATACTCCTGAAGATTCACAAGCGGTTATTCCCATGAACTTTAATGTTACAAATGGAACATTATGGCGCATTCTAGATGAAAATGGTAAATTAACTAAAAATGGTTATTCTTACAACGCTAAGTACCAAAAATGGTTCCCTGTTACATTTAAATAGACTAAAAGCTATCATTTAGATAGCTTTTTTTGTTTATAATAAGTTTATAAATAAATCAGGGAGCTTTTAAATTGAAAACAAAAGATATTACTCAAATTGCTTTAACTGTTGCATTAATTATTGTACTAGGATTATTGCCTGCTATTCCATTAGGAATTATTCCAGTCCCAATTGTCTTGCAAAACATGGGAATTATGCTTACTGGACTGATTTTAGGACCTAAGAAAGGGACTATTAGCATCGCTATTTTTATGCTACTAGTCGCCATCGGAATGCCAATTTTAACTGGTGGCAATGGAGGCTTAGCTGTTTTTATCGGCCCTACTTGTGGATATTTATTAGCATGGTTGTTAACCCCTTGCATGATATCTATTTTGAAAAAAACTGCCAATAATTTTAAAAATACCTATGTTCAATATTTAATAATCTGGTTGTTAATAATAGTTGTAGACTTAATTGGTTCAATTGGTTTATCCATTCAAAGTAAAATGCCTTTACAACTAGCCATTTATTCCAATTTTATTTTTATTCCGGGTGATACAGTAAAATTATTTATTGCTATATTCGTTTCCAAAAGATTACAAAAAATGACTCTATAGATGCTAAAAAATGACACGCAAATAGCGTGTCATTTTTATTATTCAGATTTTGAAATAGCCGCTTCAATATTGTCTTTAGAAAAATCATGTTTCATAAATTCCTGACTACCAGTTGGAAAATCTTGTTCTAATTTATTGAATGGTTGAATTTCAACAGTTCCATTATCGACTTCAAAGTCTAGCAAATGGCCACCAATCGATAAATCATCAGCTAAAAAGTGTAAGTGAAAACCACCAACTGATGGGCCATTAAATAGTTTTGGTGAATAGTAACCAATTAAAGTACCACACTTATCTTCAGCAGAAAACTCGTTTTGCTTGTCGGCGCATTCAACCAATTTGGGGTATGGTTTGCTTTGCTTATCAACTGAACGGGTTGCAATTTTTTTAAAGTTACCGTGCAATCTAAAAGAGAAGAATATATTATCATAATTAACCTTCGATAATACTGTTTTTTCTAAACTAGTAGGTGTAATATCACTTTCTAGTTCAAATAATGGCTTAAAGTTAGCAAAGTGAACGTCTGCAAATGGCACCATAAAGTTACTATCTAATTTATTAACTTTACCACTACCATCAACTTGGTAAGGATGTCCATTTAAAACAATAAGTTCACCGTCTAATCCATCTCCAGTTCCAATCCCAGTATCACCATGTTTTAAAATATCATCAATACTTTTAGTACCTTCAAAAAGGCCTGGCACTAACAATGCTAAAGTCCCATATTGGTACAAAGTTGAATCCTTTTGCATAAAACAAACACTCCTTAATTATTATTTTTACTCATTGTATAAACATCAATAGCCCATTTTCTAGCTTCCTTGTGGTTCACAATGGGTTTAGGATAGTTTAATTTATGGCTATCTGAGTAACCATTTTTAGATGGTTCATGAATAAATTCAATTGGCACGTTTGATAATTCCGGTACGTATTTTTTAATAAACAATCCTTTTGAGTCAAATTTTTCCGATTGTAAAGTCGGATTAAAGATTCTAAAGTAAGAAACACTATCTGTACCAGTTGAAGCTGCCCATTGCCAACCACCAATGTTACTAGCAGCATCGTAATCAATTAAATGTTCATGAAAATATTTTTCACCCCAACGCCAATCAATTAATAAATCCTTAGTCAAAAATGAAGCCACTATCATGCGTAAACGGTTATGCATCCAACCAGTTTGATTTAATTGACGCATGGCTGCATCAACAATCGGAAAACCAGTTAGACCATTTTTCCAAGCTTCAAATTGTTCTTTATTGTTAGACCATTTAACATTTTGGAATTCTGGTTTAATTGAAACTTCATTTTGATTAGGATAGATTGCATAAATCATGTTGTAGAAATCTCGCCAACCTAATTCTTTCATGAAGGTAGTGCGCCCATCGCTATCAGGTTGTGATAAGACCGCTTGCCAAATCATTCTAATTGAGATTTCACCAGTTCTAAGAAATCTGGATAAGCGACTGGTTCCTTCAACAGCTGGAATATCACGTTGTTTATCATATTCAGCTAAACCATTAGCAATGAAATTATTTAAAACTTGTTTAGCATAATCCGTTCCAAATAACATATTTTTGGTAATCGAGCTACTGTCAATCAATTCCGTTAACTTGTTATTGTTTTGAGGAAAGTAATTTTGATTAACAAATTGCTTACTATCAACGTTATATTCAAGCGGAGCTGGCTTTTTAAGTGTTATCCACTTTTTAAAATAAGGCGTGAACATTTTATAAGCTTCGCCATCAGGCTTTTTAACTTCATTGGCACTATGCAAAGTATAGTCTAAATATGGATGTGCATTTACTTTTAAGTTATTCTCAAAATAGTTCACCATATCTTGATCACGCTTGCGGCCATAACCACGCTCATCAAAGTTAAAATATATATCATGCCAGTCAGGAACTTTGTGCTTTAGATCTTCAAAGCAGGCTTTAATATCACCATAAAGAACATTTAATTCAATTCCTTTACTAGATAAATGTTTTTTAAAGTTAATTAAACTAGCAAAAAAAGCATCTTGATTTACAGTCGGTGTATCAGCAAGCTGCTTTGGATTTATATGAAAAATAGGCAATATTTTATCTTTATTTTTAATTGCATTATATAAAGCAACGTTATCTTCTAGTCGAAAATCTCGACGAAACCACATTACAGAAGTCATTAAAAATCACTCTTTCTATTGGTCTTCTTGAATAGTATAATACAACAAAATTTTAATTCGAACTATTTTATCTTAAGAATACAATATATCAGCGTTCCAACGTATATAAAAATTGCTATGATAAAACACAATGTTAAGAAATCCCATGTTTGATAAAAAACTAATAACGAACTAAATAAGGTAGTCAGTACTAACGTTAAGCGACTTAATTTAATGTACATTCCTCGTAAAGTATACTTATCTGCATATTCTCTAATTTGTTTTAATAAAAAATAAAAGTCGTTCACTTGATAAGCAATCAAAAGAATTAAAGAAGATAAAAAGGCTTGATAAAATTGATTAACACTTGCATGTAAATTTATTAAACCATTCAGTAAGATTACTGAACTAGCAATCGCAAATTTATTAATATTAATGCTAAAATCTCTTTTTAACTTCTTGTAAATAAAACTTCTTTCATTTTCTAATCGGCTATAACCAACTGGTTGATTCCTCAACCTATTTTTGGGACCTTCGTTCAATTCTTGAAGATGCCTCCTTAATAAATGTTTGTACTTAAACACTACATGACAATGTATAATTTTTTATTAAAATTATAATAACATTATTATAAAAATTGTAGTTACAGTTTTTATTTCAAATTAAAATAGCTATAATAATTCGATAAAAAGGGAGTATCTATGTCTTTTAAATTAAGAATTCTAGAAAAAAATGATTTAAATAAAATATATAAACTGATGAACGATGAATTTAATATGTCGTACTGGTTTAGAGAACCTTATCTATCATTCGTTGAGTTAGAACAATATTATGAAAAACAAATTCTTGATAATTCTCAACGACATTTCGCAATTGAATACGAAGGAAAATTTGCTGGTTTGATTGAACTAGTTGATATAGATAATATTCATCGACATGCCGAGATTCAAATTATTGTCGATAAAGAATTTAGAGGCTTAAAATTAGCACAAAAAGCCTTCAAAAAATGTATTCAATATGGCTTTGAAACTATTAATTTGCAAAAAATATATTTATACGTTGATGTGGAAAATAAACCTGCTCTCAAAGTCTACAAAAAGATGGGTTTCGAAGTAGAAGGTACTTTGAAGAAACATTACTTTGTTAATGGAAAATATCACGATGTATACTTCATGAGCTTGTTTAAATAAACAAAAGCACTGGCCATTTAAGCTAGTGCTTTTTTAAATAATCATTATATCCATGCGTATAATCAACTACTTCATGCATCTTATTGTTGAAAAAATATTTGTTTATAAAATAAAAAACGTTCTTAAAATAAGAACGTTTTTTAAATACGTGATTTAGCTATGTTAATTGCTTCACGTTTCACTCTTAATCGATCGGATTTCAACCAATTCATAAGTGAAAATGCATCTAAAATCCACCAAACCCACGTTATGAATAAAATAATCAATCCGACTAGTACAATTGCTAATACGTAACCAATTGCAGTCAAACATAGCATCATTACAGCATTACTTTTTTGCATATAAAAACGATGAGCACCAAAAGTACCGAGAAAAAACCATAATAACCAAGCAACAATCGGCTGTTTAGCATCATTAGTTATTTTAGATTCAACAAATAATTGACCCTGTGAATCTAAACGACTTTCTTCCTCATTTAGAAAAGCTTCTTCTCTGTCTAAATTATCCATTTATATCTCCTAATCTGATAAATATTTAAAAGCTTGTTGGCCAGCTTGCCGACCAAAAACAATCGTTTCTGCAATAGAGTTCCCACCGATTCGGTTATTACCGTGTAAACCACCTGTAACTTCTCCACCAGCGAATAACCCCTTAATTACATCATCTTTTTCATTTAATACTTGGGCTTTATGATTAATTTTAACGCCACCCATTGTATAGTGAACAGCCGGAGCGATATGAATGGCATAATATGGCGATGCATTTAATAACGTGTTCATTCCAGTAGAACGATTAAATAACGCATCTGTTTTGGATGAAACTGAATGGTTCCATTTTGAAACCGTGTCAGCTAGTATTTTACTATCTACATTGATATTATCAGCTAATTCTTCCAAATCAGAACCATGAACCACTGCACCAATCATATCGTAAAATTCAATTGCAGGAACTTTTTTACGTACGTTACTATCAAAGATTAAATAGGCGCTTCCCTGCGCAAAGTTATTAATGGCATCAGTTACTTTTTGTCTAGTATCTAACTCATTAACAAATCTCTGACCCATTTGATTAACTAGAATCGCACCTTCACCGCGAACAGCTTCACCAATTAAGTAGGTATGGCTAGTTTCTTGATATACCGTGGGATGAACCTGAATTTGTTGCATATCTACTAACGATGCTCCTGCCTGTTGAGCTAAACCCAGTCCGTCACCAGTTGCACCATCTTGATTAGTTGTACGATAGTTAGTTAAATCGTTACGATATTTTTTAATAAGTTCTTTATTAGCCCCAAAACCACCGGTTGCCAAAATTATGGATTTCGTATTAACCACTTTGGTAGATGCATCAGGTAACTTTAGCTCTACTCCTTGAATGACATTATCATTTGAAAGCAATCTAGAAACCTTAGTATTGTTAAATACTGGAATTTTATATTGCTCAATTATTTTCAGAAATGATGTAATTAAAAAATTACCAATTGGTGCCATGCTATCTGGACGATGGGTTCGACGGGTTTTCATACCGCCAGTAATTGTCAGACTATCTAGCTTGATACCATGGTCAGCTAACCAGTCAATCGATAGTGCTGCGTGGGTAGTAAAATATTTTAATAAATCTGGATCATTAGTCTTGCCACCACCAATAAAAGTATCATTATAAAAATCTTCATAACTATCTACGATGTGATTTTTCAATTGAACTGATGTTTCAGCAGCATTCATTCCGGAAGAAGCACGGTTGGTATTGCCACCCAACGTATCCATTTTCTCTATAATAACCGGTTTCAATCCTAATTCATATGCTTGAATTGCTGAAACTAATCCGGTAGCACCTGAGCCGATAATAACTACGTCATAGTTATTGGATAATTGACTAATAGCCGTTGGTTTAAAAATATATTTAGCCAAATTGAAATACTCCTTTCTATTTAGAATATATTCCATGATTAAATTTATCACAATAAATTTTTAAGATATATTAATTACATTTATAATATTTAATCTAGTTAAAAATTAACAAGCTATTTTTTCATAATAATATATATTTAAATATAAGCAATAGTAATTAAAATAAACAGGCTCAATTTGATTAGATATCGAATTGAGCCTGTTTATTAATTATAAGTTCTATTTCACATTAATTAAGTTCATATTTATCAACTAAAATTAAATCTCTTTCAATCGCATAATTATAATTATTACATTGAAGCAATATTATTATTTTGTGATTGGGAGTGCGCAACTACTGATTCATAATTTTTTCTAGCATTTTCTTCTTTTGTCTTCAAATCAGATAAAGCCGATGCATCTTTATTATTTTTAACTGCTTTTTTTGCTTCAGTTAATGCATGTTTAGCAGTTAAGACTGGATCATTTTCTCTTTGTTCGTGCATCTTATTACGGTCAGCAATATGTGCTTGCTTTTCGGCTGCTTCTGCAAGATTAGCTTGATGTTGTGCATTATATGCATCAGCGTGTGATTGCTTTTCAGCGACTGCTTTTTGGGCTGCAATACGTGCAACTACTGATTCATAATTTTTTCTAGCATTTTCTTCTTTTGTCTTCAAAT
>NZ_AYYQ01000031.1 GCF_001435995.1 Apilactobacillus ozensis DSM 23829 = JCM 17196
AGAAAAACTAGGATACCAATCTCCAAATCAATATTTGGGATTAATATCCTAGTAAATGTTGTCCAACTTTTGGGGTTCACATCAGATTTGCTTTTTTTATTTAATTTCATTAAAAGAAATTCTAGCCCCTACTTCTTGGGAGCTATCACCATATTTTTTATTAATACGTAACTGTTTGAATGGAAAATTAGCTTGCATATTAAATACTTTGCTAACTTTTAAATTGTTAATATTATTTTTCAATTCCAATTCGTCTAACTTATTAGTATAAAATTTTACTAACTCACGAATCCAATTAATACCAGTAGCATGACTCATGAAAATAGTCTCTGTTAATCTAAGTGGACGAATTCCTACGTATTCAGACATTCCATCTTCTTTATTAAATAAAATCTGCACTAAGCCAATCCAATTCGACTTAGAAATGCAATTTTTGGATATTTTGATGTCTTTAGCCAGTTGATCATCATTAATAAAGAATGGTATCTGATAGTTGGTAATAAAATTAATATCACCATTGGATTTATTATTAATTAACTTTTCAGTAGTGATAAAGTAACTACTTTGCTGTGTAACAAAAAAGTTAAGAGCATATGTCACCTTTTTAGGTAACATTACACCAGTTTCTTGGTCTGGTGGTAGTATTTGGACATTTAAATTTTGATTCTTTTTAATTTCTTTCATCAAGTAGTGACGATTTCCCGGAACGAACACTCTAACTGGTTTTTCAGTTCTGATAATATTTAAAATGTCACCTAGCTGAATTGGCTCGATATAACGTTTATCGCTCAGATTAGGATTTAGAGATAATGAATTTGGATTATTATTTATAATAATAGTTTTATATCCCACTTCTCTTAATTGAATTAAAATTTCTGCGGTATAATAATCAGCTGCCGTATTAGGGCCCAATTTATTACCCCCACGACCAATTACTAAAGCCGTTTTACTTGAGAATTGACTAGATTCATTTTCAATTTCATAACTACTATAAAAAGAAAGAATATTTTCGTCGAATTCACCAGCTGAAGGCTCAATCATTTTGTACGTTGGAACAGACTTTGCTTGCATAGATAATTTCTTAATATAATCAATTGGTACATCCCAAGTTTCAGACATCATCCCATCTCCAAAACCATTTTGATGAGCTGCTTCAATTGTTTCTAATTTTAAGGGATGATTAATGATTTTTTCTTCAGTAATTAAAAGTTGCTTTAATTTATAAAAATAAAATTGGTCGATTTTAGTTAATTCAGTTAAATCTTCAACTTGATACCCTCGACGAATAGCTTCAATTAAAACTAAAAATCGATTTATTTGGGGATGAATCAATTGACTAATTAATTCATCATTAGAAATCTCACGCATGCTAGGTAAAATATCTTTAGGACTAAACTGCGAACTACGCAACGCTTTAAGCATTGCTTCTTCTACACTACGCCCGACACCAATAGTCGAACCAACTGACTTCATGATAGTATTTAAATGTTCATCCGCATTTTTTACATTTTCAAATGGCCAAACAGGCATTTTAACCACAACATGGTCAATTGTAGGCTCCATAATTGCCGTTAAACGGTGGTATTCTGCTGGTAATTCAACTTTCCTTAAATTAACGCCTAAATACAACAGTGTGGTTACATATTGTAAGGGGTATCCGGTAGCTCTTTCGACCAATGCCATATTACGATTATAATTTAAATTTATTTTAGTAATGAAATAATTACCGTCACTAGAGTCTAAAGCAAATTCTACATGACAAGACCCCACTACTTGTAAAAATTCCATTATTTTAAACGTAGCATTACGAAGAGCCTGATACTCAGGGTCAGTTAATGTTTGAATTGGTGCTACGACAATGGAATCGCCTGAATGAATACCAACTGGGTCAATATCTTCTAAACCAGATATCAGTATCTTAGTATCTTCACTGTCACGCACACCAACCATTTCAATTTGTTTATATCCTACAACACTTTTTTCAATAGCACATTTATTGACAGATGAATTATTAAATCCATCAACCAAAGCATCGGATAATGATTCTGAATTTTGACATATTTGTCTATGGGTATTTTCATGTGCAGCAATTGACTTAACAATAACTGGAAACCCAATTTCTCTAACAATGGAGAAAGCTTCATGTTCAGAAGAAACAATATCAGATGGAACCACTGGTTCATTAACAGTCCTTATCACTTTTTTTATATGGTATGGATTATTAATCATTTTAAGTGCTTTATCATTCATACCCAGCAGCTGAACGTTATGATCCTTCAAAAAACCGCTTGTAACCAGGCTTTGGGCTACGTTAATGGCCTTTAACCCACCTAATGTTGCAATGATAGCATCAGGCTTTACGTTTTCTATAATTTTTTTAACATTTTTGACATTAACTTCAATTGTATATACATATTTATTTTTAATAGCACTAGCAGTTAATGAGAAGGGATTATTATCAATAATAAAAGTTTTAATATGATGCTTTTGAAAAAGTAAGGCCGTTTCAAATGATGCATTATCTAATTCGTTTTCTTGTCCAATTTTAGAAGGACCACCGCCTAAAATTAATACTTTTTTTATATCTTTATTTAACATTTTAGAGTTATCTCCTTTGTGAGCTAACGTTTTCTAAAAATTCATCGTATAAATCAACACTATCAATAGGACCAGGACCACCATCTGGCGAAAACTGAATAGAAAACGAAGGATAATCACGATGTCTAATACCTTGCACAGTTTTATTAATCAAATCAACATATGTCACAATCAGATTATCATGACTAATTGATTTAGGGTCAACTGCATATCCTTGACTTTGTGAAGCGTAAATCACTTTATTTGTAATGATTTGTTTAATGGGATGATTACTTCCATGATGTTCAATGTCCATTTGATAAATTTTGGCACCATTAGCCAAGGCAAATAATTCATGGCCTAACCCCATACCAAAAATAGGAACACTTTTTTGAATTGTACGAATCATATCTAACACTGATTCCGGCAAATTAAGTGGTGAACCTGGCCCAGTAGATAGTACAATTCCATCAGGATCTAAGTCCATAATTTCTTTACTGCTAGTATTCCAAGGCATAACTGTAACATTACAATGACGTTCTGAAAGTTGTCTTAAAATGCTATATTTTAGGCCAAAGTCAATGACAATAATATTATATCCATCCCCAGGATTAGGAAAAGGAGCTTTTGTAGAAACTTGATCTACTTGTTGATTAGTTAAAACTGAAGCGTTTAACTGGTCATAAGCGTGTTCATCATCCATATCTACAATGCTACCTTTCATGGAGCCTTTGATTCTAATGTGACGAGCTAATTCTCTAGTATCAATCCCAGCAATTCCAGGAATGTTATTTTGCTTCAAAAACTTATCGATTGACAAGTTTCCTAAACGATTAGTAGAAATATTAGAATATTCTTTTGCAATTACGCCTTTAGCGTTAGTTACGATTGATTCAAAGCTCTTATGATTAATACCAGTATTTCCAATTGATGGCTGAGTAAAAACAATAATTTGATTGTGGTATATCTGGTTAGTAATAACCTCTTGATATCCTAACATATTTGAATTTATGATTACTTCTCCTGTTGTAGTAGCTTCTGAACCAAAGCTTACACCTTTATATGAAGCGCCATCTTCTAATATTAAATAACGAGTTGTCATTACTATTCAGCCTATCTCCTTAATGAATTTAAATTGATAACTTTAATCATCTGTAATTTCTACAGAATCATAGTCGTCAATTTCTGCCACTGAAACATGTACCTTTTCTTTTCTAGATGTAGGAATGTTTTTACCTACAAAATCAGCTCGAATTGGTAATTCACGATGACCACGATCAACTAAAACCGCTAATCTGATATTGTTAGGTCGACCTAATTCAGAAATAGCCGAAAAAGCAGCTTTAATAGTTCTACCAGTATAAAGTACATCGTCTACTAAAATTACGTTTTTACCATCAACACTAACATCAACACTATTATCAATTACTTTAGGATCAGCTTGTTTAGAATGATCAACATCATCACGATATTTAGTGATATCAATTTCAGCAACATCAACATGTTTTTGTTCTAACTTTTCCAAACGATTGGCAATTCTTTTAGCTAGATATACTCCTCTAGTTTTAATTCCGACAATTACTAAATTATCAATTCCCTTATTTTTTTCAATAATTTCATAAGTAATTCTAGTCAATGCACGTTGCATTGCCATTTGATCTACAACAACTTTTCCCATGATATTTACTCCTTTATTATTTATAAATTATTATTTCTTAAATTTTTAATTTTTTTTTCAAATATTTCAGGTACCGGTGCTTCAAAAACTAATAATTCATTAGTTACGGGATGTTTGAACCCTAACTTCATCGCATGTAAAAATTGTCCATGCCCTTTAATAGTTTTTCTAGGTCCATATAAAGGGTCACCTACTAATGGATGCCCAATATATTTCATATGGACTCTAATTTGATGTGTACGTCCCGTTTCTAATACACAAGTAACTAATGTATATTCCCTATGGAATCTCTCGATAACTTTAAAATGAGTAACTGCATTGCGCCCGTTTGAAACGATTGCTTGTTTTTTACGATCTTTTTCAGAACGTCCGATTGGAGCATTGATAGTTCCTTGATTTTCTTTTATATTGCCATGCACTAAAGCTAAATATTCCCTAATGTTACTTTTATCTTTTAGTTGTTTAGAAAGTGATTCATGGGCATGATTGTTCTTAGCAACCATAAGTAAACCAGATGTGTCTTTATCAATACGATGTACAATTCCTGGACGAAAAGTCCCATTTATATTTGATAAGGGAGTGTGATAAAGTAATGCATTTACCAACGTCTTATCAGGATGACCTGGGGATGGATGAACAACCATCCCCTGCGGCTTGTTAACCACCAAGACATCATCATCTTCATAGACGATGTCTAAGGGGATGTTTTCTGGATCTACATTAAGTTTAGTGGGTTCAGGGATTTTGACTTTGATTTGATCGTCTACTTTAACTTCGTACTTAGGCTTTTTGTGCTCACCATTAACTAAAACTTGTCCATCTTTAACTAACGTATTAGCTCTAGAACGACTAACATCTTCTAAATTTTCTGAAATCACTTTATCTAAACGCCCAGTTTTTGCTTTAACTTTGAAAATTTTATCTTGTTCACACATATATTATATATCCATCCTAGTTATTTTCTTCTTTTATAAATCCAATAAAAATAAATACAAAGCCTACCGTCAAACAAGCATCCGCAAAGTTAAAAATTGGAAAATTAATAAAGTTTAGTTGAAACATGTCTACTACAAAGCTATGGAAGATTCGGTCAATAAAATTACCAATTGTGCCAGCTAAAACTATTGATAAGCCTAGTTGGAGCATTAAATTATGCTTCGATTTAATCCAAAAATAGATAATCGCTACGATTGCTAAAACACTGATAACATAAAAAAACACTTGTTTACCTTCTAATATGCTCCAAGCAGCTCCAGTATTTTGTAAATACGTTAGTGAAACGCCTGGTATAAAAGAAATCGATGTTCCTAGATCTATATTGTTAACTATCCAAAATTTAATCAACTGGTCAATTCCAATTAAAGCTATACATAAAAAAATTAACAAAATTGGCATTAAATTCAATTCTCCTCTTAAAATAAACCAGTTATTTTACCATCATTATCGATATCCATATCTAACGCAGCAGGATGACTTGGTAAACCAGGCATAGTTAATACTTTACCTGTCAATGCAACAATGAATCCAGCCCCTAATTTAGGCTGAAATTCTCTAACATGAATTGTAAAGTCATTAGGAGCACCTAATTTTTTAGCATCATCAGTAAATGAATATTGATTTTTAGCTACACAAATTGGCAATTTATTCCAGCCACGTTTGCGATAATTTTTTAGTTGACGTTGGGCTTTACCACTTAATTCAACTTTATTACCACCATAAATGTTAGTAACAATTTTAGTTAGCTTGTCCAAAATATCATCATCTTGATTATAAAGAGGCTTGAACTCAGCTTTTTGATCACAAGTATTTACTAGTTCACTAGCCAATTCAGTTGCACCAGCGCCACCCTTAGCCCAAACATCAGCTAAGATGCCTTTGACGTTATGTTCAGATATATAATCTTTTAAGGCTTGTATTTCTGATGGAGTATCGCTAACAAATTTATTGATAGCTACTACTACTGGCTTTCCATATTGTTTCATATTTTCAATATGACGACCTAAGTTATCAGCACCTTTTTTCAATGCTGTAACATTTTCTTTATCTAGTTCGTCTTTGCTTACGCCACCATTTAATTTTAAAGCTCTGACAGTTGCTACGATGACAACACTATCAGGCATTTTACCAATTTTAGGTGCGGTAATGTCTAAGAATTTTTCACCACCTAAATCAGCCCCAAAACCAGCTTCAGTAATAGTATAATCAGCTGATTTTAATGCTGCTTTAGTTGCTAAAATACTATTACAGCCATGAGCAATGTTGGCAAATGGTCCACCATGTACAAAAGCAGGTGTATGTTCCAAGGTCTGTACTAAGTTAGGTTTTAAGGCATCTTTTAATAGTAAAGCTAAAGCACCAGTCACACCTAAATCTTTAACGGTTACCGGTTGTTTATCGTAGGTATAGCCTATTAAAATTTTACTAATTCTTTGTTTTAAATCTGATAAATTTTTACTTAGGCATAAAATAGCCATTAATTCACTAGCAACCGTAATATCAAAGCCATCTTGTCTAGGAGTACCTGAGGTTCTGCCACCTAATCCAATGACTACTTGTCTTAGTTCACGGTCATTTATATCTAACACTCTTTTCCAAGTGATTTGACGAGGATCTAAATTTAGTTTGTTACCATGTTGAATGTGATTATCAATTAAAGCAGATAAGGTATTATGTGCCTCGGTCAGAGCTGAAAAATCTCCTGTAAAGAAAAGATTAATGTCTTCCATTGGTGCAACTTGAGCATATCCACCACCAGTTGCGCCACCTTTAATACCCATTACTGGTCCTAAGGAAGGTTCTCTTAAGGCAATTGCACATTTTTTATTAATATGTTTAAATGCATCCCCCAAACCAATTGTTAAAGTTGTTTTACCCTCACCAGCTGCAGTTGGATTAATTGAGGTAACTAGAATCAATTTATGATTAGCTGGAATGTCAGCATCACTATAATCAACTTTAGCTTTATAGTTACCATATTGTTCCAAATCTTCATTTTCAATTCCAATTTGATTAGCAACCTTAGTTATATGTTCGAGATTAGCATTTTGTGAAATTTCAATATCTGTTTTCATTAATAATCCACTCCCCTTTACTGAATAATTTACTTGATTAGAGCCAATATTTCAATAATAGAATTCGATGGGAGTAAATATTCGTGCTTTTTTCCTTTAAACACGAACGAAATCTTTCTTTTCGATGCATTTAAATCGGTTATTTCGTCTAATTTCATTTGATGCCCTTGTGGATTTAAGATAGTACTAATAATCAAGAAGTTATCATTAATACTTATTTTTCTGAAAAAAATTCCACACCAGGTAAAAAAAACAAAAGCAATGAAAAACATTAGTGTAATCCATTGAAAATGGGTTACTTCAAGCCAAAAAATTAGTCCAATAAAAAATAAAACAACTACCCAGCTCCAATATATGAGCGAAGTAAGTAAATCTGGCTGATATAAAAAACTTCTTTTTTGCGGTATCATATTTTACATTACACATCCTTTCGATTGGAGATATTAACATGATTAAATTATACACCGATGCAGCTACTATGAATATTTCTGGAAAAAGTGCGGCTGGTATTTTAATTATTATAGATGGTAAACAACACCAAATAAAAGCCCCATTAGAAGCTACAGATAATCATTCAGCTGAATTTGAAGCTTGTAGCTTAGGATTTAAACTATTAGATCAATACCGTTCATCTAAAGAAATCGTTTGCTATTATACTGATAGTAAAATTGTCTATCAAAGTTTAGAAAAAAACTATGCCAAACACTATCAGTCACAAGTAGATGCAATCAAATTATCTCAAGCAAAATATCAAATAGTTATTAATAATTGGATTCCTGATAAAAAAAATGAAGGTGCCCACAAATTAGCACAGCAGGCCCTTCATAAATTTTACTAATTATTTTTTTTAATATAGTTATTAATTGGTTTTCTAAGCTCTTCTAAATTGTCTCGATTAATTCCTAGAGCAATTTCAGATAATATTTTACCCATGATTGGACCGGTTGTTAGTCCAGATGAGCCTAATCCGCCCCCAACTAGGATGTTATCATAATCAGGAACACTGCCAAAGTAAGGTGCAAAATCAGAAGTATATGCTCTAGTCCCTATTTTCACCTTAATGATATTTTCTTCACTAATATTATCAACAACGTTTTTAGCGCTATTTAATAAATCATCAATAATTTCATGACTTGGTTCTAAATCAAAACCTTTGTCATTTTCATGGGTAGCCCCAATTATTACTCGACCATTACTAAATGGGATGAAATCACGTTCACCTTCAGGCATGAGTACAGGCATATCTTGAGTTTCTTGATTATAGTCAGTATTTAAGGACAACTCTATAAGTTGTCCTTTTTGTGGCCTTACATCCACTTCAAATGGCAAATTGGACAAAGTTTCTTTCATCCAAGCTCCAGTGGTTACAATAATTTTATCATAATGTTGGACATTACCATTTCCGTCAATTATATTGCCATCTATATTAATGCTTACTCTTTGTGAAACTACATTTAAATTAACCTTTTTAGCAATATTAATTAATTTATTAACGTATTTATCGCCATCAATTTTAGCTCCGCCAGATACAAAAACACCTGGTAATGCATGACTTATAATAGGGATGCATTGTTTAACTTCATCGTCAGTTAATTTGATTACTTGCCCCATTGTTTTAGCCTCAGCATGCCTGCTAACCGCTAAATCATACAATTCATTGACATCTTCAATATTATCTCTAGTGACAATAGTTCCACTTTGATTATATATATCGCTAGACATATTAGTTTCTTGAGCGATATCAAATAAAGTTTTAGCACCATAACGGGCCAAGTTATACCATTTTTTATTTCTACGTTTAGAAAGCCATGGAGATATAATTCCAGCAGCGGCTTTAGTAGCTTGACCGACTCCATAATCATACATAGTAACCTGAACGTCGTCGCTTACTTTACTTAGATAATATGCACAAGTAGACCCTACTATGCCGCCACCAATAATTGCTACTTTTTTCATAAAAACACCCTATCTAATCTTTTTTCCCCAATATTGGAAATAATCTGTTCTTAAGTATCCATTATATAGCTTACGTTTTTTTGTAACTTTTTGACCATAAAATTTTTCAAATTCTAAATCGCTAGTTAAAAAGTATTTTGACCAACTAGTAAGTGGCTTAAAGACTTTACCTAAATCTTTATATAATTTTTCAACACTTCTTTTGTCTTCCAAACGTTCACCATAAGGTGGATTGGAAACCACAACACCATTAATTTTATCAGTCTTAAAATCTTGAACTGCTAGTTGTTTAAATTGAATATCATGAAGTAAACCAGCTTCTTGAGCATTTATTTTAGCAACATCAATCATATTACCGTCAACATCATAAGCCATAATGTCAACTTCTTTATCATAGTCAGCCTTTAAATCAGCTTCGTCACGAATTTTTTGTGATAAATCAGCATCTACCCAATCCCATTTTTCACAAGCAAAGTCGCGATTAAATCCAGGTGCAATATTTCTAGCCATCATAGCCGCTTCGATTGGTAAAGTACCAGAACCACACATAGGATCTAAGAAAGACATATCTGGATACCAATTAGTAAGCATAATTAAGGCAGCTGCCATATTTTCTTTTAAAGGAGCAGGTCCCTTTGCAACACGATAGCCACGTTTGAATAAACTGTCACCAGTAGTATCTAAAGTTACTATTACATGGTCTTTGTTAATCATTGTTTCTAATTGATACATGTTACCAGTTTCTGGAAGTCTAGTTCTACGATGATAGAAGTCACTTAATTTACTAACTACTGCTTTTTTAGCAATTGATTGAACATCAGGAACACTATGTAGTTTAGAGTTATGTGATCTTCCGTTCATAGGGAATTCTGCATCCATAGGCAATATTTTTTCCCATGGTAGAGCTTTTACTTTTTCGAATAATTCGTCAAAGGTGTATGCATCAAACTCGCCAACAATAATTTTAATGCGGTCAGCCGTTCTTAACCATAAATTAGCTTTGATTACATCCTCGATTGTACCTTCAAAACGAACTCTTCCATTTTCGACGTTAGTTTCATATCCTAAGTCTCTCAGTTCTTGACCAACAATACTTTCAATTCCGGCAGCAGCAGTTGCCATTAACTTAAATTTTTCCATTTTTCTCCTTTTTGATACGTTAGTTTTATTTGTATAAAAAAAGAGTGGAAGAAAACTTCCACTCAATTCCCTGAAAAGGTGTAAATTCTTGTAAGCCATGTTTTGTGCTTAAATAAGAACTCAGGACGTTAATATTTAAGTAGTAATCATCTATCTGAGAGATATTTATATCTCCCCCCCACACTTAGTTCAATTCCCGTGTGTGAAGCTCCCCTACCAAAGTTTGGGTTTCCCGCTCGAGGGGTTTACCGCGTTCCACCAGTAAAGTTTCCTAAACTGTATCGTCACTGTGGCACTTTCAGAAATACTCAGGCATAGAAAACCTTAGCCCTTTTTTTCGCCATAACTATCAAAGATAGCTCCTCAGCTTATTTTTTCGCCAAGCACGAACACTACAAACATCTCAGTTTGTGCGAGAGTGGACTTTCCTCAGCTAACATAAGTTAGCCGCGATTACTCGGAATTTACACCAGTAAAAATTTAATAGCGATTCATATTATCTGAACCACCAAAAACTTTACGTTCAAGATTAGATAAACGTTTTAAAATATCAACATTGTCATTGATATTGGTATTTTGCTCGCTATAATTTGGTGTAGCAGAGTAATTATAACTTTCTCTACTACCACTAGCGTTTTGAGCAGAAGCTAATTGATTATTTAAATCTGTAATTCTGCTTTTTAACTGGTTATTTTCATTTTTTAAGTTTTGTAATACGTTATCAAAATTTTCATAGTCTTTGATAACTTCATCTAAAAAATTGTCGACCTCTGCTGGATCGTAACCACGCATTTTTTGTTTAAACTCTTTTTGCAAAATATTTGTAGGATTAAGTTGCATATTGTTCATAGTTTACACCTCGTAACTCGTTATTACGAACAAATATTATTATATCAAAAACTTATAATAAATCCAATGATTTTTTCAATATTCTTTATATTGAATCTCGTTGGCTAACTCTTGTAACTCATAAAAATCTATAATCTCATAGTCATAGCTAGGATTTTGTTTATTATATTCAATTATTTTATTTAAGTCGTATTGACTTTTACCTAAGTGTTCTGAATCGTATATTAATAAAGCTTTATCTGTATGCTTAAGCATAAATTTTTGATAATTTTTAAATTGAATTGGGGACTTGTAGCCATCTTGCGAAAGAGATAAATGAAAATCAGCTTCATTCAATAATTTAAATAGGTTTTCTTTATTGTTTTCCTTCCAAGCATTTCCAAAATCTTCAAATGGCAAGATAATTGCATTTTTAATCATCTGGTCTTCATAATTATTTTTTAAATCACAAACGACTTCACTTGCCCACTGTTCCACTCCGAGATTTCCGCCGCTAATCACCCACTCTAAGCCATCTTCTACGTACTCCAATATTTTTCGCTTAATTATTTGTTTTATTATTTTTACTTTTGCATCATCATTTTTAAAAATACCTAATTCATAGTTTCTGTATCCTGTAATCCATATTCTGTTCAATAGATTTTCCCCCCTTGATTGTTAATTTCTGTTCTTATTAAAATGTTATAATATGTTGTTGGTATATTCTATTTTTTAATATGAGGTGTTGCTGGTGAAATTTAATTATCCTAATGGTAGTAATTTTGTCAATCATAAGGGAAATATGCATGATAGAAATAATCATTTTACTAGGTATGGCGATAGAGGAATGACCTTAGAGCATGAGATTAACGAAAGTAATCAATACTATCTAAGTAAAGGGATGGCCGTAATACATAAAAAACCAACCCCTATTCAAATTGTCAAAGTTGATTATCCCAAAAGAAGTGCTGCTATGATAAAAGAAGCCTATTTTAGAAAAGCTTCTACAACCGACTATAACGGTGTATACGATGGGTACTATATCGATTTTGATGCTAAAGAAACTAAAAATAAAACATCTTTTCCACTTAGTAATTTTCATCAGCATCAAATTGATCATATGAAAGCTTGTGTTGAACAGGGAGGAATTTGTTTTGCCTTAATTAAATTCACGTTAACCAATGAAATATACGTATTAGAAAGTAATGATTTATTTTATTATTGGGATGAACAATTTAAAGGTGGCAAAAAATCAATTTCAAAGCCAACTATTGACAAATTGGGTTATAAAATAGATTATAGCCTTAATCCCATAATTCCATATTTAAATGCTGTACGCAAAATTATTTTAAAGTACAAGGAGATTTGAAATGTCAAAGAATATTTCTATAGATACTTCTGATGGAAGTTCATCTAATTCTAGAGTCGATAAGAATAAAAACAAATATAAAAAAGGTAGATTTCCAGTTAAAAAGACCATATTAGGAATTTTAGCTTTTATATCATTAATGATTATTTTAGGAACTGGATTGTTTGCTTATTTTGCATCAACTTCGCCACAAATAACCTACCAATCTTTATCTAGTGATAATTCTACTAAAATATATGACGATAAAAAACATGTTATTTCAAGATTAGGTGCTCAAAACAGAGACTATGTTAAGAATAATAAGATACCTACACAGTTAAAACAAGCTGTTACTTCTATTGAAGATCGCAGATTTTATAAACATAAAGGAGTTGACCCGATTGGAATTTTAGGTGCAGCCGCTTCAAACGTTACCGGTTCTTCTTTAGGATTACAAGGTGGGAGTACTCTAACTCAACAATTAGTTAAGTTATCAGTATTCTCAACTGCTTATTCTGATCGAACTTTAAAACGCAAGTCACAAGAAGCTTGGTTAGCACTTAAAGTAGAAAGAACCTACTCTAAGGATAAAATACTAGAATTTTATATTAATAAAGTTTACATGGGTAATAATGTTTATGGGATGCAAACAGCTGCTGAATATTATTATGGGAAACCATTATCTAAATTATCATTACCTGAATTAGCGTTATTGGCAGGTATGCCACAATCACCATCAGGATATAACCCTTATTTATATCCTGAATACGCTACACAGAGGAGAAACCAAGTTCTAAATGCCATGGTTAGAACTAAAACTATTAGTAGTGAGCAAGCTCAAAAAGCTAAGAGCGTCAGCGTCAAAAAAGGATTAACTAAAACTCATAAGAAAACAGAGTTGAGTACTGTAAAGCAAAAATATATCGACTCATACTTAAAACAAGTAATTCAAGAATTAAAATCTAAAGGTCTTAAAACTAATAGTGGACTTAAAGTTTATACTAACTTAGATTTATCAGCGCAAAAGCACTTATATAAACTAGCAAATAATAGTCCTGAAGTTGGTTTTCCTAATAACCGTATGCAAATTGGTGCTACTTTAGTAGATTCACAAACTGGAAAAGTTAAGGCTATGCTAGGTAGTAGAAAAAATAATAAAGTAGCTTTTGGTTTGAATCGAGCTGTTCAAACCGACCGTTCAAGTGGTTCAACCATGAAACCATTAATGGATTACGGTCCAGCAATAGAGTATTTGAAATATCCTACTTATCAATTAGTTAATGATACTCCATACACTTATCCAGGAACATCTACTTCTCTTAAGGATTTTGATTATAAGTATCAAGGAACTATTACTATGCATAAAGCATTGATTGAATCTAGAAATATTCCTGCAATTAGAACCTTACAGAATGTCGGTATCAATAAAGCAACAGAGTTTTTAAGTAACTTAGGAATAACTTTTAATGATACTCCTAACTTACAAAATGGTATTGGTGCTTATATATCTTCCGAACAAGAAGCTGCGGCATATGCTGCATTCGCTAATAGTGGTACTTATCATAAACCATACTTGATTAATAAGATAACTTTCCCAGATGGTAAATCTACAAATTATGAAACTAAACCGGTAACTGCCATGTCTCCAGAAACTGCTTTTATGATTACTTCAATGTTAAAAGGTGTTATGAATAATCAAATGGGTTCAGGTACAGAAGCTAAAGTACCAGGACTATACGAAGCTGGTAAGACTGGTTCTACACAGTATCCTGATAATAGTTATAAGGGAGTGCTTCCTGGATACGCTGCTATGGATAGTTGGTTTACTGGATACACTAAAAACTATTCATTGTCTATTTGGACTGGTTATGATCGTCCAATGGAAGTTGGCAATTATCTTTCCGCAAATGATTTATCTATTGCACAAAAAATATACAAATATGAAATGCAGTACATTTCACAGAATTTAAGTAATGAAGATTGGGTTAAGCCAGCCAATTTAACTCAGGTAAGTAATAATGGTTTAACAGATTATTATATTAATGGGTATTCAGCCATTCAACCAGATAAAACTTCTGGAGGATTTAGTTCATCAGCTATTTATAATAATCAACCATCCACTAGTTCTGGAAATCAATCCAGGTATGCATCATCAGCTGAATCTAATAATCAAAGAAATAGCAGTTCAAGTGCTCCATCACAAGAATCTTCTTCTGATAAACATGAATCAGCTAATAGTTCTTCTCAAGAATCATCTGAATCTTCTGCTAACAGTTCTAGTTCCAGTGTTTCTAATACTTCTAGCAGTTCTATTCAATCAAATAATTCTTCAGAAAGTTCTTCTAATTCTAGTAATTAAAGTAATAAAATTTAATATGATATAAAAAACCAATAATTAATGCCCGTTGAAATTAAACTTCAACGGGCATTAATTATATATATAATAAATAAATTGGAAAACATTATCTTTTATACTTATTTTTTTATTTTATTTATTTTTAGTTAATGTAACTTAGCACTATTAATCCAGTTTAAATATTGGTATTTCTGGACCTTTTTCTGTATGATTTTTATTTGAATTGCCCTGATAATTTCCTTTATAACGCTGCTTACGGTTTACTTCAACTTCGTATGGTGTTCTAATATTAGATTTTTCCCAATTTAATAAAATTCTATCCATATATTTCAAACTTCTAACTTGGTTCAACACTGATTCTTTTAAAGCTAATAAAATCATTTCAAAGCTATAATTATCACTATCCATCCATTGACTAATTGTTTCCAACTCAATTGGTGATAAAGATCTTCCAAATTCTTGCTCTATCTTTTGAAAAACGTCTTTGCGTTCTAAATTATCATTTTTTGTATCAATAACTCTATTATGCTTTTCTTCAGAAATGTTTTCATTTACTTTTTCATAATCTAAATTTGATAACTTTTCATACAACAAAGAAAAATCATAAACATCAGAACTTTTCCCATTAGGCAAGTTTATAGTTTTAATTTGCATGAATTTATTTTTTATTAAATTATGTAACGATTCATATATATTATTTTTATTTAAACCTGTATTGTGAGCTATTAAACCTATATCTGGAAATCTGTTTCCCGTATCAATAAATCTTTTGATTTGTAAATATATTATGAATTCTTCATTACTCATCCCTATTTCAGTATATTTTGATAATAATAAATTAGGAATACTTGTATTCCCTTCTGATATTAAATTTTTAGCAAAATTGTCCATAGTATAATTCTCCTTATAAATTAAATAAAAAGTCAGCAGTTGATTGCTGACTTTTTATATATTAGCTATTAATTGTAAAGATTTCCCATTTTTATATGATAAAGTCTCATAGCATAACTTATTTTTATTGTTGAAATAACTTACAATCCAAACAGGCTTATTATTAAAGATAGACGGAACTGCTTTTATTATTTTTTTAACATCTCCACTTTGCTTAACCAAAGCAATGGCAGTATTTTTATTAATGCCATCCTTTTGACCAACAACTAAAACATGCCCATTTTTCTTGGATATAATAACAAAAACAGATTCATTATCACTATTAACTCCTGAAACTGTGTAATAAGTATTTGTCAAATTAGAAATATAGAAATCATCAACTTTTTTAATATTAGCATATTTACGTGAAATATTAATAGCATCCTTTTTGACAGACTTAATTGGCTTATCTGCTAATATGAAAAAAGCAAAAGTAGCAACTACAAATAAAAATACACAAAGGCATAGCCACTTTATCCATTTTTTTGACTTACGCTTTCTAGAAAATTCTCTTCTCATTTTTTAATGTCTCCTCAAGTTAATTCTCTATGTAAGAATTAACAGTTTTAAAATTAGGAATATATTTTTGAAAAAATTTACTGAAGTTAATATTAGAATTAATATCATCCCATACGATTACAGTTCCATTGGGATTAGTGTTAATAAAATGCATTATATTATTGTATAAGTGTAGCGTATATCTAGCAACGTTGACACTATTTTCCTTTAAATAATTATTTTTAAAATAGTCAGAAATACTATCAATAATCAATATATCAGCGTTATTTTCAGAACTTAGCATATGTTCTAAACGGCTGTTGCCAATAGTCACAAACCTGGAATGATTAGACATCTTTTTTAAAATTTTATAATTATTACCAGTTATATCACGTGCATAAATAGAATATAAATCCGACAGTTCTGAATCATGCAATCCTAAAAAGTATTTTTCAGTGCTACAAGTAGAATCAGTCAACACAAAAGTTTTAAAATCGGTTTCTTCAGTCAATTTATTAATAAACTTAACCTTACTACCACTATCATTATAACCCTTAAATACTAGAAATTTATTATCACCAGAAAACTTATTCTTAAAAATCATTTTTTTAACGCGCTTACCATTCAACTCAAGCTGTTTATATACATAATCATAACAACTAGCAATTAGCCAATCACAATCAATAAATGCTACATTTTTATAATTATCATATATTTTTTGTTTAATTAAGCCACTGGAACTAATCATCTCTGTTTCAAATATAGCGTTGTCTATATTTTTATCCTTATTAACCGTTAGCATACATTGAAATACATCTTCATATTCTCCTAATAGTTTTCTGATTTTTCTAATTTTACCAATAAATTCAGATAAATCCATAAAATTACAAATAAATTTATTCATAATTACACTATTACTTTTAACATTAAATGTTTTATTCGCAACGTATGACATTAACTCTTCAATTTCATTAATCGTAGCTTTATAGTCATTAAAAAAATTAATTAATGATCTATTAGAAAAAATACACTTATAACCATCTTCATTAGCAATTAAGTTACTTTTAGTTATAAATAATTTCTTAAATGCAGTAAAAACAATTTCAAAATTACGATTAATTTTTTTGATACCTTTATCAATAACTCTGATGTTCGAAATATATTTAGAATTTTTAAAAACATCGTATAGATTTGTATAATGTGTTTGATGTAAGTCGCTTTGAACTTTTCTAATTAATGTAAATACATAATTAAATTGAAAATTAGCACTTAAATTATTTAAAAAGGTAGCATTGAAATTAGTAGCATTATTTATAACTAAATTATAATTTTTTGAACCTATCGTTTCTAATAACTGATCACGATTATTAATTAAATATTCGTGACTAATTAAAACAACATTTGACTGTTTCAATTTTCGATCAAAATTTTTTAAATAGTAATTTCCATTAGCGTAGTTGCTACTGATTTCTCTGAAATAATCTATGTCATTGTAATTAGCATTAATTTCACTAAGTAACCCTGTCTTGGTAACAGTCAGCCAAACTAAAACCTGGCATTTAATAAATTTGGTCTTCTTAGATTTACTATCGTATTTTAAGCTACTTTTAAATTTGTACAAATCAATATATTCACTAGGCGAATGTAGAGAAACGATATTAGCAGGCAGATTCAATTGTAAAATTTGTTTTTGTAATAATTTAATATTGTTAGTGGAAAAAACTACTTTATTACCGTAAATAATGGGTTGCAAAACTTTATCGTAGTCAACTGAATCTGCATCAATTAATATTTGATTACGATTGATATTCTTTAAAATTGAGCTTTCTAAAGAATTATCTTGCTGACTAACTTTATCTGTATAGGTCTTTTTACACTTATCAAATTTATCACGACTATTATTAAATGAATTATCAACTTTTTGTAAGTAAAATCCATTTTTTACACATAAATTATTATTGCAACTTTTTTCAAAATCTTTATAACTTTCAAAAAAATCTAGCGTATTCATTGGTAAACTTGGCTTAATTTTTAAAATTCCACTAATTACTGATTTAGGAAGCTTTCTAGCGTAGTTAGATAATAAAATAAATATCTTAGCAGTCGCAAAAGCATCGCTAGCTGATGAATGTGGATGTTTATGAACTATTCCCAAAGTATTGCTTAAGTCTCTAAGCCGATAACTTTCCATCGTTGGCATTAAAATTTGGCTTAAAGTTACCGTATCGTATCCCTTTACGTCTAGAGGCTTATATCCTACCCTAGCAAATTCCTTATTTAAAAATGGTAAATCAAAATTAATGTTATGTGCTATAAAAGTAGTACCATTCAACATTTCATATATTTTATGTGCCACATCTTCAAAAGAAACTGCTGTTGATACTTTATCATTATCAATACCAGTTAAATCAGTTATCCTACTAGGAATTGACATCTGCGGATTTATATATACATTATAAGAATCCGTAATTTTGTTATTTTTAATAAATGTACAACTAAACTGTATTATTCTATTTGCATCTTCAGACATGTCACTGCCTGTAGTTTCTATATCAACTACCGAAAAAATAGAATTTTTCATTATTTTCACCAAACTTTTATAAATTAATCATACATACGTATTATGTAAGCTTACTTAAAATAATACCATGCATATACAATTTAAGCATATCTTGAAGTTTAAAGTTAGTACTACTTTTATTGTGTATAATATATGATAGTATTTAACATGGCTAGGAAGTGAAAAAGAAACATTGAAAAAATCTAATATTGGTATGAGTCATGCCAAAATAATCTTGATGGGTGAACATAGTGTCGTGTATAATAAACCGGCTATCGCCCTACC
Organism: Apilactobacillus ozensis DSM 23829 = JCM 17196; assembly: GCF_001435995.1. Taxonomy (GTDB): domain Bacteria; phylum Bacillota; class Bacilli; order Lactobacillales; family Lactobacillaceae; genus Apilactobacillus; species Apilactobacillus ozensis. The sequence goes on from NZ_AYYQ01000031.1 coordinate 19,228, forward strand.
TGTTACATCGGTTGCTCTAAGAGTAGAAATTGAACCGAATATTGAAAACAGCATATTGATTGATAGTGATTATTACCGCGGTAAATTAAATAATGTACCAGTTAATATGTTAGGTGTAAAAAAACTAATACATCAAACTTTAAAAAAAATCGATAAAGAAAACGAACATTTTAAGATGTTCGTTAAAAGCGATATCCCATCTGAAAGAGGCATGGGCTCTTCAGCTGCTACTGCTATTGGTATTATAAAAGCCATCTGTAATTATTTTAATCAACCTATTAATCGTGAGGAACTCCTAAAGCTAAGCGATGTTGAAGAAAAAATAACCCATGGTAATCCATCCGGCTTAGATGCTGCTACTGTGAGTTCTAATTATCCAATTTGGTTCATTCATGGTAAAAAAAATGAACAGATTCCATTTAATATAAATGGATATTTAATTATTGCTGACAGTGGAATCCGCGGCAGAACTGATATTGCAGTTAACTATGTCAGAGAACTAGTCAATAATAAAAATAAAGTGGCCATTGATTCAATTAATAATCTAGGCAAAGCCACCATTGAAGCTAAGGAATGCTTAGCAAAAGGTAATATTAAAAAATTAGGGAACTTAATGAATTTTGCACATACACAACTACAAAATATTCAAGTTAGTCACCCACTAGTAGATAAAATGGTGTCAACAGCTAAATTCAGTGGTGCGCTAGGTGCTAAATTAACTGGCAGTGGACTTGGTGGTTGTGTAATTTCAATCGCTGACAGTTTAGATACGACTAATAAAATAATAAATAATTTAAAAAAACAAGGTATATCAGATATATGGACTCAACAACTAGGTTCAATAAATAAGTAAAGGATTGAATTTTTTATGCATTTATCGAATGGTTTCATTACAGCAAGAGCACATACGAACATAGCTTTAATAAAATATTGGGGTAAAAAAAATGACGATTTAATCATCCCTAACAACAACAGTTTATCACTTACTTTAGATGAATTTTATACTGACACTAGCGTTAAGTTTAGTAACGAATTATCTAAAGATTCCATTTTTTTAGATGACGTAGACATTTCAAATTCTACGAAAATTGTAAACTTTTTAGATATAATTAGGGAAAAAGCTAGTATTAGTGAATATGCCTACGTTAAAAGTTACAACAACGTACCTACATCAGCTGGTTTAGCTTCATCTGCTTCTGGTTTTGCCGCCCTAGCTGCCGCAGCCAGTAAAGCAGCTGGATTACAACTAACTTCAAAGGAACTTTCGAAGTTAGCTCGTAGAGGTTCGGGTTCTGCAACTAGATCAATTTTTGGTGGTTTTGCTGAATGGATTAAAGGTAATACTGATAACGACTCATATGGTGTTGAAATTGAAAATCCAGTTACAATGGACATAAACATGATTGCAGTAGTTTTAAATGATCAACCTAAAAAAATTAGTAGTCGTGTTGGTATGAAACGTTCCGTAGAAACATCCCCCTACTACAATGCATGGGTGAAACAATGTGAAGTTGATTTAATTAAAGCAAAAACAGCAATTAAAGAAAATGATTTTAATACTCTAGGTAAAATATCTGAAAGTAACGCAATGCGCATGCACGCCTTAACAATGAGTGCTGAACCCGCATTTATGTATTTCAATAACGATAGCATTCAAGTCATTAATTCTGTAAAAACACTAAGAGAAAACGGTGTTGAATGTTATTTCACTATGGATGCTGGTCCTAATGTAAAAATAATTTGTAAATCTAAAGACATTAAAAAAATTAAAGCAGCACTAACCAAAACGTTTAACGACGAACAAATTGTCGTTTCAAAACCTGGATGCGGTGTTCAATTTATTAATTAATTTTATCTTGAAGGGAAATGATTCTTTGATTTCGGTGAAAGCACCAGGTAAATTATATATTGCCGGAGAATATGCAGTAGTTGAAAAAGGTACTCCATCAATAATAGTCGCCTTAAATCAATTTATAACGGTAAACATTGAAAAAAGTAATGACTACGGAAGTATTGTATCTAAACAATACAGTGAAAATTCAATCTATTGGAAAAGAATTGACAATAAAATAATTTTTGATAATCGTGATAATCCTTTTCATTATATATTGGCTGCTATTAACATTGTTGAAACCTATGCTCAGTCTATATCTAAAAAACTAGTGACTTACCATTTAAAAGTTGATAGTGAACTAGATAACTCCGATGGTAAAAAATATGGTTTAGGTTCTTCGGCAGCTGTCACAGTCGCTACAGTTAAGGCTTTATGTCAACTATATGATATTAACGTCTCTAAAGATGAGTTATTCAAACTGTCGGCTATTGCACATTTAGATGTACAAGGAAATGGATCACTGGGTGACATCGCTGCTAGTGTTTATGGTGGCTGGATTGCATATGAAGCTTTTGATAGAGAATGGCTTAAACAGATGCGTTCTCAAATGTCGATCAAAGATTTGATAAATCATAAATGGCCATTTTTAAGAATTGAGCCACTTACGCCACCTAAAAATTTAAAATTACTTATTGGTTGGACTGGTTCACCAGCTTCAACTTCACAATTGGTCGATAAAGTTTCTTCTGAAAAATCAAATAAAGAAGCTGAATATCAATCATTTATACAAGATAGCAAGGCTTGTATAAAAAGAATGATTAGTGGCTTTTACAATGAAAGTTTAGAAACTATCCAAAAGGAAATTATTGTAAATCGAAAACTACTTCATAAGCTATGCAACATTACCAATGTAATAATTGAAACCCCATCGTTAAAAAAACTATGTGATATTGCTATAAAAAATGGTGGAGCTGCTAAATCATCAGGTGCTGGTGGTGGTGATTGTGGAATCGCTATTGTAAACAGTGACAACAATGATATTCAAAAGATCTTAAATGAGTGGGAAAATAATCAAATTAAGCAATTAAACCTCGACATTCATAAGAATCAATTTTAGTTAAATTACAAAGGAGCTATTATGAATAGTCAACATGCACAAAGAAAAAATGAACACATCTCTTTAGCTGAAAAATTTCATAAAGAAAATAGTATGGCTGACTTTGATAAAATACGTTTTATACATCAAAGCTTACCTGAAATTAGTGTAAAAGATGTCAGTATGCAAACTAAATTAGGCAATATTTCTTTGCCATGTCCATTTTATATTGAAGCTATGACTGGCGGTAGCAAACTAGCTGGAGAATTAAATGAAAAGTTAGCTAGAATTGCTAATAAATGTAATTTAGCAATTGCTAGTGGGTCAGAAAGTATTGCTATTAAAGATGCTTCAACCGTTCAATCTTTCGCTAATCTTAGAAAGTTTAACCCTAATGGTATTATCATTGCCAATATGGGAGCTTCACATTCAGTGAATAACGCTAAAAAGGCTATTGAAATAATTAATGCTGATGCTATTGAAATTCATGTCAATACTGTTCAAGAAATTGTAATGCCTGAAGGAAACCGTAATTTTAAATGGTTAGACAATATTAAAAATATCGTTGAAGCAGTAAACATACCGGTAATTGTAAAAGAAGTTGGTTTTGGAATGGATAAATCCACTATCCAACAACTAAAAAATATCGGTGTTGAGTACATTAATATCAGTGGTCGCGGTGGAACTAATTTTGTTCAAATTGAAAACTTTCGTCGAGAACATAAAGAATTAAACTATTTAGATTCATGGGGACAAAGTACCGTAGAGTCATTATTAGAAGCTTACCAATATCGAAATGATTTAAATATAATCGCTTCTGGAGGCATCAAAAACGCTTTAGATATCGTTAAATGTATTGCATTGGGAGCTAAGGCAGTCGGGGTTGCCGGACCGATTCTTCATTCTGTACTAAAAAATGGTGAAACAGATACCATTGAAATGATTCAAGAATGGCAACAAGGAATTGTGAAAATTATGACTATCTTAGGTTGTACTTCTTTGTCAGACTTACGAAATAAAAAACTGATACTAAGCACAGACATGCTAAACTATATTCATCAACGAAATATTGAATACTAAAAAGAGAACTCAAACGAGTTCTCTTTTTATAAATTAAAACGTAGTCCCTTAGGGAAAAAGTTTTTAATAGTTCCATTAACAATCTTACCAAAACCAACTGCCTGATTTTCGCAAATTAATTGATACCATCCCTTCTCTAGGTTGTTAGAGCATTGAATAGTATCACCATGTACGTATTTTTTCCATTCTTCTAAACTAATCTCAACTTTATTTTTAATTTGACTAGAATGTAAAGCCAATGCTAATGCATAACTTGGTTCAAAACGATTCTTTTTGAACGTACCCAAAAGTAACCCTGGACGCATTACCTTTAATCCTTTTAATTGTGGAATTCCATCTTCATATGAAAATAATTGATCGCCAAACGTAAGTAAATGCTTAGGATTAAAATCATTTAAGTTTTCATCTTTAAAACTATTCCATAATTTTCGCTGTTCTACAGATAAGTTATCAACCTGTTGTTTTATCTTTTTAGCCTTACCTTCGCCTTTACTAATCAGTTTTGCAATAAAATGGCCTTCTCCATCGAAATGATGTGGGAAAAGTCTTATAGTTCCAGATAATGATTCATATTGCTTAGAAGTCCATTCTGGATGTCCTGAATCCATTCCTGAATATTTTTTAATGGGTACAACTTCTAAGTTATAATTATCCAACAACCATTCAATAATTTGCTCATCTTCTTCTGGAGCAAAGGTACAAGTGGAATATATAATTTGACCACCTGGTTTTAATGTTTTCATAGCCATTTTAAGAATATCTTTTTGACGATTTGCACACTCTTCTACATATGCCTGTGACCAATAGTTAGTAGCATCCGGATTTTTTCTAAACATTCCTTCACCAGAGCAAGGTGCATCTATAGCAATTTTATCAAAATACCTAGGAAAATACTTTGATATCATCTTAGGAGTTTCATTTAAGATTAACGCATTTTCAATACCAAAACGCTCTACGTTTTCAACTAAAATTTTGGCTCTTTTTTTATCAATTTCGTTTGTAACTAAAACGCCCTCGTTTTTCATGTAACTGGCAATGTGTGTTGTTTTACCACCTGGTGCTGCACATAAATCTAATATTTTTTCACCTGGATGTGCATCTACCACTTCACCCACATACATAGCACTCGGCTCTTGGGAATAAATTACTCCGCTTTGATGATCTACAGACTTTCCGTTAACTGCACCAAAGTAACCGTAAGAGCAATATTTTATTGGATGATTCAAATCTTCTGCTTGCGGCAAATTTTCTTTTAAAGGGTTGACTCTAAAACCTTGTTTAACTGGCTTATCAAATCCATCAAAAAAAGAATTTGCATCATTCCCTAAAAGTTTTTTATATTTTTCGATAAATTCACTAGGAAGTTTCAAGAATGTAAGCTCCTTTTATATATTTAAATATTTGACTAAAAATATGTTTTTAGTTAGTATTATTAACATTATACTGCGATTATAAGGGGGATAAAAACATCGAAAGCCGAAAATTAATTGCCATTGATTTAGATGGTACAACTTTAAATAGTGAATCCAAACTAACTAATCGAACAATTAAGGCCATCAATAAGCTAAATGATACTAAACATATTGTTACAATTGTAACTGGTCGTCCTACCAGATTGGTTACTGACATTTATAATCAACTAGACTTAGATACACCTATGATTAATTTTAATGGAAGCTTAGGCTTTAACCCTAACAAGAAATGGCAATACGAATATAAATATAACATTGATCGAGATATTGCTCTACATTTCGTTAATCATAGTGAAGAATTAGGAATTAATCTGATTACAGCGGAAGATAGAGATCTATTTTTAGCTAATCGACCAGCTGCCCATGAAGCTTTAGGTTTTTTCCCTACTAAGTTAGAGAACAAAAATATCTTAAATAACGATAGCTTAAAAACTAATCCAATTTGTCTAACATTAGAAGTAAAACCTGAAAAAGAACAATCTTTTATAAATTATGTAAAAGATAAATTTAATAATAAACTACAAATTTCACCTTGGGGTGGTCCTAATAGTATTATAGAAATTGCAGCCGGTGGCGTTAATAAAGTTACTGGCATCAAGAAATTGGCAGACTTTTATAATATCGAACAAAAGGATGTAATTGCTTTTGGCGATGAATTTAATGACCAAGAAATGATTGAGTACGCTGGATTTGGTGTCGCAATGAAAAATGGTCAACCTAAAGTTAAAGCTATCGCCGACGACGTAACAGACTTAGATAATAATCACGATGGATTAGCCGACTATCTTGAAAATCATTTTAAAATTTAATAAATAATAAAAAGCACTCAGTGAAAATAAATTATTCATGAGTGCTTTTTATTTATGAAATATTTGTGTTGCCTTTATTGCTGATTTCCAACCATTATATAGTTCATTGCGACAATTTTCACTCATTTTTGGTTTGAAAATTTCGCTATTAGATACTGTTTGCTTAATTTCATTAATGTCCTTCCAATAGCCAACCGCTAAACCAGCTAAGAAAACTACTCCTAGAGAAGTCGTTTCTGAGATTGAGGCTCTTTCAATATTAACATTTAAAATATCTGATTGAAATTGCATTAAATAATCATTTTTTGCAGCTCCACCATCAACTTTTAAAGTCCCTAATTCCATTTTAGTGTCATTAATCATAGTATTAACAACGTCTTTAGTTTGATAAGCTAACGAATCTAAAGTTGCTTTAACAAACTCTTCTCTAGTAGTCCCCCTAGTTAAACCAAAGACAGAACCGCGGGTGTCTTGATTCCAATACGGAGCTCCCAAACCAGTAAATGCTGGTACGACATATATATCGTGACTATCTTTAACTGATTGAGCCATTTTTTCCGAATCACTAGCATCAGAAATAATTCGCATGCCATCCCTTAGCCATTGAATAGCGGAACCTGCAACAAAAATGCTACCTTCAAGCGCATAGGTTATTTTACCATCTAATCCATAAGCAATAGTTGTCAGTAATCCTTTATCCGATAAAGTTGGCTTTTCGCCTGTATTCATCACAATAAAAGCACCAGTACCATAAGTATTTTTAATAGTCCCAGGCTCAATACCTAATTGACCGAACAAGGCGGCTTGCTGGTCTCCAGCAATTCCAGCAATTGGAACTTGTACTCCATAAAATGAGTAACCAGCTGTGTAACCATAAACTTCTGATGAGGATTTAACTTTTGGTAGCATTGACTCTGGAATGTCTAATAGCGACAAAATCTCTTTGTCCCATTTTAATTCATGAATGTTAAATAACATGGTACGACTAGCATTAGAATAATCGGTTGCATGTACATGACCACCGGTTAGTTTCCAAAGTAACCAAGTATCAATAGTTCCAAAAATCAAATCGCCAGAATTGGCTTTTGATCTAGCACCAGGTACATTATCCAAAATCCATTTAATTTTTGTTGCTGAAAAATAAGAATCAATAACTAAGCCTGTTTTTTTATGAATAAAATCTTTATATCCATTTGCTTTTAATTCATTTGCAATCTCACTAGTTTGTTTAGATTGCCATACTATCGCATGATAAATCGGTTTACCAGTGTTTTTATCCCAAACAACAGTAGTTTCTCTTTGGTTAGTAATCCCAATTCCCCTAATTTTATAAGGTGGGATATTAGTTTTAATTAAAATATCTGAGATTACTGACTGCACAGCACTCCAAATTTCATTAGCATCATGTTCAACCCATCCAGAATGTGGAAAATATTGATGAAATTCTTTTTGAGATTTTTCTACTATTTCACCATTTTTATTAAAAATAATAGCACGTGCACTAGTGGTTCCCTCATCGATAGCCATTAAATATTGTTCATTATTCATAACAATTCAGTTCTTCTCTATTTCTAATTTTCTTCACTCTTTAGTTTACCGCCAACACTATATCTATCTTTACGCATTTCATTTAAAATAACGTGAATATGCTCTTCTGGTGCTCCGGTATCTTTAGACACGACAGTTGTTATGTCTTTTACTAAATTTTTTAATTGTTCTTCACTACGTCCTTCAATTAAATTAACATTTATAATTGGCATAATTTAAACTCCTTAATAATAAATTAATAGTTTGATTATACTTGAAAACTATCAGCACTTCAATTTAAAAACCAAAACACATGTTATATTATATATAATAAATAAGTATAAAGAAATGAAGTGATTTTTTGAATAAATATTCTGCATGTACAAGTATTATAATCGGTAAAAAAGCATCGAAAGATGGTTCAATTATGATTGGAAGAAATGAAGACTGCAAGGCATCCTGGCCCAAGCACTTTGTTATTCATCATAAAAAAAGTTTTGAAAAAGAAAATATTTTCAAGTCTAATGACAATAATTTCAAAATTAAATTACCGCTAACCAGATATAAATACTCAGCAACCCCTGAATGGACTACCAAATATGGCGTGTTCGAAGAAAATGGCTTTAACGAATTTGGTGTCGCTATGAGTGCTACTGAAAGTGCCTATGCTAATCAACAAGTGTTAGGGTATGATCCATTAGTAGAAGACGGAATTGGTGAAGAGGCAATGGTTACCGTTGTATTACCTTATGTCAAAAATGCTCGCGAAGGTGTTCAAAGATTAGGTGACATTGTTACTAAATACGGTACTTGCGAGTCTAATGGTATCTTATTCGCTGATAAAAATGAAGCATGGTACATGGAAACTGGTTCAGGTCACCATTGGGTTGCTCAAAGAATTCCCGAAGACTCATATGCTGTTATTGCTAATCAATTATCTATTGAGGAAATTGATTTTAATGATAAAGAAAACTATATGTACTCTGAAGATATATATGATTTTGTGAAAAATAATCATTTAATTGTATCTAAAGATGGTAAATTAAACTTTAGAGATACATTTGGTATTCGAGATGTTTCTGACACTAAATATAATAATCCACGAGTATGGTACGGACAAAAAATGTTTAACCCCGAAATAAAGCAACATCCAACTGACCATAATCTTCCATTTATCAGAAAAGCCTCTAAACTACTTTCTATAGATGATGCCAAAAGCTTTCTGTCTTCACACTTTCAAGAAACTGAATATGACCCTGTGGGCGATGGAGATAAAAATACCAAAAAAATGTTTAGACCTGTTAGTTTAGCAAAAACCCAAGAAGCACATATACTACAAATCAATCCCAATTTACCAATGGAAATCGGTTGCTTACAATGGATTGCTATGGGTGTAGCATCTCAAAGTGTATTTGTACCCTTCTATCAAGGTATTAATGACACTCCTGAAGCATATAAAAATGGTGAAATTAATTATAGTCCTGACTCAGCATATTGGATTTTTAAATTAGCTGGGGTTTTAGTAGATGCTCACTATAAATACTTTGTATCTGATTTAGAAGCTCTACAAACAAAACTTAATATATCAATTAAAAACAATATGCTTGATATTGAAAATAAATATTTAGGCAAAAAGCTCGATAATGATTGGCTCACTGAACAAAATAAAATTTTAGCTAACAAGATTTTAAACGAATACAAAGAATTTTCATATAAATTAATATCTAAATCTACTGATTTTTCACCTTTAAACTATAAACAAAATTTAGACTTATAATATTTCAAAATAAAAAAGGAACCAACATAAAATGTTGGTTCCTTTTTCGTTTTATTAACGACGACGTGATTCTTTGATACGTGCAGCCTTACCACTACGGTCACGTAAGTAGTAAAGTTTAGAACGACGAACACTACCACGACGAATTACAGTAATGCTTGCAATTCTTGGTGAATGTAATGGGAAAATACGTTCCACACCAACACCAGAACTAATCTTACGTACAGTATAAGTAGCTTGAATACCTGTACCATGACGTTTGATTACAACACCTTCAAAGTTTTGAAGACGTTCATTTTTACCTTCAACAACCTTAACAGCAACACGAACAGTGTCACCAGCTCTAAATTCAGGAACATCATTTTTTAATTGTTCCTCGTTAATCTTTGCGATTAAATTATTTTGACGCATAACGAAATCTTCCTTTCAACTAGCACTCATGTCGATGAATATAACAGCGGAATACCGTTTTTTTTAGCTTAAATAAGCCATTAATAATATTATCACAGAGAAATTAAGTTGTAAAGTTTATTTATTATTCTCTTCTTCAATCCTGACATCTGCTAATAAATGTTTCTGAGTAGAAGTTAATCGATCATGATTAATTAAATCTGGTCTTCTAATATATGTTTTACGAAGAGCTTCTTTTTGTCTCCACAAATCAATTTTTTGATGATTACCACTAATTAAAACATCTGGAACTTTACGGCCTCTAAAATCGGCCGGTCTAGTATATTGTGGATATTCAAGTAGTCCACTAGAATAAGAATCTCCAGGAGCTGATTCTTTATTACCTAAAACGCCTGAAAGTAATCTAACGGTAGAATCAATCATCACCATCGCCGGAAGCTCACCACCAGTTAATACAAAATCACCTAGTGAATATTCATCCGTAACCAATTCTTTAATTCTTTCGTCATACCCTTCATAATGCCCACAGATAAATGTTAAATGGTCTTCTTTAGATAGTTTTTCTGCTTCTGATTGATTAAAAGTTTTACCAGCAGGATCTAGTAGAATAACTTTACCACGACCAATTCCCTGCTCAGCAGCTTTTTGCTCTACATGACTTAAAGCATCAAAAATTGGTTGTGGTTGTAAAAGCATTCCAGCTCCACCACCAAATGGATAATCATCAACGTTATTATGTTTATTAGTAGAAAAATCTCTAAAGTTGGTAATATTAATGTCTAGTAATCCTTTATCTACTGCTTTACCAACAATCGAATCGCCTAAAGGGCCTTTAAACATATCGGGAAATAGACTTAAAACATCAATTTTCATCATCTAAACCCTCCATTAATTCGACAATTACCTTTTCATTGTCTAAATCAACTTCTTTTATTACCTGATCAATTTTAGGTAATAATAAGTCTTTTTTATTATCTCTTCCAACTACCCAAACATCGTTAGGACCTAAAGACATAATATCTTTAATTGTGCCTAAATGATTTTTATCTATATCATAAACATCTAATCCAATGATTTGATGATAATAATATTCGCCAGGTTTTAAATCATCATTAGAAAGTTCATTGTCAGAAATCTTTAATTGTGATGGCTTTAAATATTCAATGTCATTAATGCTAGGTTTACCTTTAAAGTGTAATAAAATAAAATTTTTATGTTTTCTAAATCCATCAATTTCTAACTTTTCGTTTTGACCATTAGCTAGAAAAGCATAAACTGTACTTCCTACTTTAAAACGTTTTTCTGGGAAGTCAGTAACCGAATTCACTCTAACTTCACCCTTTAAACCTTGAGTGTTTACAATTTTACCTATATTATAAAAATTCATTACATAACACTCCTAACTAAAATAAAAGAACTCTTAAATAAAACCCAAAGGTTTAATTTAAGAGTTCTTATTTTTACTATCTTCGATAACTAACCTTACCTTTTTATTTCCAGAGACACGAGCACTGTAAACAATTGTTCTAATCGTTTGGGCGATATGTCCTTTTTTACCAATTACTCTACCAACATCTTTGACGTTAGTATGCAAATGATATTCATAAAAGCGGCTTGATTCACTATGAGAAATAGTAACATCATCTGGATGTTTTACCAGTGGTTTTACAATTGTTTTAATAAGCTCATCAAAATTAGTCATAAACAACACTTATCACTTATTTTTTAGCGTATTTAGCTTCGTGATATTTTTTCATGATACCAGCTTCAGATAATAAGTTACGAACAGTATCTGAAGGTTGAGCACCCTTGTTTAACCAGTTGAAAATATCTTCTTCTTGAAGGTTAACAGTGCTTGGTTGAGTTAAAGGATTGTAAGTACCAACCTTTTCAATAAAACGACCATCACGAGGACTACGTGAGTCAGCAACTACGACACGGTAGAAAGGACGTTTTTTTGAACCCATACGTTTCAAGCGAATTTTAACAGACACATTGAACACCTCCTGTATATTTATTAACGATAACTAATATAACAGTTATTTAAGTGCTTGTAAAGGTTTTTTTCTTTACACCATTAAATTATTGGAAAAAATTCATTTAAAACTAATTAACAACAAGTTTTTAGCAGCATCTTCTAAAAAAGAATCATTTTTGACGATAAACTTATGAACGGAAGCATAATTGCTAAAATCTAGTTTACTACCAATAATTTTAGCATTAAAAATTTGTTTAGCTAAATCAATATTTTGCACGCTGATTTTACGTTTATATATTGGATTAGCATCATAAATATCATCCCAATTATCTTTTAAAACAGCTACAGCTAACTTAATATTAATATCATTGTTTAATAACATGTTGATAATAGAAGGATTTAATAAGTTTTTCAAATCTCGTACCTCCTTTAAAATATCTTTTTTGCATTATTAAATTACTTTTTATTGATTGAAATTGTTTTGGCAATAATTTTTTCATTTAGAGAAAATTCATCCAAATGTCCGGTGATTACCCAAAAAGTATTATAGCAGTTATACTGATTAACTTTTGGCTCACCCTTACCATCAGTTAAAACTACCGAAATATCATCATTTTTATTATACAAATGCAAGAAGTCAAAGATGGATTGAAATGTAGTTCCCCCACTACCAATTTTTTCAAACTTTACATCATTATAATTATTAAGTTTATAGGCACTGTCAACATGTACTTTTGTGTCAAATGGATATACATATACTGGAAAATGATACTTTTTTAAAAATTTTTGAAGCTGTTGTAATAAAAAACTTACTTCATAACTAGTCATTGAACCCGAGTTATCTATGAAAATATTTATTTTTTTAACATAGTTAGAAATTTTACCCGGCAAATCCATCCGATACGGCTGTCTTCGATCAAAACGAGAATATGAATTTTGATTTGAAAAATTAATATTTCCAGAACCTAACTGCAAAAAGCTTTTCCAATCAATATCACGGTCATTATCCGTATAAAATCTATCGATAAACAATTTTAAATTATTATTAATAACTCCTCTGTTTTTAATACTAGTATCTGACATGGCATCTTTTACTATTTTTTTAATAATTGAAGTTTTTAATATATCTTCATTATGATTATGTTTCCACCCTTCATGATCATCATTAATCGAATTAGAACTATCTTGTTGTGAATTAGAATTCCCAGCAGATTTAAAATAGTCATTTTGCATTAATAAAGAAATATAACGACTAGAATCAGCAAAATGTGGTAAATGCAAATCGTATTTAAAATTTAATTTGTCAACAGAAATCGCATCTGATGGTAATTTATCAAGATACTGATTAATAGCAATATCACATGCAACATTAACAATCTTATTGTCTGAACTATATCTAATTGGATGTAGCCACGCAATATGCATTGCTAAATGCTTTAACATAAAATAAAGTTCACCATCGGAAGTGACATAACTTATAAATGTTTTGGGATTAAAAGCTAGCATCAAATCATTTTGTTGCCATGTCAATGCTAATGGACTTTTAATATCTGGATTACATAATTTATTAATTTTAATTAATATATTTCCATAAAAAGAATCGTTAGTATTTAACATATTAATAATTCCATAATTAATAATTTCAAGTACTCTAGAATTTGGAACTTCTGAATATTTTCTAGAACGTAGATTAAAAATTTCCTGATTTAAATTGATTTTAATCACCTAAATTCAATAAATGCAATTTCCTGAATTTTATTGTATAAATTGGAATATTCGATATCTTCAGTTGATTTAAAAGCACTAAAAACTTTACTTATAAATTTAGTTTGATTATTTAATTTTAAGACTAACGAATATTGACCATCTGGACTAACTAAGTTAATTAACAATAATATTTTTCTAGCTATAGTTGAACTTAGTTTGTTTTCTGAATCTATTTGACTGATTAAATTAAATAATACTTTATTTTTAGCCACTTCATCTAAACTATTAAAACTATTTTTTAAATCAATGTCACTGTCATTTAAAAAATCATCCAAGTTTAGAGTAAGCCTATTTTTGTTTAAAAAAGCAATAAAATCATGTGCTACTAATACTCCTAAATCTCCAGCTATAATATTTTCAGTAAGCTTAGTATGAACCAAATTTTCTTTTTCTAATTGCTTCAAATTATCTGAAACTCGATGCCAAGCTCTTGGTGTGGGATGTAAGTCTTCTGAATGACTTTGTATTAACATATCCGGATTATTACCTAAATAATTAATAATCATTGGATGTATTTCAGCACTATCTGCCCATTTCAACCATTCGTCAGTATTAGTATCCATAATAATTCTAGTAGTACGATCTTTGATTGCATCATCACTATCGGAAACACTATAGTTACTACGTTCAAATCCTGACATCGTTGAATCTGGATTTTCAGCAATGATTATTTTTACTTGTCTAGGTAACTTTAAAGAATTTACTTGTCTTTGTAATACAACATTCATAAGTTCACTTTGTACAGCCTGACTTCCACGATTAAACTCATCTAAGAACCAATATATATCATCATTTGGATGCGATTGAGCATAAGTAATAATTTCTATCAAAGTATGGGAATATCCATATTGAACATCTGCTAGCTTACCGTACTGTTCAGTTTGAATAAATGAGTCACTGGTTAGTGGTGGTACTGGAATCGATAAATCACCCTTTTCTGACAAACTCACTACTGTGGTAAATAATTTAGCATGACACTTATTAGCCAATTCTTGAACCAAAGCGGATTTACCAATTCCAGCATTTCCGACAATGTTTGGCACGTTATTCCCATTCAATATAATTTGAACAGCTTTTAAAGTTTCGTTATAAGTTAATCCCATTTACAAACCTCCTACATAATGATTATAAAAAAGGTCTGACTAACATATTAAAAGTAGTCAAACCTAAAAAAACTATTTACGACGTTTCTTATTACGACGACGTTTGTTTTTGCGCATCTTTCTGCTCATACGTTTCATAGCTAATTGTGACATTTTACCACCTAAGCCTGAACCCATCCCACTTTGGCTTAACATATTTTCCATACCTGACATGTTACCGTTAGACATTTTATTCATCATTTTTTTCATTGAATTAAATTGTTTAATCATACGGTTAACTTCTTGAATTGGACGTCCAGATCCTCTGGAAATACGACGTCTTCTAGATGGATTTAAAACATCTGGATTAGTTCTTTCTTCATTGGTCATAGAATAAATAATAGCTTTAATGTGCTCTAAGTCTTTAGGATCCATGTTAACATTTTTTAAAGCAGGATTATTAGCCATCCCTGGAATCATTTTCATAATGTCTTCCAACGGACCCATTTTTTGAATTTGCTGAAGTTGATCTAAGAAATCGTCAAAGTCGAATGTATTTTCACGCATTTTTTCAGTTAACTTTTGCGCTTGCTTTTCGTCATAATCCTGTTGAGTCTTTTCAATTAATGACAGAATATCTCCCATTCCTAGAATACGAGAAGCCATTCTATCAGGATGAAAGACATCTAAAGCGGTCATCTTTTCACCTTGACCAACAAACTTAATTGGTTTGTTGGTTACATCACGAATTGATAGCGCTGCACCACCACGAGTGTCACCATCCAACTTAGTTAATACCACTCCGGTAATATCTAAAGCATCGTTAAATCCTTCAGCTGTTTCTACAGCATTTTGACCAGTCATCGCATCTACAACTAATAGAATTTCATCTGGCTTAGCATATGCTTTAATATCCTTTAGTTCGTTCATCAATTTTTCATCAATTTGTAAACGACCAGCTGTATCAATAAGAACATAGTCATTATGGTTTTCTTTAGCTTGTGCCAAACCAGCTTTAACAATTTCTAAAGGTTCAACATCGGTGCCCATTTGGAAAACAGGTACATCAATTTGTTTACCTACTTGTTCTAATTGGTCAATCGCGGCAGGACGGTATATATCTGCAGCTATCATAAGTGGTCTAGCATTATCATCTTTTTTGAGCTTTAATGCTAATTTACCAGCAGTGGTAGTTTTACCAGCACCTTGTAGACCAGCCATCATGATGATAGTTGGTATTTTATCAGATTTATTCAAAGGAACGTCAGTTTCACCCATTGTCTTAGTTAATTCTTCATTAACAATTTTAACAATTTGCTGAGCTGGGTTTAAACCTTCCAGCACATCTGCTCCCTTAGCTCTTTCTCGTATGTTTTTAACAAATTTTCTAACAACTGTAAAGTTAACGTCAGCCTCTAATAAAGCTAGGCGAATTTCTCGCATAGTTTCTCTTAAATCAGATTCTGAAACCTTCCCTTTACCTCTTAAAGAACGCATCGCTTTTTGTAGTCTTTCAGTTAAGCCTTCAAAAGCCATTCATTTCACCACTTTCAAATTTCTTCTATATTTTCTAAATTGTCAACTAAAGTCAATAAATTATTATCATCGGGATAATGATTATTAACATAATCTCTAATTGCATCAGTTTTTTTATTTCTAATAACAAAATTACTGTAAAGGTGTAACTCTTTTTCATAATTTTCTAGAATAACTTCGGTTCTACGAATATTATCATAAACTGCTTGCCTGCTCACGTCAAAGTCTTCAGAAATTTCTCCTAAAGAAAAATCATCAGCATAATAAAGCTGCATATAATTCTCTTGTTTTTTAGTCAACAATGGTCGATAAAATTCGAATAAAGAATTAATTCGATAATTTTTTTCTATTTCCATAGATTCTCCTGATAATAAAATTAGTCTACCAAATCTTTAAATAGACCATATACATACTCACTAGGGTTAAATTTACTTAAATCAGTAACTTTTTCACCTAATCCAACATATTTAACTGGTAAATGCAATTCATTTCTGATGGCCAAAATAATGCCACCCTTAGCGGTACCATCCAGTTTAGTTAACACTATTCCAGTAACGTCAGTGACTTGTTTAAATAGTTTAGCTTGATTAAGTGCATTTTGACCAGTAGTTGCATCTAAAGTTAATAATACTTCATGTGGAGCTTCAGGAATTTCTCTAGTTAAAACTTTTTTCATTTTAGCTAATTCATTCATTAAGTTAACTTTATTTTGTAAACGTCCAGCTGTATCGACAAATAAGATATCATAATTATCTTTTTTAGCTTTTTGAACGGCTTCATATACAACTGCAGCAGGATCGCTGCCTTCTTCTTTTTTAACAATATCAACACCATCACGTTGAGCCCAAACGTCTAATTGTTGAATGGCACCAGCTCTGAAAGTATCTGCGGCAGCTAAAAGCACTTTTTTACCCTGGTCTTTATATAACTTAGCCATTTTACCGATTGTAGTTGTCTTACCTACTCCATTAACTCCAACAAACATAATGACACTTAAACCATCAGATACTAAATTGATACTGTTATTTTCTCCGTTACCAGCTTCATCGTAAATATCAATCATTTTTTTAATGATTACATTTTTAACGGCTTCTGAGTCTTTAGCATTTTGTAATTTTACTTCATCACGTAGCTCATCAGTTAATTTAACGGCCATATCAAATCCAACATCGGACTCAATTAATGTATCTTCTAAGTCTTCAAAAAATTCTTCGTCAACACTTCTAAAGTTAGCAAACAATCGGTTAATCTTATCCATGAATGAAGAACGTGTTTTCTCCAATCCTTTATCGTACTTATCTTCTTCATTTTCTGAGTATTCAATGCTATTTACATCATTTGATGATTCTTCCTCAACTGAATTCTCATCATCCGATAAATCACTATCGGTTGAATGCTCTTTAGTTTGAGATTCTTCAACCTCAGCAGCTTTTTCATTTTCTCTTTTTTCAATGTTTTCTTCGTTAACTTTAATATCAGCAGATTCTTGTTCAGTAAGCTGATTTGATTGGACAGCAGTTTCATCGTCAATTTCTTCATTGACTGAGGCTTGGTTGTCTAAAATTGAACTAGTTTCTTTTTCCTCTTTAGAATCTAAATCTTGTTCGGATTCTTCATTCTTTAATGGCTCTTGAACTTTATCCTTTGAAATTTCGTCTTTAACTTCATCGTTAACGTTATTTTCAGCAGAATTTAATTTTTTACTTTCAACATTTTCAGAATGTTGTTTTTCTTCACTAACTTTATCCTTATGTTTTTTTCTTTTAAATATATCAAATAATCCCATATACTATTTCTCCTTTTTATTAGCTATGCTATTAAAGTCCACTGACACTAATTTAGAAATTCCTGATTTTTGCATTGTAATACCATTTAAAGTATCAGCATACATCATAGTTTCTTTACGATGCGTGATAACTATAAATTGTGTTTTATCTTTTAACTTGCAAATGTATTGGGCAAAACAATTAACATTACTAGAATCTAAAAATGACTCAGCTTCATCTAAAATACAAAATGGTACTGCTTTAACTCTTAACACCGCAAATAATAAAGCAATTGCAGCTAAAGATTTTTCTCCACCCGAAAGCAAGTTAATATTGCGGTATTTTTTGCCAGGCGGTTGCACCATAATGTCTATTCCAGTACTTAACATATTATCAGGTTCAGTTAATAATAGTTTAGCTTTTCCGCCACCAAACATTTCTCTAAAGACATTTGAAAAAGATTCATTTAGTTCATCAAAGTTATTTTTAAACCGAATTACAACTTCTTTATCAATCTTGGACATGGTTGATTTTAGTTGATTTCGTGAGACTTTCAAATCATTTGATTGTTCTTTTAAAAATTTGAAACGTTCTAAAACATTTTTATATTCTTGAATCGAATGTATATTAACTGGACCAAGCTGATTTAATTCAGCTTTAATATTTTTAATTTTTAGCTCTAATAATTTTAAGTCAATTTGTTCAGCATCATCGATTGGTAGTTTTAGGTTATATTTGACGGATAAAATATGTTTGCTTTTTGATAATTGGTTATTTAAGTTATTATGATTCAATTCCAACTTGTTTAAGTTAATATTATTGTTAAAAAGCAAGTCATTTAGTTTAGCCAGTTTTGCATTTTCGTCCGACAAATTATGATTCAACATATTTAAATCATTGATGCATTCATTAATATTAGTATTAACTAACTCGATTTCCTGAACAACCTTTTTTAATTTTTCGTCATTATAATTAGAACTTAAGCTTATTTTCTTACTTAACTCATCTCTATCACTAGTAACTTCCAAAATGTTTTGCTCAATATTTTTTAACTGGGCTATAAGTTGTGTTTGTTGTTCCTTATGATTAATAATTTTTTCGCGATATATTAGTTCATCTGACTTTGAATTACTTATACTGTCATATAACTCCTTACGCTTAGAAGTAATTGAGCTTAACTTTTGATTCAACTCTTTTATTGCTGAATCTTTAGAATTAAGTTTGTCTTCATAAAAATGCATTTTAGAATTATTACTTAACCTAAGTTTAGATTTCAAATCATTATTTAAACGTTTAATAGACAATTTCGTTGCATCTACATCACGATTTAAATTTTGCATTAAGTCATTTGTGTTTTTTATGCTAGCTTTAGTAGTAATAATTTTTTTGGAAATTTTATTAGATAGTTCGCGATGGCTAATAATTGATTTTTCATTATTTTTCAAATCTTTATTTAAGTTAGTGATACTTGATTCATAGTTCAACATTTTATTTTCAGCGGCACTAACTTCTTTTTCACCATTGTTAATCTTATATTTTAAATCCAGCAGACTATTATTTTCGTGCTTAACACGTCCACCAGTAATCGATCCACCCGTATTAATTATTTCTCCATTTATAGTAACTATCTTATATCGATAACTAATTATCCGGCCGATTTTAGTAGCACTATCTACATTGTTGACAATCAATATATTACCTAATAAATATTGCTTAACTAAGTTTAAACTCTTGGGCATAGAAACTAAATCAGCTGCCATCCCTACAAATCCAGGCACGTCAGCTATTTTACTCATTGTTTGCGAATCTACACGATGTTTTTTTAACTCATCTTTAGGTAAAAAAGTAGTTCTGCCTAATTTTTTTTTAGTTAAAAAGTCAATCGCAGCTTTGGCACTATTAGCATTTTCAACAATTATATTTCTCATTTTATTGTTTAGTGAATTGTTAATAGCTCTCACATATTTTGTGTCTACATTTATAAAATCAGCTACTATACCAATGATGCCGTTTAAATCATTGTTTTTAATTAAATGTTTAGCAATGTTTTTTAAATGACTTGCATTCGCCTGTAAATTCTCTAAATTACTTTTTTTACTTTGAAAAACTTTAATTGAATTATACCAATTATCTTTAGTTGTATTTATTTTGGAGTCAATTTCAGAGTTTAACTGGTTTAAAGCTGTTATTTCCCTGTTAAATACCTTAACTTTACTTTCGCATTTTTCTAAATTATCTTTATCATGACTTAAAAGATGACTTAGTTTATCATGCTTAGCAAGCATGTCAGCTAAATTCTTACGTTTTTCAGAAATGATTTGTTCTGTTTTTTGATAGTCTTTAGTTAAATACTTATACTCATTTTTTGAATCCGTTATCTGATTAGTTATTTTAAAATAATCATTCTTTAGGTTCTCACGTTTTTGTTGTAATATACTTATTTCGTCATCTAATGAGTGAAGTTGTTGTTGCATATCTTGTAAATTATTTTTATTAATTAATTTATTTAAATTACTAATATCATTAGAATGAATTTCAATGTTTTTAGTTATTTGTTCTTTTTCTTTTTTATTTTTAGTTAAAGTGACATTAAACTTTTTAATTTGTTCTTTACTGAACTTAATTTCTTGTTGTGACAAATTATTTTGCCCCAAGATAATCTCTTTTTGCTTAGATAAAGATAGTAATTGTTTTTGTAAAGCATATCGCTCGCTAGCTTTTACATTTAAAGCACTCTGATTATTATCTATATTTGATTTAGTGCTATTTATAGTTTGTTTTAAATTTTCAATTTTCAAGTTCAATTGAGATATTGCTAAATCGCTTTTTTTAACATTAGCTAAAATCTCATTATGTTTAGCAAACAAAAACTTTTTATCCAACAATGACAACCGTTTTTTTAACTCTAAATAATTACTAGCATGTTTACTTTGTTCTTGTAGCGATTCAACTTGTTTTTTTAATTCCAAAATAATGTCATTAATTCTAATTAAATTGTTTTTATTTTCATTTAATTTAGCATTGGTTTCTTGCTTTTTGTTTTTATACTTATATATTCCAGCAAGCGTCTCAACGATATATCGTCTATCTTCGGGTTTACTATTAAAAATATTCTCTACATTTCCTTGAGAAATAATAGAAAAGGACCCCTGTCCAATTCCAGAATCCATAAATAAATTATTGATGTCTTTTAAGCGGCATAATTTACCGTTTATATAATAATTATTTTCACCATTTTTAAATATCTCTCTAGAAATAGAAAGTTCAGTATAATCTATGTCAATATAACGGTCAGAATTATCAAAAGTTAATTTTACAATTGCTCGATTAAGTGAATGATGTCCATCGGAACCTGAAAAAATAATATCTGACATTTTCTCACCACGTAAGCTTTTAGCTGATTTTTCACCCAAAACCCATCTAATTGCTTCAATGATGTTACTTTTGCCACTACCATTAGGGCCAACAATTTCAGTTAACCCCTTATGAAAATTAAATTCAGTTTTTTGAGCAAAAGATTTAAAACCGATTAGCTCGAGTGACTCTAATCTCACAGTGATTGCTCCATTCTAACTATAAATATTTCTTTAAAGCTACTTTAGCAGCACCTTGTTCAGCATTTTTCTTAGAATGACCAGTTCCAATACCGCATTCTTCGCCATCGATACTTACTGAAACTTTGAACTTACGATCGTTATCTGGACCATTTTCATCTAGCAAATGATATTCAATATCCACTGGACCATTTTGCTGAGCCAATTCTTGCAACTCTGTTTTATGGTCAAAGAATTCATCAAACCAACCTTCATCTAGTTTAGGGAAAATTACTTGATGACAAAATCTAATTACTGGTTCCATCCCTTGATCTAAATATACAGCGCCAATAAAAGATTCAAAAATATCACATAACAGAGAATCACGCTCTCTAGCGTGAGCTTTTTCTTCACCTTTACCGAGTCGAATGTACTTGTCAAAATGACATTCTCTGGCAAAACTACTAAAACTATGTTCATTGACCATGGCAGCTCTTAACCTAGTTAATCTTCCTTGGGGAAGTTTAGGATAACGCTTAAAAATATATTCTGAAACGACTAATTCATATACAGCATCGCCTAAAAATTCTATTCTTTCGTAAAATTTTAAATTTTCTTTGGGATGTTCATTAACGTATGAAGCTTGCGTAAAAGCCTCATCCAAAAGGCTTTCATCATTAAATTCTATATTAAATTTATCTTTTAATAATTTATCAAATTCTGCAATCAAGTTCTATTTTCCTCCAAGGTATATTTTATGAATAAAAAGCGATTACCATCTAGATAATCGCTTTTTTGTTATTTATTGTCTGCATTAGCAATAACGAAATCAGCGGCTTCATCGATTGTTTGTATCTTTTCAGCAGCTTCATCAGAAATTTCTGCACCAAATTCATTTTCTAGTGATAAAACAAATTCAACAAAATCAATTGAATCAGCGTCTAAATCATTTTGAAAATTAAGCTTACCGTTAACTTTGTCGCGATTAACACTAAATTGGTCGGCAACCATATCACAAATTTTAGTTAAAACTTCTTCTTTTGTCATAATTGAATTCCTCACTATGTCATAATTTAATTTATAAGTTAATTATATCAAATTTTAGTTATTTTTGGCATCTCGTTTAATATCGTCCATCTGTTGAGCATGAGCATTAAAATATTCAACGACATCATCAATAATATGTGAATCAATCATTGTTTTAATTTGATAGATAGTGTTTTTAATTGTGTTAGCTTTACTACTACCATGGGCTTTAATTACAGGGGCTTTAGTTCCCATTAACACTGCACCACCATATTGTGAATAATCCATTTCTTTAGCAATTTTTTTAAAGGTAGGTTTAAGCATTAAAGCACCTAATTTTGATTTAGCACCACCTTGCATAATTTCACCCTTAATTAAATCTAATACTGATAAGGCAGTTCCTTCAATTGCTTTTAAGGCTGCATTTCCAGTAAATCCATCAGTGATAACAACATCAGCAGCACCATTCAATAATTCTCTGGACTCAACATTCCCCACAAAATTCAAATCACTATTTTTAGCAAACAATTCATTGGCAGCTTTGTGCAATTTGTCACCCTTATCAGCTTCAGTCCCATTATTTAATAAACCAATTCTAGGGTTATCAATATGACGAACGTTTTCAGCATAATATTTACCCATAAATGCATATTGATATAAATTAAATAATTTGGATTCAGCATTGGCACCTACGTCTAGCATTACAAAATTATCATGTTCAGGATCATTTACGATTGGTAACGTAGTGGCTAATCCTGGACGGTCAATACCTTTAATTCTACCAATAATAAATAGTCCGGCTGCTAAAATAGCTCCAGTATTACCAGCTGAGAAAAATGCATCCGCTTTTTTATCTTTTACTGCTTGTGCTGCCATATCCAAACTAGAATTTTTCTTCTTCATTACGGCTTTAACTGGTTCTTCACCCATCTCAATAATTTCATCAGCTTGAACTAATTCAATTCTTTCATTACTTTGTAACAGTGGCTTAATTTTATCAATTTGTCCGTATAATTGAAATTCAATATCACTGTAAGCATTTCTGGCTTGTTCTACTCCTTTAACAACCTCATTTGGTGCATAGTCTCCACCCATTGCATCAATAGCAATTTTCATTTTAAAAATCCTCTCTAATCTAAAATCTTTTCTGAAAAACTTTTTTCAATAAATATAGCTAAATTCTTATTTTCTGGTCTTTTTTGCCAATCATTATTAGAAACAATTTGAATTGCTTCTTGCTGTGCAATGTTAAGCATCGTCATATCTCTAATTGGATCGCCAACTTTAAATTCTGGAACTCCTGATTGTTTATTACCCACTATATCACCAGGACCTCTTAATTCTAAATCCCTTTGAGAAATAACAAATCCATCATTGCTATCAACCATTACATTCATGCGTTTAGCACCCAACTCATTTTTTGGGTTTGCAACTAATATACAATAAGACTGCCTTTTTCCTCTACCCACACGGCCTCTTAACTGATGTAATTGTGCCAATCCAAAATGTTCAGCATCAAATATAATCATAACAGTCGCGTTAGAAACATCAACTCCAACTTCAATCACAGTTGTAGAAACTAATATTTGAAATTGGTTATTCTTAAAATCACTCATTACAGAATTTTTTTCACTATCTTTCATTCTACCATGTAGAATACCAACTTTATAATCAGGTTCAAAAGTCTCTGTAAATTGTTGATAGATATACTCAGCATTTCTCATATTTAACGTTTCAGAATCTTCAATCAAAGGTGTCACAATGTATATCTGTTCGCCGCTTTTTAATCTTTGTTGTAAAAAAGGTAAAATTGATTGAAATTGATTATTTCGTATCCAAGTCGTTTTAATTGGCATTCTGCCAGCTGGTAATTCATCAATGATTGAAACATCCATTTCACCATAAGCGGTGATTGCTAAAGTTCTTGGAATTGGAGTCGCTGTCATTGATAAAACATTGGGATGATTTCCCTTATTTCTTAGCTGTCTTCTTTGATTTACCCCAAAACGATGTTGCTCATCAATAATAATCAAACCTAAATTATTGTAGATAACATTATCTTGAATTAAAGCATGCGTTCCAATCAATATGTCAATATCACCATTCGATAAACCATCTAACAAAGAAATTTTAGGCTTAGGCTTCGTATTGCCGGTTAATAAAGCTACATTGATTCCAAGCGGCTCAAATAAGCTAGCCAACTTATTAGCATGTTGTTCAGCTAAAACTTCAGTTGGAACCATTAAGGATACTTGATAGCCGTCATTAATGGCCGCATACATAGCCACAGCTGCAACTGCCGTCTTCCCGGAACCAACATCCCCCTGCAGCAGCCTATTCATTTGTTTGTCATCATGCATATCAAATAATATTTCATTAACCACTTTTACTTGAGCACTAGTCAATTTAAACGGTAATTTGTCGATAAAACTGTTAACATCATCTTTATTATATTTAATCGAAATACCACTACTAAAATCATTTTTCTTAATACTTTGCAACTTCATTTGAAATAAAAAAAATTCATTAAATTTTGCAGTTCGTAAAGCCAGATATGCTTCTTGTTTAGATTTAGGAAAATGCATCCAATTAATTACATCTACTAAATTCAATAACTTATACTTTTGAATGAGCGTTGATGGTACGACGTTTTGAATCAAATCACGGTATTGTTCAAAAGCTAAATGAATTAATTTTATAAGTTCTTTTTGACCAATATTTTTATTAACTGAATAAATAGGTTGCATAGAGTTTAAAGCTTCACTATTGGATAAAATTTTAATGCCAGCTAATGATTTCTTTATATTATTAAACTTTCCATACACTAAAATTATTTCGCCAACTTTGACATTTTTTTTAAGCCAAGGTTGATTAAAAAAACTAACTGGCACTACATTATTTTCTACTAGCAAACGTAAATTTAAAATACTTTTTTTCCTACCTAAAAAGTTAACAGTTGGCTCAAGTGCCACTTGACCCTTTAAAATGACTTTTTCTTGGTCTTTGATTTCATTTAAAGGCTTTATTTGTAAGTTTTCATATCTAAAAGGGAAATAATTTAAGAGGCTATTAATATTATCTATACCTAGTTGATTTAAATATTCAGCCTTCTTAGGTCCAACACCTGGCAAATTTAATACCGAGTCATTAAGACTTTTCAAATTAATTCCCCCTAATAAAATAAATAAAAGAAAAACCGGAGATTGCTCTCCGATTTATTATTCAACTGAAATTAAAAATGGATAAACAGGTTGCCCACCATTATGAATTTCTATCTCTAAATCTTCATCTAATTGTTGAACAGCTGCCTTAATTTTATTGGCCGTATCTTGATTGCCTTGTTCTCCATAAATAATAGTTACAATTTCACTATCTTCGTCTAGCATAGACTTAACCATATTAGTAGCAGTATCAATTAAATCTGTTCCGTTAACTTTGATTTTACCATCAACAATTCCAATAAAATCATCTTTCTTTATTGATAGATTGCTAATTGTGGTATCCCTAACCGCATTGGTTAGTTCACCACTTTTAACTGTATCCAACATTTCCTCCATAACATTACAATTTTCATCTATTGTTTGTTCTGGATTAAATGAAATAATAGCAGTCATTCCCTGGGCAAGGGTTTTACTATGAACTATTTTAGTAGGAACATCGGCTACTTTTGCAGCTGCTTCCGCTGCCATGAATATATTTCCATTGTTAGGTAACAAAATTACGGATTTAGCATTACTACCATTAATTGCGTTTAATAAGTCTTCCGTACTAGGGTTCATTGTTTGACCACCCTTAATCAGGTCCGTTGCCCCTAGATTCTTAAACAATTCACCTAAACCGTCACCAGAGGTTACAGCAATAATTGCGACATCTTTAGGAGTTTCGTCAGCAGCAGGTTCTGGCTTATCATCTTGTTCAATGATATCTTCTTGTTGCATACGCATGTTATCGACTTTAATGTTTGATAAATCTCCAAATTTTTGAGCCCAAGATAAAACTTTACCTGGAAATTCAGTATGCACATGTACCTTAACAATTTCATCATCATTAATTACTAGTAAAGAATCGCCTAATTTACTTAGATAGTCGTAGAAAAAATCATAATCAAATTCATGTTCTACTTGCTTACCTTTGCCAATTCTAACCATAACTTGAGTACAGTATCCATAAACTATGTCATTCGGATCTAATTTACCCTGTACGCTTTCACGGCCTTGTTCATGACTAGCATCAATCATTTCATTCATTTCATGGTTATTAGGTTGATGAGGCTCATTATTAGCGTCAAAACGATTATTTAGAATATCAGCGAATGCTTTAATAACAAATACTAATCCTTGTCCACCTGAGTCAACTACTCCAACTTGTTTTAGTACTGGAAGTAATTCAGTAGTTGATTTTAAAGCAACTTCTGCTGATTCATAACATTTATCCATTAGTACAGCGATGTCTTCTGTGTCATTGCAATCTTTAGCAACCTGGCCAATTCCTTTAATTACAGTTAGAATTGTTCCTTCAGTAGGCTTCATAACTGAACCGTAGGCAACTTTTGCACTATTTAAAAATGCTTCTGTGACATCAGAGACATTTAAAGTTTTTTTACCTTCAACTGATTTAGAAAATCCTCTAAATATTTGTGATAAGATGACTCCAGAGTTACCTCTAGCACCCATTAATAATCCCTTAGCAAGTGATTGAGCTAAATCACCAACAGAGTTACTATCGTCTTTAGCAACGTATTTTGCACCGCTTTCAAAAGACATGCTCATATTGGTACCAGTATCACCATCTGGCACAGGAAAAACATTTAGTGAATTAATAAACTCAACGTTTTGTTTTAAGTTATGAGCAGCAGCTTGAACCATTTCATTAAATTCAACGTTAGTTATCTGCTTAACTACCAATTTATAAGTCCTCCAATTATTCGTTAATAACTTTTACTCCCTGAACAATAACGTTCACAGAACTGGCTTTAATGCCCAACATAGTTTCTAGATTATATTTTACTTTTGATTGTACACTACGACTTACTTCGGATATTTTTATACCATATATAACTATTACATTAACTTCAATAAATATTTCATTATTATGGTTTTGTTTAACAACTACACCCTTAGAATAATTATCTTTACCTAAAATAACATTAACATTATCTCTAATTTGATTTTTACTGGCCATACCTACAATTCCGTAGTTATTAGTAACTGCACCACCAACAACTGTAGATATAACATCATTTTTAATATCAACAATTCCATATTTAGTTTTAATTTTAACAGCCATATAATTAAGCCTCCTTAAATTAGAAGATCTACGCAGTATCGGTATATAATATTACCACAACATCAAAAAAAGCTAAAGTATTGATACTACAATAATTGTAAAGGTGTCAAGTATTATTACTTGAAAGAAAAATATTGCAAAATCACAATTAGTATGCTAAATTATTAGAGTGAGATTTAATATAAAAGCAGCGCTTTTTAAGCAATAAGATTACAAAGGAGGAATTTACCAATGGCTAAAGATTTCATTAACGGTAAAAGAACTCATTATGGTAACAAACGTTCCCATGCTTTGAATTCTTCACGTCGTAGCTGGAAGCCAAACTTACAAAAAGTTCGCATTTTAGTTGACGGAAAACCTAAGAAAGTTTGGGTTAGTACCCGTACATTAAAATCAGGTAAAGTAACACGTGCCTAATTTAATTAATAAAAAAGACTCGATTATTAAATAATCGAGTCTTTTTTATTTAGTCATTACTTTGAATTACACATAAAAGGCCATTGTCAAAGTTGAAATGACCAACATTGCCAACAAATTCATTACTAGAGAAAGATATTGGATAGTTAACATGATAATCATCCAAAGTATATTTCTCATCATTCAACGTTAAGTTCATTTCATTTAAAGGTATAAATGCTAAATATTTTTTATCATTAATTTTGTTTAGAGTGTAGCTTCCGGGTAAAAAATATCTAATATCATTTTGAAGATCTATTATTCTAACCTTAGGAGCAATTGTTTTAAATTCACTCGACAAAAACATCAAAAAGTTGGTAAAAAAGTGATCAAGTCGACCACCCGTAGCGCCATAAACATTAATAACATCAGCATTAAATTGTTCACCAGCCACCTTAATACCTAGTTGAGAATCTGTATAGTCCTTTATAGGATCAAAATAACTAATATTATCAACTTTAGCTTGTACCAACTCTAACTCGTTTTTTTTCAATGAATCAAAATCGCCAATTGCTATAGCAGGCTTAATACCATTTTCAATTAGTCTAAGGCTTCCACGATCAACACCAATCCACGTTTCAGACTTTTTATTAATTAATAAATGGTCAGGCCATAAATTTGTCGGGCCACCTAGCAGAACATTAACTACTTTCATAATTATTTAGTAGCTTGTTTGATAGCTTCAATTCTTTCAGAAGGATTGTCAGCATTAAATACATATGAACCAGCTACCGCTACCGTTGCACCAGCTTCGTATGCAGACTTAACAGTTTCATTGTTTACTCCACCATCAATTTCAATATCAAAATTACAACCATTAGCCTTCTTTAAATCATCCAGTTGTTTAATTTTCTTAACAGTTTCAGGTAGGAACTTTTGGCCACCGAAACCTGGATTTACTGTCATAACTAATACTTGGTCTACCATGTAAAGTACAGGTTTAATTGCTTCAACCGGAGTTCCTGGGTTAATAACTACTTCAGCTTTAACACCCTTATTCTTAATCATTTGTAGCGCTCTGTGAATATGTGGAGTAGCTTCTACATGCACTCCAATTAAATCAGCACCAGCATCAGCAAAGTCATTAATATATCTTTCTGGATTTTGAACCATCATATGAACATCTAAAATCAAATTAGAAATTGGACGAATTGCTTTAACCCAGCCTGGACCATATGAAATTGATGGAACAAATGAGCCATCCATAATATCAATATGTAGATATTCTGAATCCTTTTCTATTTTTTCGATGTCTCTTTGTAAATTTACATAATCTGCACTTAAAATTGATGGAGCTAATTTTATCATTTCTAATTCCTCACTTTTTATTATAAATAGGTTTTCTGTCTTTTATTATATTATATAAATTTAAATAATTGTCATATCTAGTCTGTTCAATCAAACCATCAGACAACAATTCTTTTATTTTACAATTAGGTTCATTGATGTGCACACAACCTCTAAATTTACATTCATGAGCATTGTTTTTAAATTCTGGAAAATAATTTCTTAAATATTGTGCATCTATATTTAATACATCATACGAAGAAAATCCTGGTGTATCAGCTACCAACCCGCCATTAACTTTCATAAGGCTTACTTTCCTAGTGGTGTGTTTACCTCTATTCAAAACTTTAGAAATTTCGCCAGTTTGCAATTGTAAGCCTGGAGAAATTTGATTTAGCAACGTTGACTTACCAGCCCCAGTTTGCCCCATGAAAACAGTCTCTTTATTCTTCAAAATTTCATGGAATAATGAATCTAATTTCTCTTTATCCATTAAACTTGGCAGAATAGTTTGATATCCAATTTTCTCATAACTTTGTTGAATTTTCTTGAAATTTTCCATTTTAGAATCATCTAATAAGTCCAACTTTGTAAAGTAAATAATGGGCTTAATGTTATTTATTTCTAACGAAACTAATTGCCTGTCTAAAAGGTTATATGAAAAATCAGGTTCAACCGCCGAAGTCACTAACAAAGCCTGGTCGATGTTAGCTATTGGAGGTCTGACCAATGAATTTCGTCTTGGCAATACGTTAAGTAAATACCCTTCATTTTCATTGGTAGTTTGAAATTCAACATCATCACCAACTGTAGGCGTTATCTTCTTCTTACGAAAGTTTCCGCGAGCCCTAGTTCTGTATATCTTTTCATCACATAAAACATCATAAAAACCACTTAGTGATTGATAAATTTTACCTTTTTTCAATAAATCACCTCTCAAGTTTCATATATTTCAACTATCATTATAAAAGAAATGTTACATAAATTCATTATTAAACACACTTACATCATAGATGAACTTTTTTTAGCCACTATAAAAACCATAGTTTTATTAAAGTCCGCTACAGGGGTATTAGGATTAATGCTTTGTTTTACAATTTTATTTATTCCAATATCACTATTGTAATCATAGAATATTTTAACTTTAAAACCCATTTGCTTTAGTTCTTTTTTAGCAAAAATTATGTTTTCACCAACATAATTTTTAACGCTTATAGTTTTAGGACCGCTACTAACAATCAACTTAACCCCTGAATTATTAAAAATAGACTTTCCATTTCCTGGATTAGTCTTTATCACATGGTTATATTCAACAGAACTATCTCTTTTATACTCTATTTTGCTGACAAATAAGTGCTTACGTTTAATTAATTTTTCAGCATGATTTTTAGTCAGGTTATTAACATTGGGAACATTGACTCTAGAAAAGAAAAAGAAAAATATAAAGCATTCAATTATTGCTATGAAACAAATTAAAGAACCGTAAATAAATATTAATTTTTTACGACGATTATTATCATGAGATTTTTTTTCGCCGGCATGCTGAGTATCGTTACTTTTAATGCCAATATCATCTAAATTAAGTACCTTAGTAGCATCATCTTCTTCATCGTAATCACTATTTTTGTCTAAACTATTTATAACCTTTTTTTCGTGTCTACGAAAAGCCGACAGCGATGACTTTACATCGTTATACATATCGTGTACTGAGTTATATCTACACTCTTGTTGTTTAGCAGTGGCTTTTAAAACTACATTTTCTAATGACTGTGGAATTTTGTTATTTAATCCTTTTGGTGATGGGATTGGAGTATGCGAATGTTGCAATGCGATAGAAACTGCTGTATCCCCATGGAAGGGTACATCTCCAGTTAAAAGCTCATATAATATGATTCCTAAAGAATAAATATCTGATTTTTTAGTAGCCATCTCACCCATCGCTTGTTCAGGTGATAAGTAATGAATAGATCCAACAATAGAGTTAGTTTGAGTCATTGAATATTTGGATAAAACTACTGCTATCCCAAAATCAGTTATTTTAACATGGCCTTTTTTATCGATTAAAATATTTTGCGGCTTTAAATCTCGATGAATAATGTTATGAGAGTGCGCTTCTCTAACTGCTAATAAAATTTGGCGCATAATTTTAACAATTCGACTATTGCTTATGGGGTAATTTTTTTTGATATATTCTTTTAAGTTCATACCATCAACATATTCCATAACAATATATTGAATTCCCTCACTTTTACCGATGTCAAAAACTTGTACTACGTGAGAGTCATGTAATTTAGTAATTGCTAGTTGCTCATATTTAAAATGTTTTTTAGCTCGAGGATTATCACGGAAATCTAATCGTAATGTTTTGATAGCGACTTTACGGTGTTTTAACAAATCATCAGCTAAATAAACATCTGCCATGCCACCTTCGCCAATACAGGAAATAATTCGATAGCGTGAGTCTAAAATATATCCCTTACGCATCTTGTAATCTCCCCTTTTCATTATGAACAATCAAAACACTAATGTTGTCGGTTCCACCATTAGTGTTGGCTGAATTCACCAACTGCTCACACTTTTCCGAAACACCTATTTTTAGAGCAAGTTGCTTCTTTATCTCGCTATCGGATAACATGTTAGTTAACCCGTCGCTACAAATTAATACTTGGTCCTCTAAATTAAATGGAAAATCTCTAATTTTAACTTCTGAATCATTTGATATACCTAGACTTTTAACGATTACATTTTTTAGTGGCGACTTAATAGCATCTTGCGGTGTTAATTCACCACTTTTTACTAGCTCATTAACATAGGAATGATCTTCAGTTAACTGAATAAATTTATTGCCATGCATTAAATATCCACGACTATCACCTAAGTTAGTTATCAAAAAACGATTGTTAAATATAATAGTTGCAACCACGGTAGTTCCCATATTTTTGAGACTATCAAATTTCTTAGAAGTATTTAGAATTTGAGCATTAGCTAAATCTATTTGTGAACGTAGCCAGCTGTATGCACTATCGTAATCCTCAAAATCAGTATGTTTAAATTCTTCGCCCATATTTAAAACCGCCATTTTAGAAGCTACTTCTCCACCGCGATTTCCACCAATGCCATCAGCCAATAATCCCAGCTTAATGTTTTTCTTATTAGTAAAAACACCTACATAATCTTCATTATTACTTCTTACTTTACCTGTAATAGACTTATAAGCAACTCTCATAAACAGCCATTCCCAACTATATCTTTCTTAGTTTGCATACAAAGAAGCCATCAGAATTAAAATCATCTGGAAAAACTCGCAACCATTTTTCTTGATTTTTATTATTGATAATTAAATGTTTATCAGTTTGTAAAAGCTCAAATTCAGGATGCTTTTCCAAAAATGCGTTTACAACATCTACGTTTTCTTGATTCAAAATAGTACAAGTACTGTAAATTAAAACACCCTTGTGTTTTAACTTACAAGCTACTGCATTTAAAATATCTAATTGAATCGAAGCTAAATGTTTAACATCTGATAACTGCTTTTCATATCTAATTTCTGGTTTTCTTCTGATTAATCCAATTCCAGAACATGGTGCATCGATTAAAATTTTGTCAAAATATTCATCATCAAATTCTTTGTCAATTTTACGAGCATCTAGAGCTTTAGTCTGCACAACTGCATCTACATGCATACGTTTAGCATTTTCTTTAACTTTAACTAAACGTTTTTCATGTAAATCAAAAGCATATATTTTACCGCCCAACTTATTATCTAATTGTTCTGCGATTTGAATGGTTTTACCGCCTGGTGCAGAACAAGCATCCAGTACACAGTCGGATGGTTTAAATTGCATTGAATCAACTGGCAACATCGCACTTTCGTCTTGAATAGTAATTTTGCCGTTTTTAAATAGTTCACTTTTAGCAGCTGATTTTTTGCTGACCAGTAATCCATTGTTAGAAACTATACTGTCTTCTACTTCATAG
This sequence comes from Apilactobacillus ozensis DSM 23829 = JCM 17196, assembly GCF_001435995.1. GTDB lineage: Bacteria > Bacillota > Bacilli > Lactobacillales > Lactobacillaceae > Apilactobacillus > Apilactobacillus ozensis. The sequence goes on from NZ_AYYQ01000031.1 coordinate 52,929, forward strand.
CCTTCGCTTTCCAATTCATTTTTAATAGTATTTTTATCCGTTAGAGTACTATTAAAGCGTACTGACTGTTTTGATGGGGAATTAATACTTTCTAAAATAGAAATAGTCTTATCTAATCCTAACTGCTGAGTAAGTTCATTTATGATCCATTCAGCAACGCTATACTTAATAGATAATTTTTTAACATTATCTTTAATTTTATCAAAACTTGGTAAGCCCTTATTAATAACTGCATGTAAGACTCCTGTAACCATCTTACGAATTCCAGCGTGTCCTAATTGCTTAGCTATATTGATACTTTCATTCAAAATAGCTCGATTAGGAATTTTATCTAAATATTCCATTTGATAAATTGCCGAATACAATAATTCCCTTACCCACGCATCTAACTTATTTTGATTACTTACAAACGCATCTAAATAAAATTCTAAAGTTAATCGATGTTGAACAACTCCGTACACAATGTTGGTCATTAATCTAATATCAAGATTACTCATATTACTGTTATTAATAACTTGATTCAACTGTAAATTAGAATAAGCACCATTTGAAATTTTACTTAAAGTTTTAACTGCTAATAGTCTTGGATTATTCTGCATTATCAATTACCATATCCCCAACTTTTATATTTTTTCCAACTCCATTTAAGTAATCCGTAATAGACTGCTTAGGTTTACCAGATGGTTGTAGTTCTAAAATTGCAATAACATCAGAGTTACCCGTAGCAATTTCCAACGCATGCTTAGTTTTGTTGACCACCATTCCCGGTTTCATTTCTGTATTAGTAGCTAAAGGTTTAGTCTTTAATATTTTAGTTCTTTTACCAAGCATAGTAGTATATGCTACTGGATCTGGTCTTAATGCTCTAACTTTACAATCAATTTCAAAAGCGGTTTTACTAAAATCAAGTAATTCTTGTTCTCTAGTAATATTAGGTGAAAAAACAACTTTATTTTCATCTTGAACAATGGGTTTAACACTGTCATTCTCAATTTTTGGTAAAGTTTCAAGTAATAAATCACGACCAACTAAGCTAAGTTTTTCAAACATAGAAGCTGTATCGTCATCTGGTTCAATTTTTATTTCTTTTTGTGCTAAAACATCCCCTGCATCCATTTTTTTAACCATATACATAATAGATACACCCGTTTTTTCATCGCCATTCATGATTGAATATTGAACCGGTGCGCCACCTCTGTATTTAGGTAATAATGAACCGTGCACATTCACAGCAGCAATGTTAGCAGCATTTAAAAGTTTAACTGGTAAAAATTGGCCAAAAGCTGCCGTTATAATAAAATCTGGTGATAACTCAACAATCTTATCCATTTCTGGGCTACCACTGATTTTCTCAGGCTGTAAAACTGGAATGTCTAATTCTAAAGCGGTTTCTTTCACCGGTGATGGCTTTAATTTTCGCTTTCTACCAAATGGTCGATCAGGTTGTGTAACTACATATTTAACATCATATTCGGCATTTTCAACTAAACTCTTTAAAATTGGAACTGCAAAGCCTGGAGTTCCCATAAAAACAATAGATTTCATTTTTTTAATTCCTTCCTACATAAAACTTAATGGTTCTGAATCAATATTTACATATAAGCCTTTTTGGGCATCTTTTTGATAGTAATTTAAAATAAACTCCAAACATTCATGCATCTTAGGCTCATTTTTATATTTAATAATAATTTGATAATAATATTGATTTTTAATTTTAGCAATACTACTAGGTGATGGGCCTAAGAAGATGGCATTACTATTTAGTCTAGCCTTTAAATACCTACTAATTTCAAGTATTTTGCTGGCTACCTGTTGCTCTTGATTCCCATTAGCAGTAATTTTAATCGTAAAATAATAGGGTGGATAATTCATTGAATGTCTAATACCCATTTCCTTAACATAGAATTGCTCATAGTTTTGCGATTTAGCTAACTGAATTGCATAATTATCCGGATTAAAAGTTTGAATATATACTTGCCCAGATTTTTCAGCTCGTCCAGCTCTCCCACTCACTTGCGTTAATAACTGAAAAGTTCGTTCACTTGCTCTAAAGTCTGGTAAATCAAGTGAAGTGTCTGCATTCAAGACTCCCACTAAAGTTACATCTGGAAAATCCAATCCTTTAGCAATCATTTGTGTACCTAATAAAATGTTAGCTTCATGATTCCCAAAACGGCGTAATAATTTTTCATGTGCCCCTTTTTTACGAGTAGTATCAACATCCATACGAAGTACCTTAGCTTCTGGAATTAGTTTTAGTAACTCTTTTTGTGCTTTTTGTGTACCTGTACCATAATACCTAATTTTTCGACTTCTACAATTTGCACAAATTTTAGGAATGGCCTCTTCATGTCCACAGTAGTGACATTTCATGCTAAAAGTATCCATGTGCAAAGTTAAAGATATATCACAATTAGGACATTTCAAAACAAAGCCACAATCCCTGCACATTACAAATGATGAAAAGCCACGACGATTTAACATTAAAACGACTTGTTCATTATTTAAAATTCTTTGTTTAATTGCATTTATTAATGGTGCTGAAAAATCTTCTTGACCTGAGTTAGCTAATTCTTCACGCATATCAACAATACTTACTGCTGGCAGTTTTTGATTATTAATTCGATGGGGTAATTTTATTAAATCATAAACATGCTTGGAAGCTCGTGCTCGTGATTCCAACGATGGAGTTGCACTACCTAATATAACTGGACAATTATTGTATTTAGCTCGCCATTTAGCTACTTCTCGCGTTTGATAGCGTGGATTGTCATCTTGTTTATAACTAGGGTCATGTTCTTCATCCATTATGATTACACCAATGTTTTGTAAAGGGGCAAAAATAGCTGAGCGAGCCCCAACTACAACTTGAGCTTTTCCCTCATGAATTCTTCGCCATTCATCATATCGTTCACCCTTTGATAAACCGCTGTGTAAAACCGCAACTAATTCACCAAATCTCCCTTTTACTCGATTGACAATTTGTGGTGTTAAAGATATCTCAGGAACTAACATTAAAGCGTTTCTACCGTCAACCAACGCTTTTTGTATAGTTTGTAAATAAACTTCTGTTTTACCAGAACCAGTAACTCCTTCTAGCAAAAAGACTTTATTTTCATGTTTTTTAACTGATTTAGCAACTGTGTTTACCGCAACAAATTGATCATCATTTAACTTTAGTGGATAATTTCTAGTCACCGGTCTCTTATACGGATTACGATATATTTCTACTTGCTTTTTAGTTATCCATTGATTTTTAATAGCCGTATTAATTGTAGAATTCGATATTTTATATTTTTTAGTCAATTCAGTTTGCTTAATATTTAAACTTTTTTCATCCAATAAGACTTTTAATAACCTTAGTTGGTTAGTAGAATTCTTGCGTAATTTAGGAATTATATCTTTGATTTGTTCATCGGTAATGTTTTTTTCTATAAATAATTCTTTTTTTGAAATAGCTTTATCATTAACCAAATATTCTAAAGATACCTGATTATTTTTCTTGAGCTGCATTAATTTATTAACCAAATGCTTGTCCGAATCAATATCGTCAAAATCAATTGATTTTGATTTTTTAAATAGTTGCAAAATCTCAGCATCATTTATATTATCATCGATTAGATTAACAACTCGTTTATATTTGACGTGCATGGCACTAGGTAGCATTGTATCAATACAATTTATACGAAAAGAATAAGTTGTTTGAGCTAACCATTTTGATAATTTTAAAAGTTCATCGTTTAAAACGGCGTTCAAATCCATCACTTTAGATATTTCCTTTAATTTAAAATTATCTGGCAAACTGAACTTTTCAACAATGCTTACGATAATTCCCTGAACTTTTCTAGCACCACGACCAAAAGGTACTGCCACCCGTGAACCCACGCTAATTTGATTTTCTAAATCTTTTGGAATCATGTATGTGTAAGGCTTGTCTGTTTGCATCGTTGGAACATCAACTATTATTTCGGCTAGTTTCAATCTTTAACCACCTTACTTGTTAATCTTTTTACATATTATTTGAACGATTTGATCAGCTATTTCTTCTTTAGTAGACTTTTGTATAGCTATTTTTGTATTATCATCATTAATAACCGTTACTTGATTAAAGTCACTATTAAATCCAACGTCTTCTCTGGAAACATCATTTGCAATTAATAAATCTAATTTTTTAGTTCTTAATTTTTTACTTGCGTTATCAATTAAGTTTTCAGTTTCTGCAGCAAAACCAACTGTTATTTGATGATTTTGCTTGATTTTAGCAACTTCTTTTAATATGTCATGTGTCTTAATCAGATGTAGTTCAAAGTCGTCTGATGATGTTTTTTTAATTTTTTGATTAGCTACCTTAGCAACTTTAAAATCTGACACTGCCGCCGACATTATTAAACCATCGGCTTTTTTAAAATGATTTAAGACCGCTTTTTCCATGTCAGAACTAGATTGCACTGGTACATATTTAACTGCTTTTGGAATTTCTAAACTAGTAGGGGCACTAATTAAAGTTACATCACACCCTTGTTTAATAAGTGATCTTGCTATGGCATACCCCATTTTACCAGAAGATTTATTAGTTATATATCTTACCGGATCAATTGGTTCTCTAGTTCCACCAGCAGTCACCACGAAGTGTTTACCATTTAATTTATGATTATTTTTATTACCAATTATAAACTCTAAGATGGCCTCAGGCTCTGGCATTCTACCCTTTCCACTGTAGCCTTCAGCTAATTCACCACTATCCGGAGAAATAACTATATTTCCATCCTTTTTTAACTGCTTAATATTTCTAACAGTTGCCGGATTAAACCACATATTATCATTCATCGCAGGCACAATAATCTTTTTACCTTTGGTTGCTAAAAGAGTACTAGAAGCCGCATCATCAGCAATTCCATTAGCCATCTTAGCAATAAAATTAGCTGAAGCTGGTGCAATAATTGATAAATCAGCCCACTGGCCAATTTCAATATGATTTATTTCTTCAGGCGTAAATTCTTGAGTTAACTCCGTATAGACTTTATTTTTTGATAAAGTTTGAAATGCTAATGCTGAAACGAACATTTGTGCATTTTTAGTCATAATGACTTTTACATTAGCACCATTTTTTTTCAAAAGTCGCAGTAGTGATAACGACTTATAATTTGAAATACTACCACATACGTATAAAGCTACGTTCAAGTTTTTTAACATTTAAACCACCTCTTTGAGAAGTTGATAATTCAATAATAACAAAAAAGTCTTTGCAGAATAGCAAAGACTTTAAAACAAACAATTAATCTTTTGACTCAATTTTAACAACGCCAGCAGCAATTTCTTCAAATGCTTTTCCGACAGTTTTTTGTGATTTGTAGTTAGATAACAATGGTTTAGCTCCTGCATCTAATTCATGAGCACGCTTACTAGCAAGCATAATCAATGAATAACGAGAGTTTACCTTTTCTAATAACTTATCAACAGATGGGTATAGTAACATTAATCTTCATCTCCTAACATAGACAAATAATCGGGCATAACACGATTTACTTTTAATCTTTCACTATTAACAATCGTCTTAATTCTCTTAACAGCATTTTCTACTTTATCGTTTAAAACTGCGTAGTCATAGTTACGCATCATTTTGATTTCAACTGCTGCTTTTTTGATACGTTTGTTAATAACATCCATATCATCAGTACCTCTACCAATAAGACGATTCTTCAATGAAATGAGGTCAGGTGGAGTTAGAAATACAAAAACTGCTTCTGGTGAATTAGCTCTAACTTGCATTGCACCATTAACTTCAATTTCTAAGAAAACATCACGACCTGAATCCAAAGTTTCATTTACATATTTTAATGGGGTTCCATAATAATTGTCAACATACTTAGCATATTCTAGCATGTCTCCGTTTTTGATGTTTTCTTCAAATTCTTCTTTAGAAACAAAGAAGTAATCTTTACCATTCACTTCGCCTTCGCGAGGCTTTCTAGTTGTCATGGAAATTGAATATTGGAAATCAACATCAGGTTCATTGAATAAAGCCTTTCTAACTGTCCCTTTACCAACTCCAGAAGGTCCAGATAGTACAATTAACATTCCTCTTTTTGCCATTATAAAATCCCTTCAAATCATAAAATTATTAATAGTGTTAATTATGTTATATTTATCTAAATTAATCAAATTTTTTTAATGCGATTTAGCTTGATTAGCTAGTTTTAATAACTCTTTAGCATGGTCAATCGTAAGTTCCGTAATTTTAGTTCCGGCTAACATTCTAGCTAATTCCTTGATTCTATCGTCATCATTTAATCGTAAAACATTAGTTTCAGTGCTATTTTCAGTTGATGATTTTTTGATAAAGTAGTGATGGTCTGCCATAGAAGCAACTTGTGGCAAATGAGTTATACATAAAACCTGTGCATGTCTAGCAATTTGACTAATTTTTTCAGCAATGGCTTGTGCCACTCTTCCAGAGACTCCAGTATCAACTTCATCAAAAATGATTGATGTGACGTTTTGATTAGCTGCAAAAATAGTTTTTAAAGCCAACATAATTCTTGATAGTTCTCCGCCAGAAGCAATTTTAGCTAATGGTTGAAGATTTTCTCCTGGATTAGTACGAATATAAAATTCGATTTTAACATTTCCATAGCTTCTAAAATCATTTTCAGGTAATTTTTGAAAATGTACGCTAAATATAGATTTAGACATGTATAAATCAGCAAGTTGACTGTGTACAGCTTTTTCTAATGATTCAGCGGTACTTGCCCTAATACTATTTAACTCTTCACTAGCGGTCATTAGTTTTTCTTTAGTTGCATTTAATTCTTCCTCAAGATGATTACTATCTCCTTGATTTAAAAGCATTTCATCTAACTCTTTTTTAGATTTATGATAATAATCAATAATTTCAGCTACAGAGTTTCCATACTTGTGTTTTAAAACATTGATCAAGTTAAGCCGTTGTTCAATTTCATTAAGTCTATTCTCATCGAATTCTTGTAAGTCTAACTGACTAGATATACTGTTTGAAGCATCTTGCAGTGAATAATAAGCATTATTAATGCTGTCTGATATATCTTGAAAACTACTATCCAAATTTTCGATGTCTTTGATGGAATTTTTAGCTTCACCAATCATATCAATAGGAATAATTGAATCGTCACCATTAAGAATACTAAAAGTTTTACTCAAAGCATCTACTATTTTTTGATAATTTCTAAGATAATCACGTTCATTCAACAATTCCTGTTCTTCATTATCATTAGTTAAATTAGCTTTTTCGATTTCATCAGTTTGAAATTTAAGCATATCAATTCTTTGTGTCCATTCATATTGATTATCACGCTTTTTTTGGACCATATGGTTTAACTTAGTATATTTCAAGTAATAGGTTCGATATTTATTCAAAACTGGTGTGATTTTAGAACTATTAAAAGCATCTAACAAGTGAACATGTTTATCAGTATTCATTAATTCTTGATGCTCATTTTGGCCTTGAATATCAACTATGGTATTTCCAATTGCTTTTAAGTTAGTGGTATTAACTAAAATTCCATTTACCCGACAAACATTACGTCCATTGCGATAAATTTCTCGTTGAATAATAACACTACCATCATCATGATTAATACCTAAATCATCAAGTGTGGTGTAAGTCGGATTACTATCATCGAATGAGAACAATCCCTGAATATTTAGTTTTTTAGCTCCGTTACGTATAAACGTCTGAGAACCTCGACCTCCAGCTAGTAAACTAACTGCATCAATTATTATAGACTTACCCGCACCGGTTTCACCTGTTAAAACAGTCATCCCATCTGAAAAATTCAAATCAAGATGCTCAATAATTGCTAGATTATCAATAGATAGTTCCTGTAACAAAGATATCACCTCTTAAAAGTCTACAGCACCGTCCCTAAAGTGAATTATCAGCATTTTGTATTACTTGATCAATCGAAATACTCTTGTTTTTAACAGGTTCATCTACTGACCTCAAATGAACTAAAAATTCTATATTCCCTTCCCCACCCTTAATAGGAGAGAAATCAAGTCCTTCAACGCTATAACCATTATCTAGGGCAAAACTAATAATATCTTCAAGCACTTCTTTATGTACTTTATGATCTCTTACAATACCATGCTTACCAACTTTCTCCTTACCAGCTTCAAATTGTGGCTTAATTAAAGCAACCACTTCACCGTTATTAGCAATAATTTGTTTTAGTGGTGGAAGGATTAAGTGTAAAGAAATAAAAGAGACATCGATTGACGCAAATAATGGTTGGCCTTGAGTAAAATCAATCAATTTACTATATCTAAAATTATTATGTTCCATGACCACTACTCGTGGATCATTTCTTAATTTCCAAACCAATTGATTACTACCAACATCTAATGCGTAGCTTAATTTAGCACCATTTTGAAGCATCACATCAGTAAATCCACCCGTAGAAGATCCAATATCTAAAACGGTTTTATTACTAACGTTAATGTCAAAAACTTTCAAAGCCTTAGCTAACTTTAATCCGCCTCGGCTTACGTATGGCATTGGTTTACCTTTTAAATGTAATTCCGTATCTTCAGGTATTTTAACACCTGGTTTATCTAATCTTTCTTCATTTTTACCTAATATTTCACCAGCCATAACTGCTCGTTTTGCCTTTTCACGTGTATCAAAAAGACCCTGTTGAACTAGTAAAACATCAACTCTTTGTTTCTTCATTAGTGTTCCCCTAATATTATTAAATTTTAAAATATGAAAAAAACGATTCTAGAATAGAAGTATCCAAATTATACTCTGAGTTAGCTATTTCTAACTGCTTTTGACCATGTAATATTGTTTCTTTTAATTTTTTAGTAGCTTCTTTTAATCCTAAAAGATTAGGATAAGTATTTTTATTAGCATCTTGATCTACTGGTTTACCTATTGCTCTTGCTGTAGCTGTGCGATCTAAAATATCATCATAAATTTGAAAAGCTAAACCGAAATCATCAGCAAATGATAATAACAAATTATTCAATTTTTCTGAATCAGAAGCGATTATTAAACCAGCCGATACCGCATAATGAATTAATGCACCGGTTTTATTAGCATGTAAATTTTCTAACTGTGACAATTTTAAGGTTTGATGCTCATATTCAATATCACTAGCTTGTCCTGCAACCATCCCAGATGGGCCAGCTGCTTTGGAAAGACTATTAACTAAAGCAATTCTTTTATCAGCAGATAAATCATTATCAGCTAACCATTGAAAAGCAAGCGTTAAGAGTCCGTCTCCAGCTAAGGTGGCCATCCCTGGACCAAAGATTCTGTGGTTAGTAGGTTTATTCCTACGCAAATCATCGTTATCCATGGCTGGCAAATCATCATGAATTAAAGAATACGTGTGTAATAATTCTACCGCACAGGCAACTTGTAAATAGTCATGATTTAATTCAACTTTAAAAGCTTGCAAAGTAGCTATAGTTAACATTGGACGCAGTCTTTTACCGCCCGCTAACAAAGAATATTTCATTGAATCGTTTAATGTTTGTTGACTAACGTATTTAGAAATATTTTGATTTAAAAAATTATTTATTTTACCAATGTTAGCTTGCTCAAAACTTTTGAGCACTTCACTATTAAACATTTTGTGAATCTTCACTTTCTACATTTTCAAAAGGATGTTCTTTTCCGTCATCTTTTACTACTTTAGCTAAAGTATTTTCAGCATTCTTTAAAGTTTGTTGAAGCTTTTTGCTTAATTCAACACCATCTTTAAATTTATCCAAAGCTTCTTCTAAAGGTACATCGCCTCGTTCTAAATCATTAACAATTTTTTCTAAATTTTGCATATTTTGTTCAAAACTAACTTGTTCAGCCATTTTATTGCTCCTTTTTGTCAACAGATTTTACTTCTGCATATGCAGAACCATCGATAAAATTAAGTTTAATTTCATCATTATTATTAACTTCATCAACCTTTTTAATCACTTTTTGACTATCAGTAGAAGTTACATAGGCATACCCTCTACTCATTGTTTTTAGAGGACTTAAGTGTTCTAAAGATGAAACCATTTTTTGCATATTACCCTTCTTATCAGACAGAATTGTTTGCATAGAACGAATAATATTTTCCAAATTAACATCAACTGATTTTCTAGCATCTATCAATGATTGCATTGGTGAATTAATTTTTAGACGATAACTGTAATCAGTTAATAACTTGTTACTATTGTTTATTTTATCTTTCATAATAGTGTTCAAGTTATTAGAAAGGCCATCTAGTTGCTGCAAATAAGCTTCATAGAGTCTTTCTGGTTGTTTAAAAATGTAAGATTGATTTAATTTATTTAAGCCTTGACGTTTAATGGCAATACTATTATTAAAAGCATTAACTATTCTAGCATAATATTCGTTAATATTATTAATTTCATCCGTTAAAACTGGTACGGCTAATTCAGCAGCCGCTGTAGGAGTTGCTGCTCGTACATCTGCAACCAAATCAGCAATCGTTGTATCAGTTTCATGACCTACCGAAGAAATAATAGGAATTTGGCTATCATAAATTGCTCTAGCAACTATTTCCTCATTAAATGGCCACAAGTCTTCAATCGATCCACCACCACGACCAATAATTAGTGTGTCAAAGTTACCGTCATGATTAACTTGCTCTATTTGATCAGCAATACTTTTAGCTGCTTCTTGTCCTTGTACCACTGCTGGGTATAAAACAATCTGTGCAATTGGATATCTACGTCTAGTAGTAGTTATTATATCTCTAATAACCGCTCCGCTAGGTGATGTTACCACAGCAATTCTTTTTGGATACTTTGGTAATCGTTTTTTAGTAGCATTAAATAAGCCTTCCTTAGAAAGCTTATTTTTTAATTGCTCGTAGGCTTGATATAATTGTCCAACGCCATCTGGCTCCATATGATTAACATATATCTGATAGCTACCACTACGCTCATATAAAGATATTCTTCCGGTAACAAGAACTTTCATACCTTCTTCAGGTTGAAATTTAACTTTAGCAAAAGCTGATTTAAACATGATAGCACTAATTTTAGAGTTATCATCCTTAATACTAAAATATTGGTGGCTATTACCTCGATAACGATAATTAGAAATTTCACCCGTTAAATAAACTTTTCCTAAGAAAGGATCATAATCAAATTTTTTCTTTAGATATTGAGTTAAAGCTGTGACTGTTAAATACTCATTATCCATTTTGCTTATCACTCCATTTTGCTAGTTGAACAGTTTGTTTCATTAGCATGCAAATAGTCATTGGACCTACTCCACCAGGAACTGGGGTGATATAGTTTGCAACTTTTGAAATTTCATCAAAATCTACGTCCCCAACTAGCTTGCCATTCTCATCAACGTTTTGACCTACATCAATAATTGTAGCACCAGGTTTAACATCTTCTGCGGTTAATGTATGCAATTTCCCAGTAGCAGAAACGACTATGTCAGCATTCTTAGTATATTCAGATATGTCAGCAAAATGATTTAAAACTGTAACTTCTGCTCCAGCGTTAATTAATAATGCTGCCATAGGACGTCCTACAATTGTACTTCTTCCAATGACCACAGCATTTTTGCCTTCTAACTCAATATTGTATTCTTTAAACATTTGTATAATTCCATTTGGAGTACATGCAACCGGATAATTAGTAGGCTCATTTAAAAATAGATTACCTGCATTAATGGTTTGAAAACCGTCAACATCTTTTTCAGGATTAATTTGTTTCATGATAAATTTTTCATCAATCTGCTTAGGTAATGGTGATTGAATCAAAATAGCATGGATACTGTCATCATGATTATATTCATCTAAAACTTTCATAAGACTAGCTTGTGTGGTATTTTCAGGCATTTCTTTAACAATTGATTTAATTCCCAATTGTTCAGCTTTACGATGTTTGCTTCTTACATATCGGTGACTAGCTTGATCATCACCAACCAAGATAACTGCTAAGCAAGGACAAATGTTCTTAGATTTAAGTTCAGTTACTTGTTCTGCGGTTTCGTTGTTAATTTTTTTAGCTAATTTTCTACCATCGATTATGTTTGCCATTAATAAATACCACCCTTACGAATTTTAACCTTATTTTAGCATATAAAATTTAAATGTGTACAATCTGCAAAATAAAAAATAAACTTCCAATTAAAAATCAGAAGTTTATTTTAAGTTAAACATTAGAGACAATATTAGCTAGTACACCGTTAACAAACTTTCTAGAACGGTCATCACTATATTTTTTGGTTATTTCCAAAGCCTCATTAATTGCAACATTAGCTGGAACGTTTTCAACATATTTTGCTTCAAAGAAAGCTATTCTAAGAACAATCAAATCCGTTTTAGCAATACGTTGAATAGACCAACCTGAACTTAGATGTTTACTAATTAGCGAATCTAATTCACTTTTATGCTCTAAAACACCATCCACAATAACGTTAAAATATTGAGGAATTTCTTCATCCTCATTCATTTTAGTTAAGGCGTAAAAAAACATTTCTTTATCAGTAGCACTATTAGCTTCGATCGCAAAAAGAGTTTGAAACGCAAGTTCTCGTATTTTGTGTCTAGTTAGATTCACTGTTATCACCTTTGCTGTTTTCATTATCTGAGAATAATTGATCAGGATCAATTTTAACACTATCTTTTTGAGGAACAATTCCTTCTACGTGAACATTTACCTCATTTACTTTAAGCTCAGTCATAAATAAAAGTTGTTGCTTAACTTGTTTTTGAATTTCTAAAGCCACTTGTGGTACTGAAACTCCATATTCCAAGTAAACATAAACGTCAACATTTAGCTGATCATCATTAAAATCTAGCTTGACACCTTTATTAAACTCTTTGTGTCCAAAAAGTTCATTCATACTATTAGAAAATGAACCACACATACGATTTACACCTTTTACCTGAACTGAAGCAATACTAGATACAATTTCTAATACTCGAGGAGCAATTTTGATTTCACCAAGTTCTGATGATTCAGTGTTCTTCAAGTCAATGTTTGATTCTTCTGCCAAAATAAGACCTCCAATCAAATATTATTCAAATAATAAAATTATTTAAGCTCTTGAAATGTAAGTTCCATCTGTAGTATTAATTACCAGTTTATCACCTTTGTTTACAAAGAATGGTACTTGGACAACTAATCCTGTATCCATAGTTGCTGGTTTACTACCACCAGAAGCAGTATTTCCTTTGATACTTGGTTCAGTATCAGATACTTCCAATGTTACTGTGTTAGGAACTTCAATTCCAATAACTTCATTTTCATATTGAACAATACTTACATCCATATTTTCTTGTAAGTAATTTAAAGCATCTTTAATTTTTTCACCAGGTACAGAGATTTGTTCGTAGTTATCCATATCCATAAATACGTAACCAGAGCCATCTTCATATAAGTATTGCATACTTCTAGTGTCAATTTGTGCTTGTTCCATCTTAGCACCTGAACGGAATGTTTTGTCTTGCACAGCACCAGTTCTTAAGTTCTTTAGCTTTGTACGTACGAAAGCTCCACCCTTACCTGGTTTAACGTGTTGAAAACTAACGATTCTCCAAATAGCATTATCTACTTCAATGGTTAATCCATTTTTAAAGTTTGCAGTTGAAATTGTTGACATATTTTTATCCCCCTATAAAAGGCCTCTAACATACACCATAGCAATAAATATTATATTTGTCGCGTAATATGTAGTTAAAATGACTTTATAATTAAAAAAGCCTGTTTAACAGGCTTTTTTAGATATTGTATTATTTTATTTAGCAACGGCTTCAGATTCTGGGTAAACAGAAACTTGACGTTTGCTACGTCCCATACGTTCAAAACGTACAACACCATCTACTAAAGCAAATAAAGTATCATCACTTGCACGTTTAACATTTTTACCTGGGTAAATATGTGTACCACGTTGACGGTAAATAATTGATCCACTTGTAACAGTTGAACCATCTGCAGCCTTAGTACCTAAACGACGACCAGCAGAGTCACGACCGTTAGCAGTTGAACCTCCCCCTTTATGGTGAGAGAAGAATTGTAAATTCATATTTAACATAACGATTACACCTCCATACAACTTATATTCTTTTATTGTAGTTTCACATAATCAGAATAGTTATGTGATATATCTCTTAATCCATTTTCAAAAGTATCCAATAAAGCGTTAGCCATAATTTTTTGATCATGGTTACTAACTGCAGGGATATCTACAATCATTAAACCACCATTTAAATTATCACTAGTAACTTTAGGATGAATGCCAACAACAGACTCTAATCCATTAACTATCGAAATAGAAAGCGCAGAAACCGCAGAACATACTATATCACTACCATATTCTCCAGCATCAGCATGGCCTCGCATTTCAATTTTAACAATATTATTGTCATTGTTATGGAATATTTTGACTCTAATCATCCGCGATACCTCTTAAAAAATTATGCATTAATAGAATTGATTGTAACTTTAGTATAAGGTTGTCTGTGACCCTTCTTTGAACGAGCACCCTTCTTAGGTTTGTATCTAAGAATAGTAATCTTCTTGCCACGTCCGTGTTTGTCTACAGTACCTTCAACAGAAGCACCGTCTACTAAAGGAGTACCAACCTTAGCTGAGTCACCACCAACGAATACAACTTGGTCAAATTTAACCTTGTCACCTTCATTTGCGTTTAACTTTTCAACGTAGATTGAATCACCTTCAGCAACTTTATATTGCTTTCCACCAGTAACGATAATTGCGTACATAATTATGTGCACCTCCTTAAATATTTGCTTAGACTCGCCAAAATTAAGCGTTCACTATAGAAACTTAATACTTATTCTGTGCGGTTGTAGCTGTGGAAGCCCACAAATACAACAAATTAATTGTACAAAATTACAATTAAATAGTCAACATTAATATTAAAAAAAGACAGATGCTTACGCACTGTCTTCTTTTAATATTATGTCGCAGAAGAGATTCGAACTCTTGACCTACGGTTTAGAAGACCGTTGCTCTATCCAGCTGAGCTACTGCGACATATCGAATATCACTCAACAGAAAATAATTATACATAAACTATAAAAAAGTGTCAACACCTTAAATTAAAAAAATTAAATTAATTAATCTAAAGTTAAATTTAGATCAACAAAACATAATTTTAAGAATACTTTCCATGAACGATTAAAATCATCTTTTGAATGATTAAAAAATGCATTGTAAAGTGTCTTTTTTAAAATCAAATAAGTCTTACTTATTTCTTGATCTGCATTAAGTTGTTTAACTTTAACTAAATATTCATTACCTGAAATAATAACATCGTTCCAATTTTTTAAATTAGCCAGTAAGAAATAAGCATTTAAACATTTTAAAAATTCATAGTTCAGCTTTTTCTTATAATCATCTTTATCTATGTTTTTAACAATTTTTAAAGAACATCTTTTTGAATCATCAATCAAATTAGCTAAATGGATGTCCAGATTTATTAATGACTTATCTACTTTATTTTTAGGATTTAATAGAATTTCTTGTTTCTGCTCCATTATTCTAAAATCAGCTATTCCTTTTTTTAATAGTTTTTCAAAATTAACATTCATATTATCAACTCCAAAATTATAAAAATTACAAAACTAATTTTATCATTTTTAACAAAATAAAAAAAAGGCTACATTCAGCCTTTATTAATTTCAGGATTCTTTCAAAGCACTTCTAAAATCTTCCACACTACTGTATCCCTTGTTTTTCATAATATCAAGAAGACCATTATTAAGTTCTCTAAAAATACCTATTCCACGTTTATTAAGTTCAGTTCCAATTGAAACCAAGTCTGCTCCACAAAGAATGTGAGCAAAAACATCTTCTGGGGTTTTGACACCACCAGTTCCAATAATTTTAATACTATCATTCAAACGAAGTCTAAATGCTCTAACGTTAGCTAATGCTGTAGGCAAAATATTATGACCACCTAAACCGCCAAATCCACCTTTAGGTTTAATAACTGGAGCCTCAGTATCTATGTCAACTAAAAGTCCATTGCCAATTGAGTTTACCGAGTTAACATGTGATAAAGGATATTTGTTCAATACTTGTGCAATTTGATCAAAATGTGTCAAGTCAAAATAAGGAGGCAATTTAATGCCTAAGGGTTTCTTAAAAAAGCTAAATACTTCATTTAAGATTTCATCAGTAGCTGCAAAGTCATAAGCAACTTGTGGTTTTCCAATAACGTTTGGACAAGATAGATTTAATTCCGTGATTCCATTAAAATTAGAATCTTGGACTTTTTTAAGTAATTTTACACATTCCGATTTAGATAAACTCGCAATTGATAAAATTATTGGCTTATTATTTTTATGCGTTTCAACATATTTTAGATAGTATTCAAAGCCATTATTAGGTAACCCCATTGAATTTATGGAACCATTTTCAAATTCAAAATAAGATGGTTTAGGATTACCATCCCTAGAATTTAATGTAGCACTCTTGGTAACAGGTGCTGCAACTGCATCGTCGTTTAACAGCTCATCTAATTCTTTTTCAGTTTGACAATGTACACCTGAAGCATTAATCAAAACTCCATTGAAGTCCACGCCAGCTATGTTAGCAGATAATTTTCCAGTCATATTAAGTAATTCCTCCTAAAAGTGTCTTTGTTAACGTATTAAACTTTTTTAACATCTAGTTCGTCATGCTCGTCAATTACATCTAAGTAAGCATTGATTGTATCTAAGGAAGTAAACATATTTATATTATCTTCAACACCTGCTTCTCTAATTAACTTATTTTCTTTAGAATCTAAATCTAAATTATTGCATGTGTCGATGACCATTTTAATGTTCTTATGTCTTAAGTATTCAAGTGAATCGGCTAATAAGTTATCTTTATTTATTAATTCTACATTAATGTCTTTAGTATTAGATTTTAACAAATTATAATTGTTATCATCAGCAACAATGTTAAATCCAATTTGGCTTAACTTACGAGCTAATTTCAAAGTCTCTTCAGTATCGTTTTTATCAACAGATAAAATAACATTTCCATGATTCAATGCGTCTAAACCAGATGCGACGAATGCTTTATACAATGCTTGTTTTAAGTTATGACCTGTTCCCATTACTTCACCAGTAGATTTCATTTCTGGTCCTAGCAATGTGTTCATGTTGTGAATTTTATTAAAACTAAACACAGGTGCTTTTACATGTATCATGTCGTCAGTTGGTAGTAAACCTTCTTGGTATCCTAAATCCTTTAATTTATCACCTAACATTAGCATTGTAGCAAGTTGAGATAATGGTGTTTTTGTAACTTTAGACATAAAAGGAACCGTTCTGGATGCTCGAGGATTAACTTCAATTACATAAGCAATATCATTTTTAATAACAAACTGAATATTCATTAATCCTATTACATTCAATTCTTTAGTTAACTTAATTGCTGCACTTACAATCTGCTTTTTTACATTATCACTCATTGACTGTGGTGGATAAATTGCCATTGAATCTCCGGAATGTACCCCTGCTCTTTCAACATGTTCTAATATTCCCGGAATGATAACTGTATCACCATCTGAAACCACATCTACTTCTGCTTCGGAACCTTCTAAGTAAGAATCAATTAATACAGGATGGTCATTTGAAACTTCAACGGCCTTATCCATGTACTCCTTTAGTTCATCGTCTGACCTTACAATTTCCATCCCTCTACCACCTAAAACATAAGATGGTCGAATTAACACTGGATAGCCTATTTTATTAGCAATGATTAGCGCATCTTTAGTGTTAGTAGCGGTACTACCCAATGGTTGAGCTAGTTGTAATTTTTTTATAACTTGATTAAATAAATCTCGATCTTCAGAGCGATTAATATCAGTTACATCTGTTCCTAAAACTTTTATTCCGTAATCTGATAATTTTTTAGCTAAGTTAATGGATGTTTGTCCACCAAACTGTACAACTACACCAATTGGCTTTTCGAGGTCAATAATATTCAAAATATCTTCCAAACTGAGTGGTTCAAAGTAAAGTTTGTCCGAAATTGAAAAATCAGTCGATACAGTTTCTGGATTAGAATTTACAATAATGGATTCATAACCCATCTTTTGAATGGCTTGAACACTGTGAACAGTAGCATAATCAAATTCCACTCCTTGACCAATTCTAATTGGTCCAGAACCAATTACTAAAACTGATTTCTTGTCTGAAACTTTAGATTCATTTTTATGGTCGTAAGTAGAGTAATAATAAGGAGTTTTAGATTCAAATTCGGCAGCAGCAGTATCTACCATTTTATAAACTGGCTTAAGTCCATTTTCTAATCTTAATTTTCTAATATCAGAAGCTTGTGCGTGCCAATAATAAGCAATGCTTTCATCCGTAAAACCATTCTTCTTGGCAACCGATAATAAATCTAAATTCATCGGATTTGAAGACAGTTGCTCAGATATTTCAACAATGTGCAACATTTTATCTAAGAAGAAAACATTGATTTTAGTTTTTTCAGCAATTTCATCAATACTGTGTCCCCTGCGGATTAGTTCAAAAATCATAAACATCCGATCATCAGTAGCTGGTGTAAGCCCATCAAGTAGTGCTTGGTCGTCATATGCACTGTATTCAATATCTTCAATTCCGTTAATACCAATTTCTAAAGATCTCATAGCTTTTTGAATGGATTCTTCAAAATTACGTCCAATTGCCATAACTTCTCCAGTCGCTTTCATTTGTGTACCTAAAGCGTTATCAGCGGTCGGAAATTTATCAAATGGCCATCGTGGTATCTTAGTTACAACGTAGTCCATAGTTGGTTCAAAGTTAGCAAATGTTGTTTGCGTAATTGGATTTTTAATTTCACTTAAAGATAGTCCTACTGCTATTTTAGATGCCATTTTAGCAATTGGATAACCAGTGGCTTTAGATGCTAGTGCCGAAGAACGAGATACTCGTGGATTAACTTCGATAATATAATATTTTAAACTTTCTGGATCTAGAGCCATTTGGACATTACATCCACCTTCAATTTTCAAAGCTCTTATAATCTTTAACGCCGAATCACGCATCATTTGGTATTCACGGTCAGAAAGTGTTTGAACCGGAGCTGTAACAATCGAATCCCCTGTATGTACACCCACTGGATCAACATTTTCCATAGAAGCAACAATTAAAGCATTATCATAATGGTCACGCATTACTTCGAACTCAATTTCCTTGTATCCAGCAATGGATTTTTCAACTAACACTTGATTAACTGGTGAAAGATCTAGACCGTTAGTCACAATTTCTTCTAATTCATGGTCATTATATACAAATCCGCCACCAGTACCACCCAAGGTATAAGCTGGTCTAATAACTAAAGGATAACCAATTTGCTTAGCAATTTTTTTAGCATCTGACAAGGTATTAGCTATATCGGATTCAGGAACTGGCTCGCCTAACTCGTTCATTAATTTTTTGAATTTATCACGGTCTTCAGCTTTTTCAATCGTGTCTAGATTAGTTCCTAACAGTTCTAAATTGTATTTTTCCAAAATCCCGTCATCTGACAACTGCTTCGCCATATTTAAACCAGTTTGACCACCAAGTGTAGGTAGAATAGCGTCCGGTCTTTCTTTTTCAATTACTTTCTTAACAAATTCAACTGTAATGGGTTCAATATATACCTCATCTGCAATTTCATCATCGGTCATGATAGTAGCAGGATTCGAATTAATTAAAACTACTTCATATCCTTCTTCCTTTAAAGATAAACAGGCTTGCGAACCAGAATAATCAAATTCAGCAGCTTGACCGATAATAATTGGTCCGGAGCCAATCACTAATATTTTATTTAAATCTTTGCGTTTAGGCATTTTGTAAGCTCCTTTCATTTTTAATCATCATATTAATGAATCTATCAAACATATATTCAGCATCGTGAGGCCCTGGACATGCATCTGGATGGTATTGAACTGAAAAAGCCGGTCTGTTAACTAATTTCAACCCTTCCACAGTTCCATCATTAATTTCTTTTTGTGTTATTTGAAGATTAGTTTGAGTGATTGAAATTGCATCAACTGCGTAACCATGATTTTGTGAAGTAAAATTAGATTTATTGGTTTCAAAGTCGTTAACTGCATGGTTAAAACCACGATGACCATATTTCATTTTGTATGTTTTAGCGCCATTAGCTAAGGCAAAAAGCTGATGACCCAAGCAAATTCCCATCAATGGATACTTTGCTTCTAATTTTTGAATCGTTGGAATAGCTACGGCGTAATTTTCAGGGTTACCCGGGCCATTTGATAATAGTATTCCAGAGGGATTAATTGCCGAAATTTCTTCATAGCTAGCATGGTATGGAAACATAACAACGTGAATGTTGCGCTTTTGTAGAGCTGCTATAATTGAATCTTTAATTCCAAAATTAATTACCGCAACTGTTCTACCATCATTGTTATCCATTGATTCTCCATGAATATTTTTGTTCTGATAGGTATTGTCCAGTTCTTCGTTATTAAATAATGCATTTACCTTTTTCCAGTCAAATTCAGATAAGATAACGGCTTTCATGGAACCTTTATTACGGATAATTTCAGTTAGTTCTCTTGTATCAATTCCGCTAATTCCTGGTAAATCATTTTTTACAGCATATTCTTGTAAAGTCATATCAGCACGCTTATTGCCAATTCGACGAGCAAGTTCGTGTACAATAATGGCTTCCGCAGCTGGTTTATCGTTTTCTGAGTCCTCTAAATTAATACCGTAGTTTCCAATTATTGGATAAGTAAATGTTACAATTTGACCTTTATAACTGTTATCAGTAATGGTTTCTTGATAGCCAGTCATCCCAGTATTAAATACTATTTCAGCATATACATCTCTATGTGAACCAAAACTTTCACCAATAAATACATGTCCGTCTTCTAAAACTAAGTATTTTTTCATAATAAGCCCTCCCTAAATACGATAAGCAACTTTGCCATTAGATAATGTTAATAAAGTTCTCCCAAATACCTTTTCACAAATAAATGGTGAATTTTTCCCTTTGGATAAGAATTCTTGTGAATCAATTTGGTATTTAGCATTTAAATCCATAATCGTTAAATTAGCTTTCGCACCAACTTTGATTTCATTTGGTTTTAAATTGAAAGTTCGTAGTGGATTGAATGACATCCATTTTAATAAGGTCTTTAAATCAACTAAACCATTTTTAACAAACTTGGTATACATCAAGCTAAAAGCTGTTTCTAAGCCAACAATTCCAAATGATGCCGTTAGCATACTGCCAGACTTTTCTTCCTTACTATGTGGAGCATGGTCAGTAGCAACCATGTCAATGGTTCCGTCTAGTAATCCAGCAATCAAGGCCTGACGATCTTTAGGACTTCTCAATGGTGGGTTCATTTTCATCATAGGATTATCCATACTAATCATTGAATCGTCTAATAGCAAATGATGTGGTGAAACTTCAGCAGTTACTTTGACTCCCAACTCCTTAGCCATTCTTACTAGTTGCACTGATTCTGCTGTAGAAATGTGTGCAACATGGTAATGAACGCCAGTTTTGTAGGCTAAAACCAAATCCCTAGCTAGTTGCGAAGATTCACTTAAACCATTCATACCAGGTAAACCTAATTTTTGGGCAGCTTTACCGGAATTTATTACTCCATGATTAATTAATGAATCATCTTCCACGTGTGCTACGATAGCTTTATTGTTTTGCTTAGCAGCTAACATTGCCTTATACATAACACCAGTATTTTGCACGCCATGACCATCG
Source organism: Apilactobacillus ozensis DSM 23829 = JCM 17196 (assembly GCF_001435995.1). Lineage (GTDB taxonomy): Bacteria > Bacillota > Bacilli > Lactobacillales > Lactobacillaceae > Apilactobacillus > Apilactobacillus ozensis. The sequence goes on from NZ_AYYQ01000031.1 coordinate 74,658, forward strand.
TTAGTAAAAGCTATGGCACCTAACTGAGCCATCGTATTTATATCTGTGTTATCTGGTTGATCTAAGTTACTAGAAATCGAGGCGTATTGATAAGTTTCAATACAACTATCTGTTTTATTTTTTAATAACATATTTTTTAAAGCTTGCGGGTTATCAACAACCGGTTTTACATTGGGCATTGCAAATACGGTTGTAAACCCACCATGTGCAGCCGCTTTGCTACCCGTTTCAATCGTTTCTTTATACGTGAGCCCTGGATCTCTAAAATGAACATGAACATCAACTAACCCAGGTAAAATGGTATTTCCCTTTGCATCAAATACTTCATATTCATCTAAATTAACTATCTCAGAATGATTACTTACAATTGACTTAATCGTATCGTTTTCAATAGAAATGTTTACTATTTCTCGGTTTAATTTGACATTTTTCAGTAAAATTTTATTCATAAGTAATCTCCTCAAATAGTAATTTTTTGTTTTTTAAAATGTTAGCTAAAATTGCCATTCTAGCAAAAACACCATTTTCCATTTGTTTAAAAATTCGCGATTGGCTACATTCAACTAATGATGAATCAATTTCAACACCACGGTTGACCGGCGCCGGATGCATAATAATTGAACTTGGTTTCATCCTATTCATTCGATTAGTATTCAAGCCAAATCTTTCGTGATATTCATTGGCTTTAAACTGATTAACTGAATCTTCATTAAGTCTTTCCAGTTGTACACGAAGTAACATTGTAATGTCTAACTTGTCGATAATATTGTCAAAACTATCGTATTTTCCGTAAAGATCAAATTCTGAATCATACCATTCTCTTGGCCCACTAAAATATAAATTAGCTCCTAACTTATGCAAGATTTGTGCATCTGATTTAGCAACTCTGGAATGTGATAAATCGCCAATAATGCCTACGTTCAATCCTTTAAACGTTCCAAATTCCTCATAAATTGTCATTAAATCTAATAGACTTTGTGAAGGATGTTGGCCTGCACCATCACCAGCATTTACAATAGAAGTTTTTACATTACTATCTTTAATAATCGATGAATACCATCCTGTAGTCTTATGACGAATAACTTCAATTGAAGTTCCTAAAGCTTGAAGCGTTTTAACTGTGTCAGATAATGACTCACCCTTTTTTACTGAACTAGTAGAAGTGTTAATATCAACTATTTTCAAGCCTAATCTACTTTCAGCCATGTAAAATGATGTATGGGTTCTAGTGCTGTTTTCAAAAAATAAGTTAGCAACATAAACTGGTTCTTTTAGATAAACTTGATAGCCTTGTTTGAATTTTTCACTTAATTTAATTAAATCAAGTATTTGCTTTTCATAAAAATCACTTAAATTTACAAAATTATCAGACAAAATAGACATGTAGAATCCTCCTAATATACAAAAAAGCCCTCAATGTAAATGAATACACGGAGGGCTTTGCTTAATTAAATTACCCTCACTGGAGTATCCATTATTAATTACATTTCATTTTCAAGTTAGAGATAAAAAGACTCTCTAGATTTATCATCCAGAGAGTCTTTTTATAGTCTTTTAGTCTTATTAATTTAAATGTTATATTCGATTTATATTACAAAGAAATTATTAAGGCCTTTGCGACTCTCTGGTCAACATTAAAGGTTGCTTCTTATGTTATGAATAATAATAACACGAATATAGAAAAATGCAAATAAAAAAAAGACGTTTAATAACGTCTTTTCTAATCAAAATTAATATTTGTCCATGTATTGGTTAGTTTCCCATTCAGAAACTTGAGTTCTGTATGAGTTATACTCAATATTTTTAGCAGTAATGAAACTATTAAATAATTTTGTACCAAGTGCATCTTCAAGAACCTTATCTGCAGCTAAATCTTTAACCGCATTATGCAAATTATCTGGTAAGTTTACAATATCATTTTCTTTACGTTCTTCAGCATTCATACGATAGATGTTTCTATCAATACTCTTAGGAGCCTTAATTTTATTTCTAAGACCATCCATACCTGATTCTAGAACCGCAGCAATAGCCAAATATGGGTTAGCAGTAGGATCAACACTTCTTAATTCCAATCTAGTTGCCAATCCTCTAGCATTTGGTACTCGAATTAATGGTGAACGGTTCGATCCAGACCATGCAACGTATACTGGTGCTTCGTATCCAGGAACTAATCGCTTATATGAGTTTACCAATGGATCACAAATAGCTGTATAGCTTCTAGCATGTTTAATTAAACCACCCATAAAGTTGTAAGCCACTTCTGATAATTGTAATTCACCATTTTCATCGTAGAAAGCATCACCATTTTCATGGAATAATGACATGTTTAAGTGCATTCCTGAACCGTTAATTCCACTTAGTGGTTTAGGCATAAAGGTTGCATATAGACCATGTTTTCTAGCAATTGTTTTAACAACTAATTTAAAAGTTTGAATATTGTCAGCTGCATTCAAAGCATCTGCATATTTAAAGTCAATTTCATGTTGACCTGGAGCTACTTCGTGATGAGCAGCTTCAACGTCAAATCCCATTTCTTCAAGTGTTAGTACGATATCACGACGACAGTTTCCACCCAAGTCAAGTGGTGCCATATCAAAGTAGCTACCTTGATCATTCAAATTCAAAGTTGGTTTACCATTTTCGTCCATTTTGAATAAGAAAAATTCTGGTTCTGGTCCAATGTTAAATGAAGTGAAACCAGCTTTTTTCATGTCGTCTAGAACTCGAATTAAGTTATTTCTAGGGTCTCCTTCAAAAGGAGTTCCATCAGTCTTGTAAACACCACAAATTACTCGAGCAATTTTTCCTCTTTCTGAACTCCAAGGGAATATCATCCATGTTGATAAGTCTGGGCGTAAGTACATGTCACTTTCTTCAATTCTAACGAATCCTTCAATTGAAGAACCATCAAACATTAGCTTATCATCTAGTAAATCATCTAACTGACTAATTGGAACTTCTACGTTCTTTAAAGTTCCTAAAACGTCAGTGAACATTAGTCGAAGAAAACGAACGTTTTCTTCTTTAACCATTTTTCGAATATCTTCTTTTGAATAATCATGTTTTGTAGCCATCAAATTCGCCCCTAAATGTTTTTTATTAGTTTGGATAGAACTAACGTGTGATATTAAAAGGTACTACTATTAGAAGAATCATCCGGATCTAAACCACTAACTTTTATTATTTCGTCGGACAATAACATTCTTGCTTCTTGATCTGACAAACTCTTGGATAATCTTGCCTGCTCTTCAACTTTTTTTGAAGCTCTTTCGTCATAAATCTTTTTAATATCAGAAATATTCAAACCATCTGATAAATAATCTTTTATTTCCAAAAGTTCATCAATATTATTTAAAGAGTACATTCGACGATTACCCTCATTACGTTTAGGTATTACAAGTTTTTGTTCCTCATAATATCTGATTTGCCTAGCGGTTAAATCAGTTAGCTTCATAACTGTACCAATTGGCAAAACAGATAATGAGCGCCTTAAATCCTTTTCTTTCATAATTAATAGCCCCTTCAATATGTCTAATAATAACATTTTTTATTTCAAAGTCAACAAGTTCATGTAACTTTTTATAACATAAGAAATCATTTTTTATAATTAATCCACTTATTAACATCGTTCTCAATGTTATATATATTATTATGGTTCTTAATAATGTCATACCATGTGACATCCATCTTATTTCTAAACCAAGTTAGTTGGCGTTTTGCATAGTGTCTAGAATCTTTTTGAATATTTTCTATAACTTCGTCTAGAGTAACATCATTATCAAAATAAGGATAAAATTCTCGATAACCGATTCCCTTACCAGCAGGAATATTGTTGCCTCCCTGTTCATATAACCAACGAGCTTCTTCTTCTAAATTATTTTTAATCATAAGTAATACTCGCCGATTTATACGATTGTACAGTAAATTTCTTTCAGTGTTTAAACATATAGAAAAATAATCATACTCATTTTTGTTATAATCGTCATTTTGCTCTGAAAATTTTTTACCAGTTTTGTCAAAAACTTCTAGCGCCCTTATCACCCTACGTTCATTTTGCTCGGGAATTTTTTTAGCTGAAGCTGGATCTAAGTTATACAATTTTTTCCAAAGTTCATGTTGACCATATTCCAATGCATAATGATGATAATCATTTCTCAAATTGTCGTTATTGTATTCATCTCCACCAAAATGAAAATCGCTTAGTAATGATTGTAAGTAGAAGCCAGTGCCACCGACAATAATTGGTAATTTATGTCTTTTGGTAATATCGTCAATACATTTCTTAGCATCACTAACAAAATCTGAAACAGTATATCTTTCATTAATATTTTTAATATCAATCAGGTGATGCTTTACACCTTGCATTTCACTTTTTGATATTTTAGCCGTTCCAACATCTAAGCCTTTATAAATTTGCATTGAGTCCCCAGATATAATCTCACCATTAAATTTCTTAGCTAACTTAATAGATAACTCAGTTTTTCCAACCGCTGTAGGACCAACAATCAATAATAATTTTTTCATATATATTCCCTACCTAGTTTGTTTATAGTTATAGTTTAGCATATAAATATCAGCTTAATTATTAAACATCAGACTGGATAATTTATTATAAATAAAGCATAATGTAATAGTAAATGATATTTAGGAGGTTTTCTTATGAAGAAGTTTGGAAAAGGATTTTTAATCGGTGCTCTAGCAACTGCAGGTGCAACCGTAGGTGCTTTATTTTCTTTCAAAAAAACAGTCGTAGAACCAATTGAAAATCAAGAAGAAAAAATAGAAGAAAATAGAAAACGTGCCCTACGTAAACAAAGATCTTCTCATCTACAATAAAACTAAAAAAAGTGCTACTAATAAGTAGCACTTTTTTTAGTTTTACCATTCCAGTTTCTGTAACCATTTTTAAGAATACTGATATTATCAAATCCATTTTTATGTAGAAAAATGGCTGTTCTAATACTAATATTACTACCTTGATCATATAAATAAACTGGCAAATCTTTTCTGATGTTAGAGTAAAAAGTTTTCATTGTAGAATATGGCAGATTCCTTGCACCTAGAATGTGGCCTGCATTAAAATCCTTTTTCTCTCTCAAATCTATAATTTGAGCTCTTCGACTACCATTTTTAAATTCTTCTTCGGTAATAAACTTAGCAAATTGCTTTACTCGCATTCGATTAAAAATAGTCCAACAAATCCAAAGGATAATGATAATCAAAATTAAAATAATCAGAAACATTTAAATCATTTCTCCTTCTTTTTTAATCAGAAATTATTTTTTGCTTTGTAGTACTAAAGCTCCGGCTCCCATTACACCAGCATCATTACCTAATTGAGCTAAACGAATCTTAGTTGAGTCTCTAACTGGTCTAAAAGCGTTTTCTTGGAAATATTTTGTAGTTGGTTGTAATAGTGTGTTTCCAGCATTTGAAACCCCACCACCAATAATAATGTTACCAGGGTTTAATGTATTACCTACATTAGATAATGCTAATCCTAAGAAGTAACAAACACGGTCTACAACTTGGTTTGCAAAAATATCGCCGTTATCAGCAAGATAAAATACAATCTTAGAAGTAATTTCTTCGCCAGAATCAATAATTTCTTTTAATCTAGATTTACCAGTAAATTCTGATGATAGGTGTTTAGCTACATTAACAACTCCAGTAGCAGATGCATATTGTTCTAGACAACCTCTCTTACCACATGTACACATGAATCCACCTGGTTCAACTGTTATATGACCAATTTCACCGGCACCACCATTAATTCCATGTACTAACTGTCCGTCGGTAATGACACCACCACCAACACCAGTTCCTAGAGTTACGAAAACAACGTCAGAATCCTTGCTTCCAGCACCTTTCCAGTATTCACCTAATGAAGCTACGTTAGCATCATTATCGATAAAGAAAGGAATTCCCAAAGCTTTTTCGATTTGGTCTTTGATGTGTTGAGTAGTTTTCCAGTTTAGATTATAAGCACCAATAACAGTACCAGCATCTCTGTTAACGGAACCAGGAGTACCCATTCCAATACCAATAAAATCATCGATAACATGGTTAGAATTTTCCATATTTTTGTTGATTGATTTAATGATATTAGGAACAATATTTCCACCGTTACCGCTTACATCTGTTGGTATAGCCCACTTTTCTAAGACTTCACCCTTTTCAGTTAAAAATGCAAGTTTGGTGGTGGTTCCTCCTAAATCAATTCCAATTAACTTCTTTACCATGATTAAATTCCTCCTAAGTGACTTTTATTCTTAGCCTTATTCTCTTCAATTTTATGTTCATGATTAAGCACTAACTTCGATTGAATAAATTGCTTTTTAGAAATAAGATCAGCATCATGTAAATGGTCTATTTCTAAAGCCATGACTTCAATATCCCATAGTCTTTTACCAACATAAACATATGTTCCAAATTTTTTCAATAACTGTTGAACATCATACAACGTTTTCATTGTCCCACATCCTAAAGAAAAATGCACTAAATAATTTTAATAACTTGATGAAAAACCTATTTTAAGCATTGATACACTAATTATTAAAACCATAATAAATGCAACAACTCTCTTCATTTTACTAATATTTGGATTATTAGGCAAGCTAAAAACATAAGCATATAAAAAACCACCGATGAGTCCGCCAATATGTCCATACATATCAACATTAGGCATCATCAAATCAATTCCTATATTTAAAATAATTAAAAAGGAAAAACTTTTAGCCAAACTTCTTATAAAAATATTATTATGAAAATTTTCGCCTAACATTAAATAAACACCGAAAAGTCCAAATAGTGAAGTACTTGCACCAGCACTAATAGAATTATTACTAAAGGCAAAACTTACCATGTTACCCATTATTCCGGATAATAAAAATATAAGTAAAAATCTTGTGTGGCCAAAAAAACTTTCTAGCTGAACCCCAATAAAATAAAGAGTAATTCCATTAAATAAAATATGCATAAAATCCCAGTGCAAAAATATAGCCGTTAAGAATCGCCAATATTCACCGTCAGCAACTAAAGCATGTACATTGGCACCATAATTAATCATTCCATAAGGATTGTTATTTCCAGAAAATAACATGTACAAATAAACGATAATCATAATACCTAATAGCCCTTCGCTAATAAAAGGTCTATTTTTAATATTATTTATATATTTTTTCAAAATATCTCCAATCTTTTTAATAAATAATTTTATTAATTTTTATATCAAATTGATTCACTACCCATTTAGGTGTCTCTACTAATTGATAGCTTGTAGCAAGTGCAACTGTGAAGCCTTCATAGTCAGCCAAATAACGATCATAATAACCACCACCAAAGCCTAAGCGGTTATTACTTAATTTATCAAAGCAAAGTCCAGGAACTACGATTAAATCTATGTTTTGTTTATAGATAATTGGAGCTGTAACTGGCTCTAATATACCAAATTTACTTTTAATCAACTTAGTATTTTCATTATATAAATAAAATTGCATTTTATGATTTGAAAGTGTCTTGGGAACTACAACTTGCTTACCTGATTTCCAACATTTTTCGATAATTGGAAACGTATCAATTTCTATTTTTGAATTTAACGTAACAGCAATTGTAGAAGCATTTTTAAATTCGTCTAACTCAAATAGTTTGGTATATAAAGATGAATAATTTTGTTTAAAAATATTAGCACTATTAAGTTTTTTTATTATTTCATTTCTAAATTCTTGCTTATTCATAAGAATTCACCAACTTTTGAGTAATAAAAAAGGGTTTGGGTAAAAACCCAAAACCTTATTTTGTTTCACGATGCAATGTAACTTTTCTTTCACGTGGGCAGTACTTATTTAATTCTAAACGGTCGGGGTTATTACGACGACTCTTAGTAGATAAGTAATTACGTTCATGACATTCAGTACATTCTAAAGTAATGTGTACTCGCATATGTTCTGCACCTCCAAATTACGTTTTTTAATTTAATAGATATAAACAACTGTCAACTTTTAATATGTTATCATTTTTTAACCAATTTTACCAGTATTATTATAAACATTGTTAAGGAAATTTACTTAACACCCTTATTTAAAATCATCACTGGATTGAACATATTTCCAATATGCCTGATAAATCTGTTTAGCTAATGTTATATTATTGCTTTCGGCATCAACTGGTAGATTAGGAATGGCAACTGCTACAACTACTTGCGGATCATCTGAAGGCGCATATGAAGCTAAAGTTAAGTTAACAGTTTCTTTACCATTATAAAAACTTTGTGCAGTACCAGTTTTAGCTGAAATTTCAGGTTTAATTTCATTCAATTGCATACCAGTTCTAAATTGGTTAGTACCATGAACAACATTATATAAACCTTTTTTAACTACAGCTAATTCTGAAGGCTTGATGTCAATCTTATTTAACACGTTAGGAGTAACTGAATATTTTACTGGTCCCATTTTACCATCTTTATTAGTTCCACGAATATTTTGAACTATATGTGGTTGAACTCGATATCCACCATTAGCAATAGTAGACATGTATTGAGCAACTTGAATCATGGTATAAGAATCGTAGTTCCCATAAGACATATCTAGAGCCTTACCTAAATGATTAATACCGCTAGGGCCTTTAAAACCAGTGGTTTCACCAGGCAAATCAATACCAGTTTTAACTCCTAAACCAAATTGATTAAAGTAACCGCGCATAGTATTAAACACATCTGGATTCATACTAGTTAAAGGTCCACCAGGCTTGTATCCTCCTTCTTTCATAGCAAGTTGCATCATATAAGAGTTAGAAGATATTTCTAAGGCTGTAGAAGCATCGACAGCAACATTATTAGATCCACTGTGGTTAAACCAAGAAGATTTATTAAAAATAGGTCTATCAACTAAAACTGAGTTAGTTGGTGTAATTACTTTATCCATTAAAGCTCCTGAGACCATAGCACCCTTAACAACAGATCCCATAACAATTCCACTGTTGATAGTTCCTAATGCATTAGGCGTCTCTTTTCCGGTAGAAGGGTTTCTATCTACACCAGCTAAGCCCACAATTGCTCCAGTGTTAGGATTCATAACTACAGCATATGCTCCAGTTGAATATCCAGCACCTCGATCCGCATTAGTAACTAATTCTTGAAGTTTCTTTTGGAACTGACTATTGACTGTTAATTGTAGGTTATCACCTTTTTGCCCGCCATATTTTTTAATCATATTAGACATAGATGAATTTTCACTACTTATTTTTACCTGAGTTTGAGACTTAGAACCTCTTAAAACTGGTTCATACTTAGCTTCTAGGTAACTTTGTCCAACACTATCATTTCGAGAATATCCCTGAGCAAGTAAGGAATTAATTTTATCAGAAGGCAATCCTGCTTTTTCTGATGAAACTGTTCCTATGATACTTTGAATAGAAGATCCATTAGGATAATCTCTAGTCCAACTATCACCTACTTGAACTCCTGGCATTTCAGATAAATGTTCACCCACTTCAGCCAATTCTTTGCTAGTTACACCAGTGCTTTTAATGTAAGTAGTTGATAACTGATAGGCCCCACTCATTTTTTGAAAAATTGCAGCTGCATTCTTAGCGCGTTTATTGAAAACAATGTTTTTGTCATTTTTAACGTATTCTAATTCTTTTTGATATTGTTCATCCGGAGTTGTATCTTTAGCAAAGGTTAATTTGCTAGCAACATTTTTTAAGTTTTCTGGATTAGCTAAATAGTATTCAGCTTTTTGATTAGGAGTTAGCACAATATCGTTCAAGCTTAAATATTTACTTAAATTATTGGCTATATTATATAGTTCAGAACTAGTAACATTTAAAGCTTTAGTATACTGAATGGCTTGATGCGCTTTATTACCTACCAAAACCCTTCCAGCTGAGTCATAAATCATCCCTCTCTGCACATTTCCTAGCTTAGTAGCATTATCAGAACGATTGACTTCCGCTTTATATTTATTACCGTTTATAATTTGTAAAATAGCTAGCTGTGCAACCAAAACTGCAAATAAAATTCCCACTATTATAAATATAAAATTTAATCTAAAAGGAATACGCGATTTGTTACTACCACCATCGCTATTAAAAACTTTTTTTAAAAAATTATTCAAATCAATGAGTCTCCTTAGTATCTTATATTCAATATTTATATTGTATGTAATAGACATCAAATTGTACAATAAAAATATAGCATATAAAAACAGTTTATGAGGTGAAATTGTGTTTAAATTTTCGCAAAGAAGCTTAAAAAAAGCAGCACCAATTTTATTAAGTTTCTTAATACCAATATTAATTATGACATCTTACTTTGCATACCGCAATATGTTTCCATTCGGAAATAGCAGTTTATTAACAGTCGATTTAGGTCAACAATACGTGGATTTTTTTAAATATTATCGTGAAAATTTAGGTAATTGGCATCAAATGATTTACTCTTTTTCAAATGGATATGGAAACTCGATGCTTGGTACGTGGTCTTATTATTTAATGAGTCCACTAAATATTGTTTTACTTTTCTTTAAAGCAAGCAATCTTAACATCGCCATTTTAATAATTACGTTACTAAAGTATGGATTATCTGGCGCTAGCTTTGCATATTTAATTAAAAAAGATAAAAACATCATCTTAAGCAATGCTTATGTTCCAATATTTTCTTCCGTGTACGCTTTAAATGGATGGATGATAGCTAACCAATTGAATATCATGTGGTTAGACGGAATGATATTTTTACCTATAATTATCTTAGGTGTGAATAAAATAGTAGAAAAAAATAATTGTAAAACTTACATCATCGCATTGTCATTAATGATTATAATTAACTACTATATTGGGTATATGATTTGTATTTTTTCATTACTATATTTTATATATTATTTTGCTATAAAACTAGGAAATATCCAAAATAAATTAAAAACAGTAGCCAATTTTATAATTAGTTCTATAGTTTCAGGCATGCTGTCCGCTTGGATTTTAATACCCACTATTTTTGAGATAGCTAGCAGTAAAGGTAGCTATACCATAAATAATATTAAATGGAAATTTGAGTATTTTCCATTCGATATGCTTGGAAAACTTTTTAATGGTACTTTTGATTTCAGCCAAATGCCAAGTGGCACCCCCAATATTTTTGTAGGATGCGTTGTTTGTATCATGTTCATTGCATACTTTTTCAGTAAAAATATTAACTTGAAAAATAAGGTACTAACATTAACTTTGACTTTAATATTGATATTATCAATGTGTTTTGAGCCCCTAGATTTAGTTTGGCACGCTATGCAATTTCCAATTTGGTATCCATATCGTTTCTCTTTTATATTTTGTTTTTGGATGATATACATCGCGTTAATCAGCTGGTCGAAAACTCCTAGTAACTTGCCTGTTAAGTTATTTTATAAAATTTCGATTATTATTTTAGTGGTTTTAGTATATATCGGAGTGAATATTAAAAAATTTAAATATCTATCTTTAGAAAAATATACTATTTCATTGTTACTAGTGGGAATTACAATAATAATACTAATCAAATTAAATAAAAATAGTAATCTTTTCAAAATGTTATTTATATTAATAACGCTTTCCGATATTTCTGCAAATGTTTTTAATTCATTAAATTCCATATCATATGTTTCGAATACAGACTACACTCAATATAACAAAACGGTTAATGAAAACGTAAGCGAAATAAAAAATTACAATAAAGGATTCTATCGTATAGCAAAAACATTTTTCAGAACTAAGGATGATCCACTAGAATTAAACTACTATGGAGGATCAACTTTTAATTCGATGATGTCACCATCAGAACAACAATTTGCAAATAACATTGGTATTCCTAACACCTCTGGTTCAGTGGAATATTCAAATGGAACAGTTGTTACCGACGCAATTTTAGGCTATCGATATATTATTGATAATCCTTATAATAATTTAAAAATGGCTCAAAAGATTTCTAAGAGATATGATTTGGGCTTATACAAGTCAGAGTTTTTATATAAACTACAAAATTTGTACAATCCATATGCTGTTTCACTAATTTTTAACGCTAACAAACAAATCATTTCCAATAAAAATCAAAATAACAATCCTATTTTATACCAAAATCAGATGCTAAATAGTATTTATGGAAATAATATTAATATATTCAAAAAGATTCCGTTTAGCAAAGTGAAATTTAACAATATTAAAAACACTGACAATGACATTAGTAATGCAATACTAACCAAGAAAAACTTATTGAAGAATGGTAATTTAAGGTTATATTATACCTTACCTAAAAATAGCATTAATTATTTAAATTTCAGCCAAAATATGAACCAAAAAAGTTGTGAAGTTAAAATTAATAACCAAAATGTTATTATTCCAAATAACCTTCAAAATAATTTAGTTGTTAGTGTTCCAAATACCCACAAAGGCTATATAGATATAGACATTAAAAAATCAAACAATTTATTTTTACAAGATTTTAATTTATACAGTGTCAATATCAACAAGTTTAAAAAAGTCATGTCTACTATTAAATCCAATGAAGCTCATAATTTAATAATTAACGATGACCAAATAAAAGCTAACATTAAAGTTAAAAATAATAACTTGTTAGCCACAACTATTCCATACGATAAAAACTGGTGCTTAAAAGTAGATGGTCAATCGGTTAAAACTATAAAGTGGAATGATAATTTTATTGCTGCTAAAGTTGCTAAGGGTAAACATACTATCGATTTTAGCTATCAAAATAATAAACTTCTACTAAGTTTAATAATTAGTATGATTAGTTTAATAATTACACTGATATACTATTGCATAATAAAAAAGCGATTGAAATAATTCAATCGCTTTTTTATTATTTAATTTCTATAATTTTAACCTTCATATTACCAGCTGGGATTTCAATTGTTACTTCTTCGTTCAATTTGTGACCTAAAAGTCCTTTTGCAATTGGCGAATCATTTGAAATTTTACCAGACATTGGGTCAGCTTCAGCAGCACCTACGATTTGGTATTCTTCAGGTTCTTCATCTGGTAATTCTTTAAATGTAACTTTTTTACCAACACTAACTACATCGCTTTCTACGTTAGCATTATCAACAACTTCTGCATATTGAAGCATGTGTTCAATTGTAGCAATTCTACTTTCTAGCATACTTTGTTCATTTTTAGCAGATTCATATTCAGAATTTTCTGATAAATCACCATAACTTCTAGCAATCTTAATTCTTTCAATTATTTTAGGACGTTGATTCAAACGCAAGTCCTCTAGTTCATGTTCTAGCTTAATTTTACCATCCATTGTCATTGGATATGTTTTTTCATCAGCCATATACAAAACACCTCAAATTTCTATTATTAAATTGTTGTATCAATGTTATTAGCAATTCGATTATTACCATGTTTTAATAAAATGGATTGAATTTTCGTAGTTAATAAATCAATAGCAACCTGATTTTTACCACCTTCGGGAACGATTATATCAGCATAACGTTTAGTTGGTTCAATAAATTGATGATACATAGGTCTTACGGTTTCCAAATATTGTTGAATAACGGAATCTAGCGTCTTGCCTCTTTCTTTAGTATCACGTTGAATTCTTCTCAAAATTCTAATGTCATCATCTGTATCCACAAATACTTTAATATCCATTAAATCACGCAATCTTTGATCATCAAGAATTAAAATACCTTCAACAATGATAACATCTCTAGGTTCTTGTAGAACAGTTTCTTTACTACGATTTAACTTTTTATAATCGTATACTGGTTTTTCAATTGATTCATAGTTAAGTAATTTATTTAAATGTTCTAACAATAAATCTGAGTCAAATGCCAATGGATGATCGTAATTAGTTTCAGCTCGTTCTTCCATCGTCTTATTTGATTGGTCTTTGTAGTAAGAATCTTGTTGTAAAATCATTAAGGAATGACCTAACAATTGATTAAAAATAGCTCTACTAACTGTAGTTTTCCCACTACCAGAACCACCTGTAACTCCAATAACTACTGGACGCTTTTTCTTGTTCAACATAACTAATTTACCCTCTCTGTAGTAACTTTATCTTATAACAAAAATTTTTTCAATAATTAATTATTTAATTCTTCATAATAGTATACCTTGCCATTACTAGAATTAGCAACATAATATAAGTACATTTTGTCTTGATAGTCAGGATTTATAACCGCTTTGATAGATTCAATGCTTGGATTATTAAATGGACCAGGTCCAAACCCTGTGTGCTTATATAAATTATAAGGAGATTTAACTTTTAAATCTTTATTAGTTAATTTTAGATGATTCTTGTTTAATATATAAAAAATAGATGTACTGCTTCTTAAAGGCATATTCATTCTAATTTTATTAAATAAGACACCAGCTATTTTACGCTTGTTACTATAAGAGAAATCCTCTTTCTCAACTATAGAAGCAATCGTTAAAACTTTTCTAACGTTCAACTTACTATCACTTATTTTCTTATAGTATGGGCTCATCTCATAATTAGTTTTGGAAACCATTTGTTCAACAATACTTTTTAACGAAATATCATTGGACGAATTATAAGTAGCTGGATATAAGAACCCTTCTAAAGGATATTTAACATCCTTACCTCTGTTAATTGACTTAAGCAACTTAGGATACTTATCTACTAAGTAATCAATAAATTTTTTATCTTTCATAAGATTAATAAAATCTTTTGCTGAATACTTACTACCCTTGTCAACTGCTGAAGCAATTTGATCAATTGAAGCTCCTTCACGAACAAGAACTCGACCATAAGTACCTTCTAGTGGTTGTGCGGAGCCACCTTTTTGCAAACTATCGGCTATTTTTTTTAAGCTCATCGATGGCGATAAACGATAATATCCCGCACCAAATTTAGATAAATTATGTGAGTTAACATAATAGTCGAAAACCATTCCACTTTTTACAATTCCATTGTCTTGCAAAATTGAACCTATTTTCTTATCAGATGCACCCATTGGAATTTTAATTTGTTTGAAAGATTTATCATTAGAATTAAGAGGCTTCAATGAAGTTTTTAAATAATTATGAAAAACCAAAAAAATACACAAGCCCAAAACCAGCAAGATACCAACTATTGACAGAAATATTTTTCTACCAATATTGTTATTATTTTTTTGGGAATGATTTGAATCAGTATTCAAAATAACTTCCTCCGTTTAATCCTATCTAATTTCAACATCAAATTCTTTAACTAAGTTTCTTTCAACTTTATCAAATGCTTTATTAACTTCGTCATCAGTTAAAGTATCTTTTTTATTTTGATATGTCAAGCTATATGCCATAGATTTCTTGCCTTCAGGTACATTTTTACCATTATAAACATCAAATAAACTTACATTGGTTAAATAAGCTCCACCACGTTTTAAAATAACGTCCATAATTTGTTTGTTAGTAATTTCAGTATTAACTAACATGGCAATATCTCTAGAAATAGAAGGATACTTAGACACTAAATCATATTGTTGTTCTTGCTTAGGCAAATCAATAATTGTTTGAAGGTTTAAGTCAAATACATAAGTTTCTTTAATGTTAAATTTCTTAGCAATTTTAGGATGAACTTGTCCAATGAATCCAATGTAATGTCCATGAACCATAATATCAGCTGTTCTACCTGGATGCATTTCTGGATATTTATTAGTGGCAATATATTCAATATTTCCGTTTAATTGCAAACTGCTTAAATAGTTTTCTAAAATACCCTTGATGTCATAGAAATCAACATTTTTAGGATTATTATTCCATTTTTTGTTTACTAGTGCACCGGAAATTGCAGCTGAGATATGTTCAATTTCATTTGGACGAACTTGATCTTCATTATCCTTATAAAATACTCGACCTTGTTCATATAACGCAACATCTTTAACATTGCGAGCTTGATTGTAAGCAATATCGTCTAACAAACCAGTTACTAAGTTCATTCTTAATGTGAAATGGTCGGTACTCATTGGAAAACTCAAATCAGTTTCATAAGTATCTTGCATTAAAAACATATTAGCTTTTTCGGGAGTAGTTAATGAGTATGAAATCGCGTGTGTTAAGCCTAAAGCTTGTAATTTATTTCTACTATTTCTAATCAATTGTTGCTTAGGACTTAACATTCCAATGGTAGTTTTTCCTTCAGGTAAGGTACTTGGTAAATTGTCATATCCATATATACGAGCAACTTCTTCAATTAAGTCAGAATCTATATGAATATCACCTCTACGAGTAGGTACTTCTACGTCAAAATCATTATTTTTAACGTCTACTTTAAATGCTAATCTTTCAAAAATGTCTTTAACTTGGTCAACAGTTAATTTAGTTCCCAATACGTGATTAATTCTGTCTAGTGAAATTCTAACATTTATATTCTCTTTAGGTTTATCAACAGCAGTTACAATGTCTTCACAAACATCCCCAATAGCTAAATCATTAATCATCCAGCTAGCTTCTTCTAAAACATTAGTTAAATTATTTATATCTACTCCACGTTCGAAGCGTTGTGAAGCTTCTGTATGAATAACATGCTTACGCGCCATTTTACGTACTTTGATTGAATCAAAAACGGCACATTCTAAGACAATATTTTTAGTGTCATTAGTAATCGAAGTGTTTAATCCACCAATCACCCCACCCATTGCAATGGGTGCTTTACTGTCAGCCACAACTAAATCATTTTCATCTAAGTTAACTTCATCTTCGTCTAAAGTGGTTATCTTTTCGCCTACTTTTGCATTTCTAACAATAAATTGTTTACCACTAACTTTGTCTAAGTCATATGCATGCATAGGTTGACCAAACTTAATCATCATATAGTTAGTAATATCAACAATATTGTTGATTGGCTTAATGCCAGCATTCCATAATCTAATTTGTAACCATAAAGGACTCGCTTTAACTTCTACATTATTAATTACTCTATTTTTATAACTACTTACATCTTCTAAATCTACACGGTTAGAAATTTGATCAGCTGATTTATCATTAGAAAAATCATTTAACTTTTTATAGTCTAAATTAACTGGTTTGTTATAGATAGCTGATAAATCGCGTAAGGTCCCATACATACTCAACATATCACCACGGTTAGGAGTTACGTCTAAGTCAATTAATTCATCATTCATTCCAATGTAATCATAAACATCTGAACCAATTTCAGCATTTTCAGGTAAGAAATAAATTCCTTCAGACCATTCTTTAGGAACAACATCTTTTGGAAAGCCAATTTCATCAAGTGCGCAAAGCATTCCAAAAGAAGGTACGCCACGCATCTTTGATTTTTTAATTTTAACATTGTCAGCAATTCTAGAACCTGGCAGTGCTACAATTACTTTCTTATTTACAGCTACGTTAGGTGCACCACAAACAATTTGTAAAGGTTCATCTTCACCAACATCAACTTGACAAATATGAAGATGATCAGAATCAGGATGGTCTTCCAATGACAAAATTTGACCAACTACTATCTTTTTAAGACCAGCACTAGGTTTAACAACTGAATCAACCTCCACTGAAGAACGTTCAATTTTTTCGGCTAATTCATCGGCTGATACGTCTAAATTAATATAATCTTTTAGCCATTTGTAAGAAACTTTCATTTAATATCTCTCCTTAGTTAAATTGTGATAAGAATCGTACATCGTTTAAATAAAAATCACGAATATCATCAACCCCATATTTAAGCATGGCAAAACGGTCTGGTCCTAAACCAAAAGCAAATCCACCATATTTTTGCGAGTCAACTCCAGCCATCTCTAAAACGTTAGGATGAACCATTCCGGCACCTAAAACTTCAATCCATCCGGTATTCTTACATACGTCACAACCCTTACCATTACACTTAAAGCAAGTAATGTCAGCTTCTACTGATGGTTCAGTAAATGGGAAATAGCTTGGTCTTAATCTAACGTCAAATTTATCACCAAATAGTTGATGAGTTAGAAATTCTAGTGTTCCCTTTAAATCTCCCATAGTAATATTTTCATCTATCACAATACCTTCAACCTGGTGGAATTGATGTGAATGAGTAGGGTCATCAGTATCACGTCGATAAACTACACCTGGTGAAATCATCTTCAAAGGTCCTTTAGAAAAATCATGTTTTTCTAGAGTTCTAGCTTGCATTGGAGAGGTTTGAGTACGCATTAAAATTTCTTTTGTAATATAAAATGTATCTTGCATATCACGTGCTGGATGGTCTTTAGGAAGGTTCATCATTTCAAAATTGTATTTATCTTCCTCTACTTCTGGACCACTTAATACTTCATAGCCCATTCCCATGAACATATCGCAAATCTGATCAATAATTGATTGTATAACATGTGGATGCCCCACTCTGGTAGTAGAACCCGGCAACGTAACATCTATTTTTTCAGCACTTAATTTTGCATTTAAGGCTTCATTTTCTAAAATTTCTTGCTTATTTGCCAGTGCAGTCTGAATTTCATCACGAACCTTATTGGCGTATTGACCAACTAGTGGTTTTTCTTCATTAGGCAGGTCTTTGATTCCTCTTAAAACTTTAGTAATTTCACCCTTTTTACCTAACAAATTAACTTTTATATCGTTAGTTATTTCTTTAAGGTCAGTAGAATGATTAATCTTTTCGAGACCTTCTTTAAGAACTGATTGTAGTTCATCTTGTAAAGACATTATTTTTTCCTCCTTGTTAAATAAAAAAGCTCCGCCCCAAAAAGGGACGAAGCATCGCGGTACCACCCTAGTTTATACAACAATCGTATACAACTTAAAGTCCTATAACGGTGGACGAACCGAAATGTTTTTTGCCAAAATTGACTCCCAACATTAGCTCGGAAAATGAATTCAGCTATATCAATGTTCATTCTCATCCCAATATGAACTTTCTGTAAAGTATAGCTTACTAATTTTTCGTCAAAACTCTTAATTTGATAATAAAATATTTTAATAAATTGGTCAAGGCCATTATTACTTATGACACCATTTATTTGACCAATTATGAACCTCATCCATAATTGGTTTTAATTCTTCACCTTTTTTAGTTAAAGAATATTCAATTAAATTTGAATTTTCAAAAGCCCTTCTCTTTACAATATGTTTACCCTCAAGTTCTTTTAAACGTTCAGCTAACATACGGTCACTACATTTTTCAACAGCTTTAGACAAGGTTTTAAAACGTTGTGGACTATCGTTTAGCAACGATTCTATAATTAATCCATTCCATTTTTTACCAAGAATAGAAAAAGTTTGTTCAAATTTAGGGCAAACTTTACAATCTTCAGATATCAATTAATAAGCTACCTCCTTAATATCTTTTTCACTAGTGTTTTTTTAAGTAAAGACTTAAAATATTCACCTACTGCTTCATAGTCATCCACAAAAGAAACAATGTAACTTTCAGCATACTTGGGACGCGCTAAAGTAAATCCCCACATATGTTTTAAGATAATATCTTTTTCCTTTTCGTTTAAACTGGTAATCTTTTCAGCATTTCTCAATGCAATTCTAGGATGCATAAAAGCATGTGACCCTAGATTGAACTTGGTTTCACGCCAGTCGTAATAAAATAAATCATGTAATAGGCCAGCTCTGGCAATAGATCGGGTATCTAGATGCAACTTCTCGGCTATTTGATAACTTGCATATGAAACGCTTATACAATGTATCATTCTTGTAGAGTTATGGTGTTGAATATAGTTATCTAGTTTTTTAAAACGTTCATCTTCTAATATATCTTTAACCAAAGACATATAGTGTTCATCTAACTCCCAAACATCTTTTTTCATAAAAGAGATTTTCCCTTCTAAAAGTAAATATATAAATTAATTAGTTATATAATAAACAAAAGTCCGCAATATGCAAGTAATTCTACTTACATAAACTAAACATTAAAATACCAGCAGCTATTGCTACATTTAAGGATTCAGCATGTCCTTTAATTGGAATATATAAATTGTCAGTTGTTTTCTCAAGTAATGATTGTTGCATACCATTACCCTCATTTCCCATTATCAAAGAAAAGTCATTAATTGGTTTTACAGTATTATAATCTATAGCTTGTGGATTTAATTCGCTACCATAAACTGGAATTCCAAAGTTAATACAGCTATCTACCCAATCATTTAAATCATATTTCATAATTTTAACGTGAAAGTTGCTTCCCTGCATAGATCTTAATACTTTAGCATTAAAAATGTCAGAGGTTCCCTCTCCAAAAACTACTCCCTCCATACCAGCTGCATCAGCGGTACGTATCATTGTTCCAATATTTCCTGGGTCCTGAACATTATCAAGTAACAACCATTTCCCACTAACTGTATCTTTGGTAAAATCATTATCAATGTGGGGTAATTGTACGATAGCAAAAGCTCCCTGTGGAGTAGTAGTAGAACCTAATTTTAGCGATACTTCATCAGAAATAATAATGATTTCATATTTTTCAATATTATTTATTTCTTTGAAATGCAAATCATATTGCTTTTCAGTGAATAATATTGTTTTTACATTTTGCTTATAATTAATTGCTTCCTTGATTAAATGCCAATTTTCTAAAATATAAAGATTCATTTTATCTCTGTTTTTTTTAGTTTTTAATTTAGACCAAGATTTAATTCGTTCATTTTTAGGTGACACGATTTTTTCCATATGGGTTTTATCTCCTATTTTAGCTTAACTAATTTCATATTTCATATTCTATCATAATCTTTTTAATTTTCAGGAGGAAAATCATGTCAAATAAATCTATAAACGTAATAGTTAAAGGTATTGTTCAAGGAGTTGGCTATCGAGTAACAGTAAAACGTATAGCTAACGAGCTTAATATAGTCGGAACTGTGCAAAATCTTAAAAATGGAAACGTTAAAATTGTAGCTGCCGGAAATTCCAATAAAATTGAAAAATTTATAACATTAATTAAGAATAATCCAACTCCATTTTCCAAAGTAGACGATATTAGCATTGAAAGTAATTACCAAAACAACAATAAATATTCAGATTTCAAAATTATAATATAAAAGCAAACTAAAAAATTTATACATTTTCTGTTATTATTATAAAGTATATTATTTTTAGGAAGGGTTTTATCTTAATGAAAAGAATAAAGAAATTGTACTTACTAATGGCTATTGCTGTTATGACAATAACATTATCAGGTTGTGTAAGAGTAAATAATGACGGTACTCCCAAAGAAGGCTTTGTTTATAATTATTTAGCACTACCAGCTGAACATATTTTAGACTTCATCGCTAAATTCGTAGGTGGTTATGGTTGGGCATTAATTGTATTAACAGTAATTGTAAGAATGATTTTATTACCAGTTATGATCAATCAAATGACTAAATCTACAAAAATGCAAGAAAAAATGAATTTAATTCGTCCTCAGATGAAGAACATTCAAAAAAGACAACAAAGTGCCAAAACACAAGAAGAAAAAATGCAAATTCAACAAGAAATGATGGCATTGTATCGAGATAATGATGTAAACATGATGGGTGGCATTGGGTGTTTACCATTACTTATTCAAACTCCGGTGTTTATCGCGTTATATAATGCAATTCGTTTTTCACCTGAAGTTTCACATACTGTTTTTATGGGTATTAGATTAGGTGATAAAAATTTTGTTTTGGTTATTCTATCAGTAATAACTTATTTACTTCAAGGTTATTTAATGACCTTGGGCGTACCTGAGGAACAAAAGAAACAAATGAAATTTATGATTTTATTAAATCCTATCGTTATATTGATAGCTACACTGCAATCTCCTGCCGGTTTAGGAATCTACTTCTTCATAGGTGGAATTTTTATTTGTATTCAAACTTTAATAATAAACATGTACAGACCAAAAATAAGAAGAGAAGTAATCGAACAGGCTAAGAAAAATCCTACAAAAGTTGTAACAGAGGTAAAAGAAGAAATAAAAGAAACTCCTAAAGAAATAAACAAAACTGACATTAATCAAAATCGTAAAAGAAATTCTGGTAAGCAAAATAAGAAATAAACAAAAGGGGCTGTGACATAAGTCTCTAAAAAAATAACGCTCGTTGGAATTTGATTTTTCCAACGAGCGTTATTTATGTATAATAAAAAACGATATCGCACCAACTGATATCGTTTAAATAAATCTCCTTGAAAGGAAACTTAAAAATAATGAGTGCTCATTATACTTTAAATATTAAAGATTGGCAACCTAAAAATAATCATCCAGTAAACATTATCAATAAAATTGTTGAAATGATTGGTTTATAAGAAAAATGCATATTTGGTAGGCCACGAAAATATGACCTACGGTCACTATTAAAGTTAACCTTGTTTGCCTATTCCAAAGGAATTTTTAGTAGTCGCCAAATTAGCGAATTGGCAGAAGAAAATTTTTGCTAATCGTAATAGTTATTCTAAAACTGATCATGATGCTACCTTCATGCGTATTAAAGAAAATCACATGTTGAACGGACAATTGAAACCTGCCTATAATTTACAAATTGCTACTAGTGGACAATTCATAAATAATTTTGATATTTATCAAAATCCTAACGATACTCGAACCTTAATTCCGTTCTTAAATAAACAAATTAAGAATAATAGTTTAGGTAAATATATTGTTGCCGATGCTGGTTATTGATCTGAAAGTAATTATCGTTTTATAGAAGAAAAACTAACTAATCATATTCCTTTAATTCCCTATGGATCAATGTTAAAAGAACAAAGTCGTAAATGGAAAAGTGATGACCATAAGGTCATGAATTGGTATTATAATGCAAAAGATGATTATTTCATTGATCCTAATGGTGTTCGATTCAATTTTAATGGTTATCGTAAAAGAACTGATAAGCATCAATTTACTCGTGATTTTAAAGAATATAAAGCTTAAAAATATGATATTAATCAAAATATAGATTCTAATGCATTAGCCAAATCTGGTAATACCAGAAGAATTAGAATTAATTATGCATGGGAATATTTTAAAAATAAACAAAAAGAATTGCTTTTGACACCAAAAACAAGTGATATCTATGCACGAAGAAAAATAGATGTAGAATCAGTTTTTGGTAAACTAAAGGCTTCTTTACGTTTCAATCGATTCTCTGTTAGGGGAATCGAAAAGGTAAAAAAAGAAATTGGTTTTACTGTAATGGCATTAAATATAAGAAAACTAATGACGAAAGTCATTAATTTTATAAATTTATATACAAAAATAGGATTTACGTTAAGTTCCAAACGTAAATCCTATTTTTTAGAGACTTATGTCACAGCCCCTTTTTGTTTTGTATTTTTTCCCTATCTTCATTAGACAAAATTGGTAAAGTAATCCTAAAAATTGATCCATGACCTACGGAACTTTCCACTGATAAGTGGCCATTATAAGCTTCAATAAGTCGTTTAGCAATAGATAACCCTAGTCCATTTCCACCTTGATTTCGACTACGTGCCTTGTCTACTCTATAAAATCTATTAAAGACTTTATGCATGTTTTTTGGAGATATTCCCTCACCAAAATCTTGGATTGCAATATCAACATTTTTAGTGCTTCTTGAAATGGATATATGAACTTCTTTTCGTTTGGTCGAATACTTAACCGCATTATCTAACAATATTATTAAGACTTGTTCCAGATGATTACGATAAATTTGCACAAATGTCTCTTTTTTTATGTCATTATCTAATGTAAACATAAAATCTGGATGTATCATTTTAAAATCATTATATTCTTGAAAAACTAAATCTTGAGCATCAGTAATTTTATCATTGTAATTTATTTCTACTTGCTCTGCTCGAGATAAATCAAGCATTTCTTGAACTAAACTCTTCATACGATTAATTTCTGAAACTGATGCATCAATGGACTCTTTCAAAATTTGTGGATCATCTTTTCCCCACCTTGAAAGCATGTTTAAGTGACCTTGAATAACTGCAACAGGAGTTCTAAGCTCATGAGAAACATCTTCAACGAATTGTTGCTGCTGCTCAATGTATCTTTGCATAGTATCCAACATATCATTGAATAATGAAGCTAAGTCAGTTAACTCATCATTACTATGCATTTTAGGTACCCTGACTTCATTTTCAGGAGAATCATTTATTCTATTTATAGTTTTAGAAATTACGCTGATTGGTCTAAGCATATAAGCGGCTAACAAGTAAGAAAGCAATGCTGACATGAAAACGCCTAAAACTAAAATAAATAATAAAATGAACAGCAATTTTTTAGTGTAATAATGATAATCACCCAATTTATTTACAACTCTAATCGTACCAATTCTTCTACCATTAACCTTAGAAAAAATAGGTGTCTCACCTATAAGTGAGTTGTTATTATCAAATTTATCCATGAATATGTTTTCTTTATTTACCTTACCGATTGTAGAGTAAGATTTAGGAACATAACTAGAATAAAAAACCGGGTTATTATCTTTATCAAAAACGCTAATTATATTATTGTTTTTGGCCAAACTAGCAAATACGGAATTAGAATATGCACTAGACACATTACTATCGTTAGACTTAGTTTTAATTTTATTATTGTCGTTAGTTTTTGGCGTCAAAACATCATCAACTTTGTATCCAACCAAAGGACGACTAAAATCACTTAACTTGTCGGAAATAGTTCCCATAGTTTCGCTGATATGAACCCTTTCTTGATGTATTAAAACATCAGAAAAACGGTTATATATTAAAAAAGAAAAAATTGATAACATCACAAAAACAATCAGTGATGTTCCTGCTGACCATTTCCATTTTAGCGATAGTCTTCTCTTAGAAGAAACTAATTTAGTATTTTGAATATTATTACTAAGATTTTTAGTATTTAGTGAGTTCATGAACGCATCACGTAACCTGTACCACGAACTGTTTGAATGTAGCTCTTTTGATCTGGTCGATCAATCTTATTTCTTAAGTATCTAACGTACACATCAACAACGTTGGTTTCAGCTTCAGAATTATATCCCCAAACTTTGGTCAACAATACGTCTCTTCCTAAAACCACATTAACGTTTTCCATTAAAGTTAATAACAATTCATATTCACGCTTAGTAAGATTTATAATATCATCGCCACGTCTGACAATACGACTTTCTTTTTCAACTGTTATATCTTTAAAATGAACTACTTTTTGGCTTTCTTTCTTTTCGTCTCCTTCTATTTCAATACGACGCAATAAAGCTCTAACTCTTGCTAATAGTTCTTCAATGGCAAATGGTTTAACGATATAATCATCAGCACCATGATCAAATCCTGAAACTCTATCTATAACAGAATCTCTGGCTGTCATCATGATAATTGGTGTTGCTTTCTTTTCTCTAAGTCTTCTAGCAACTTCCATACCATTTAATTTTGGTAGCATTAAATCTAATAAAATGACATCATAGTCATTTTTCATGGCTTCATCTAAGCCATCGCGACCATCAAGACTAACTTTAACTTCATAGCCTTCATGTTCTAATTCAAGTTCAACAAAACGAGCTAAACTTTTTTCATCTTCAATAATTAAAATACGACTCATTAGGTAAATACACCTCTATATATTATTCTTTTTTCAAATTAACAAATCATTTTACATTTTAGCATAAAAATAGCATTAATAGTAGCTATGCCGGTTACATATTTAATTTTTTGTGAATCTTTTCACTTGATTTTACTTATAACATCTAATATAATGAAATTATAAATTAATAGAAAGAAGTTGTTAGTATGAAAGCTGCTGTAGTAAGAGATAATTCCGATGGTTATGTAGACATTAAAGATGTTGATTTAAGACCTTTAAAATATGGTGAAGCTCTTGTTGATGTTGAATATTGTGGACTTTGTCACACAGATTTACATGTAGCATCAGGAGATTTTGGTAAAGTTCCTGGAAGAATCATTGGACACGAAGGTGTTGGACGCGTATCTAAAGTTGCTGATGGAGTTTCTAACTTAAGAGTTGGCGACAGAGTTTCTATCGCTTGGTTCTTCAAGGGATGTGGACATTGTGAATACTGTTTAACTGGTCGTGAAACTTTATGTAGAAATGTACAAAATGCCGGTTTTACAGTAGATGGTGCTATGGCAGAACAAGTAATCGTTGATGCTAACTATGCTGTAAAAGTTCCAGAAGGACTAGACCCAGTTGAAGCAACATCATTAACTTGTGCTGGAGTTACAACTTATAAGGCTCTTAAAGTTGGAGATGCTCGACCAGGACAATGGATTGAAATTGTTGGTGCTGGTGGTTTAGGTAACGTCGCTGTACAATTAGCTCATAATGTTTTTGGAGCACATGTTGTAGCAGTAGATGGTAATGAACAAAAATTGGAAGCTGCTAAGAAAAATGGTGCCGAATTATTAATCGATCGTCATGATTCCGACGTTGCTGAACAAATTCAAGAAAAAGTTGGCGGTGTTCATAGTTCAATCGTTACTGCTGTAAACAAAGATGCATTTACTACATCAGTAAACGCACTTCGCCCAGATGGTAAATTAGTAGCAGTAGCCCTTCCTAAGGGTGATATGGCACTAAATATCGATAAAACTGTACTTGATGGAATTCAAGTTGCTGGATCACTAGTAGGTACTAGACAAGACCTAGCTGAAACATTCCAATTCGGTGCTGAAGGTAAAGTTAAACCAATTGTAAGAACTTGTAAATTAGACGAAATCAATGATGTTATTGATGAAATGAAACAAAATAAGATTGTTGGTCGTGTAGTTGTAGATTTTACTAAGTAAAAATAAAAGCTAAATAAAAAATCTCAGAACCCATGGTGTTCTGAGATTTTTTATTTAGCTTTTATTAGTTATTAACTTTAATAACTTGTTTACCGTTGTAGAAGCCACAGTTTGGACAAACTACGTGTGATTTACGTAACTCACCACAGTTTGGGCAAGCACTTAAACCTGGGTTAGCTAATTTAATATGACCACGACGCATATTTTTCTTAGCTTTTGAAGTCTTTCTTGCTGGTACAGCCAATATAAAAACCTCCTTTTATTAAAAAATATCCACTAGTGAAAAATTTTATAGTCTTACCAAAAAATTACTTAAAGTAATCTTTTAATTTGGCAAGACGTGGATCAACTGTTTTATTTTCTGCCTTAGGATTACTATATTCTTGTTCGGAAATAACTTTCCAAAACTTTCCTTCGGGCATTTCTTTGCCCTCCTCTTCTTGAGGAGACAGAATATGCATTGGGATTTGCAAAATAATATTGTCAGCAACTGATTTATCAAAATCAATTTTTTGATTTTCAATTAAAAAAGCTACATCGCCAAGTTCTTCATACTTTTTAAGATTATATTGATCTTTCACATAAACTTCATCAATATTGAAATTCAAGTCTACATCAACTGGATCTAAAGATCTAGAAGATGGCACAACCATCTTGCCAGTAACTTTGGCGTTAACAATCACATTACCATCATCATAAAATACGTTAGCACTAACATCGACTGGATTAACAGATAAAATATATTTAGGATATCTTGCTAATAAATCTTGCTCTAAGTCAAGTTTTTCATCAACAGAAAGTGGAGTATCTTGATATTTAGATAGTTCATTCAATGACCATTTCATGTATAGTCCCCCTAATGCAACGATGTTTATTATACATATTACAAATATGCTTGTCAAGGTGTTTCCCTTGATAGCAAAATCACTTATAAATCAACGGAAAACGATATAAATCTTCATTTTCATGAGTAATCAAACTAATCATAAAACCAGCTTTATATTCGTATTTTAATTCATCATTTAAATTTTTTTTATTAGCTCTAGATATTATTGGTACATCAACAGATTTTTTGATTTGCTTTAAATATGTTCTACCTGTCTGATTAAATCCTAATATTCTAACATAATCAAAAATAGCATCATCTTTATAATTTACTAGGATATAACAACATAGTCGTCTTAATCTGGCATAGGTATATCTTTTCGACTTTATTTTTGACATAAATTCTTCAAAAGTATTAGAACTAGTAATTTCCTTTTTTAATTTAAATTCTAAGCCTTCATTAACTTGGTATACTTGTTTCAAGTCACTTAATGAAGAAGTAATTATTCGATACTTCAAGTATGGAAATAAGTCATCCCAGTTAATAAAATCATCAAAATTAAAATCATTATAATAACTAGGTAGATAGTCATTAAAGTTTTTCTTTTTATGAAAGATTGACGAACGAATAGCCGAAGCGCTAGAAATGTTTTTATGAATATTAAGCTTTAAGTCGTCATGCTCAGCTCCTAAGCGTTTAACTGGAAAAATTTGCATTGGATGTTCTAACGATTTATTAGCTACTGAATAATTCATCCCCAAAATATCATTGGGGCTAGAAATAGATTGACCGGTTTTTTCAAAAACATATTCTCGAATAGCTGATGCGTATGGCATACTAGATTTTAAATTATTTTTTATAGAATCTTGTATCTTAAAATTACCTAATTCTTTAAAATTGATATGATAATTTTCACACCCAAAGCTTAAATAATCACATTTTAAGTGTCCTAAAATGTTAACTGCATATTTAGCAAATAAATCTGCTGGCTGTACTGCACATTGAAATGGAAGTTCAACAACTAAATCGACGCCACTTTTGATAGCCATTCTAGTACGTGACCATTTATCAAATATGGCTGGTTCGCCTCTTTGTACCCAGTTACCACTCATAACAACTACAGTTAAATCAGCATTAGTTATCTTTTTTGCTTGTCTTAACTGATATAAATGACCATTATGAAAAGGATTATATTCAGATATTATTCCAACAGCTTTTAACATTTTATTAAATCACCTTATCGCAAACAAAAAACCATCGATCAGTTTTAATATCTATATCTTTTTTACCAAATTCTGCTGATACTTCAACGTTTTTAAAGCCCACCTTTTTAAGCAAGTCAACATACACACTTAAATCATACGTTCTTTCACAGTGAATTTCGTTAAATGAATCATAAGCATCAATCTCATCATTAAAAAAGAAGAATGCCAAGTCATGTTCTACCGAATGCTCATATTCGCCAATGTAGCTAGACCACATAAAAGCCCTAGTTTCATCATGATAGTTATACATATAGCCAGGATAGTAAACGTCTGTTTTATAAGGTGTTATTACATCAAATAAATATTTTCCACCCGAAGTTAAGTGATTATAAACATTTTTAAAGGCTAGCTCTAACGACTTTTCCGAATCCAAATAACATAACGAATCATCAAAACAGGTTATGACTTCATAGTCGTCAACACCAGATAAATCTAACATATTTCCCTCAATCAAAGGTAATGATAGATTAGATTCATTAGCATGCTTACTAGCTATTGATAACATGTCACTAGATAAATCTAATCCTGTCACATTATAACCATTTTCTAAGAGTAAACAGTCTAGTCGACCATTTCCACAAGCGACATTAAGAATGTTAGAATCTTTATCTACATGTTTTGCAACAAATTCAAACCAGTTATCATACATATCAGAATCAAAAAGTTCATCATAAAGTTGCGCGAAACTAGTATAAATCATCTATTCTTCTATCCAATCACTTAAATCAACTGAATCTGCGTCAGACCATAACTTTTCTAAATTATAGAATGCTCTTTCATCAGATTGAAATACGTGTACAATAACTTCTCCTAAATCAATTAAAATCCATTTAGCAGTACTTTTACCTTCAACCTGTTTAATGTAAATATTTTTTTCTTCTACGGCATCTACAATTTCATCTGCAATAGATTTAACTTGACGATTAGATGCTGCATCCATTATTACAAAATAATCAGCCATCAAGCTTACTTCTTTAACATTAAGTGCAACGATGTCATTTGCTCTTTTTTTATCAGCGGCTAAAACCACTTCTTTTAAAATATCTTTACTATTCAAATTAAAATCTCCTTTGTTATTTTACTTTAGAGTTAACTACCCACTCATTGTAAGTGTCAATTGTTTTTGGATACACACTTTTATTATTTGAAATCAAATAATCCAAAGTATGCTTAGTTTGATAAGCTACCCCTAGGCCTAAATTATTGAAAGTTATTTTTCTAGCATCATCGACTCCAGGAAAATCCCTTCCCATTTCTATATAATCAGCCATGTAAACAATTTGTTCTAATTTGGACATATATTTAGCACCCACAGTGTGATGTTTAACAGCGTTTAAAATATCTATATTTTGAATTCCTAATTCATGTTGAACAAATAAATATCCTACTTCGCCGTGCCAAATAGCATTGCCATAATTCAACAAATTATCGTCTAAATGATATTTATGGATAGCATTAATAAAGTCTTCATCAGGTCGTTGCTTTGCATAATCGTGTACTAGGCCACCAATGCTAGCTAATTCAACGTCAACATCATTTAGCTTAGCCAACTTGATAGCCATTTTTTCAACTCTTAAAACGTGTTCAAATCTGGACTGATTTAAAGCCTTTTTTAGACGACTAACTAATTCTTCACGACTCAATGGAACGATATTCTTTTTATAAACTAATTTATTATCGATAAATTGAATGCTCCTTTATATAAACATTAACATTTTCTGGAACCAAGTATCTAACGGATTGATTACGACTCAGTTTATTCCTAATCATAGTTGATGAGATATCAATTTCTGGAACATCAACCCAAGTAACTGGATAATCAGTCTTTGGAACATAATTAGCTCTTCGTACTCCAACAAAATTTACCAAATTTAGTAAATCATCAATTCGATGCCACTTAGGTAGATAATCAACCATATCTCCACCAATAATAAAATAATACTCATTATTAGGATACTTTCGACACAATTCAAGCATAGTTTCATAAGTATAGCTCTTACCTTTTCTGTTAATCTCAGACAACTCTATATCCAGATTATTGTTACCTTGTATAGCTAACTTAATCATATCTACTCTTAAATCAGCATCGATTGCATGTTTTTCATCAATATGTGGTGGGATATAATCAGGCATGAGATAAACTTTTTCTAAGCCTAAATACTCACATACTTGGTCAGCTATAAATAAGTGTTCATTATGAATTGGATTAAAAGTACCGCCAAATATACCAATTTTATGTTTACTGTTAGAACTTAAAGCAGTCAATATATCACCTTAAATATTTTTTACTTCTACCGAAACGATTTGATTTTCTTCATTATTAGAAGGTAGGAACAATAATAATGTTTTACCAATCGTTTGTACAACATTAATATCACTGTTAGATTCCAAGAAATTTTTTACATCATCGGTATCCACGTCAGCGTTTTGTTGAATATTGATTTTCACTAATTCTCTTTTTTGCAACACATCCAAAATTTGTTCTAACCAAATGTTAGTTAAACCATTTTTCCCAATTGAAGATACTGGTTTCATGCGATTAGCTTGTGATCTTAAATATCTTTTTTGTTTACCTCTAAGTTTCATAAATTCTCCTTTGTGTTAAATCATTGATTTTCTAATTAAAACTGAAACTCCTTTAGGAGCCCACCCAGCAACTACGACATTTTCAGGTACTGTTATCCAACCTAACCCTTCAATAACTAAATCACTTTTTTCAGTAGTTTTAAATTCATATCTAACTAATTTAGGAAAATCATTAGCATATGATTCATCCGGTGGTGTTAGTAATTCACCAAAGTGTTTGTCATAGAATTCATCAGCATTAATTAATTTAGTACGATGAATTAGCAAGTTATTTTCAACATAGACTGTAAATCCATATTTTTTGTCTCCTTGAACATAATCAAATCTACCAACACCGGCAAAAAACAAAGTTTGTTCTGGATTTAATTGATATACCTTAGGCTTAATTTGCTTTTGTGGCTCGACTATTTTCAAGTCCTTACCTTTTAAATAATGAGCCATTTGTTCTTTATGAATAATCCCTGGTGTATCAACTATTTTACTACCATCATCCAAATTAATATTAATTTGATCTAATGTTGTTCCTGGAAATTTAGAAGTAGTTATAAGTTCTTGAATTCCAGTATTTTGACGAATGATTTGGTTAATCAATGTAGATTTACCAACATTGGTAACACCAACTACATAAACATCTTTACCCTGACGATATTTATCAACCTTAACTAATAAATCATCTACTGATTGATTAGTTTTGGCTGAGACTAAAGCAACATCAATCGGCCTAATTCCTTGTTCGTTAGCTCTTTGGCGTAACCAATCTTTTAACTTTCTACGATTAAGTGATTGTGGTAATAAGTCTTCTTTATTACCTACTAATAAAACTTCATTATCACCAACAAAACGGTGTAATCCTGGAATGACACTACCATTAAAGTCAAATATATCCACGACATAAACGATTAAAGCATCAGAATCTCTAATCTTATTTAAAATTTTCAAGAAATCATCGTCAGTTAGACTAACTGGAGCTATCTCATTATAATGTCTCAATCTAAAACATCTTTGACAATAAATGTCATTATCTAATTCTTGTGCTTTGTTTAAAGCAGAAGTAGGCGTATAGCCTAATTCATCTGGATTGTTAGTTTGAATAAAAGCACCGCAACCTATACATTGTAGTTTATCTTCCATTTGGTTAGTTTCGCTCATCAATATCCTCCTGCCATGTCAAATTATTATACTTATCAAATAATTTTTTCCATATTTTTTTCTCAATAAAACGATTCAATTTAGTGTTCCAAGCATCACTAGGCAACACCGGTTTAACAAGTACACTTCTAACTCCAGCATTATTAGAAGCAACGACATCAGTTAAAAGTTGATCTCCAATCATTATAACTTGTCTACTATTCAAATTATATTTTTTTAGAGCTTTATTAAGTCCTGTTGGAAGTGGTTTATAAGCTCTAGCAATGTAATCAACTCTAAAGTTTTGAACCGCTTTACCTACTCTTTTATAGCTATTATTAGATATAATAACTAATTTAATTTCATATCTATCCAGTTCACTAATCCAAGATTTCAACTGATTAGTTCCATAAGTATTATTCCAAGGAATTAAAGTATTATCTAAATCCGTAAATACCGCTTTAATCCCCATTTTGTTCAACCTTGAAGGTGATATTTGATATATAGTTGGAATCATCCAAGTTGGTTTAAATTTAGATAACATTTTAATTTCTCCTTATTATAAAATATTATGTACAGCCGAAATAAATCGGCATATATTAATAAAAAAACTCCCACCTACTTAAACTAAGTGGTGAAAGTTCAAAAAATTATTTTACAGCTTTTTTAGCTTCTTCAGCTAATGAAGCAAATGCTTTTTCATCGTTAACTGCTAAATCAGCTAACATTTTACGGTTAACTTCAATGTTAGCAAGTTTTAAACCGTGCATTAATTTGCTGTAGCTTAAACCATTCATACGTGCAGCTGCGTTAATACGAGCAATCCATAATCTTCTGAAGTTGCTCTTGTTTGCACGACGGTCACGGAAAGCATATTCGCGTGATTTCATTACTTGGTCTTTAGCAGTTTTGAAAAGACTGTGTTTACCTTCACGGTAACCCTTAGCTTGTTTTAAAACACGTTTACGACGTGCGTGAGTGACTGTTCCACCTTTTACTCGTGGCATATTAAATTCCTCCCGATATTAAAAAATATTATTTGTGTAATAAATGTGTGTATTTTTTAGTCATAGTAGCACCAGTCATGCTTGTACCACGTAATTGACGACGTTGTTTCTTGGTTTTACCATGAAAACGGTGACTAGTAAAAGCGTTTGCGCTCTTTAAACCACCTTTAGCAGTTTTTTTGAAACGTTTTGCTATAGCACGGTTTGTTTTAATCTTAGGCATTAGAAAATATCCTCCCTTTTTATAGTAAAAAAATTATTTTTTATCGCTTGAATTAGGTGCGAGCATCAAGAACATACTTCTACCGTCCATTTTTGCTCGTTGGGTAACATTAGCAACATCTGATGTAGAATCTGCCATTTTGTTTAAAACATCACGACCAATTTCTTTATGTGTGATGGCACGTCCTTTGAAGCGAATAGATACTCTAACTTTTTCACCTTTGCTCAAAAACTTCTTAGCGTTTTTAAGCTTAGTGTTAAAGTCATTGGTATCAATTGTAGGGCTTAATCTAATTTCTTTCACACTAACAACTTTTTGCTTCTTTCTAGACATACGAGCTTTCTTTTGTTGTTCAAAACGGTATTTCCCATAGTCTAATATCTTAGCTACGGGTGGTTTTGCCTTAGGAGCTACCACTACAAGATCTAAGCTTGCATCTTCAGCCATTTTTAAAGCCTCAGATTTTGACTTAACTCCTAATTGATCACCGTTTGCACCGATTAAACGAACCTCTCTAGCTCTAATTCCATCATTGACCATCATATCGTTTGCTATGGCAATTCACCTCCAAGTAATTAAAAGCAGAAAAAGAGCGGATATATAAATATACCCGCTCTCAATCCCACAAAAAGTGGTTTTCATCCGAAAATTAGCCTAGCAATCTTAATCACTTAGGCGAGAAGCGGGATGCTTCTGCTTTTATGTTAACTATATGATAACAATTCAATGGATGATTGTCAATAAATTATTTATTTTTTCTTGAATAGTTACTAATATCTTCTTGAATGTTCTTAACAAAATCATTAATAGACAATTCTGTACTGTTATCTTCACCGTAACGACGTACAGATACTTTATCTGATGATGCTTCATCATCACCTACAACTAAAGTGTAAGGAACTTTATTAGTTTGAGCATCTCTAATTAAGTAACCCATTTTTTCATTTCGGCTATCTACGCTAGATCTAATACCTAAAGCAGTTAACTTATTATTAACTTTTTTAGCATATTCACCATGTTTATCCATACTTACAGGAATAACTTTAACTTGGTGTGGAGCTAACCAAGTTGGAAAAGCACCCTTGTAAACTTCGATTAGGTAAGCAACAAATCTTTCCATTGTAGAAACTAATCCACGGTGAACCATAACTGGACGATGTTCTTTACCGTCTTCACCAACATAATGAAGGTCAAACCTTTCTGGTAGCATGAAGTCTAATTGAATAGTAGACAATGTTTCTTCATTTCCCATAGCAGTGTATGTTTGAACATCTAACTTAGGACCATAAAAGGCTGCTTCTCCTTCAGCTTCTACATAGTCTAAACCTAATTCATCCATGGCACCTTTTAGCATGGATTGTGATTTATTCCACATTTCATCATCATCAAAGTACTTTTCAGTATTTTTAGGATCACGATAACTTAATCTAAAGTGGTAGTTTTCAATATCAAAGTCTTTGTAAACTTCAACCATAAGATGAAGAATTCGTTTAAATTCTTCTTTAATTTGTTCAATTGCTAAGAAAGTATGTCCATCATTTAGAGTCATTTCACGAACTCTTTGTAAACCGGAAAGGGCTCCTGATTTTTCATATCTATGCATCATACCTAATTCAGCTATTCGCATAGGTAATTCACGATATGAACGAATATGATGTTTAAAAATTTGAATGTGACTAGGACAATTCATTGGACGAAGTTCTAATTGTTCACCATCACCCATGTCCATTGGAGGAAACATGTCTTCACGGTAATGTGCCCAATGACCAGATGTTTTATATGCATCTAAATTCATTAGAACTGGTGTAATTACGTGTTGGTAACCATTAGCTAATTCCTTGTCAACAATATATCTTTCAATAACTCTTCTAACTGTAGCACCATTAGGCATCCAGTACGCTAAACCAGCACCTACTTTAGGATCAACAAAGAATAAGTCTAATTTGTTACCGATTACTCGATGGTCTCTTTCTTTAGCTTCTTGACGACGTTTTAAATCAGCTTCTAAATCAGCTTTTTTATAAAAGGCTGTAGCAAAAATTCTTTGAAGCATAGGATTAGAAGATTTACCTTCCCAGTAAGCTCCAGCAACAGATAATAGCTTAAATTCTTTAACATCTTTAGCAGATGGAAGAACAACTCCTTCACCTAAACTTAAGTAATCACCAATTTGATAGAAAACGACTTCATCACCATTAGCTAATTTATTAACTAACTTAGCTTGGTAAGGATCCCCATCAACTTGTTTTAAAGCATCTTCTTTGCTTAAAACTTTGCGTTCAATAGAAACATTATTTTTAACCATTTTACGCATTTTATCTTCTAAGGGTTTTAATTCATCAGCACTTACTTGAGTATCTTTTTTATCAGTATCAACAAAGAATCCATCTTCATCAGAAGTACTTTCACCAAATTCAATACCTACAAATTGATCTGCCAAAGCAGCTTTCAATAATTGTGAAGCAGTTTGTCTCAATACTTTTAGACCATCATCAGAATCTTTTGTGATAATTTCAATTTTACCACCGTTAGCTAATGGTTCATTGATACCATACATTTGACCATCAATTTTTCCCGCAACAGCTTTTTTAGCCAAACTAACAGCTATGCTTTTAGCAACATCTTCAACCGTTACACCTTGTTCAAATTCTTTTACACTACCATCTGGAAATTCAAAAGAAAGTTTAGACATATAAAATACCTCCTAAATTAAATAAAAAAAGCCCTAGCACTATTAAAGTACTAGGGACGTTATTAACGTGGTTCCACCCATATTTACTTACACAATAAATGTAAGCCTCATGTAAAGCCAATTAAGGCATATATAATTTTTTTGAGAAGTGGTAGCTTAAAATCAACAATTAAGAAAACTTACAGTTAGTGTTTTCTCTCCCTTTAATTGTGAAGATTAAGTCATGTCTTCTTTAACTAACATTATCATCATTTTTTAATAAAATGTCAAGGCTTAATAAAAAATTTATTGTGGTCTTCTATTATCACCTGTCATCAAGCATTCTTTAGATAGAAAACGAATTCTTTGCATAATTCTTTTAGCCTTCAAAGGTTCATCATCACCACGATTGTTAACACTTAAATGTTCTTTTTCTAATTTTTCCATTGAAAAATTAGAACTAAAAAAAGTTGGTAAATGATTTTGCATCCGCCATTCCAATATGACTCCTAAAATGTCATCTCTCACCCAAGAAGACATTGAATCAGCACCAATGTCATCAAGCATTAGAATTGAAGATTTCTTAATTGCGTCAACTTTATCAGCTACATTATTATTGCCAATAGAATTCTTCATTTCAACTGCAAAACTAGGGAAATGCAACATAGTAACATCCACTCCGTTTTCGGCCAACTTATTAGCAATTGCACCCAATAAATAAGTTTTTCCAATTCCAAAACTACCATACAAATATAGACCCGGTATCCATTGATTAGTTTTATGATAATTTTTGACAAAGTTAAGTGCTTGTTCCAAAACATTAAGTCTAGAAGAATTTTCATCCATATCAAAATCATGCAAACTAGCATGTTTAACATCTTTAGGCATCATTAACATTTTAATTCGATTTTGTAATTGTTTTTGCTTTCTAGAATTAATGGTTTCTTTAGTTGGACGATAAGATACATCTATTAAATGATTATTTAACACAAGTTTTGGTTCATATCCTGGAATGGTACTATTTTGACCATTTTTTATTTTACTTTTTTCAGTAACGAACTCATAAAGATTTGATAGTGATTTAACGATGGCATCTTTGTCTAATGATTGTTTATTTTGTTCTAAAAAAGATTGAACATCACTATCATCTAAAGCATGATGTACAAGTTTTCGATAACGATCCGAAGCATTTAGCTTGCCCATCATATTTTTCATACTTTGACTAACACTTTCCAAATTAACACCACCAATCATTTATTATTATCTAATTCTTCCAATTCTAACTCTAGTTGACGCTTTTTATTTTTATCAATCGGCTTATTATTTTTACGCGGATTATAATCATCCCTAGCCCATTCTGGCAACGACTCTTTAATTTGCTTTATATTGCTATTTTTATGAGTACTAAAAGATTTCTTATAAGATTTTGTTTGAGTTGATTTACGATTTCGGATATATTCAATTGCACCAGCAGCACTACTGATATTATTTTTGGCCCAATCGTTAGCAATTGTATCAACTAAATTTTTATTTAAGCTAGCATTACCTTGGTCTATTAAAATATGATAAGTAATCATATTGATAACTTCTTTAGGTAAAATCATCCGATGAACTAATTCACGCAAAATTCTTTCTTCGTTTGAAGAAACATAGCCTTTATTTAGTTTTTTCAACTGATACAAAAAGTCAATCGGTGCATAAAAATCGGCTGACTTAACTAAGCCTCTTTCGACTGAACTTAGTTTAACTGTCTCGTCTTTTGAAGCCTTTTTAGGCACTTTATTAAGTTTAACGTTGTCAAATTGCCTCGAAACTAACAGTTTAAATTTATTCACATCAAGATTGTTAGTATTGATATTAGTTGCTTTTTCGACGAATTTAGAAGTGCTAATTTCATCAATTCCATATAATAAATGTTCTGACAAAATTAAATCATGACTTTTTTTCACACTATCGAGATTTACATAAGATTGGCTTAAGATATCTAATAATAAATTAAAGTCAAAGTCTTTTACATCATTCACTATCTTGTGTTTAGTATTATTATCATCTGAAAGACTAGATCTTATTTTTTTAGTAACATCAGGAGTATTAGCAAGGTCATCTTTTTTAACGACAAAAACGTCTAAAAAGTTTTTAGAAATGTCTTTTAAATCATTACTGCTATAAACCTTTTTAATCAACTTAGTGCCTAAATCATAGTATTGTTTCTCACCAATCATTTGAAGCAGCGTAATGCTTAATAAATCATCTTTGAAGAATTCCTTAACATCTAATGGACTAAATAATTTATAAACATATATGTTATTCAAAGAATCAGTTGCTTGAACGTATGTTTTTAATAAACCTGCACCTTCTAATTTTACTCTGGCATCATAGAATTCTGATAAATCAATATTCAATAAAGACAATAATTCAAAATTGTTTTTAATTTGAAATTTTTCATTATCAGATTCCATTCGCCAAAGTATATTAACCAAAGCATAAGCGGTCTGACCAATTATTGGTTGATATAACAAGTCTAAGGTCTTTCGTTGTAAGTCTGAAATATAGTCAGTAGCAGTAACAATAAAACTAGCGTTGGGACTTATCTTTCTCCATTCACCGTCAACCATTATTTATCACGTTTCTTCTTGTCTTTTTCCATAACACCTTTAAGTTCATTATAAAAGACTGTCATGTCTTTAAATTGACGATAAACACTAGCAAATCTAATGTATGAAATTTCGTCAATATCAGCTAATTCGTTCATAACATAACTTCCAATGATTTGGCTTGAAACTTCATTATCGCCAGTCGAACGAATTTTATTCTCTACATGGTCTACAATGTTGGTCATTTCACTCATCGGAACAGGTCTTTTTTCTGCCGATCTAATAATTCCGCGAAGAATTTTTTCACGATTAAACTCTTCACGATTGCCATTACTTTTGATAACTAGTAGCGGAGTTTCTTCAATCTTTTCAAAAGTGGTGTATCGATAACCACAACTTTCGCACTCTCTTCTTCTTCTAATCACTCTACCATTTTCAGTTGGCCTACTATCAATAACTTTTGAAGATTTTTTATGACAATGAGGACATTGCATTTATT
This sequence comes from Apilactobacillus ozensis DSM 23829 = JCM 17196, assembly GCF_001435995.1. Taxonomy (GTDB): domain Bacteria; phylum Bacillota; class Bacilli; order Lactobacillales; family Lactobacillaceae; genus Apilactobacillus; species Apilactobacillus ozensis. The sequence continues at coordinate 114,133 of NZ_AYYQ01000031.1, forward strand.
TCACCTCAATATTTTTATAATTTATTTAAAATATTTAAAAATTTAGATCTAGTATCTGATATTAAGCCATCAGTATTAATGGAAAAATCAGATAGACTTTCTTTATATTCAATTGGCCACTGATTTTTAATAATTTTAATGGCTACGCTAATTGATATCTTATTTCTATTTGTTAAACGCTTTAGCTGTTCTTCTGGTGAACAATAAACTGTAATTATCTTATCACAAAATAACTGATACCCATTTTCAAATAATGTAGGTGCATCCAGAAATAAAAGATTTATTTCTTGACTTTCAGCTCTCCTAATTTCTTCACTAATTTGTTTTCTTATAAAAGGATCAACTATTCTGGTCAATCGTTTCAATTTATTTTTATTGCTAAACACTGTTCGGGAAAGCTTTTTACGATTTAATTCACCATTAGATAATAGATAGTCATTTCCAAAGAAATCAATAATGGCTTGCAGCCCCTTACTACCTTTTGATTGAACTGTATGTGTAATTTTATCAGCATCAATAATTTGATAGCCTAATTCTGCTAGATAGCTAGAAACAGTAGATTTACCAGTAGCAATACCACCTGTTATTCCTATAATCTTAGTCATTATTTTATTACCTTAATTTGACATTTCGGGCAAAAATGAGTTCCACGTTGTGCAACTACAGTTTTTTCAATTTTACTGCCACATCTAAAACATGGTTGCCCTTTTCTTCCATAAACCTTGAGCTTATCTTGAAATTGACCAGCTTCTCCATAAGCATTGGAATAAGAATGGACCGTGGTTCCATGTCCTTTGATTGCATTTTTCATTTCTTCAATAATATTATTTCTCAGCGATTTTATTTCATCATCACTAATTAGTGAAGTAGTTGTTTCTGGATGTATTTTGCTCATCCAAAGTACTTCATCAACATAAATATTACCTAACCCAGCTAAGTGGCTTTGATTTAATAAGAACGGCTTAATCTTGCCTCTAGATTTATTCATTATCTTTTTAAGATATTCAAAGGTTAAATCTTGTTCAGTCGGTTCTGGCCCGAGTGTTCCTAATCCTGACAATGTATGTTCTTCTCCATTGTGAATTAAATACATACGGCCAAATTTTCGACTATCATTATATCTCAATTCTCTATCGTCGTTTAAATGAAAAATAATATGCGTATGTTTACCTGGAGCAGTCCCCTCAGTTTCTACGTCATATTTACCTTCCATTCTGAGATGTGAAACTAATGTAATATTATTATCAAATCTAAATAGTAAATACTTACCTCGGCGATCGATTTTAATTATTTTACGACCAGCCAAACTATTTTTAAATACCTCAGGTGCAACGTTAATCATTTTAGGATAAATAACTTCTACCCTGTTTATTGTACTTCCTTCAACTAGGTTAGTTAAACCAGTTCTAACTGTTTCTACCTCTGGTAATTCAGGCATTTTTATAACCTCGATTCTTATACTCTTCTACTTAAGATCATACCAATTTTTACCGTAATGACTTTTAACTTTTAAAGGTACATTTAACTTAACTGCAGAATCCATAATTGATGGAACTATCTTTTCTAATTTAGGTATTTCATCAACTGGGGCTTCGAAGATAAGTTCATCATGAACCTGTAATAACATTTTAGCATGCATATCTTTAATTGCTTCGGCCATGTTAATCATAGCTATTTTTATAATATCAGCGGCACTACCTTGAATTGGACTATTAATAGCTGTTCGTTCTGCAAATGAACGTTGATGAAAATTCTTAGAATTAATTTCAGGTATATATCTTCTTCGATGTGCAATAGTTTCTACATAACCATTGGCTTTAGCTTTTTCGACTGAGTCGTCCATGTATTTTTTAACGCCTGGATATTCAGCAAAATATTTATCAATAAATTCTTTAGCCTTGGCTCTCGATATGCCAGTATTTTTAGCCAATCCAAAGTCTGAAATACCGTAAACGATTCCAAAATTAACCGCTTTAGCTTGCCTTCTTATATTAGGTGTAACTTCATCATTAGATGACAACCCGAAAATTCTACGCGCTGTGGAAGCATGAATATCATCATTATTCATAAATTCTTCTTGCATATTAGTATCGCCAGTAATTGATGCTAAAACCCTTAATTCAATTTGCGAATAATCTGATGAAAAAATTTGCCAGTCCGACTTATGTGGAACAAAAGCTTTTCTAATCAATCTACCTTCTTCAGTTCGCACTGGAATATTTTGTAAATTAGGATCCACTGATGATAATCTACCAGTTTGTGTCAAGGTCTGTAAATATCTGGTATGAACTTTATTATCACTATCATTAACAACTTTTAAAATTCCATCGACATAGGTAGATAATATTTTAGACAGTTGACGATAGTCTAATACTTTTTGAACAATTGGATAGTCAGGAGCCAGCTGTTCTAACACATCAACCGCAGTGGAATAACCAGTTTTAGTCTTTTTAATAACCGGTAAACCCATTTTTTCAAAAAGTATAACCCCTAATTGTTTAGGAGAACCTATATTAAATTCTTCATTAGCCATGTTATAAATAGACTGTTCAATTTCGGATATACGCTCTTTAAGTTTACTACCCATATTAGATAAATATTCACTATTAACAGTAATCCCATTAATCTCCATATCAGCTAAGACAAAAGTAACTGGCAGTTCAACGTTATGATATAAATCTTTCTGATTATGGTCTTTTAGCTTATCAAATAATGGCACTTTCAAATCATTTATTGCTTTAGCTTTTTTAACTAAATGTGAAAAGAATTTATCATCGCTGTCAGGAATGGAACGTTTAGCTCCCTTTCCATAAACTTCTTCATCGGATTTAACATCATAGTAATCGTGTAGATTAGCTATTTTACCTAAATCATTACTATTATCATTAGTATCTAATAAATATGAAACTATTAACATATCAAAATTAACTGATTTTAGATGAATGCCTAAACGATTAAGTCCAACGTAAGTACGTTTGGCATCAAAAACATTTTTAGTAACCTTTGAGTTTTCTAAAATACTTTTGATTGAGGTACTTTTTAACATTTCAATATCACGACTTACATACCAATCGTTACCATTGCCTAATACAAAACCAACAATAGGTGCATTATGGTAGTTATCACCATCCATCTCTAAATAAAACGTACAATCATTGAGATTGATATTTGATAAATCATCAACGTTTTGCGTACTTAGCGCATGATAGTTAACAGAACTATCATCTACTTCATGGGATGAGTTTAATTCTCTTAAAAATTTTCTAAAGTTCATTTTCTGATAAAATGTGACTAATTCATCAACTTGGTCACCTAAATAAGGAACATCCTCAATTCCTATTTCTAGCGGAGCATCTCGTTTAATAGTAGCTAATTTTTTGCCTAAAAACGCATTTTTCTTACCTTCAATCAAGTGTTCTTTTAACTTCTTACCACTGATTTCGTCAATATTATCATATAGTTTTTCAATACTTCCGTACTGATTAATTAACTTTAAAGCTGTTTTAGGACCAACTTTTTCGATTCCTGGATAGTTGTCAGAATTATCACCTTGCAAAGCTTTAACATCAATAATTTGATTAGGCGTTATATTCATGTTTTCCATAACATAATCAGCATTATAATGAACAATGTTAGATGTACCAGTTTTAGAGATGCTTACCGTAACCTTATCAGAACAGAGTTGGGTTAAATCTCTATCACCAGTAACGATGGTAGTTTCATATCCCATATCTTCAGCCTGCTTTGAAAGCGTACCGATAATATCGTCAGCTTCATAGTTTTCTAATTCATAGCTTTTAATTCCCCTAGCTGAAAGTAATTTCTTCACACCATCAAACTGTTCTATCAATTCATCAGGTGTCTTATGTCTGCCACCTTTATAATCAGCATATAGTTTGGTTCTAAAGGTAACTTTCCCAAAGTCAAAAGCCGCCAAAGCCATATCTGGATGTACCTTGTCTAGCATAGTTTGTAACATGTTATTGAACCCATAAATTGCATTCGTATGTAATCCTTCACTATTAGTAAAACGATCAATTGAATGATAAAGTGCATAAAAAGCTTTGTATAAAATACTGTTACCATCAATTAAAAGTAATTTTTTGTCTGCCATAAATATCTCCCTCAAAGCTTCTAAATTAGTTATAGTAATTTTAACATTTTTATCTATGTAATAAAAAAATGGTGTTATTAAAACACCATTTTTTTAGTTAATCTCGGTTATCTCCTAAACCAAATAATTGTAGTAGTTGTAAGAAAAGATTAACAAAATCTAAATATAGGATAAGTGCCCCGTTAATAGCTAAACCACTATCTGAAACTTGTCCATTATATTGATTATATAAATTTTTCATTTTTTGTGCATCGTAAGCTGTCAATATCGTAAAAATTCCAACTGTAATGATTGATAACACAATTTCAAATAAGCTAACTTTCAAAAATATATTAATTATGCTAACTATTATTACAGCAATTAAAGCTGAATAAGCTTGAGTCCCTAATTTGTCTAAATTCTTTTTAGTAACTACACCTATAAATGCCATAATTATAAAGTCAGCTGCAGCTGTAACGAAGGCAGAAAATATTGTAGCACCCGTATAGGTTAAAACTATTCCCGAAAAAATAACTCCTGTTAGCGACGCAAAAATCATCAGCTGTATAAATCCAATTACTGGATTTTTAAGAGATGTAGATTGAATAGTCATGGAAAGAATAAACCAAACGATGAACGCCAATATAGTTTGAATACCACTTAGTGTAACGTGATAAACGCTTCCTGTTACATAGGCAACTAAACCTGAAACTAAAACTGAAAGTGCCATCCAGCCATACATTTTAGTAAGAAATTTATTTAAACCAAAAGCATTGTTAACAATTTTTCTATCAGTTGATTGATCATAATTGTTCATGCATGTTCCTCCTTGATTTACACTAATCTTATTAAGAAACATTTTATCAAAACAATAATAAAAGGCAAGTAATTAATTCAACTTGTTACTTAAATGACTTAACAAATCTTCATAAATTTTTTCGTATTTTTGAATATCACCAGCACCCATAAAGATTACAACTGCATCGTGGTAATCCAATAATGGTGACATGTTTTCTGCCTGAATTAATCCACCATCTTTAACAATTTTAGCCTCTAAATCTGCACTAGAAACCTTTCCAGATTTTTCACGTGGTGAACCATATATTTTTGTTATATAAACTTTATCAGCTTTATTTAAACTTTTAGCAAAATCATCTAAATAAGCAATCGTTCTACTGAAAGTATGTGGTTGAAATACCGCAATAATTTCTTTATTTGGATATTCTTGTCTTGCTGCATCCAAAGTAGCATCAATTTCAGATGGATGATGAGCGTAATCGTCAATGATAGTCATATCTGCCACTTTTCTTTGTGCAAAGCGACGCTTAACTCCACTAAAGGTTTCTAATTCACTTCTAATTTCATCCAAATTATCATGTTCAAAATATGCAACAGCAATTACTGCTAAAGAGTTTAGTATATTATGTTCACCATACATATGAATATTGAACTGACCTAAGTCTTTACCTCGATAGAGTACATTAAATTCTGATCCAGTAGTACTTTTTCTGATATTAACTGCTCTAAAATCATCATCTTCATTTACACCATAGTAGTAAATTGGAACATTAGCTTTAATTTTGCGAAGATTTTCATCATCTCCCCACGCAAAAATACCTTTTTTAGTTTGATTAGCAAAAGTTTGAAATGCATCCCTAACATCATCGATGCCAGTATAATAATCAGGATGGTCAAAATCAATGTTTGTCATAATAGCATAATCAGGCTTAGTAGCTAGAAAATGACGACGATATTCATCTGCTTCATAGGCAAAGAATCTAGCATCAGGAACTCCCTTACCACTTCCATCACCAATTAAATAATCAGTTGGTGCAATACCAGATAGTACGTGTGCTAAAAGACCTGTTGTACTAGTTTTACCGTGAGCTCCACAAACTCCGATACTAGTATGGCCTTCAATCATTTTACCTAAGAATTCATGGTAACGATATACTTTAAGACCCATTTCATGAGCTTTTTTAATTTCTGGATGGTCATCTTTAAAAGCATTACCAGCTATTACTATTAGTCCTTCATGGATGTTTTTTTCGTCAAATGGATAAATATCAATATTGGCTTGTTCTAATCCTCTTTGAGTAAAAGTATATTTTTCAATATCAGAACCTTGCACTTTATAGCCACGATCATTAAGAATTAAGGCCATAGCAGCCATTCCAGTACCTTTAATTCCAACAAAATAGTAAACATCATTTTTATTCATTATTTACATTTCCTTTCGGCAAATTAAATATTTAATTTTTTGTAATCTTCCTCGCTAAGATATACATCACGAGGTTTGGAACCATGCTGACCTGAAACATAATTATGAGTTTCTAAGTCGTCAATTAAGGTTGCAGCTCTATTATAGCCGATTGAGAACACTCGTTGTAGTTTTGAAGTTGAAATTGTATCTTCTTTTGAAATATATTTTAAAACTTCTGGCATCAATTCATCTTGTTGTTCTACTTGGCTAACTTTTTTCAACAATGATTTAGGTTGAAAAGCATAATTTGGCTGACCTTGTGATTTTACTGCTTCGGTAATTTGTTCAATTTCTTTGCTGGTAATAAATGTTCCTTGTAAACGCATAGATTGACTAGAACCATTACCTAAGTAAAGCATATCTCCTTTACCTAATAACCTTTCAGCCCCTGCAGTATCTATAATTGTACGCGAATCAACTTGACTTGAAACCATAAATGCCACTCTAGTTGGAATGTTATTTTTAATAGTCCCAGTAATAACATCAACACTTGGACGTTGAGTAGCAACAATCAAGTGAATACCCGCTGCACGTGCCTTTTGAGTAATACGAACAATGTAGTCTTGCACTTCAGCAGAGGCAACCATCATCAAATCAGCTAATTCATCAATTACAATTAAAATATAAGGCATCTTTAAGCCATATTGTTCATGTTCTTCTGCCATCTTATTAAATTGTTCAATATTTCTAGCTCCAGAAGCTGCTAATTTCTCATATCTTTGATCCATTTCTTTAACCGCCCAATTTAGAGCTGCTGAAGCTTGCTTAGCATCAGATATAACTGGAGAAATCAGATGTGGAATGTCATTATAAGGAGCCATTTCTACAGCTTTAGGGTCAATTAAAATCATTTTTAATTCAGCTGGTGTCGCTTTATATAATAACGAAACAAGTAAACTATTTAAAAAGACACTTTTTCCTGAACCAGTAGCACCGGCGATTAATCCATGTGGCATTTTTCTCAAATCAGTAACTTGAGGTTTACCAGTTAAATCTACTCCCAAAGCTACCGTCAATGGATTTTTATTTTTACGGAATGTATCGGAGGATAGTACCTCTGATAACATTACTGGACGTGGTTTAGGATTAGGTATCTCAATTCCCACTGTCGTTTTACCTGGAATAGGAGCTTCTATTCGTATATCTTTTGCTGCTAAAGCTAATTTTAAATCATCAGTTAGGTTTGTTATTTTATTAACCTTTACCCCTAGTTTTAACTTAACTTGAAACTGGGTAACTGTGGGTCCATTATCCCAATCAACAACATTTGCTTTAACATGAAATGCTTCAAGGGTTTCATCCAAAATTTCAGCTTGATTTTCAATCCAGTCATCTAATCCTTCATCATCTTTAGTTTTAGGTTCATTCAAAATTTGCAAAGATGGATATTGGTATTCACTATTATCAACGCTTTTTACTGGTTTATCTTTAAATAAAGCCAGGTCCTTTTGAGCATCTTGTTCTTCATCTAAAATTGAGTTTAAAGAATGGCCTAGCCCACTGCGATGAACATTAAGTTTACTCTGATTAGTTTCCGAATTATTCGAACTATCATCAGCAATATTTTTAGCATCCGAATTGTTAGTTTCTATTTCGCCTATATTATCTTTTTCATTAGCTAACGCATTACTTTCAGGTTTCTCAAATGTTTTCGTAGCATCAGATGTCGAAGTTTCTTTTTCATCTTCAGTAGAAACGTTTGAAGCCGTGTCTTCTTCGTTTGATATGTTACTGTCTAAAACAGAATTATTTAGTGCTTGGTTTTGAGCATTAGTATCACTCTCTGAATCTAAGCTACTTACTTCAGGTTCATAATCAGTTTCTAGCACTTCTTTATCAATAGTTTCATCAACTTTATCAGTGCTTTCAGAAATATGTTGATTGCTTTCGATATCGTCATTGTGCAATTTTGGTTCATCATTTTCACGATTAGTGTCATCGTATTCATTAAGATTATTTTCTTTATCTACTTTTTCAATAGTTATTGAAGGAGTATTAATATCGTTAACTTGAAAGACGTCTTCATGAGTGTCATCGAGTAATATAAAAGTTTCTGCATCTTTTAGTAGCTGTTGCTTTAGCTCAGTATATTCAGCTGAAATGGGCTTTTGATAGTAATTAGGCTTAATTTCTTTTTGTTCGTATATTTTAGTCGGTTGAAACGCAGCAACTCTTTTAGCAATTGGGTTGTCTTTAGCTATCGATTCCGAATATCCATTAGTTTTTGAGCTAACTGGTTTTGATGATTTCAAAGCTTTATTACTTTTCTGTTTAATATCATCAATTTGTTTATTAGATTGATTAATAACTTGTTTTGCCGTACTTTTTTTAGTAAACATATTTGCATTATTTATGGGATACTTTCTGAAAAAAGCCGGTCCATCATAATGATTCATATAAAAATCATCCTTAACTCTATTAAGATTTTATGTACAGGAAAGCCATAAGCTTTCCTAAAATTTATATTATACAAATAAGTCAGTTGCTGCTTTAGGATTAAAAGCATCCCCTACCTGATAAGAATCAGGTAATATTAAAGCACCTGGTTTTTGAGGAGCATTGGGAATTTTTAATTCTCTACCAGAACAAATCATTCCATTACTTGGTTCGCCCTTTAGTTCACCAGGCCAGATAATTAATCCATTAGGCATCATTGCACCAACTTTAGCAACTACTACTTTAATGTTTTCTTGCATGTTTGGTGAGCTGCTAACAATTTGCAAAGTATTATCGTTATCAACTACAGTTTCGGTTATTTTTAAATGATCAGACTTAGGATGTGGCTTAACTGTTTTCACATATCCCACAACAAATTTAGAATCTTTATCCAATTGGATTTCTTGCTCTAAATCACTTTCCTCAAGCACTTGGTTTAGTTTTGCTACATCTTCTGCAGACAAAATAACTTGTCCATTGTGTTGAGCTAATGTTGGTAAAATTTTACTAGCATTTAAAAAATTAAATCCAATTGTTTCATTATTGTCTTGATTATAAATTCTTACAACATTGTTCTTTTCTGCCTCGGCTTGATTTTTAACATCTTCGCCTAAAATAACAACTAGTATGTCACCCATTTGACTTGGATTGTAACTAGCAATTAACATTTAAAATCATCTCCAATTATTATTTATCCAAACCGTTTAAGAAACTCTCAACTTGTTCCTTAGTTTTTCTATCTTTGTTAACTAAACGTCCCGTTTCTTTACCATCTTTAAATACAATAAAGCTAGGAATGCCAAAAACTTCTAATTCAGCTGTTAAATCAATATTCTCATCTCTATCAACTGATAAAAATTGATAGTCAGAATAGTCCTTTTCTATTTCTGGTAAAGCCGGTTTAATAAAAGAACAATCTGGGCACCAATCTGCAGAGAAGAATAAAACATATTGACCGTTTTGAATTTTATTTTTTAATTGTTCTAAACTCATTTTTTCTAATTTTTCCATATTAATCACTCAATCCTTATAATAGTATATACCAATCGTTAGAGGTTGGCTAAAAGTCATACGTAATTATATAATAAAGTTAAATTATATTCAGAGGTGAGGTTTATCAACTTAAAAAGAATAGTTACAACTGCTGTTGGCTTTTCAGTAATAGCCATAAGTGCATACATTATAAATCAAGAAACATTGTTTAATAAAAATGCAAATTTAGAGAAATTAATCATTAAAGAAGTAAAAAAACAACTATCGCTATCTAATGTGTATGGATCTTGGATTACATTTAACCATTCTAACAAAATATTTACTGGACAAATATTTGTCACAACCAATAAATCATATAGTTTTAAAGCTAATGCTAAAGGAAAAGTTTTATCAATCACAGAAGACTAGATACTAGTCTTCTTTTTTATTATCAAATTTAACAATTGCTTTATAGATAGGACCTTTTTTACTAAATTTATTCTCATATTCAGTTTCTACGTTATCTTCATTTTCTGGACTATTGTGTAAGTCTAGCGAAACATATTCAAAATGCATACCATAGTTATTAAATGTAACTAGTGAATATTCAAAAAGCCCTCTATTATCAGTTTTAAAAACAATTGGCGCATCTTCTTTTAATACTTCAGCATAACTATCTAAAAATTTAGGTGAAGTTAATCTACGCTTAGCGTGTCTTTTTTTAGGCCATGGATCTGAAAAATTAAGATAAATGGTAGAAATTTCATGATGATTAAAGAAGGTATTAACTCCTGCACCGTCCGTGTGCACTAAAATCACATTATTCAATTCTTCACTTGCTAATTTTTTCAAAGCCAAAGCAATTACTGATTTTTGAATTTCTACACCTATAAAGTTAATGTTTGGAAATTTTTTAGCCATTTCTATAATGAATTTTCCCTTACCCATCCCTATTTCAACATGAATAGGTTGGTTTTTAGAAAATTTTTGTGACCATTTACCTAACCAATTTTCTGGGTCTTCAACTATATAATCAGAATGTTCTTTAATAAAATCATCAGCCCATGGTTTATTTCTTACGCGCAAATCATTTCCTCCTCAATTTTTATCAATCCAATAAAAATAGCCAAAACACAATCGTTTTGACCATCAAAATTACTTGAAATCAAAATAAATAACTATTGTTATTTTACTTTGATAAATGCAACAACGTCAAGCCTTAAAAGACCTTTATAACTAAGATTTCATAATTCTTTTTGACATATAAATTCTTACCATTACAACAGATAGCAAGTAGTTCAAAATTAATGATAATAAACTATATACTAATGAGCCTGTACCTATAAAACTAGCAATAAAGAAAACTACTAAAACTATACATGATAAGAAGCTGAGCACTTTTTTAAACCCTAAGACTTTATCTTTTTCACTTATTGGATAAATGTGCACAAACGCATTACCTTCAAAGTGTTTATAAAACGGAATCAACTGGAATATTATAAGATATATAAATAATAAACTGATCACAACACTTAATATCTTATTATCTATAAACGCTAGCAGTATAATTCCAATTAAACTTAAACGTATATACAATCCACTAAATTCATTATTTCTCAGTAATCCACGAATATATAAATATGAGAACGTATTGTCATGATTAGTCTTAAATATACCCATTAAGAATGAAAGATAACTTCTACGCTTAACTGAAGTTGTTAGTTGTGGAACATCGGTAAACATATTAAAAAATTTGTAAACATTTAACATTCGGCTATTTTCGCTATTAATTATTTTATTCCAATTCAATGGATTATGTTTACTTTTAATAATCAAATGGTAAATGAATAAATTAAGCACTATCACTAATCCTACTGCTAAATATGAATTTAAAAATACAGCTATTATTAAAAGCACAGTAGGATAAGCTACTCTAATATTAAATTTATTGTATAAATAGTTTTTAGGAATATGATAACTAGTTAGTAAATCAAAACTTATCATGCTTACCTTTAACATGGTAAAAGTAATCAAATATGCTAATATTCCAATAATATCATAACTATTTCGAGAAATATTAATTAATGGAACTAACACAATTCCACACGCTATTTGAACTGGAATCGCCATTAACAAGCTATAATTATATGCTGATTTTAGATAGCTATAAAAATCTTTTTCTCTAGGTAATAAAAATACGTAATCTGGTTTTTGAACCAACGTAGTGAAGTGACTAACTTGGACTATTAGTAGACCCAAAATCACCACTAACGGTTTTATCCACCACATTCCATAATTTAAATGTTTTAGAATTTGTGAATATTCAAGCGCTAAACCACCTACAAAAAACATTAACGCTATCACAAAAAAATCATTCAATACATATTTTAAATATCCAGTAACTTCCGTAACATGGGCAGATAATCTTTTTGAGAATAAAGCTTTCATGATTTTGAATCTTCCTTAGCTAAGGATAAATAAATATCATTTAAAGAGCTGTCATCGTTACCATACTGTGCCTTTAAAGATTTGAAATCGCCTTCTGTTCTAATTTGCCCATTATGAATCAAAACGAAACGATCACAAAACTTTTCAGCAGTATCTAAAACATGCGTAGACATTAAAATGCTGCTGCCATTTTGTTTTTGACGGTCAATTAAATCTAACAAATCATTGACAGCTAAAGGATCTAAACCTAAAAATGGCTCATCAATAATGAATAGCTTAGCATTAGTAATAAAAGCACATACAATCATTACCTTTTGCTTCATTCCCTTAGAAAAATTAGAAGGAAACCATGCTAACTTATTGTCTAATCTAAACCGCTTCAATAATTCATTAGCCCTATCCCACGTTTTTTCTGGATTTAAGCCATATGCCATCATAGTCATTTCGATGTGTTCTTTTAAAGTTAACTCTTCATACAAAATTGGTGCTTCAGGTATATAAGCAATTTGTTGCTTGTATTGATTAATATCATCTTTAGATGACACTCCATTAATACTAATGCTTCCTGAAAATGGATTTAATAAGCCAATAATATGGTTTATGGTAGTTGACTTACCAGCTCCATTTAATCCAATTAGTCCAACTAGTTCACCATCTTTAATATCAAATGAAATGTTTTTTAAAACTGGAACTTGTGAATATCCACCAACTAGATTGGATACTTTTAAAGCCATTAAACTCACTCCTTTATATTTACAATTATAGCATAGCAATAAACTAAAAATTTTCACTAAACATAGGCAAAACTTAAATAGCTTTTAACATTAGTGTATAATCAGAAATACAGTATAAATCATCGTTTGAAAGAAGGAATATATATGGATAATAACTGTATTTTTTGTAAAATAATAAATGGAGATATCCCTAGTTACACAGTCTATGAAGATGATATAGTAAAAGCATTTTTAGATATTTCACAAGCTACTCCTGGACACACACTAGTTATACCTAAAAAGCATGTTAAAAATATTTATGAATATGATGAAAAATTAGCTGAAAATGTTTTCTCTAGAATTCCTAAGATTGCCCGAGCTATTCAAAGATTCAATCCTGAAATCAAGGGAATGAATATTGTTAACAATAATGGTGAAGTTGCTTATCAATCAGTATTCCATTCTCATTTTCACTTAATTCCCAGATATAGTAGTAAAGATGGCTTTGAAATGTCCTTTCAAGACAATGGGAAAAAATATAATGCAGAAGATTTGGAAAAAATTCAAAAAGAAATTTCTAAAAATATGGAGGAATAATTTTGAGTAGAATTTTAAAATTTTCTGGGATTTCGCTAGCTGCACTGGGTTCATATCTAGTGTTAAAAAAAGAAAGTCCTGAGCATTTTTTCAACCGAAGTAGACGTAACGTTAACAATCTTATTGAAAATATTGCTGACATAAATGATAAAAAGCAAAACTTAACAGATAGCATTAATAAGCTAAAAAAAGAATTAATGAAATCTCAAATGGTTATTAATTCAGTTAATAAAGACGTCGAAATGTTTAACTTTAAAATCAATCCTAGAATTAAAAGAATTGACGAAAAGTTAAATGAATTAAATCAGAAATTTTCTCATTAAAGATTTTTTTAAATTACTATAAGAAAACCTGATGTTATGTTATATTAGAGATAATGTGCTGATGTTTAATCAGCGACAAATGTAATTATTTTAAGAATGGATGTGTAGATTTATGAATAAAAAATGGGCAGTAGGAATTGCCGGAGTTTTACTAAGCTGTACTTTAGCTGCATGTGGTAGTAAAACGGTTGCAACTACTAACGGTGGAAAAATTACTGAAAGTGAATACTACAGCAGTATGAAAAACACTTCTAATGGTAAAGCCGTTTTACAACAAATGATTTTAAATAAAGTATTGAACAAAGAATACGGAAACAAAGTATCTGATTCAGATGTAAATAAGCAAGTTAATACTTACAAAAAAATGTATGGCAAACAATTTGAACCTATGTTACAACAACAAGGTTTGACTTTAGCTTCATTAAAAGACCAACTCAAGTCCAATCTTTTAATTAAAGCTGCTATAAAAGAGAACACTAAAATTTCAGATAAAGATTTACAAAACCAATTTAAGTCTTTCCAACCAAAGGTTACTGTTAACGAAATTTTAGTATCAAGTAAGAGTGATGCTGAAAAAGTAATTAGCCAACTTAAAGATGGCAAGAAATTCTCTGACTTAGCTAAGAAATACTCTAAAGACTCATCTAACAAGAACAATGGCGGTCGTTTAGATGCATTTGACAACACTGATACTACTTTGGATAGCAACTTCAAAGAAGCTGCTTTCAAACTATCAAATGGTGAATATACCAAGACCCCTGTTAAGACTCAATACGGTTACCAAGTAATTCAAATGGTTAACCATCCTAAGAAGGGTTCATACAAAGACCATATCAACGAACTTAAAGATCAAATAGTTAATGAAAAGGCACAGGATAGTGTTACAGCACGTTCAGTTATGTCTAAAGTCCTTAAAAATGGTGGTGTAGAAATTAAAGACAAAGATTTACAAAATATTTTGAGTGGATTCTTAAGTAACGACTCCAAAAAATAATAATATAAGTAAAAAGGAACTCTTCAATAAGAGTTCTGATGTGAACCCCAAAAGTTAGACAACTTTTACTAGGATATTAATCCTAAATATTG
>NZ_AYYQ01000032.1 GCF_001435995.1 Apilactobacillus ozensis DSM 23829 = JCM 17196
TAGGTAAAAGTCCAGTGATTCCTAATTCATTAAATGTTCTTGCCCAGGAATGAACTTGTGAAGGGTTTAAATTAAATTTAGCAGCTACTGAATTTATACCTAGGTTATGAGTTAGGTAGTATTTTATTACGTTAAGCTTAAATTCAATACTATAGTTGCGTTTCACATGTTGAATTTTTAAGGCCATAAGGCCTTGCTCTCTAGCTAGATAAGTCCATCTTCTAATAATTGATTCATTAATATTGTGCTTTTTAGATAATCCATTGACTGAATCTTTATGATCTAAAATGTTCTTTGTAATGTTAATTTTTAATTCAGTTGAATATTTTGTCATATAAAAAACCGCCTTACAAAAGTTAGTTTTAATGTCCAACTTTTGTAAGGCGGTTCAA
>NZ_AYYQ01000006.1 GCF_001435995.1 Apilactobacillus ozensis DSM 23829 = JCM 17196
AAAGTTAAACAATGGAGTCAAGCAACGCAACAGAAGTTAGGTTTAACTTTTAGTTCCATTCAAGCTATTCAAAAATTCTGTAATAACAACGTTGAAAAGTGTAAACATATCGTACGTTTAATTTTAAATGCACGTAATGTTGTAGCTAAACAGAATCAAATTGCTAAAAGTGAGATTACACAATTTGAATCCAATCTAAATATAAAAAATGGACTGGCTAAACAACTAGACCATATCTTTTCATACGCTTTAAATTTACCCAAAAGTAACTATGCTGGATACGTAACTAACGCTTTAAAGACTTATTTCACTCAATCTTTCGGATTAGAAACTACCCAAGTTGTAAAGCCTAAAATGCATCAAGTGAAGTTTAACAATGGTCAAAAACACATTCATGAAGAACTACCTGAATGGGCTAAAGATGATTATGTATATGTACCGGATAATAATATAGATTTAGAGAAAAAAGCTAAGTTAGAAAATATGTTAAAGGAAATTTAAAGGAGATATAAATATGAATTATGCTGAAAATATGTAAAATAAATTAAAAAAAGAATTTAATTACTTTATAAAAGTTTTAAAAAAAGATTTTTTTAATGTAAAAATATTTAGAGATGAAAACAAAATATGCATAATTGAGTATGCAGGAAAAGATTTTAAAAAAAATCTCGGAAATAAGTATATTGTTGTTTATATCATGGAATTTACCTACAAAAAATAAAAAAATAGATTTTGATAGTTTTGCTGCATCTTTTATGGTATCAGCGCAACTAAACTTTGCTAGAAATACTTTTTAGAGTTAAAAATTTGCATTTAGTTTTAAGAATAAAATAATCCTATAAGCTATTTTATATAGCCAATAGGATTATTGTGAATAATATATTTATTATTTGACTTTTTAACATTTTAATTAGATAATGTTCAGTGAAATGTGCATGCTATATACTTTTTGAACAGAGGTGTTTATAATGAAATTTAATCATATATTTAGCAAGGTTAAAAAACAAACTAATCTTAATAAAAAATTTATAAACAGCATCTCAAAATCCATCAATGATGGCGAAAAAGCTCAAAAAGATATGGAAAACGATTATCAAAAACATAAAGCTAAAAATGAAAAAATTTTATCTATGTTTAAGTAAAGTAAATGGCAATGGGTTTAATTAACCTATTGCCTTTTTCTATTTTAAATAAATCATTTAGCAAAGTAAGGCTAAGGTTAGGCATCATATTTTCTATCCCTGATATATTTTTGAGTAAGTCATCTATTTCTTGACTATTTATGTCAACTATAGATTCTACTCTTCCAAATATTGTCATTTTTCTATTTGTAAAGTTTATCATTGGTAACTGACTGTGACTCATTCTCATTTTTTGATCTTTTGCAATTATTATTGAGTTGTCTGCTTTTAACAAAGCAGAATCAGAATAGACTATGTTTAATACAGTGATTAAATTTTTCAGGTTTTCTGTACGCTTTTTATCCTGTTCAACTTCTTTTAAACTTTTATCTTCAGATATAGAAACATTTAAAAATGCTTCACTGTTATATAAATCTTTTAATTTTTTTAAATCTAAAATGTTAAACTGCGATCTAAATTTAACTAATGCCCCTTCCTTTATTTTTCTATTTCTAATATTGTCTAACAATCTATCGTTAAGTTCATTTTCAATAACATTTAGAGCATAGTCTTCATATACAGAATCTACTGCACTTTGATTTAAATTAGAATTACCTACTATATGTTCATGTTTTCCGGATATACCTGATTGTATTTGACCTTCAGATGTTAGAGGTATTTTTAATTTAGCACTGCCTTTTGTATCTGTACTTACTGAATGGCCTTTTTTATTAGTTTTACTGTCTCCAACGGTAGAAGTTAATTTTGACGGATAGCCATTTTTAATTTGAGCTAAGATGGAACTTATTTCTTGGTCGTCAAAGTAAATGTATTCGTTTATTTGTTTTTTTTCGCTTTCACTCATTCTATTCCTCCTATTCGTATTATGATTAAAAGCACCAATAATTATATCTTAAAAATCAAAAAAATAAAATTGTAAAACTTATTTGACAAAAAATCATTCATTCAAGAAGGATATTTTTATAGTGGTGTATTATAATACTTTAAAAATATCAATTATTATATGTTCTATAATTTTTACTATAAATTAAAAAAATGCTATCAGCTCAAAAGAGCCGATAGCATTTTTAAGTGATAACATGATACAACTTTTACTATGTTTATATCATGATTTATTTTAACATTATTTAACTTTATCAATCCATTTTTTGTTGGCAGTCATGTAACCAATGGCGGTTTTTAAACGGTATACGGTAGTTCCTTGTTTATTTTTACCAACTTTGATAGGTGTTGCATATAATACCGAACCCTTGCCTAATTTTACTTTTCTTTTATCAGTCAATTTATCGTCATGATACATTGGTATTACTTTAGCAGTGATTTTAAAAAGTGTACCATCTGAATAATATTCATCTGGTTTATCGCTTTTAATTGGTTTAAAAGGCTTTGAATAATCAAAAGATAAATCTACATCGCCATATGGTGTATAAGCGGTTTGTGTATATTGCCATATATCATAATCACAAGCCGGTTTAACGCTACTATATTTAGCTATCCATAACTTAGGATTATGGTGTAGTTTAGCACTATTTACTCTGGTTAGGCCAAAACTTTCATTGTAATACACTGCTAGATTGTGATACCCCTTACTGTAGCAGTAATCCAAAAATTCATTTATTTGTGCGGTTAAATTACCACTTAAAGAACCCTCAACGTCCATCATTAGCTCGGTGGACTTATCAAAGCCTAAAGATTCTACACGGCTAATAAAATGCTTGGCCTCTGCTGGATTCCCCAAATAAAAATGATAAGCGCCGACCTCGTCAAAGACTTTAAAGCCTGCTGCTATTTGGTTGCCGGCTTTTTTATTATCATATGCTGGATTACCATATGAAACTTGTACCGAAAGCATATCTACGCCATATCTAGTCTTTAAATCTTTCATAAAGGCAACGCTATCTGATTGCCATACTGATATATCAGCTCTTCTTCTAACCATTTTCATAGCTCCTTTGTGCGCTAATTTTTACATCTTTAGTTGCTTTAATTTCATTATGGTGTATTTCCCCGCCATTGTTTTTTAAAAGCGTTACAGCGTTTTCTATTAGTCCACTAGCCTCATTGTTAGTAATAGTAATACCATGCTGGTTAGCAATATCTACTAAACTATTTAATGCTTTTTCCTTTTTAGCAGCACCGCCAGCATCATACTGCTCTACATGTGCTGATAAGTTATAAGATACATCAGACAAATATTTACAAGTATTGCTTAATTTAATGGCTCTATTGCGTTCTTGCTCGCTTTTAGCTGATTTAGATTTAATAACTAAATACTCGCTTAATTTTCTCAGCATGAAAGCTAACATTAAGCAGATTGCACTAAAACCTAAAACAGTGATTATATCTAATAAAACATTTTTCATTTTTTACTACTCTTTTCATCTTCATTCTTTATATACGTTCTAGCCTTATCTAAGATAGCACCTAAATTTCCAGTGAAAATCCCCATCATTCTAAAATTCTCAACTATACTACTAGCCTCATACAAAAGCACCGCCATTGTGTACATATCAGATATATCAATACTTAGCGGAATATGCATGTAGTTTAAAAATAAATCATCTATCATATTGGCCAAAGGTATTAATAAAATAGCACCAAATTTCCTTAGTATTCCATATAGATATGACCTGGATTTAAACTTTGATTTTACAATGCTATTGATTGAGCCAATCACAACATCAATCGCTAATAATATTAAGTACCACTGGATCAAGTGCATTCCGTTAGCATCAAATAAATAGACTAAAACGCTTTCTACAAAATTCATATACTAATTGGCTAAAGCCTCCTTTAAATAAATTTACATAAAAAATACTACTGATTATCGGCTTGGTTATCCGGTTCATCAGTAGTATTTTTATTTTGTTCTTCGATTTGCTTTTCTGCTTTTATTTTATCTTTAATTTGATTATATCCATCCTGTGATAAATCTCCTGTTTGCAAAAACACTTGCAAAATTTCATCTGTAAAAAGTTTATAGTTGTTAATTATCCATTTTTCGTAAAAATCCACTTTTAGTTACCACCTTTAATTTTATTTTGAGCATTTTCTGACATTATTTTACTAATCATCATTTTATTTTGAGCATTGTCCGACATTATTTTGCTCATTATCACTTGATTAGTAGCATTTTTTCCCATTAAATCAGCATTGATTTTTTGTAAATCTCCATTATCATCCACTGCTTGTTTAAGTTTCAAGACTATCATTGAGCTATCGTCTATAATGACTTCATTTGTTCGCAAATTTAAAATTTTCCAGTAGCAGAAAGTGTCACCGCCTATAACTATCTCATCGGTAAACAGTCTATGATTAACATCTGGGATAGTCTGCGTATCTAAAATATAATAATTCAAAAATAATCACTCCTTTAAAATTTTACAAATTCATCTGCAGAACCATCTATTAACTTGGCATAGACATATAGGTAACAACCATACTTACCGTATGCACCATATGCATTTCCACTCATTAGTCTTAAAGTACCGTTTCCGCTTTGCAAATTGACTCTTGATGAATTTAGTACAGTTGAGCTGGATACGTCACTAGGACTATGAGTATTACCATAGTGTTGCCATACAGTTATGCTAGCTACTTTCGTTTTATAAAAGCCTAGAAGAGACTGATTAACTGTATAAGAAATAGATGTTACATCTTGCGGTTGGTCTGTTTTAAAAGTTAGTAAGCTATCTATCTTAGATGTATCTATCATTTTAATCGAAACTACATTTGATTTTTGGCTTTCTCCTACCGAATTGCTTGCAGAAACTTGTGATAGATACGTTTGCCCAATTTCAGCATTAGGAATAGTGCCTGTTAAATTAGTTGTCCTAAAAGTTTGCCAATCCATATCACTTTCACGCTTATAGTAGATTGTGTAGTAGTTTAATTTGAGTGGATTACTACTATCATCAGCAGGCGTGATTTGATAGTTTAAACTTCCATTGAAACTTAAATTTAGTTGTGGAGCGGATAAAACGTTACCTACAGTAACTGTTTGCATATCAGTAACATTGCTTTCGCCAACCGCATTAAAAGCGATTGCTTTTAGCAAGTAGGTGTGTCCTAACGTGCAACCATCTATTTTGTAGTTGTTTTCTTTGATATCGTTCCACTTCCAGTTAGCATCGTTCGTGTCTTTAAACATGAGCCTATAGTTAGTTACCGGTGTGTCAGCGTTGCTGTCAGCAGTAATAGTGTAGTTTATAGTTTTGCTTGATACATCAACTTTATAGCTTAATTTAACGTTATAAGGCACTTTTCCTAGTATATATGATTGTGCAGCGCTACCGTCACTCTCATAGCTTTGGTTGACTGCGGTTGCATAGAAATCATATTGATTTCCACCTTGTAACTCTAAGCTGCCACTTAGCTGGTGTATATCTACATCAATATGACTATAGTCGGTATCAGTGTGCTTTTTATAATAGAGGACAAATTTTTCAATTTCGGCACGTCCAAAATACAGTCCGGGTGTAATTGTGTAATCTACACTTGAGTCATTAGTTTTAATTTCTAGTGATGGTGATTCTGGTTTAGTAGCAATTACAACTTCCTTTGGTAATTTTGGCATATGATTATCAGTATACTTATTAGCTACTTGTATAGATTTTGCAACATCTTCTTTAGTTGCAAAATTTCTATTAAGATACGCTACTGTAACAAAGTTATCTGGATTAATATTTAAGTTTAAATTAGCTTTATCGCCAACTACTACATAGATAATTAAATCAAATTGGTTATACACTTTGTTAGAGTAATCGTTCATATAGTAAGGACTATCAGCTAAAGTGATTGAATATAGATACTCGGTATCATCCCCGTTAATCTTTGCATATAAACCAACTGCATTGATTTTAAAAGCGGTCTTAACATTAGTGTTAGTAAATCTAACTTGTGTACCAGTTGTGCCTTGCTGGTCGGTATCGTCTAATTCATCAACGATACTTCCGTTTTGAATCTCATTAGGTAATTTAGTCAATGCTGCTAAATTATCATCGTTATAGCTGCTAAAATCAGCATTAGATGCTACAGTTCTGGTAATTGTGAATTGCAACTTACCCTTAGCGGCATCGCTGGCTATTGAGCTACCACGCTGTGTTAAAATCGTGTCTTTATAACTAGACATTTAATCACTGCCTTTCATTTTTGAAATTGCTTTACTTCTTTGGATGTGTTTAGTGCCAATATACATATTTAAATTACTATTATTGATAGTGCTTAGTTTAGGATTAGATATATTTGTAACCATTGAGATAGCTTTACTTCCAATGCTTTCATGATGATATGATTTAGCTTTATCTAGTAGAGATATTTGTTTAGCTAATCTAGCTGGTAACATCTTATTCATTAAATATCTTAGCCTGTAAATTTGGTCATCTCTTAAACTGTTAGTGTCATCAATCGCATTAGCTAGTGATTTAACGCTATCTACATCTAAGCGAACTGGAATATTAAAAGAACTCAATAATTGTTTAAAATATCTAAGTGTAATCGGGTGGGGTGGTAATAACCGTAATAGAATGTTATATCGCCTGGTATCTAAATCCGCATCCCTATCCACTCTTAAACTATATTCATGCTCTAAAATGCTTAACCCTTGACTATCTGCGGTTTTCACAAATAAATTAGCGAAAATATTATCTACATAATCAGCTTTATCATCATAAATTGGTTGCTCGGCATTAATAATTACATTCATTTCTACAACATCATCATAATAATCCGGCAAGTTATTCTTTAAATCATTCATTGCTTAAATTCACATCCCTTAAAACTGGTAATTCTGATGTGTCATTATCATATTTAAGGATTAAATCACTATCAGCGCCATTAATCTTTGGAATGCTAGCATTAATTACATGTTCTACTTTTAATACTTCGGCTAAAATCTGTGAACGATATAAAGTTAAGTGATAGCCGCTATAAGTATCTTTGTCGATAACATCCCACTTAGTGCTAACTTGTTTCTTAATGTAGCTATTTATAGCATTTTGAATGTTATAGCGTAAATCATTAGGGTTGATATTAATATCATCAGTAGTGATACTCATATCTATATCAACGTCTACAACGCTAGGGGCTACTACTGTTACATTGTCCCCTATTGGTGCTAGACCGTAACCGCTGCTAGTTTGATTTACTGGATCAATGGTTTCTTTAACTTCATTCAGTAGCTCTTTTGAGGCTGCATTATTTGAGTTATCTAAAATAACTAATTTTACAGTTCCCCCACCTTGCCAGGCAGAATAGACTTGGCCCTTACCGACTGATTTAATATTTTTAAGCATGTCTTGATAATCGGCAATGTTACCACCGTAAGCGGTATAATCATCGCTGGCTAAAATCCTATCCCTATACACATCATCAGTTTCATCATCCCTAGCTGGTATAGATATTTCAGTTATTTCAGCCCACGAAAGACTATCGTTTGGTGTAACTGGCAATATCTGACCTATATAACCATTAGGATTAGTTCCAGCTATTTCCGCACTAATTAAACCGGTTAAATCGCTATTTATCTTAATGACGGTATAAAAAATAGGCTCATCTCCTAAGGAGGCAAACCTATCCCCTACCGCTACATTATTAATTGCTTTTCCGTCTGTATCTAAAAATTTAGCTGTAACCACTGCATTAGTAGCTACATCCCTGGATTTACCTTTTTCAAATCCTTTTAGGTCTAAGAACTCGCCCTCGGCACTAATGGTATAAGACTGCTTAATATACTCTGATAATATCAAATTATCTTCGGCTTGTTGTTGTGCTGCTGGCGCTAGAGCATCATAGATAATTGAACCCTGCCGCTTATCTAAATCATCTGGCACGTTATCTAGCATACTATCCATGTAGTAGTCAAAATCTCGACTTAATAGGTCATCTATCAAGTCTTGTACAGTAACATAGTTAGCCACTTAGGTTTTCCTCCTTTCTTATGTCGACTGGTCCAAAAATGGTTTCACAAGTTCCCTCAATCAGAATGCTATCTTTATCAACCTTAGTGATATTGTCGATGTCCGTACTGATAACCCTATCATCAGATAACAAACACTCATCTATCATTCTGGCCACTTCTACCTTAATGTATTCAAAGTCTTTGCCTACTAAATCTTGAATGTCATTGCCATAATCTTCATTGTAGATTAACCATACAAAGCGCTCCGTTTGTAGTGCCTTGTCAATGGCTTGTAGCATGGCATTATATCCATCAGTAAAGCTAATGATACGGTTATTTTTAACTCTATAAGTTTTTGATGGTAAGGTTACTTCTTCATAGTCATCCCCTAAATCGTCTTGTAAGCCATCGTCTTGAACTTCTTCAACGCTTTCAGCTGCATCCACCTAATCATCTCCTAACTTTTCAAATACATAAAATTCCTGGCCTCCATCTTTTCTAATCATTGCAACAGCATCCCCCTCTTCTAAATGCTGTTTAACCATAATCTCAATATCTTTAGTTTTATCTTCCGGCTTATTTATTATCATTTTGTCGGAATCTTTAACGATACTAATTTTTTCTTTATGGTCAGTTACATTACGCCCTAAAGTTAAAAAATCTTCGGTTAAAATTAGTGTGTTACTAACTTCAATTTTTAAAGGACTTTTACTAACTACTTTCCCAAAAACTACATCAGAATATTCACTAGCGTGGCCACCACGCTTATTAAATTGTTTTAAAAGGTATTCTCCTGCCACTATACATTCAACTCCAAATCTACCGTATAATCTCTATCGTTAAAATGGTGTGTGCTTTTAGTGATTAATAAGGATTTAGTACCTAAGCCCACTTCTTTCAAGCTTTGGCTTTTAATGATGCAAGCATTTCCAGCGACCAAATCGGTATGACCTACTGCGGTAACTTTCAAAGTGTTCTCTTCCTTACTTTTTTGCTTGAGTAATTGCTTGGCCCTAGCTTTAATCTGTGCCGGATTTGCTTTCTCTTTAGCTTTTTCAATATAAGTTAGTCTACCTAGCTTTTTAATTGAACTCGGCGAACTTTGAGCAGTGGCACTACTACGACCTTTTTTCTTTTTGCTGTCTTTAATGATTCTAACCACATTAGCTGTATTTTCTATTGACCTGGATAAGTTAAAACTCTCCATTAGGCTCTTATCCCCTATAACTAGCTTTAACTGCTTGTAAGGAAATTTCCTAAGCTCTACAACGTTGTAATTAGCGTATAGATAAAAATGTTTATTAGTAGCTCGTTTGGTTTTAGCAATCGCTCCGCTCAACATGTCAAAATAACTTTTATTATCGCAAACTTCGGCTTTTAGTTTTTCGCTTGATGTGGCCACCGTTTTAAATTTAACGCCTGCCATTTTTGCTACTTTTTCAAACCTTTGTGAAACGGTAGAGATAGGCATTACTAAGCTATCTTGATTTTTAAAATAGCGTAAAGCATCGTAAGCAGTAACGCTAAATGTTTCATCGCTACTATATTCATACTTAAATACATAGCCATAAAAAATCTTCTTTTTGTTCCACTTTAAGCAAATTACATCCCCATTTCTAATCACAAAGCCCTCTTGCACTTCTAAAAGGTTAAAGGTTAAAGTCCCTGCTGCAAAGTTAGTAGTAGTTTCCCACTTAACGTTGTAAGCAAGTTCCCTAATGTCCCAAACCTTACTAGAATTTCTTTTTTTACATGTAAATGTAGTAATCATGGTTTAACCTCCAAAAGCATTAATCTTAGGAAACTTTGGCAAAGATTTATTATTCTCTTTAGGTTTAGACTTAGGGATGCTATGAGGAGATTGAGGGGCTTTAGCGGTCTTATTATTAAAAATATCGGTTGGTTTAATAAATCCAATCGAACCACTAGGTACTTTAATCGGATGTTTATAGTGTGGTTGATTTTCTTTTCTAAAAAAATATTGAGGTTGTAAATTATTGTCATGCTTAATCAAGTAAGACTTACTGGCTAATTTTTTCCTCATGGCACTTTTGCCATTCCCCACTTTTATATTATTGGCCACACTGCCAACACCTGTACCGCCTCGTTTACCAACGATTCTACCAGTAACGTTTTTATGTTTTTTATTATTAATTTTAACTTTTGAGCCACGGCTTTTTTTGTGAGATGGCTTTTTCCTGGATTTGCCTTTTTTAGCAACCTTTTTCTTTTTACCAGTAGTTTTGAGCTTTTTAGCTTTAAACTTCTTAAATTCAGTAAAGGTTAGCGTACAAGCGTACTCTTTGGCATAACCATCTTTAAAACCATATTCAAAGTTGAGTGTGGCCCTTACCGATATAGAGGTAGTAGTTAAAACTACCCGGCAAGGCTTTTTAGATTTATAGATGTTATTTAGAAAAGAAATATATTTATTACCGTTAGATAAGGTATTTTTAGCAGTTAAGTAGTGGCAGTGCTTAATATCTATAGGAATAATTACATTGATACTAAAATCAATTAGCTTATTATCCCCAATTCTATTAACTTCTCCCAGCTTAACTACAGTTTCCTTTTTGTCATCAGTCGTCTTTTTGATAGTCATCTCTGATGGTGCAACTGGTAATTCTATAGTTTTATTAAGGTGGTTGGTAATATAAACTCCAGCATTCCGCATTAATTAGCATCCCCTCACTTATTATTAGTTAGATAGCATTCCTGTGTTTTTCTTAATTAAATAATTTTCAACCATTTCAACCAATGTTTCGGCATCGTAATTAGCGTTACCACTGGAATTGATTTGAATAGCGCCATTTTCTATATGGATATGATGCTCATTATTGCTACTCTTATCACTTTTAGAATAGCTATTATTTACAACCCCACTAGCTTGAGCAGTGCTTAGAGAACTATCATAAGGCACGCTATTAGCACCAACTACACCGCTATTGTTAATGTTTTGATTAGGGATGCTTTGCGCCATGTTGGAACTATTAAAGTTAGTATTAGCGTTGACGTTTAAATCTTTACTAGATAATCCATTCATAGCTTTTTTAATATTTCCAACCATTGATAACGCATTACCAAAAGAACCGGTTAGCGAATCCCCAGCATTATATTTAGCAATATCTCCAGCTTGTAAATCTGGCATCTGTGTACCTGCTATATGGTTGGTTATACCGTTAATTGTTCCTTTAACTTGACTAAAACCATCATTTAAACCGTTGTTCAGTCCATCCATGATTAAATTACCGGCTGGATTTAAGAGCTTTCTATCATAAGATAGTGGCCCTTTATGTGCCTTAATCCATCCAGCAATTCCACTAACGAAACTTTTAACACCCTCAAAAGCTGATTTAATACCGTTTAAGAAACCGTTAATAATAGCATGACCAGCACCAACTAAAGCACCACCAAAGCCTCTAGCAATACTAACAGCGCCTTGAATACCACTGCTAACCGCATTTTTAACCATGTTCATACCGTTTCTAACTGCGGAAACAACACCATTGATAGCACCAGCAACCACGGTTACTAGTATTCCAAAAGCTACCGCAACCGCCGCTATTCCAGCCGCTAACACCATAGCACCAGCACCGGCAAACATTAAGCCTGCTCCTAATACCATAGCACCAGCACCTAAAATAACTGCACCGACTGCGGCAACGGTCATAGCTACAGCTCCAATTAATAAAGCAGCACTTAGCACTACTATCCCAACTGATGCAGCTATAGCTAAAACACTAAATGTCATCATGGCTACACCCAGCGCCATAAGATTAATGGCTGCCATCATCCCGTAATTTGCAATATTTGGCAGTTGTGTAGCTAATAACGTAATTCCTGCGGCAACGATAAATACAGCAATACTAACTAAAATTAAAGCAGCGCCAAAAATTGCAAAGCCTACTGCTCCACCAATCATAGCCGTTCCGGCCACCGTAACCGCTGTACCAATTAGAGCAATCACGGCAACCATTCCAACCATTACAGCAACAGCTGGCCAACCAGCGTTAGCTAAAGAAATAGCAGCGTTAGCCATTATCCATAAGCCAACCCCAGCTAAAGCAACCCCAGCACCAATTAAAATAACTGCTGCTCCCAACTTAATGAAAGAACCTGCTGCTTGTGTTGCTCCAGTGGATGCACTTTTTAAAGCGCCTCCACTGCCTAAAGATGAAATACCATTTTTCAGCATCCCAAATATGCTAACTACTCCAGTAAGTGTTTTATATATAGCAATCGCTCCTGCTAAAAACATAAGCCCATAAGCTAAAACATTTAGAGCTGATGGATTTAACTTAGATAATAGGTTAAGACCTACCACGATACCGGTAATAGCCCATCCCTTAGCACTCATTTTTAACACTAACATTGCTCCAGCAAACACTTTAATTACGTTAGGGTTCAAGTTTTTAACAGCGTTAGCAATAGCAGATATTGCACCGGCCAAACCATTAATAGCTCCACCGGCAATTCCGCCAATCGTTCTAAAAGCTGCAAAGGGGTCTTTTTTACCACCAGCGCCACTATCAAAAACATGGCCAATAGCTCCACTAATCGAACCTAACATATTCATTACGTTATTAGCTGCTCCAGTATCGACTAATGAACCCCAAAAAGCACCAACTGCACCAGTTATTTTTGATAACGTACTCTCTACAACACTTAGGCCGTTATCAATGGCTGGCGCTAGTTTTTTAGCTGCACTATCTAAATTAATATCGCCGATTTTGTCAGTGATACCGGATAGATGTTTAATGGCTACTTTTCCTAACGTGTCATAAGCTGGCTGTAGTCGATTAGCTATGGTTTCTTTCATCCCATCCATAGCTTGATCAACAGTTTTATATTCAGTGGCCATTTTAGAAAACACTCTGTTGTTACCAGTTTTTTCTATAGCGTTGAAAAAGTCTTGAGTTTTTACAGTTCCGCCTTGTACACCTTGCATTAATTCACTCATGCTCATGTTCATGCTCTTAGCAACGGCTGATATACCAGCTGGCGTTTGTTCCATCATTAACTTAAAATCTTGCCACTGTACTTTAGGTTTAGCGGCCATTTGAGTAGCTTGTTGCGACAAGGTTTTCATCGCTTGTGTAGGCTCACTAGATGCAGCTGCTAAACCACCAAAACCTTTAACTAATTGAGTAGTGTTTTTAGTTCCAGTAGCCTCTAATTGCGAATAAGTAGAGGCCATATCACTAGAACTATAAATTGTATCTTGTGCGAACTTTTGTAGTTCGTTTCTAACAGAGTTAATCTTAGCTTGTGGCATGTTCAACTGTTGCATGTTCCCGTTGAAAGTGTCCCAGGCTTTTGTAGAACTTGATAACTCTTCATTTAGGGATGTTACTGCCGACCTAGCTAAATTAAGGCCACCAACTACCGCACTAGATGCTAGATTAGCTCCTAGCATGGATTTAAACATCCCACCACCGCCAATACCTGCACTCTTAGGCTCTTGTGGTGTTTTAGGAGTTAAATTATTACGATTGCCGGCTTGATTTAAAGCGCTAATAAACTGTTCTGTCTGCACTTTGCCATTTTTAATATTGCTGATTAAATCACTCATGCTAGTGTTCATAGAACTTGCTACTCTACTCATAGTGTTAGGCATGGTATTTAGCAAATCGTTAAAATCTTGCCATTGTACTTTAGGCTGCTTGGCCATTTTAGCGGCTGTTTCAGATAAAAGGATTAAAGAACTCTTAGGGCTGTTAGTAGCATTAGCAAGGGATGCTAAAGATTGAGTTAATTGGCTAGTATTAGATACTCCAGCCCTAGATAGATTTACATAAGCCTTACTAATTCCATCTATTGATGTATTAGTTTGCCTGGCAAAACCACTTAACTCATTTTTAGCAGCACCAATCTGAGCAGTTGGAATGTTCATACTACCTAATTTGTTGCTAAAATTAGTCCAGGCCTCTGCCCCTTTATTAGCTCCGGTAATCATCCCTGTTACCTTGCTTTTGGCTTGTGTAAACTTATTGGATAACTCGGATAACTTACTAGAAGAGTTAGATAGTTTACTAGCAAAAGCGGATAGGGGATTACTAAAGCCATCCACGATATTAATTTTCGTGTTCAAATTTTCTGCCATAAATTTCACCCCCTTTCTAAGCATTTTTATATGTATGAAAAAAGCGGTTAGAGTGCTAATGACGTTTAGCATCTCTTTCCGCTTTCTTTTTCTGTTTCTGTTCTTCTGCTACTCTCAAATCAATAGCAGCTATGATTAGGTTTTTCTCGTGCCTGGATAAGTTAGCCCACTCGTGAGGTTTCCAATGATATTCATTAAGCGTATAGATATAATATCTAAACTCTGCACCGGCCACCTTATCATTTATTATTTTTTTACTTGGTCAACTTCGCTGGCATCGTTAGTGCTGATACCGGATAGATTGGTAATTTCTGTTCCTAAATTAGCATAATCTCCACTACGAACTACCATATCTTGTAATAGACCGATTGGATCAGCTACACGTCCCCAACTTTCTTGTAATTGAGCGTTATTTAGGTCAGGTTGGATAATTCCCTCAATCATCATTAAATCAGTTAATTTCGATTGATTTACGCTTTGTGATTTCATCCCAGTTTTACGATTAAAGCTAGTAGTAGTTGCATCGTTTTGAATTTCTTTAAAGCGTTTAGATGAAATAGTTTGGATTACAAAGGGCGCTTTGATTCCTTTGATTTTAATAGCTTTTTTATCTAATTGAGTATCTACGTTATCTTTTAAGAATAAATCTAGTGATACTGGTTCTGTACTTAATTCTTCTTGTTGTTCATCGTTTGTGTTTAATTGTTCTTCTGCCATTTTAAAGGCCTCCTTAAATTTTGTGTAAAAAAATAACCCTATCTACATAGCGTTAGTGATTAATTATTTTATTGTTCATCAAAAGGTGTATCTAAGTGGATATTTTCAAAAGTTAAATCACTTTCCCACTCCATAACGCCATCATCAGCCTCTGCATCAATAATAGGGATGTCATCAAGATTGACTTCTCCAACCGTAACAACTTGTCGACCACTTTTAGATGTCTTGTCCTCTACTTCCACTTGAATAGTGAAATATAGGTCTTGGCCACCTTGTACATAAGGCAAACCGTATTTTAACCAGCGTGAAGAGATTAGGTAACCGGATAAACTACCAGTCCCCTCAACTCCAGTTACTTTTTTCTTTTTCCAATGGTCGCCAAAAGTGGCTACATCAGTTTTTTTCTTTTCAATTTTTAGCTTAATTTTATTAGTATCACTCATGACGATAATTTGGTCGCCAATTTTCATGAAAACTTTAGCATCTTTAGTAGAGATTGCATCCCTACCATTCATAAACTCATTAAGTGGCATTTAAGCAGTCCTCCTTATTCCGCAATGATTGTCATGTATAGTTTTTCCATGCTATCAACTGGTTTAACGTTCAACTGTACTTCTACAGCGTCCTTATTTTCGCCCTTGACCACTTCAATATCACTAGCTTTAAAATCTTCGATACAGCCGGCATCTTGTAAGCCATTTAGGTAAGTAATTCTATCTGACTTAAATAAATCACGACCAGTAGCGTTATTACTGATTTTGCCAATATATACTTTTTCAAAAGTATCTTTAGTATCATTAGCAATTAAGTCTAAAATTCTGATTAAGCGGTTTTTAGCAAAGAATTTAGGTTTGGTTTTAGTAAATCTAACTAAGGTGTTGATGTCATCTTCAATGACTACAGAGCCATCCCTGCGGTTAGTGAAGACCACTTTACCACCTTTGATAGCTTGCTCGATTAAATCGTTAGAAAGTCTAGGGATGGTATCAATAGCCTCTGGATATTCATAGTATGTTAATGATTGGTTAAATGGAACTGATGCACTAGCTCCGGCAAAGAAACCTGCTGCGAAAGTACGCTCAATTTGAGTTCCGTCTTGTAAAACAACACCGTTCATAACAGCGCTAGTTCCCTCATAGTTATAATCACTAGATGGCAATGTAGGAATTACAGCAGTTACATGATAGCCCTCTTTTTCTCTTAAATCTTGCACTAATTGAGCTACTAACTCATGAATATTGCTATTAACTGGATAGCCAGCAGTAGTTACAACATTAAAAATGTTAGTTTCTAGGGCCTCGGTAATAATATCTGGTACGCTGTCATCTAAGTTTTTAGATGAGCCACCAGTTAAGCTATATGAGTTTTCGCCAGCCAATTTACTAAACTTGTTATCAGCATCATCAGCAACTTCAACATCAAAATAATCATCTGACATAATTTCTTCTGCCATTTCGATTTTTTGAGTATTAACTACAGATGTGTTGAAAATGTATTTAACTGTTACGGAACTATCGTTAATCCCCTTAATAACGTCTACTTTAAGGTTATTACCTTTCGCTCCAGCATGTTTAGCAGTGAATTTCCACGGTAGGCTATTATCCACTAAACTAGCTTTTTCTCCATCGTTAAAGTTCAAATAAAGCACTTTTTGAGCCGATTTAACGGTTTCTCTTAATGCTTTATTTGAATCATCTTCTAAATCGCTACCTAGTTCTTTTTTAAAATTGCTACCACGATCTAGTTCAATGATTCCGTTGTTACCCCAATCGTGTTTAACACCATCGACTAATAACACGATTCCACGGTAACTATCAGCAGAGGGACTATCTACACCAATGGTATTGATGTAAGCCCCTGGTCTGATTTTATTTTGTGTTACCCAATTTCCTCCGGCCATTAGATTCCCTCCTTAAATTCATTGATTTTGTTTCTTACAGCATCTAGCGTGTACTTATCTTCATCGTTTAAAACGATTGATAAGATAGCTTTTTCTGCCTTGCTATAACTAGCATCCCCAACAAGTGCTTTTTTAGAATACATCGCTTTATCTTCGCTACTTGTATTATTACTAGGGATGATTGGTGTTTTTAAATCATTGTCCATCTTCTTTTAAACCCCCTTGATATTTTAAGCTGCCTTGCTTGGCATTTTTATCTACATAGTCAGCTCTTACCGGCACGTCAAAGTCGATATACAGCAAATTATCTTTAGTCTGTATATTTAAGTCTTTAATCAATGCAAAACCGTCTAAAACGTCAAAATTATCCATTATCAAGTCATTCATAGCAAGTAGCTCTGTTGAGGGGTTGTCCTCATCTTCTGGCATGTAAATAACTTGATAGTAGTAAGTTCTATCTTGATTTTTAAAAAACTGCTTTTGTAAAGACATACTTACTAAATTAACTAAAAAAGCTGGCTGTTTAAAGCCACCTTTAACGTTATCTCTATAAAAATTACTGTTAGGAGCTATTTTATACAGTTTATTGATAATTTCTCCTGTAATATCAACTATCACTCTATAGCCTCCCTTAAAGCCTCAGTAAATCTTTGTTTCCAAACGCTGTTAAGGTCTTTTTTATACTTGAGGACAGTGTTTTTTAAAAAGAAACTACCCTCAACCCAGCCACCGCCTTTATTTCGATGGCCATTCTCGACATAAAAACCGTACTCAACGTTATTTTCTAGTGAAAAGCTAAAAGTAGAGGCAGCGTATTTAACACCGCTACTACGCCAACCACGCCTTAATGTACCTGTATCAACGTTAGTAACCTTGATAACATCCCCTAACATTGCCTGGCTCATGGTATTAACTTCTCTAGTAATGTTTTTAGATGCAATCTTAGCTTTAACTCGGTCATTTACATATTTAGCGTAATCTTCAAAGACTGCGCTTTCTACATCCCCTAAATTCATCTAATCACGCCTTTTCGTCATACATAACAGCTAACTCTTGATGGCTTACATAGTTAGTATATCCAGTAGTAGCTTGCTTATAACGTCTAGTATTACCGTTTACATCAGTAACTATCATAGTAGAACCACTAGGCACTTCTATATCGTTATCTAGGAGTAATACAGCGTTATAACTATCTTCATTTACACCATTGTTCATCTTATCCGGACTTAAACTCGGCTTAATGATTTTGCATGGCTTATCTTCGGCAATTACTACACGTTTGTTTTTATTAACTAAGCCATCTTTTACGCTTGTATATTGAGTGATTGTTACCTTATCACGCCATAGCATTTTAGTGGCTTTAGTAAAGCGTTTATAGTCCAAAATCTACCACCCTAAACTGATTTAAAGTCTTTTTATAGTCCTTAGTAACTGCATTGGCACTCTGGATTTTTAGATACTCATCAGCAAGTGATTTAAACGAAATACTTTCGTTCCCCTCGGTAATACTGGCCACACCGTTATTACTTTGCTCAGACGTTGGAATTAAAAGCTCATCAGACTTAATCAACGCAATACACATCCCTACCGCTGTATGATTTAGTTCTTCTGGCAATTCTGCTGTAGGAATGTGTGTATAGTTCGCTATATCCTGTATAACTTTATCTATTACATAATCTAAAATATCATCATAGGAATCATTTTTAGTGCTGTTAGGGATGAGTAATTTAACTTTGTCTACAATAAATTGCTTATCCATGATTTACACCTCAATTATTTAGTTGCTTTGCCACCATCACTAGCTGGTGTAACATTCTTAGGCTTGTCAGATACATACATTTCAAGACCAGTCTCACGACCTTTGAGCAAGAATACATCAGAGTATGAGCGTTCATAATAATTAAAGTTACCATCGTTAGAGGCAGTTGGATTATCCATACCCACGAAACTATATTTTTGCGGAGCAATTTGTACACCATTTTGAATTAGCATCATGTTAATTTGTTTAGCATCATCTTTTAGCTTTGCACCTACAGTGAAATCATAATCAGATTGCATTAGGTCGGATGGCACAACTTTGATTGTTACATCATCTAATGAGTAGATAGCACGGTCAACTTTGCCATTACCTGAGATAGATAGCGCACGGTTACGAGCCTCGGCTTGTTTTAACATCTTGTTAATTTGTGGTGTTACATACAATAGACGATTATCAGATGGTACACGCTTTTCATCCATGTTCATCATCATAGTGTCGAAAGCATCCAAAATGCTCTTCTCATCTAAACTATCATTATGAATACCGCCATCATCTGCTTTTAACTTTTCTTTGTACAATTTGGAAAACATATATCTATCCATCTCTGGTAGTTTTTCATAGATGTTAAAAGTTTTAGTGATGTTGGCAATGGAAACAACCATATCAGATTCATCAACATCCATTGGATCAACTAAAGTAGACCATTGTCTGTCAAAATCTAAGCTGTATGGAATCCAAGCATTTTCATAGTTCTCGCCACTATGTTCAGTAATTGTTTTACGATTACGATTAGTACGACCTGCTAAAATTTTTAAGTTAGGGACTTTAATCATTTTAGCTTCCATAAAGTTCACTAAGTTATTGCTTGGAGATTGCCATAGTGCCGCTGTCCTTAATTGTTCATCAGCAAAAGATTGAACTAAGGCACTTTGGTATTTTTCTGCATAATTTACTGCCATTTATATTACCTCTTTCTTTATTCTGTAGTAGTTTTCCCTTTAAAAATATCAATCATGCTCTTGGTAGAGCCAGTATCGTTATTATCATCGTGGCCACCTGGCTTATAATCGCCGGTAGAACCTTCATCAAATAAATAGGGATGAGATTCTTTAACGGCTTTTAGTTGGTCATCTAAGCCGTCTAGTTCGCCTTTATCATTGAATTTGATTTTATCCATATCAAACAATGCTTTAACCGGTTTAGCATCCCTAGCTTTAGCGTTAGATAATCCATTATCAATAGCGTGGTCCAATTTAATTTGAGCAATTTTAGCTTTAGAATCAGCTTGAATAGTCTTATTTTGCTGTTCTAAATCTTGAATTTTGCCCTTTAAGTCATCGTTATCTTTCAACTGGCCTCGTAAGTTCTTTAAGTCCTTGTTATGCTTATCAACTTGAGCGGTTAATTCTTCGTTTTGTGCTTTAAGCTCGTCATAGTCGGCATAACTTTCTTTAAACTTATTAATGCTTTGGCCATGTAACTTCATAACGCTATCAATAATTGAGCTTTCAAGCCCTAAATCCTTTAAATCTTCTCTTCTCATAATCTCAAAACCTTTCTCGCTAGTTTTACGGGATGCGAACCCGATAAGTATAAAAAAATAGCAGTTTAACGACTTGCTAAGGTCGTAAATAAAAAGGACTACTTAATTTAGTAAGTAATCCTTTCATCTAACAAATCTTGTTTATATTCTTCAAACTCTTGTTTAGCCCAATCTGGAGCGTTTGAATCAATGTAATATCCAATCACTTCATCGTCATCCCCAGCGTTAGAATTATCTGCAACGTGCCAATATTCAAACCCCTTAGGTCTGTTCATATTAAATCAACTCATTTCTTTTTTACTCATTAATACTCGCTACTCTTTTAGTAACTTATCAATTATTTTTCTAAATGATTTACCTACATTAGTTCTCGAACCACCACAATAAGCATTAACAAAACCCTCTGCAAATAATTCACTAGCGTTAGTACGTGAATATTCACTAATAACGCCATCAATATTTTGTATTTCAGCTTGTAACTTCCAACTTGCTCTAGGGATGTCTGTTTTTCCCTGGTCTTTAAGCACACTCTGATAAAAGTCTTTATAAAAGCTGGTTCTTGCCCTCTTAGTAGCCGTCATATCTTTAGGAATTGCGCCATCATGTTTAGCTTTATAGTGTCGCTGTATTAAATCGCTTGCTATAACGTGGCCAAACTCGTGATTAAAGGTGTGAGTAATACCATCATCAGTTTTAGCGTTCCATCCCTCATTTTGCATACTTTTCTGTTCTTTCATAATCTCTTTAAATGGTTTATTCAAAAATGCACCATTAAGCACCATATCTAATTTGTTAGTAGTTAAATCACTGGAAACATAAGCAAGCGTTCTCTTCTCAGGTAATCGAGGAGTTGTAGTCAAACTTCTAAAATTGATAGTTCTCTTCTCATTCCAGTTATGCTCATCACTAAATTTATCCATGAATTTCAAAGAATGATATAAATATTCTTTATTTACATCATTAACGCCCTCATAAGTAGCAAAATCTTGATGCTCGGTACTAATACCGTATTTACTGCTTAAATGATTAATCATACTGTTTAAATTATCTTGAGTATAAGGCTCGGTAACTTTAGAGCCGTTATTAACAGTATTAGGTTTATTCTTTGGCGCTTTGCTTGGTTTTTTCTGTGGCTGTTTTGTAGGTTGTTGTGCATCCCCACCATTACCATTCTTAGTATAACGTTCAAGCCATTCACTATATGGCATATCTTTAATGACTTGGCCCTTTTCGTTGTCATCCTTAGCCCAACGTTTTTGAGCTGTAGGGATGTCTTTAATGCTAGGAATAGTAGTGCAGCGGCAATAAGGATGTAAAATTGGATAATTAGTACCATCAATCTTAGCAACTAATGAAAATACCTTACCATCTAAGTATCTACATGCTTGGCATGTTCTACTTTCCAATGTGGCCACATATTCATACTTCTCTACGTCTTGTGCTGCGTACACATCAGCACTAGCTAACTCTTGAATATGTCCTATTTCAGATATAACCAACCTATGAATATTTTTGCTCTGCATACCTGTAAAGCGCTGTCTAAAGTCTTGTTCCACCTTATGATAGTTACTACCTATCAACGTGTTTCTTAGCAGACTATCCATTAATTGAGATGGTAACTCATTTACATAAGTACCCCACAATCTACTAGAAAAATCTTTGCCATCCCTGGCCCACGGTTTAGCTATGATGTATTTTAGCTCGCTATTGCTTAACTTGTTGAAATTAGCCGTAAAGCCTAAACCTTGATATTGCTGTAGGTCGTAAGTTTCACGTAAATAAGTATTGTTATACTGATTAACTAACTCGGTTTCCATTTTATCCTTTTCAGATTTAGAAAACTCGGTAGCTTTCAGCCTTAATTGGCTTTCTAGTTGCTTTAAACTGGCCACACGACTATTAAAATATTGTTGATTCAATAATTTCTCATAGCCACCGCTAATCGCCTTTTTTCTAAACTCATCTAGCGTTAAGTCCCAATGCTTAAACTCAATTCCATCTAGCATTTTAGCAACTTGCTCTTTAGGAATCCCCAAATCAGTAGTATATCTTTTATACCATTTACTTAACTCACGGTCATAGATATATAGCAACTTGTTAAGCCGTCTACTTAAAGCAAATTCATAATCTTGGCACGATTGTAGCCCAATAATTTTACTTTGTATAAAACGCCTTTTCCAATACTGTTGATTATTTTGTTTATTCATCGTCATTGCCTAATTTAAGAGCATTGTCATTGCTATAGCCATCATCAACTAATTGCTTTTTACGTGCTGCTAATTCTTCTTTCCAATCAGATACAAACGGATTAGCTTTAGCTATGGTTTCATCTGATGAGAATTGAGCTACTTGATTAAGCGCTTGTGCTTGTTCTAGCGTGTTTTGCACGGTTGCCCTAGTCCATGTTTGAGATATTTTTGCATCGTCATAGTTAGGGATGTTCAAAAACTTCAGTATAGCTCTTATAAGCTCATTTAAGCCCTTTTGAAAGTATTGTTGAGTAAGATTGGCTTTCTCTTCTAGTTGGCTCTGTAATTGCTTAATAGCGGTAGCAGTGGCATTACTTAAAACGACTTTAGATGGATCAACCGATTTAGCCATTAGGAAAATTGACGACCTGGTTATATCTAGCATATCATCCCTAGCCTCTCTAGGAATTTCAATGCTTAGAGTATCAACTCCGCCATCATCTTCAAATTTCAAGGCCTTTGTTTCTTTTAAGTCCTTTTTGAAACTTGCTAAATCTTGGCCACCAAAGTTTTTCAAAACAAAAACGACCTCTTGGATGTCGTCAAGGTCGTTTAAATAGCCATTATATATACTGTCGTAAGCATCAATTAGCCCCTTATATTTACTGATTTCGGGCTGTTCATGCAAGTTCTTAGCAAACTTTATAAAAGGGATGCGCCCTAAGTTATGCTCATATACGTTGCTATTATCAGTGGTTTCTTCAGTAGTATTGTCAATGTATTTTATTTTATTATAAATCGCTAAACTCTGATAAGTAGCATTACTGCTTTTGCATTTGAAAAATGTACAAGTTTTATCATCCCAATACTCGTGTATATCATACAAAGTACCGTCATCATCACGTTGACTATAAGTACGCCTAACAGCAATCATTCCATTTACAAGGCTTTCATCATAGATTGGTGTTACCTGCTCTGGTGGGACTATAGCATAGTTGAACTTTTTATTTTTACCAACCCAATAATGAACCCAACCAGCACCGGCATTACTAGCATCAACAACTAATTTATTTAAAGTTAAGGTTAAATCATCCCCTAGCACTTCATCAACTTGTTTATTAATATTGTCGTTATCGTCAACATCAATCTGGGGGCGGTTAGACGTTAAATAACTGGCCTCTTGGTCGACAATTAGTTCATGAAAGTTATTAGAAATACGATTATCAGCAGACCTTAGAGCCTCGTTTTTACCTTTTTTGTTAATTTTAGAGATTCCGTTATTTCTAAGTGTAATATCATTCTCATTAAGATAATACCTTAGGGATGTAATATTTTGGTCAACCACACGCTGTCTAGCTGTATCAGTATCATCTAGTATCTGTTTCATCGTTTCTACGTCCACGGTACATAGCCACCTTTCTTCATATTTTTCTCTAGTCCATAGCGTGAGGCATCTAGTGTATGGTCATCGCCATCTGGATAAATTGCTTTAAAATTGCCTTGATTATCTTTCTCATAATGATAACCAGTATATTCACGAGCAGTAGTCGGACACCTTACTGGATCAATAATAATTGCCCTTAAACCTTGCAACCACTTATAACCTTGATTACGGCTATCTTTACCTTTTTTAGCTTTAAGCAACTTTAAGCCTAAGCTCCTAAATTCTGCTATAGTTCTAGGCTCGGCACTATCACAAGTTATATAGTCGTTATCCTTGTTTTTAGCTTGTATTTTGCTAACTGCCTCAGCATTAGATAAACCGACTTTAACCAGTTCATCAAAATAATATAAAACACGTCTAGTTTTATCATAGTGCATAGTTACATAAGCGAGTGGATCACGAGCAAAACCAAAATCAAGACCACGTTTGATATTATCAAAGCGTTTTAACTCTTCATCGCTAATCTTTCTAAGCGTAACGTTATTAAATACTTCTGCACCTGTTCCAGTTACTTCCCCTAGATATTCATGCTTATATGACGTTAAATTGTCCTTTTTAAGCTGTTCAGCATCCATTAGGAACTCACGCCCTAGCCATGCTTTAGGAACTGTTAAATAAGTTGATAGGCTAACCACTGTATCATCCCTTAATTTAGCTCTTTCACTAGCTTTATTAACCCAATTAGTAGGGGATGCTGGGGGGTTGTATGAGTAAAAAGTACATATATCAGAGCCACCACGGTTAAGTGATTGATTAATCGACCTTATCTCATCTTCGCCTTTAAACTCATCGCATTCTTCAAAGTGCTTGAACTTAATATAACCGGTTCTAAATTTTTGTGATTTAATCTTTCTAGGATTATCTGCACCTTTAAATCTAATTTTCTGGCCGGTCTTAATATAAGTTAGCTCTAGTGGGCTATAAGAGGCGTGCCACCAATTACTAACACCTAGCTTGTCAATCGCCCAAATATATTGGTCGAAAACAGAATCACGCAAGGTACTAGCTACTTTTCTAAGCACCAGGGCGTTAGCTTGCTCATCTTTCATAATTCCTAAAATAATTTCAATCGAAACAAAAGAGGACTTGGTACTACCACGTCCTCCTTTTAACCAAAAATTAGAGTATTTTTTAGCCTTTATCATGTTATGTAGTCCATAAAATGAGGGGGCTATCATAGTATCAAGGGTTGGCATGGTCATCCTCCTTTACTGGTGGGATGTTATCAATAATCTCAACGCCTTGTGAGATGTTAGCATTGATTTCCTGCTTATCAGTAAATGCGCCATGAAACTTACCTAACATCTCCGCTGCCTTATTTCTATCTTTTAGGGATGGCATGGTTAAAAATGTACCGCCAGCGGTTGCTACTTCGTCATATTCCTCATTGTTCATAACTCTAGTGTAATACTGCATTACTTCGGTTTCGCTTGCTATATCTGCATCCCTAATCCTTTTAGAATGCTCTTGTATAGCCGTCTGTATATCTTTTCTCTGCAATAGTTGAGAGGCTTGTACCCTTGCTGTTTTTGTAGAATAACCAGCTAAAACGGCTGCTTTAGTTCCGTTATGAGTTTTGATATAAGCATCAACAAACTTCTCATATCTTAATTGTGTAGCTTTAGAAACAATGACTAACACCTCCTTTTATATGTATTTTGTACAAAAAAAGAACGCAATATAAGCGCTCTTTTTTATTTACCTTTTTTAGCTTTATCCCACTCTATTTTAGAATATATTGATAAAACTTCTCTCGTTCTGCTAACAATGCTCAATATATCATAATCAAAGTAATCGCTTGAAATCATGTCATGATCAGTAGCTAGCATTTCTAGTATATAAATATTTTTATGTTCATTATCATATGGATATCTTAGTAGTTTGCACATTTTTTCAATATACCCATTAAAAAAATCGTTTATATTATCAAATCCTAATTCTTGTAAACTAATATCTGACTTTTCAACAATATCCCTAGACATAATATTATTAGTAACCTTAGACGCTAAAAAACGATATTCTTTTAACTCTTGCAAATATTCAGTGTCGGCTTTACCTTTATGCTTTTTACCAGTCTTTTCAATGTTATTAAAATACATCATTAATTTAGTAAGATTATAAATATAATCGTAATACTCTTCAGATTTATAAGGATAAGTACCTTTGCTGCTTTCGAACTTTAAAAGGGACTCTATATATCTAGCAGTATCTTCTCTTAAATTATTCAGCCAATCAATTCTGGACTTAGACTTAACATCCGAATTAATTTTCGCTCTGTTTAAATAAACGTTAATGATATTAGTGATAAATGATGCAATGACAGTACCACTAATTACAGCACCTAAGAAATTATTCATAACAAATTGCTCCTAACCAAAATTAATATCATCAAGCATTTTTTCAGTGCTTTCTCTATCTAATCCCAAATATTTCAAGGTCATTGCCTGGGATGAATGATTTAGCAAGCTCATAACTAAACTAATAT
Source organism: Apilactobacillus ozensis DSM 23829 = JCM 17196 (assembly GCF_001435995.1). Taxonomy (GTDB): domain Bacteria; phylum Bacillota; class Bacilli; order Lactobacillales; family Lactobacillaceae; genus Apilactobacillus; species Apilactobacillus ozensis. The sequence continues at coordinate 26,181 of NZ_AYYQ01000006.1, forward strand.
TATAATGTGATTGTACATATACACGATAAGCGCCTGTTTTACGCATAGTGTGCGTACCTAAGTAGTTTATACCTATTAAATCCCCAACACGCTGCATAACTAGATAAAAATTATCTTCATCAATATGCTTATCTTGCTCATCTGGGAATAGCCATTTGCTTTTAACACCCCTACCATCCATCCAATCAACATACGCTTTGATTTTGTCTTTTAGCTCTATGATACTAATATCTTCATATTTGTTAGTATTCGAGCTTTTAACATGTAGATAGTCTTTTATATGGCTATTATCATCAAGTACGCTAGCCTTAGTGATTTTTAGAATATCCTTAATGTTTAAAGGCGTACTATCAAGAAAACTAATTATAACGTTATCTTTAGGGCTTTCATCAAACGATGGATTAACCAAAGTTACAGACTTAATATGCTCTTTCACTTCATCACTTAAATTGAGTTCAGTAATGTGTTTGTCATTTCTGGAACTTGGAAATAGCCATTTTGAATGTATATCATTCTTTAATAGCCAATCTCTATACTCTAACAGTTCATTTCTAACTGGCTTTAAATATAAAATGTTAGTCTTACCAGTCTTTTTATCACGAGTATAGGCATCATGCTTAATATTGCCTTTATCATCAAAAACATCACTGTATTTAAGTTTTAAAACATCACTAACACGTAAAAGCGTGGCTTTTCCTACTTGAAAAATAGTGAAATTCCTACGACCAAACTTAAAATTATGTAGTAATGTGTCTTGTACTTGCTTTAGTACGATTGAATCTTTTATTGGATAAACAACGTTTCTCATATAGCTATCTCCTAACACATAGTATTTTTGTGTTTTACTTAATTATAGTATGTCTTGAAAATAGTATATAATACATTCGCTATTAAATCAACATTCTACACATAGGATAATGTAATAATCCTATGTGTGATTACTTCCTTAAACAAAAATAGTAAATAGCTACAAAAATCAAAATGATAACGGCAGATGACAAAATCATAATCATACTCAAATCATTCAATGGCATATTCCACAACTCATCAAAAAGTTGTTTCATCTCATCAACCCCTAAATTTTAAAATAGTTGCTAATATTTTATTGTCTGGATCAGCTACATCAATTTCAGCACTGGTTTTAGTATAACTATTAACACTAGCTGTATTTAATAGCTGCTTTTTCAAAGCATTAGCAAGTTTAGGGATGTTAAGCGCCTTGAACACTGATTGCATAATACTTTGAAATAAAGAATTATCAAAAATAATCTCATCTTTAAAAACGCAATCAACCGTTAAAACGCCTTGACCATACCTAATATAGACATTATCTTCACTCATTTTTATCCCTCATTCCGCTATATGTTAAGTTTTGTTAAGTTTTCAATAGATTTAGTTAAAATCTCTGTCGATTAAAACGTAATTGTTTTTAAATTCATCAGATTTACAACATGTATAATCTAGCATTCCATGTTTAATGACATAGTCGCCTATGGCACACGTATGACTGCCAAACGGACTATGTACGGTTAAGTTTCTATTTTCATTAGTGCTAAAGGCTTTTAATTCCATAGAACCAACGTTTTTAATCAAAGTATTGCGGAAACCGTCCCACTTAAAAGCATTAACAACGTTAGATTTTCGTTTATATAGATTAATTAAAAACACCTCCTGGTATCATTGTATTTTTTTATTATTTTATTTTTATAAGTTAAAGTAAGCTGATACATTTTTATGTAACAAAAAAAGGGCTGGTAAACACCAGTCCTTTTTAAGAATGTCGATTCAAAATATTTACAATAAGCAAAGTTACAGTAGGATTTGTTAATTCACATTAGCAAAAGTTTTCAATTAGCAAATAACTAATCGCTAACTAACACCATACATAATATAACACATAACTACCCCCAATTTTTACCCAATTTTTACTCAATTATGTTGATGCTTTTTAAGTCGCATTTCTTTCTCGTATTCATCCCGCTCGATTATATGGTGCATCCCCATATACTTCATAATGTCTTTTAATAGCTTTTTGCGTTGCTTATATAAATTGTTGTTGGCATAGCCATGATTTAAACCAATTCGCCTAAACGATTTATGGTTGTAGTGGTCAAAGTAATACTCTTTTACTACTTCGGCAAACGCTGGCTCACATCTAGCTAGTGCATCTTCTATTGCTGCTTTTTGAAATAAGAATTGTGAGATGAACTTGCTATCTTCAATTTTGAGTAATAATAGTTCCGCTTTAGCCTCTTTACTACCACTAGCAGTTCCACCTCCCACATTATCATCCCTACCAGCTATGTAAGGGTGTGCAATCTCTTGACGTTTCCTAGCTATATATCTTGGTATATTTGGATAATCTCTAAGTATGTGTTCCATGAAATTTACAGTATCTTTGTTCATTTTTAGCCCCCTACCTTGATTCTATTTATCTTCTTTACTCTGTACATCTTATAGCGCCCTTGTATTAGTTTGCTACTGGATAGCGCATTGCTTAGTTGCCTATGAGTAAATTCAACCCCTAAGTTTTCAAGGGCCTCAGATAAATCTTTAAATCCTTTGAATATTTTTTTATGTCTAGTACAAGTATCTTCAATCACGATATATCTAACCACTAGCTTATTAACTCGGATTATTCGGCTAACGCTAGTGGGGTTTAAATTCATGTACTTAGCTATGTCTTTAACTCGATAACCTAAATCTAACAATTCAGCAACCTTTGCAGTATTTTCATTAACTTCTGCATTTTTAACCATTTCGGCTATTCTTTTAACTCTAGGATCATCACTACTCACATTTTTAAGGCTGCCCTCTTGATACTCCAACTGATAAACAGCTTGTAGTATTGGATTGTTCTTCACAACTCATCCCCCATTTGTGTATTTTATTGGTTCTCCCATATGCACATCGTATTTTTGATTTAATCTACCTAAATGCAATCTTTTAGATAGTTCTTTATCAACTCTTACGCCTGTTAAGACGTATTTATCTAAAAAGGTCTTAATACCTATAGTGTGCTGCATATTATGATGCTCATAGCAAAGTGGTAATACTGTATAGCCAATATGTACCATTTTCTGTCGATTAGCGCCCATCCCAATAGCGTGAACGTGTGCTACTTGCATTTTATGGCCACATATACAACATTTTTTATTGTTTAAGCAGTTTATCTCCCAACCGTAACTATCTTTAGCAATATCTAAAGCCTTACTAGCAAACTCAACATCCCACTCTAAGCAAATATTAACTAAGTAATCTATAAAGTTATTAGCAATGGTTACAGTGCAGTTACTTAACGAAAACATTTCTTGGTGGTGTTGTTTACAAAAATTACGCTTTAGTTCTTGCTTAATTGTTTCTAAGTCCATTTGCATGGTTTTAGTTATTGAGTTCAATAGTGCGTATATTTTCCGCTGCTGCTTATAACTAATAATTCTTTTATCGTCAAAATCCAGCTCTAAATAATTGCCAATATTATTTTTAAATAAATTGGATTCGTGTACATCAATATCATCTAGTTTTAAAACTATAGTATTTTCTTGATGGTTAAACGCCTTTATTTCGCCAAAGTATTTCATTGCTATAGCTCCTATACTTAGTTCAATCGATTTTCAATCAAATAATGGCCTTTAAATTAACGTTTATATTATTTTTCAATCGATTTTCAATCAATAATCTTTGATGCTTTCTGCCAATTCATAAACGATTTTCAATATTCTGTAGTCAATAACGGGATGTTTACTAAAAAAAGTCATCCCATCAGACTGAATCCCAATAAAAACATGTCTATAATCTTTTGTTTTAGCCCACTCAATATCAGCAAGATAAATTGTATTTGATACTGTACTTTTGAAAAACTTAACTTGTTCTCCAGCTGTATTACTATATTTAGATAATCTATCATTAGCATTTAAAATGGCTTGCTTAACGCTCTCGTTACTCATAATTATTAATTTATTGTTTTTACTCATGATTGATTAAACGTCCTCCGCTGGTATTTGATTCTCTACCACATACTCAACATAAGCATCTGTATGAGTAGCAAAGCCACCGCCAAATTGCTGGCCATGTTTAGTCAGTAGTTTTATTGCTTGGCTATGGTTCATTTCAAAGGCGTTTTTAGGGTTGGCATTGGTAAACATTCTATGCTTTTTACAATGCACATAGTTTTTAGTTCTCTGTTCATCATAAAAGTAAACTACAAAATCTTTTTTAATAGGCACTAACTAAATCCTCCTTAAAATTATCAATTTTTAACAATCTCTGATTAGCACTAGCTATATATAACCTAGAAATCAATTCTCTTAAATCTGGATTATCTTTTAGGCTTGATTTATATAAAATCTTAAACAACTTAAAAGCCTCTTGATGATTTAAAACCACTCTGTCTACATAAGGGTTTAAGAACTTATCTAGCTCTTTAACAGAGTTTTTAGGTCTGATTAGTCTATAAGTATTAAACTCATCATAGAATTGCTTATATCCAAATTCTGATGCTATTAAATGCTTTATATTTTGTAAGTTCACAAATCATCCCTCCTAACAAAAAATTGTCATTACATATCTTTAAGCTGCTGTTGTAATTCAGCTTTTTTACTTGCATCAATATGTTCTTTAGGTGGTTTGTAATCATCCCTGGCCCAATTAGGTAAGCTCTCTTTAACAGATTTCTTTTTATTAACTTTTCTATTAGTAATGGTGCTTTTGTTCCTACTGTTCATATAAGCATCAGCACTCTTAACGTCTGTAACGTTATGTTTTTGCCAATCTTTTAATATTTTTGATAAATACGAAAAGCTGGTTTGTACAGTTACTCCGTTAGATGCAGCTACATTCACTGCATGATTAAACAAATCTTGGCCATATTCTTTTATTAAATTTATCAGTTTTCGTTTTAAAACTTTGTTCAGTTCTGGCCATACTGATTTGTAAAATTTCAGTGCGCTTTCTTCCTCTTCTTCTTTATTAAATAATCTATTAGATAATCTTTTATCTTGGACATTTTTGTCGTAAGGTGTAGACAATTTTGTCGTGGGGTATGGATATGTTCGTCCACACCCCCTAGACATTTTTGTCGATAGGGTAATATATCTTTTTTCTATTTCTTTTGAATCTTTTTTATAAATTATTTCAACATTTATAAGACCAACATCTCTTAGCTTACTAATGGATCTAGAAACAGACCTAGTAGTTACTTCTACTCCTTCGGCTAATTTTGCGTTACTCATAAAACAAACATCGACAATATTTAACATGGTATAAATTTGTGAGTAGATAATTTTATCTGTAGAGTTAAGACCTTTACCTGTTAAATTTTCTATCGGCATTTGGATAAATTTATTTGGAGTTGTAATTTGATTATTTGTGGCCATACCGTTTCACCCTCTTGCTTTATTAAGTTTAAAATCATCATGTGTTTTATATGCTGTTTTTATAACTTCAGTCAATATTCTATGCAGCAATTCTTTATGACATATTTCATTATCACTTATCCAATTTTTTTGTATTGGAAAAGCATTAAAGTCAACTCCATAAGCTTTACAAAGATTTTTAGATAAGTTCATCACAAAATCTTCTTTTTTACTAAAGTGTTCATTATTTAATCCAATTAATTTATTTTCATTAAAACTATACTTTGACATTATTATTCACCTCTTTATGTAATATCTCTCTATGAGATATTACATAACTAATCAAAAAATAAACGTTGAGGGGTATCTTTCAAAACATATGAAATTATAGCTATTTCATAATCATGAAAAGGATATATTCCTCTTTCTTTAAGTTCATACTGTCTTCTACTAGAACCTATACAATTACCTAGGTATTCTGTTGATAATTCATTACTTAACCTAACTTTTCTCAGGTTATATTTAGGCTTTAGCCATTCATTTCTTAAATCTTGTTTTTTTACTTTTAAATTCAAAATATCTCAAATCCTTTCGCAATATATAAACTTTATACATATAACAATATGTATATCTCAACGTAATTATCACAAACTGTGATATTATTGTCAATGATTTTATTCTTTTATGAGATATTTATTTACTTATGAGATATTTATGTTAATATTAATTTTGTTGGGAGGTGATTACTATTGTTCCCAAAAATATGTTAGGCCCTATTATCAAAAATATAAGAAAAGAAAAACATATGACGCAAAATCAGTTAAGTGAGATTACTGGTTATAAACAAAACACGATTTCTCAGCACGAGGGGCAGAAAAGAGAGCTCGGAGAAAGTGATTTGAGAACATATGCAAATGCTTTTGGGATAACGCCTCAACACTTTTATGACAGGCTTAGTGGTAGTAGTGAACAAATAGCCAAAATGATAGCGGATAATAAAAATAAAGATGATACAAAGAAATCGCTTTTGAACATAATAGATCGCTTAACTGTTGAAGAACGACAATCTGTATTAGAATTTGCTAGATTTAAACTAAGTCAACATAAATAAAAAGAGAACTATTGAGTTCTCTTTTTTTGCAACATACTAATTCATATCATTAGAAATATTTAATTTTTGTAATTATTAAAAAAATGTTAAGATTACAAGGTTCATATTTAAATATTTGGAGGAATGAATATCAATGGTAAACTTAATATTATTTTACATAATACTATCATTACTATTAATATCCACTGTAACTTTTGGAATTATTTGGTATAAAAGCAACAGAGAAAAAAAGAGTTTATTTTTCAAACTATTCATCGGAAGTTTAATTAGTGCTATAGGACTAGCAATAACTCCCGCAATGCACGATTTAATTGCAGGAATAGGAATACTAGCCGTAATGGTTTCCATAATCTATATTTACATGGTAAGCAAAGGAAAAGCAACAAACGTGTTTTTAAAGTATTCTATCATGAGTATTGTGATAGGAGCTTTATTTACAGTAATGGGATTCTGCTTTAAAAGTTATTCACAACAAGGATTAGATAGAGAAGCAGCAATAACTAAATCTATTTCAGAAGATGCTAATTCTAGTAGCTCTTCTGAATCAAAGAAAGAAAAAGAAAGTGAAAAGGACCAAAAAGATTTAGAAAACGCTAACTATTTAGGATATAAGTATATGCTGGAAGATGTTCCAAAAAACACTAATCATGTGATAACAAAAGCATATATGGATAAGGATAAAAACTATAATACGACCATCTTTGTAAACGATCAAATTTCTTCATTAAGCGGTTCTGAACTGAAACGATATGTAAAAGTTGTTTTTGATAAAGTTAAAAAATTAGAAGATGGATATGAACCTAACGAAAAATCTGGAGCAAGTAGAATAATAATAAATGATTCATCCGGCAACAGATTAGCACATTCTTCATTTTTTACTAGAAAAATAAAATATGATTTTGAATAAATAAAAAATAACCACTTTTTCGTAATTAAATACTGAAAGGTGGTTATTTTTTATGGATGAAGAATTAATAGAAAAAATAGAATATTTGATTGCATATGCTGATGAGGATATTAAATGGATGATTGATCATGGAGAGCTGTAGTATATGTGAATGTTGATGTGAATATATATTAACACTTTGTTATAAGAGATAAAAAAGCCCATATCATTAAGATATAGGCTTTTTAACATTTATAAAAATCATGAGATATTTTGTTTGATGGAAAACCAAAGGATTTACTTAGAAATGAATTAATAAAATTAAAATAAATATCTAATAGCGGAAAAAATATAACGGCATTAGACTTATTATCGGTAAAAAGACATATCAAAAAAATGGACACCACACCGTACCTTACAGAGTATGAGAAAAATTTAATCAAATGTTGTTTTCTTTTAAAAAGCTTTAAAAATTTTTCTATCAATAAAGATAGTCTTCTGAATTTAATATATTGTGATATCGTTCTTACATTTGCACTACATGCTTTTATAATTAATGTAATCTCAATAGGTATATATATCAAAAAAGCAAAACAAAGTGGTGAAGCCAAAAGACTACTAATGACATAGTGAAAATCACTAAAAAAATGGCCTTTAGAAGTTAAAAAATATATAATATGTGTTAAATATTTCCATTGTAAAGTTTGATAAATAAGCATTAACAAAGAAATTATGAAAAAAGCTTTCGAAATATCAAAAGATATTATACTACTACCATTTTTTACAAAATGAAAATATTGCTTTTGAAGATAATCTATGTCATTAGCATTTAAGGTAGTAAAGTCGCAAACTTTATAAACAAGACTTACAGCTTTTTTATCTTCTTCACTAGTTTTTACAAAACAGGATAATTTATTCATAATACTATTTTTAACATCTCGAGTATTCCAATCAGATTTTAATAAAATCCTACATAGCTGTCTAAAAACAAATCTTTCATTTGCACCTCTAACATACATGTTTCTCCTTATATTAATAAGTCTATTTGATAACAAATAATGATAATAAAATAAGCAGACATCATCTATTTCTAGATATCTATTTGCTGTTCTTTCATCAAATAGTTTATTATCCATTCCTCTAGTTGCACTTAAGCAAGTCCTAAATAGTTCTAAATCTTGACGACTTATTTCAGTCTTTTGAGATAGTTTGTATAAGTCTGCCCTCCATTCCGATTCACTATGTATAGATGATTTTTCACTATTTATTCTATTAAAAACGGCAGTTATTATAGCTGCTACAACACTTCCAGTAATTAAACTAGTCACGAAACTCATACCAAACAACTCTTTCTATATAAATTATAAAAACATAAGCATTATATATAATATCATTTTCAAGCAATAATAAAAAAGCCTATTTGCATAGGCTTTTGATGAAGTTATAGTTTGGTATTATTTAACGATTCATATCTAATTTTAAAGTTATCTAATTTAATGTATAATAACGTCTAGTAGAGAAGTTAATGGACGGTGGCTGTCTTTTTCCCGAAGAGGTGATTTCTATGGAAATATGGAATAATCTACAGAAAGGTTTCACAGCCAATGAGTGTTTTTCAAGCACTTAGTTTGATGTTTATGTTTGGTATGTTTATTTTAGCATTGCTAACATACATCAGTAATCATAAATAAAAAAGCCGTCCCATTATATAACTTTGACCGGTTATGGGATAGCTTTCAATAGTTTTTCGTAACTTAGTCACCGTCTTTTAAACGGCTTTACTTGAAAGTCCTGTTACAGCAGGGCTTTTTATTTACAAACATAGTATATAACACATTATTTTATTTGTCATTTATTTAATTTACGTTATACATTTATTCACTCATACATAAAACATTACCTATTCTAGTATTTTTTTACTTTATTTGCCTTTGCTTCTTATCTCATATGCTCTTAAATACATATTAAATAAAGTTCTCTGTTCGGCTGTTAAGTCTTTTTCAGCCTTATCTAATATATCAGCTACAAAATCATCTTGACTAGAATATCCAAGTGCATTTTGAAAAGCATTAATTTTTCCAACACTTTGTTTTTGTATTCTCAAACTACTATATTGTTTATTTTTGCGTGGTCTTCCTAAATTGTTAGTTTTTTTCTTAGTGTTTCGAGATTCTATTAACTCAACCTCACCATTGATTTTATATTTAATATCATCCACTACTTTCTTTTTGAATCAGCTAATTCGTCACGCTTTTCTAACGAGTTGTATAGCATGTTAAACATTGGTTTTCTATCATCTGGCAGATTATCATAATAAAGTCTCATAGCAACTTCAAAGCCATCCTTTTGTGTTGGAGCATCACCCATTAAAACCATTGTTTGAAGTTTATTTTTTGTTCTACTATCTATGGACAACGTTGTTTTTCTTGAAAAATTACTTTTATCTAAGTTTTTATTATCGTTTGATTTACCCACATCAGACGTAATTTCTATTTCGCCATCAACTTTATATTTCATCTATATTATCACTCCATAAAAACATTGTATTTACGTTTTTCAGAATCTGAAGCCTCAGCAATATATTTGTCAGCTAACAACTGAATAACTTCATAATCGTAAGTTAATCCATTGATCATTTTAATTGCATCGATAGATTTCTTTTGTATTTCAGAAACCTTAATATTTTTTCTGTGTTGTTCAACTTTTTTTGGTGTTTTTTTAGCTGTATTTTTTATCTTTTTTTCATCAAATGAACTTTTAGGCGTAAAATTGCCAGCTTTTCTAAACATTGTACTTTTAGCCATTGTGTACTCCCCTATTCATATTCATAGTAATTTAATCTTTTTAGGAATTCATTTGTAACTCTTTCATACACACCTATTACCTTTTTATCAAAGAAATCTACTTCTTTTATTCCGTTCACATCAAAACGTTTGATACGTTCCATTTGTGGCACTACATTTTCAAATATATTTTCTGCACCAAATTCTTTTTTGGCAGTTTTCATTATATATTGATCGACAGTGCCTTTATTTTTATGAAGAACTTCTAGAACTCCGAGTATATCTACATCTAATTCATATTGGTTTCTTAACTTCAATAAAGTGTTCAAGTAGTTTTCTGCACCAGTTAAAGCACGTTCTTGAGTTTGTAGAGAAATTAAAACATAGTCACTCATTATGACTGAATTATTTGTAACCTCTAAACTCATAGGTGGCACATCTAACAAAATTATGTCGTACTTTTCTTTTAAAGGTTCAAACATTGGTTCTAGAAAATGGTCCACTTCTTCATCACTAGACGTATTTCTATATATAAACTTTGGAAAATCTTCAAAGTCTATAAAACTAGGCAGCAAATCTAAGTTAGGAACTATATTAACAGGCAAATCTGTTAAGTTACCTTCTTGAACTCCAGCCATTAATGTTTTAGATATAGTAGATACTTCATCTGGAGTATTATTTGATTTAGTAAGCATCAAAGACTTTGTAGCATTTGATTGCGGATCTAGGTCTGCTACAAGAGTTTTGATTCCAAATTTCGATAACATATACCCTATTAATGTAGCATTAGTAGTTTTTCCAACTCCACCTTTTTGGTTTCCTATAGTTATAGTTATTGCTTTTTTTCTACTTTTTAATTTTTTTATCAAATCTTCTTTTTTGTACATTAAATCAGCCCCTTTAACAATATTATATCACAAAGATACATGGCTACATAGCTCTAAAGATACAAAGGTACAAGGGTACATTTATCTTTTGATACATGGATACAAGGGTACATAGATACATTCAATTTTTAAAATATTGATATAAAGGCTATATAAGCTGTTTAGCCAAAGATACATGTAGCTTCTGATACATAGATACAAGGGTACATAGATACATAGATACATAGATACATGGCTACATAATAAATTAGTGGTTTGACAAAGCCAGCTTTATAAGGTTTAATTAATGTAAATAAAAAAGCAGTCATCCACGGGCATGGATAACTGCTTAAAATAATTACATAACAATCAAATTGTGTGTTTTCAAATCAATACATATTATAACATGATTGTTATGTATATTCAAAAGGAGAATGTACTATGAACAGTCAATTTATTAAACTCTACATAGAATTTGAAGAACAAGGTTTAAATCCAACTGAGGTATCTATAATGTCTCATCTCTATAATTATGGGGAATTAAGCCTTAAAAATAATTGGATTAAAAATGGCATGGTTTTCGTGAAATACCTACGTGAGTCCTTAGCCGACCAAATCAATGTTTCTAAAGATACCATTACTCGTACTGTTAAAAGTTTAGAAGATAAAGGCTGGATCATTGCCAAGCGACAACGTAACGCTGCAACTATCTACTTTTTACCTCAATATGAGTTCAATTCATCAGTTAGGAAAACGCAAATTGCAACCCCGGAAAACGCAAATTGCAACCAGAACTATACTAATTTAAATAAACTACATGCTAATACAGTTAATACAGGGTCAGCAGCTAAAAATGAATCCGTAGTGGATAAAGTTAAACAATGGAGTCAAGCAACGCAACAGAAGTTAGGTTTAACTTTTAGTTC
>NZ_AYYQ01000033.1 GCF_001435995.1 Apilactobacillus ozensis DSM 23829 = JCM 17196
AATATTTGGAATTAATATCCTAGTAAAAGTTGTCTAACTTTTGGGGTTCACATCAAGAGAGCTTTTTTGTTAATATTCCACTTTATTATTAGCCATCCATTTAATCATATCAGGATTATGATGATCAAAGAATTGACTTTCTTTTCTATCTAACGTCGCAATTTCTTTCATGTCTTCTTTAGATAATTCAAAATCTAATACATCTATATTTTGTTCCATTCTTTCAGCTTTTACTGATTTAGACAATGGAATAATATCTCTTTGGTATAACCATCGTAAAATAACTTGCGCAATTGATTTATTATACTTGTCGCCAATTTTTTGTAGTAACTTGTTTTTGAACAAGTCATGTTTACCTTCAGCAAACGGAGCCCACGCTTCTACTTGAACTCCATACTCGTTTAAGTAATTAACTGCGTCAATGTTTTGATTAAATGGACTTACTTCAATTTGATTAACCATAGGTTTAATATTACTAAATTCAGATAAATTCGTAATTTGTGCAATATCAAAATTTGAAACTCCAATTGATTTAAGTAAACCATTATAATATGCATCTTCCATTGCTCTCCAAGCACCAAAAACATCGCTATATGGTTGATGAATTAGTAATAAATCCAAATAGTCTAATTGTAAACGGTTTAATGAGTCTTTAATTGCTTGTGGTGTTTTTTTAGCTGATACGCCATCTACCCATAATTTTGAAGTAATAAACAAATCTTCTCTGGTTACAATGCCTTGTGAAATAGCTTCTTGAATTGCTTCTCCTACTTCACCTTCATTGCCATAACTAGCTGCAGTGTCAATTAAACGATAGCCTGATTTAATTGCATCTAATACAGCTTGTTTAGTAGCACCTTCTTCACTGATCTGGAATACTCCAAAGCCCAAGCTTGGAATTTTAACTTGATTTGATAAATCTCGATAATTCATAGTTTATTGCTCCTTTTCATTATTTAATTTAGATTCATAAGCTAATTTTTCATTTTCATAATTTAACGTATGGTCTTCAAAATGGTCAATTTTAAATGATAAATAATTTAAAGTCTTTTTTCTGGCTTCAATTTCATCAATTAATGTTTGCTTTTGTTCGATCAACAATTCTTTTCTACCTTCAGGATTGTTATTGCGGTAAGACTCAACAAAATCAATTAATAGTTCAATTGACATACCAGCTTTTCTTAAAACTTTAATGTAGAATACCCAATTCATATCCAGTTCTGAATAATCACGGTAACCACTTTCATTTCTCGAAATATGAGGTAAGAGCCCTATTCTTTCCCAATATCTTAAAGTATCTTTAGAAACATCAAATTTATTACTAACTCCATTAATATTCAAGTATTTACACCTTCCTCATTTACTCATTGGCAGGTCCAACAATCATTTCATTAATATTAGTGTCTGCAGGTAAATTAATTATTTCTAAAATACCGTTTGCAATACGATTTGGTGAAATAGCAGTTTGATTATATATAGATTTGATAAACTTATGGGTATCTTTATCATGTATACTCTTCAAAAGTTCTGTATTGACTGCGCCAGGAGAAACAACACTAACTCTTACATTACTTTTTGCAATAATTTCTTCTTGTCTAAGAGCATCACTAATCATTAATATAGCAGCCTTTGTTGCACTGTAGACACCACCACTAGGATGAGATTCATGTCCCGCCTTTGATGAAATATTTATAATATGACCATAAGACTGTCTCCTCATTATTGGTAGTACACTTTTTATTCCATACAATGTACCACGTATATTAACATCAATCATATTATCCCATTCTGTAGATTTTCCATCTATAAAATTAGATAAGGGCATTATTCCGGCACAATTAATCCATACATCGATACGACCGAATTTATCTAAAGCTAAAGATGCCAAATCTTCGACACTTTTTATGCTTGTAACATCAGTTTTTGTAACAATAACATCATCAGAATTAGAATTATTTTCCAAAAAAATATTGTCTAGCTTATCTTTTCTTCTAGCTGCTAAAACTACTTTATTTTTATTACTAATTAATAAATTGGCGGTTGCTTTACCAATACCTGAAGATGCTCCTGTTATCACAACTACTTTTTGCACTATAATTTTTCCCCCTTGATTATTAACATTTCATATAATAAACCTTGGAGTTCAGTTCAACGCAAGCATTAATTACTTACTGATTTCACTAATTGCATATTGAACCTTTTAGATATTTTCTCCCAAACATGTTTAATATGGGGAAAAGCATCTTCGGGAGCAGTACCGCAAACTACTAAAAACAATTTCTTGTTGTTAAATGGATTTTCTTCCATAACTTCAGTCATTCTATCTATAAATATTTTCATATATGAAGACATTGAAGACCAATATATAGGTGTTCCAATTATAATATTATCTGTTTTAGATATTTCATTGCATATTTCTTTAAATTCATCATCATCATAAAATTTTTGGCCTAATGGGTTTATCTTATAGTTAACTAAATTAATTGTCTTAATATTATTAAAATTAAATGACTTATGAGCTAAGGATGCAGTTAAACCATTAGTATTTTTACTAAAATTTAAGAATAAAGTTTTCATCTTATCAACTCCAATATTTATTATGTTTATATAATAAACTTTTGAGTTGGGTCCAACGCAAGCTAAATTTACTCATTCATTAAATTTAAAGTTACTATTTTCAAGTTTTTGGCATTATTAAAAGAGGCCTGCTTTTTACTTTTTTCATTTTTAATATTTACTAATTGTCCACTCATTGTTACTTTTTTATTTTCAATATTTGTAACAATCATTTTGGTTCCAGGATTAAGTAAAAATTCTTGCTCATTTTTATGTTTTGAGAAAGGCGCTATGTAAGCACCATGATTTCCTAACGGCATATTGATTTTTAATAATACATTCCCAAATCCTTCACCAATACTTCTACTTAAACTGGTAGATGAAAATCCTTTATCAAAATATTTAGCGCCCACCGTAAGTGGTTGATTATTTAACGATGCTTTCAACCCTTCTTCCGAAATTCCGCGATATAGAGTTAAATTATCAGGTGAATTAAATTTGAATGTAGCGGTAGTTATATTTTCAGCTTCTTTTTTAACTTTATCACTAGTTTTATTATCTGGATTTCTCAAATATTTATTTACATCTTGATATCCATCAGAAGTGTAATGGCCCACTGCTTTGACTTCATCTTTATTTAAAGTTTTATGCCATTTTTTGGAAAGGTTCTTTAATTTATCTTTAGCTGATTTTGAAAATTTATAAGTATCATTACTATATACATTATTTTTAAAATTATTGACAGATAATATTTTATTATCAGATGTAGAAATTAAATCTCCATCTTTATATTGACCCAAATATTTAATTGAAGTATTAATAGGTATCGTAATTTGTTGATTGTTTTCCAAACTGACCCCTTGAACGTTTTTGCTAGTAACAAATTGATTACTGCTTTGACTAGTAACGTTGGTATCTTGCATAATCATTGCTAGTTTGCCATTAGTTTTAGACAACTTTTGCATAAATTTCATGGTACTTTTATCGCTAGGATCGAAATTCATATTGGCTTTAGCATTGGTATTTGCCGTAAATAATCCAACTCCAAATACTCCAGTTAATAATAAGCTTAAAGATAATCTACTTTTTCTCATAATAAACTCCTTTGAAAATGTTTTAGTTAATTATATAACTAGCTAACCAAATAACAACCCTTATTCTTATATAGAATTGATTTCTTTAAAAATAATTAAAAAATATAGCTTTAAAAAAGCTATATTTTTTAGTTAATTATTTAAATTCCGACGTTTAATTTCTCCTTTTATCGAACTAATTCTAGAAATTAAATCTTTTCTCAAATATTCATTACGGTTTAGAGATTCTTCTGAATGTTTAAGTACGTCGAATAATTCTTGGTCAGAGTATCCAGACAAATGCTGTTTTACATAAGTGGTTTGTTCATAGGCACGTGTAATAACCATTAAACTAACTTTACCTAATCCCACAATCCCTGAACCAGCATTTTTAGCAGTTGGATGGGTACTAAAGTGCTTAATGTGATATACAAGCTGTTGACTAATGTGCGTATTCCAATAGTTTATTAAAGGACCAGCAAAAAACGCTACTACTATCGTGATAATTCCAACTGCTCCATGTCCCATTAAAGCAATTACCATAAAAACAATATCTTGCAAGCTTCTAATATATTTATATTTTAAATTCACATGACTCGAAATAATTGGCGCAATTGCATCGTATGGAGCTGAACCTAAAGAAAGCGACATATATAGAGATGTTCCTAAACTAAATAGTAATAATCCAGCTACAACATCTACAATCATTACAAATGGATTTAGATTAATATGGATAAGTATGTCATATATATTAGAAAACCATTGAATTTCATATCCAACCAATACCATATTTAAAATAGTTCCAATTCCAATCTGCTTACGATCAAAAATAAAAATTATGATAAATAAAACTGCATTCATCATTAATTGAAAAGTTCCTAGTGGCATATGCAATGAATTAGAAAATCCAATATTCATCGCGGTAAATGGATCCATACCTAAGCCAGCCTTTTGTAAAAAAACCGCTCCCATTGATAAAACAGCGATTCCGACAAATGACATTGCAGAACGAAGTAAAATATTTATAAAATTATATGATTTATTTTCTGTATTTTTATCTTCATTATTCATATTGTTAATCAAAAATAAAATCACTCCTTACACATATTTTATTGCATTAGATATTAAAATAATAATAATCTGCTTTATAAAAAAAGTGTTCAGTCGAAATGACTAGAACACTCATTTATTTTACTTGGCTAACTCTCTATTAACTGCATCGCGTTCTGATTCAATTAAATCAACACGACCACTTAATGCTTTAATATCCATTTTAATTTCACGTGTTAGACCAGGAGTATTAATTTTAGGTTCAAAGAACGCTTTGAATTCAGCTAATCGTTTACTCGTGTGGAAAACACTAGCTGTGACTGTGATAAATGTAGCAAACTCCATATCACCACCAACCGTATCTTCTAACCACTGCCATTCATTACGAACCCAATCCCAAGCTAATTGTTCACCTTTAGGATTAGCTAAAATATCGCGATACCAGCCACGCAAATCCTGCGGTTTAATGGTTTCACTATCTTTAAATTTATCAACAAGTTTAGCTAATAATGTTTCGTCTTTAGTATCAGTTAAAGCCGCAGATAAATTGCCCTTATAACTAGCATCTGAAGTTTCACGATAGCTATCTAAGAATTTGTTAAATAATTCTTCATTATTGAAATTTTTAATTTCATTACGTAAAACTAGTGAACGAATGTCAGCTGGTAATGAAATCAATGATGATTTGTGACTTTCAAAAATCTCATGGGCGGTGTTAACAAAGTCTTTATCTTTAGCATATAACATCCCACCTAATGCATAACGACGAGTAACTTGGTCATCTTTTGAATCATTAGCCTTAGGTTCAAATCCTAATCGGTTCGCTTGTTTATCACTTAAATTACCAATAAATTTACGTAAGTTGATTTCTTCTTCCGATTCAGGTTCTGTAAAGTCTTCTAAATCATATGCTAAATCATAAATCATTGAATTAACAACTACTGAATTGCCACCAGCGAATTTTTTCAAGAATGGAATTACTTGAGCATAGATGATTTGTTTTCCAGCAGCCAACAATTTCAAGTCTTGCAAAATTTGCATTTTAGACATGTTATCTAATTGATCATTATGTTCTAAAATATCTGATAACAATGCATCATCATATTTAACGATAAAGTGAGAATTATTACCCACATTTAAACGGAATGGTTGATTATTATTTTCGGCCTTCAATTCTGCATAGTTGCCAAGTGATATTTCACTATCTTTAAAGATGGCTGGTACATTTTGATAGTTACTATTTAATGGAATATGCCATTCTCTACCTTTGTCCTCACCATCACCAATAAAGAATTGTTGTTGGGTTAATTTTAATTCACCAGCTTCTACTTTAGCAGTAACTACTGGATAACCAGGTTGTTCTAGCCATGAATTCATAACAGCTTTAACGTCCATCCCAGCAGCGGTGCCTAGTGCATTCCATAAGTCTGCCCCAGTTGCATTATTATATTGATGAGCTGCAAAGTAGTTCTTAAGACCTTTACGTAAAGCATCGTCACCGACTAACGCTCTAGCCATCACAAGCATTCGAGCTCCCTTAGCATAAACGATTGCTGCATCAAATAATGAGTCAATTTCAGCTGGATGGTTAACTTGAACATGGACTGATTGAACGCCATCGGTTGCATCACGTTTCAAAGCTGCTTGCACATCGGAAGTTTGGAAGTTTTCCCAAATGCGCCATTCTGGTTCAATAGCATCAATCGCAACAAATTCCATCATGTTCGCAAAGCTTTCGTTTAACCATAAATCATCCCACCACTTCATAGTTACTAAATCACCAAACCATTGGTGAGCTAATTCATGGGCAATGACAGTTGCTACTAATTGTTTAGTTGTTAGTGAAGTATTATCTGGATCTAAAACTAAGTAAGCTTCTCGATATGTTACTAATCCCCAGTTTTCCATAGCTCCAGCTGAAAAGTCTGGCAAGGCTAATTGCCATGAATGAGGAAGTGGATATGGTGTTTGGTAGAAATCTTCATAAAATTCAATCGAACGTTTAGCAATATCCAAAGCAAAATCTAATTCGTTAGCTTTATGTGCTTTAGTAGCAAACACACCTACTTTAACGCCACTCTTAGTGGTAGTAGTTTTACCTTGTAAATCGCCAAAAGCAAAAGCGATTAAATAAGTAGACATTTTAACGGTTGTATCAAAGTAATGCACACTATTTTCAGATTTAACTTCTGGCATGTTACTTAAAATGGTTTCGCCAGGTTTTTCATCAAACTTAATTGCCAAATCAAACTTAGCCTTCGCTTCAGGTTCGTCC
Organism: Apilactobacillus ozensis DSM 23829 = JCM 17196; assembly: GCF_001435995.1. Classification (GTDB taxonomy): domain Bacteria; phylum Bacillota; class Bacilli; order Lactobacillales; family Lactobacillaceae; genus Apilactobacillus; species Apilactobacillus ozensis. The sequence continues at coordinate 6,955 of NZ_AYYQ01000033.1, forward strand.
ACACAAGGAAAGGCTTGGCGAGCAAAGTTAGTTTCAAATTGCGTTCCAATTACTTGCTTTTTAACGCCATCAACTTCGTAATAAGATGGGTAAATGCCCATCATCATGTCTGTTAATGGTGCAGTATATTCAATATTGAGTTCAACTTTACCAGCTTTAGGTAGTTGAATATTAATTGCATCATTTTTATCATCTAATTCAAAAGATAGCGGTTCATCAATTAATTTTATAGATGAAACTTTTAAAGCCTTTTGATGAATGGAAATATGGTCTTGGTCAGCTAAACCAGTAATCTTAGTTTTACCAGCAATAGTTTTATTTGAACGGTCAATATCTAGATAGATATTGTAATGTTCAGGTTTAAATGTATCGTAAAAGCGTTTAAATTCAGACATAAAATCCTCCTGTAACAGTTAGAAAAATTTAATGAAATTAACAGTAAAATTTCATTTTAAGTTGAATTAATTATATACTTATTGAATTTAATTCGCTAGTTTTAGGCTTATATACAATAACGACAATTTTAGAAAAATAAAAAGATGTAGAGTAAACTTAAATGGTAGTTTATTTTTATGAAAGGATTGGTTTTTTGGAAATATTTTATACGGTTATGCTATTGATAATCGCAACGGTGGTAGCTAATATGGTTTATCCACATTTCCCACTAGTTCCACAAGCGTTTTATCAAATCTTTGCTGGAATGATTTTATCATTGCTACCTATATATAGTCATTTCACATTAGAGCCTGAGATGTTTATGCTCATTATCATTGCACCTTTAATGTTTCATGACGGACAAAACATTGATACGCATGAATTAAGAAAACACATGTCTTCAACCCTATCAATGTCAGTCCTATTAGCTATTATTACAGTTATTATTATGGGATACATTAGTCATGCAATTATTCCTAGCATTCCACTTGCTTTAACATTCGCATTAGCTGCTATCGTTACACCTACCGACAACGTTGCAGTATCTTCAATTACTAGCAATGTTGAGATGCCCCACAATGTAATGGGAATGTTAGAAAGAGAATCACTATTCAATGATGCATCTGGACTAGTTGCCTTTAGTTTAGCTTTAAATGCATTTACTACTGGGGAATTTTCAGTCGGTACCGGAATTAAAAGTTTCCTATTTGTGTTCCTTGGTGGATTAATCATTGGTCTAATGCTTGGGACTATTTTAATTTGGTCACGGATTCGATTGGTCCGCAATGGTATGGATTCAACTAGTGTGATTGTCCCATTCGATATTATTTCTCCGTTCGCTATTTACTTAATTGCTGAACATTTTGGTTTTTCTGGAATCTTAGCAGTCGTAGCGGCCGGAGTTTTAAGAAGTGCGTTTAGTAAGCAAATTAGATTATCAAACACCAGTTTACAATTAGTATCAAAATCAACTTGGAACATTGTGACTGATATTTTAAATGGCTTTGTATTTGTCTTACTTGGGGTTTCAATTCCGACTGTATGGCATGACATTCAAAAAGAAAGTATGGCTGCACTACCAAAATACTTAGTGTTATCGATAATTTTGTATGTAGTTATGGTAGTTTTACGCTATCTTTGGGTTAAATTTAGTTTCGCTAATATTCAATCAAAAGCTAATGACCATAACAAGAATGCCATCATTAGCGCCCTATCAGGAATCCATGGAACCATTACCTTATCAATGGCTTTTTCAATTCCATTTACATTAGGTAATGCCCCCTTCCCATATCGGACTATCATTGTTTTTATGGCTACAGTTATCATAATATTGAGTCTGTTAGTTCCAGCAATTGTTTTACCAATGATGTTGCCTAGTAATAAGGCTGACATTGACCCTAATGCTATTAAGGATCAAAAGCGTAAAACGGTAAACTATGCTACGAAAAAGGTTATTGATAATAATCCACAACAAAAAACTGACGCCCATATTGTAGCCGCAACTTTAAGTAGTCAATATAGTAGTGGCCGCCCTAGTGATAAGAGATTTCGCAAGATTATGAAAGCTGCTAATGAAGTCGAAATTAATAGTATTCAAACCTTAGTAGACACAAATAAAATCAACGCTAAAATAGCTAACTACTATATCAGAAGATTAGTGTGGCAAGCTCAACGTAACCGCCAATTTTCGTTCTATATTATTGTATTTGCCATTAAACATTTTAATCACTTAATTATTCGCAAATTCAAAAAACAACCTCACAAGAAAGTTCAATATGATAATCAACGAAAACTATTTAAACAAATGGAAAGCTATGGTTACGAAAATGTTATGCAATTTTTGTCCAAAGACCATAATGCAGAAGACCAGGCTGCTGTTAACGCCGCTAGACATTCATATAATTTTAGACATAAGCGTTTAAATGAAAATGGATCTAGTGAAAGACAAAATGAACTTTTTATTCAAGCTTTTCAATACGAATACAACTATATTCAAGAAAAAAGTACTTTAGGAAATATGTCACAACTCATTGCTGAGGAACTGTATAAACAAGTATCAATTGATCAACTAATCTATATGCAACAAAGTAATGATGGTCGTGAAAAATAAAAAAACAAGCTGACATAAAAGTTAGCTTGTTTTTTGTTTACTTTGTTAGTCCATCACGATAATTGATTTAATAGTTTTACGGTCAGCCATCGCTTTATAAGCATCATTAATTTCAGATAACTTAAATTTCTTGGTGAAAACTTTTCCAGGATGAATATCACCATCTAGCACTGCTTTTAATAAAACTGCTTTGTCATAAGTAGTAACTGAAGCTGGGCCACCAGCTAAAGCAACATTCTTACCAAATGGAGCCGATACGTCCATCTTAGGCACGTGAGGTAAACCAACACGGCCAACAGTTGCACCTGGACGAGCAACTTTTAGGGCTGTGTCAGTGGATAATTCAGTCCCCACACATTCTAAAACTGAGTCTGCACCTTGATTATGAGTTAATTCCATAACCTTTTTAACTGCATCTTCACCACGTTCAGCAACGATTTCAGTTGCACCAAATTCAGTTGCTAACTTTTGACGGTCTTCATGACGACTCATCGCAATAATTTGTTTAGCTCCACGCATCTTAGCTGCAATAACTCCACACAATCCAACGGCACCATCACCAACAACTACAGTAGTGTCACCGTTTTTGACATTAGCAGTTCTAGCTGCATGATATCCAGTAGCCATAACATCTGATAAAGAAAGTAATGAATTCAACATTTCTTCACTATAATCTTCGGGTTGACCTGGAACTTTAACTAATGCCCATTCAGCATGTTGGAAACGTACATATTCACCCTGACAGCCTGAACTAAAATTATCTTTATGAGCAAGACAACTTCCTTCATATCCGGCTAAACAAGCAGCACATTTACCACAACCATGCGTGAATGGTGCAATTACAAAATCACCTGGTTTAACAGTAGTTATATCATCGCCTACTGAATCAACAATACCCAGTGCTTCGTGTCCACCATTTAGTGAATTGCTTGGTTTATGTTCTAACCCACGATATGCCCACAAATCAGATCCACAAACACAAGCTCTGACTACTCTAATTACCACATCGTCAGCTTTTTCAATAACTGGTTTTTCTAAATCACGTAATTCAACTTTACCGGGTTCCATAAATACGGTTGTTTTCATAATATAATGACCTCCTGAATACTTTTTAAATCTAACATCATTTTCCAATTTTTCATTGAATAATACAAATAATGTGTCTGATTAAATTAATCCTACTCCTTTGAGTTAACTGGAAGTCAAATAAATAACTGATATTATTTTTCTTGATAAATTTTTCTTTTCATAACAATGTACATAAATATAACAAATATTAACGCTTCAATTAATTGAATAACATTATCTTTTGGTGAAACGATTCTATCAAGTAACGTTATATCGGCTGGGCTAAATAATGATAATATTCTGGTTACAAAGAAAAAACCAATTCCACTAATAATAGCAGATTTACGAAACTTAGCTAATCTTTTTTTATAATTAGGCTTATCGTCAACTGATATCTCGTCTAATTTAAGTTTAGAAACTGCAATTAAGATATAGGCTAATAGTGCCATTAAAACCAAAAAGTTAGTTGCGGTGTATATGATTAAAATATTATAAAGCGATACATTCCAAGACATCATTAAAGTAACCACAAACGATGATATTAAGGTATAAACTGCCATAATCATAAAAGAAACATTACCAATTGAATTAATTTTTTGTAACTTATATTCATCCAAAACTCCGTTGGTTCCATATAAACGCTTAATTAGTTTAGTATAAAAATTATTTTTCTTCATAATCACTGTCCTCCCAGAATAATGTATTGAGATCACTTCCTAAAACTTTAGCTATGCGAATACATAGATGTAAAGAAGGATTATATTTATGATTCTCAATTAAATTAATTGTTTGGCGAGATACTTCAACAAGGTTTGCTAGCTTAGCTTGTGAAAGTCCTGCCTGCTTACGATAAAAATGTAGTTTACTCATATCTCAGTCTCCAATAAATAAAATGTCATATATATAAGACATTTACACTTTATAACATCATGAGTTAAATATCAAATATATATGACAAAAAAGCTCTACCTTAATTTCTTAAAGTAGAGCTTTTATAAAAAATATTAATTATGCGTTCATTAATCTTTGTTTTTGATCATCAGTTAATGCTTCATTCATACGACCACTCTTGAAACCAGCTAAGTCTAAAGTTATAAATTCAAAGCCATATTCATTTAAGTTATCATTAATAGCTTGTCTATTTTTGAGGAAATCACTAATTTGGTTTTCAGGAATTTCTAATCGAGCAATATTATCATGACAGCGAACTCGAACTGTTAAAAATCCTAAACTTCTTAAGTATTTTTCAGATAACATTACTTTTTTAATGCTATCCAAAGTCAACTTAGTATTGTATGGAAAACGAGATGAAACTGAACAACTAGCAACCTTATTCCAGTTGCTTAGGTCCAATTCTTTAGCTAATTGTCTAACATCGGCTTTATAAAAGTTAGCTAATTGTAGAACACTCTTAGCATTAGCTTCATCTCTAGCTTTTAAACCAGGTCTGAAGTCAGAATTATCATCCATAATCATTCCATCAACAACATATTCAAAACCATTACGTTGAGCTAAATCATTTAATGAATTATAGAACATTTTCTTGCTGTAGTACCATGATTCGGGAGTATTGTTAGCGATATGTTCGTCAGACAAATAATTTAGATTCATAGTATCAACATTAACATCTAAATCTTTAGCTAAAGCAACAGCTTTATTAAACTCTTCGTCTGTAAAAAGTTCTGAATTAGCAACTACTGCCAAAACATTTTCTTTTCCTAAAGTGTTTAAAGCCATTTTTAAAACTAAAGTACTGTCAATTCCACCTGAAAAGGCTACTACAACTTTACCCATAGTTTTTAGTTCTTTAATTAAATTTACTTTTTTTAGATTTAAATCTTGCATAATTATATCTTCTTTCATTTATTGAATATTTTAAAACTTAAATTACATACCGAAAAAGCTACGCATGAACAAGGCAGCACATAAACCGCCTAAAAATGGAGCAATTCCAGGAACTAAGATACCGTATTTCCAATCTGAATCAGCTTTATTCTTAATTGGCAAAATTGCATGTGCAATTCTTGGACCCATATCACGAGCTAAGTTCATTGCGAAACCTGTTGGACCACCTAGTCCCATACCAATAGCCCAAACTAATAGTCCTACTTCCATTGGAGTCATTACGGCTACTTTATATTCAGAAATAGCTAAAATAGCTGCTATGAAAATGAAGGTAGCAATAAATTCAACAAAGAAGTTTCTTGGTAAATTACGAATACCAGGTGCTGTTGAGAAAATGTTACGAATAGCATCCGGTTCAACTTTACCTTGTGACATCTTAAATTGATCTGCATACATAATGTAAACGATTATGGAACCAATGATTCCGCCTAAAACTTCTGCAATAGAATATGGTATAAACATAGACCATGCAATATTTCCTAATACACATTGGGCTAAAACCATTGCGGGGTTAATGCAAACATTTCCAAATATAAATAAGGAAACAGCAATCCCAAATCCCCAAGTTGTAATTGAAAACATGTGGCCAGAACCTCGATATTTAGACCCCTTTAAAACTTCATCACAATGAACTCCTACCCCAAAAATTATCATTAGGGCAGTCGCCATAAACTCTGCTAGTAATTGGTGTAACACAATAAGAATCCTCCAAATTAATTATTTTTTAGTTGTTGATATACCATTTGATATACGTTATCTATTGATAGATTGTACTTTTTTGATATAGCTAAACAATCATCAAATTCAGGAGTTTGTTTAACAATATCTTTAAAAGTAGCAACCTTCACTGAAACTGCACCAAAGGGCGTCGTAACTTTAATAAAATGACGTGACATGACTTTTCTTTTGAAACTATGATAACGAAATCCAACTGTACTAGTATGTTTAAAAATCAAGTAAGTTATTGTTTCTAAATCTTGCTGATTAATAATTACACTTAGTTGTGTAGCAAAACGATTTTTCTTCATTTGAATAGGTGTAAAAAATACATCATAAGCACCGGCATCAATAAGAATTGGTAAAATAGCCGCTAACCGTTCAGCACTTTGATCATCAATATTGGCTTCTAATAGTAAAGCTTCATCTTCGTTTTGTTTTACTATTTTATGGCTTATTTTTTTTTTTCAAATAAAACCGCTCTTAAAGCATTCAATTGCTCTGTTTTACGTTTGCCAAAACCATAGCCTACTTTAATGATGTTTTGATTACTTGGGATAGATGCAAAATCACTCACAATTGTTTTTACAATTCCTATCCCAGTAGGTGTTATCAACTCAGTTTTTATATCAGTATTTTGATTAATTGGAATATTTGAATTAACACGCATTTCCATTACCGCTGGTACTGGCACTGGCATCATTCCATGTGCAACTTTGATAAAACCACTTCCATCAGTTAAAGGTGAAGCGACTACTTTATCGATGTTTAACATTTCTAATGCTACAAAAGCTCCAACGATATCGATAATAGAATCTAAAGCACCAACCTCGTGAAAATGCACTTCTTCAATCGGCAAATTATGAACTTTAGCTTCTGCCTCAGCAATATACATAAAAACTTTTTTAGCGTTACTTTTTACATAGTCACTCAAGCTACTATCATCAATAATTTGATTTACTTCAGATAAATGTCGAGCATCATGATGATGGTGATGATGACTTCCATGGTGATGTTCAACAAATCCCATATCTTTTTGACCATGTTCTAAAACAACATCAAAATCCATTCCATAAATACTACTTTGCGCTACTTTTTTAATATCGATTGAATATCCACTTACGTTTAAATTTGAAAGTTTATCAATGAATGCTTGCTTATCTATTACCAAATCTAACAAAGCACCGATAAACATATCACCACTTATACCAGAAAAAGCATCTAAATATAGAGTTCTCAATCTAAATTCTCCTTTGTTCCTAAATGATTCATCAAACTAGCTGAATATCCAGCGCCAAAGCCATTATCAATGTTTACGACAGTTATTCCAGAAGCACAACTATTTAACATTGTCATTAAGGCAGTCACACCACCAAAATTAGTTCCATAACCAATACTCGTGGGAACGGCGATTAATGGAGCATTAATTAATCCACCGACAACACTAACCAAAGCACCTTCCATGCCAGCAACTACAATGACTACCTTAGCTTTTCTAATTTCATCTAAATGTTCAAATAAACGATGAATTCCAGCTACTCCCACATCATAAATACGTTTAACCTGATTGCCATACATTTGAGCAGTTGCAACTGCTTCTTCGGCAACCGACATATCTGAAGTGCCAGCAGTAACCACAGCAATGTAGTCAGAAGTTAATTGAATTTCATGTTGAATTAATTGCACACACTGAGCTTCAGAAAAGTACTTAACATTTGGTTCATCTAAAGCAATTTCGTGATATTTTTCAGGACTGACCCTGGTGCATAAGACATTTTCGCCCTGCTTTTTTAAAGTATGCATAATTTCAATTATTTGTTCAGCTGTTTTACCAGCTCCATAAATAACTTCTGGGTAACCATTTCTTGCTTTACGACTTAAATCAACTTTTGCATAACCCAAGTCAGCACTTTGTAAATGTTGTAATTCATTAATGGCATCAGAAACACTTGTTTTATTTTGTGATACACAATCCAGCAATTTTTTGATTTCACTATTTATTTCCATGCCAGTCATTTCTTTCCGTTCTATTTAACAATTACACCTAATCCATCTGGAATAACTGTTACTTTTGAGTTTTGACCTTCAATTTCATAAGCTTTTTGAAGCGCTTCATCCAAAGTCTTAGCTAAATCCATATGCATACTTGTAATCAAATCAGGATCAACTAAGTCTGATACAAAAATGACATGGTGATGTACTAAAATTCTTGCTAAGATTTGAGAAGTCCATTGGTCTGGAACGGTCTTCAATCTTGGTGTATTTATAGCTGCATCTAAAAATTCTTTAGGGTCGTCTACGTCGGCAATATTGTGGTAGAAACCTTCACCACCGTGCCCATCACGAGCTCCAGCAACCATAATAATAATACCGTTTTCTTTATTAGTTGCTTCAGCTGCAGTCATTCCCTTAACCGCTTGATAAATATTTTGGTCAAGTGGATATCCACCATTAGTAGAAATTGCAATATCACAATCAACTTTATCAACGTGCGATAGACTTTCTACAAATTCGCAACCTTTTTTATGAGCGTCTTCTAAATCACCAGCAAATGAACCGATAATCTTTTTATCTTCATCTAAAACAACATTTAGGATAAACTTCAAACCAGCTGTTTTAGCTGCATACACCATATCTTTATGTACAGGATTGTGGTGCAAATTACCTGTTCTAGAATAGTGTGAATCAATAAATTCACCAGAATGATTAGCCATGATAGTTTTATATGAAGCGACTCCTGGTAAAACTGATTTTCGACCACCAGAAAATCCGGCAAAGAAATGAGATTCGATAAATCCTTCAGAAATTAGTAAATCAGCTTCCACAGCTACTTTATTAATAATGCAATCACCACCGGATGGTAATTGACCAATTTTAACAACCGAACTATCATCTCTTGAATCATGCATAACAATTTCTTCGTTATTAACGATATCTTCGCCATACTTATTAACTAACTCTTCATGGGTAGAAGCACGATGAAACCCTGTAGCCACTAAAATTCGAATTCTGGCATCTGGAGCAACTGAACGAATACGACGTAATAAAATTGGTGTAATAATTTTTGAAGGTACTGGTCTAGTATGATCAGAACTAATTATTACTACATTCTTTTTACCCTTAGCAAGTTCTTCTAATTTAGGACTGCTAATCGTATTGTCTAAGGATTTTTCAACAACTTCTTTTTCTGATAATTCACTTTTATATGTACCAGCTTTTGATGAAAGCACACCAGCAAAATTTTTATCATCGATATTTGCTGTAAGTGTTTTTTTATCATATGGTAACGAGATTGAAACCAAGCTAAAAGACTTCCTTCCGTATTACATTGATTATTATGCTTTAACGCAACATTTATAGTTATACGGATTTTATACAAAACGCGCCACGGCTTTTATAAACTACAAATAAAGTTCATAAATGAGTGTAACAAATGTTAACAGCTCAAATGTACATAATGAATATACTTAATAATGTCATTTAAATGTAAAAAAAGGGCCATTGTCGAAGCCTTTATAACGTGTATAATAAATTATTATTAATAAACGTTATTTTATATTTAAAATAAGCGTAATCTATTAAGAAAGGTCAGATTAAATTGGTCTTAAGTGATACTGAGTTTTTGGTAAATTTCTTGGAAGAAAAAAATGTACCCGTAATAACTAAAAAAAGGCATACTTACCTTACATATCACGGTTTAGAAGAACATTATACTTACATCTTAAAAAATGGAATTATTAAAAATTCAATTATTTTACAGGATGGCCGTGAATTTAACCTTTCCTATATATCTAAACCCGACGTTATTTCTTTATTAAGGGATGAAGTTTCAAAATATACTGATCAACCATGTAACGTTAGAGTTGAATCAGAAAAAGCTCAATTCTATCAAATTGACCGTGTAACTTTTTGGAATTATGTTAACTCCACTCCAGAATTACAAAATTATGTAAAAAATTATTATCGTAAAAAACTATCTAAAAATATTTGTCGATTACAGCGCATGATGATGAATGGTAAAAAAGGTAGTTTATGTTACTTTTTGTATAATTTAATCGATACTTTTGGAAAAAAATATAACGATGGTATTTTAATTGATTTCGTGATTACCAACGAAGACATTGCTGGATTTTGTGGCATTAGTTCCAGAAGTAGTGTTAATAGAATGCTTAACCAACTTAAAAAAGACAACGTCATTAAAATGGTTGATCACAAGTTCGTTATTAAAGACATCAGCTATCTATTAGATAACATTGCTGACTAATTTGTTAACATTTGTCAACGTTAAATGATAATGAAGCCTTATTTTATACGAGTATCCTTAGTTTTTGTAAGAGTACTTAAAAATGGAGGCTTTTTATTATGCACATCCCTGACAATTATCTAAGTCCGCAAACCTGTGTAGCTCTTTTTGCAGCAGCTACACCCGTAATTGCCCTATCAATTAAAAAAGTTGAACTTCAAATAAAAGAAAAAAAAGAAACCATCCCTATGATTGGAATATCGGCTTCACTAGCTTTTATCATTATGTTGTTTAACGTTCCCGTGCCTGGTGGTACTTCAGCGCATGCAGTTGGAGCAACTTTGCTGGCACTATTGATTGGACCATATGCCGCTTGCATATCACTGACAATCGTTTTATTAATGCAAGCATTTTTGTTTGGTGATGGAGGAATACTAGCATTGGGTGCTAATATTTTAAACATGGCAATTATAATGCCGTTTGTTGGATATTATTGTTTTAAATTATTTGATCACTTTAATTATAAAAAAGCTGGAGCGTTTATCGGAGCTTTTGTAGGAATCAATGTTGCCGCTTTAATGGCCGGTATTGAGTTAGGAATACAACCGATTATTGCCCATAACGCCAGCAATCAACCAATGTACTCACCTTATGGCTTAACAATTACGATTCCTGCGATGTTATTTGCTCACTTGGCCGTAGCTGGTTGGATAGAAGCTGGATTTACTTTAGCTATTTATAAGTTTGTACTGAAAGTAGCTCCTGATGAACTATATATGAACCAAAAAACAGTAGAACATTCTGAATATAATATAACTAGCTTTTTCAAGAAACTATTAATCGTAATGATTATATTATCTCCATTAGGCCTTTTAACTAAAGCCACTGCATTTGGTGAATGGGACGCTCAAGAACTTAAAAGTATGTTACCTAATCACTTAGTTCCCAGCGGCATCAGTCATGGTTTTAGTTTTAATGCACTATTTAGTGACTATTCTGTAAAAGGCTTTTCAGACATTTCTGGGTACATTCTAAGTGCGTTAACTGCCGTGTTAATTATATTTTTAATTAGTAAAATTATGAGGAATCATTACCATGCAAAATAATGAATTACCTGATTGGTTAAAAGAACCAAATGTTAATAATCATAGTCAGACGTGTCAGAATAGCCGGCTTATTAGTATAAACTTAAGGATTATTAGTTTTTTTATAAAACATTTTCAAAATGAAGCTATTGTAACTGATAATAAACAATCAGCATGGCTCAAGTTAATCAGCATGCTTGTAAAGTTAATTTTAATTTTATGTAGTACTAATATTAAATTTCTTTGGATAGTTATTATAATTATTTTATTCAAAGTCTGCCAACTACCATCCCAACAGGTCTCAAAGTTATCTAGCCGCTTTTTTAAAATGTTCCTATGCTCGGTAATTTTTGTTATGCCAAATTTCGTAATTGGAAATGTACAAACAACATTTTTCTTTATTTTAAGACTGATGGCAATTGTTTTAGACGTTGCATATTTTCTACAAATTAATAGTTGGCAACAAGTTATTGTTGGATTAAGACAGCTTCACTGTCCTAATCTAATTATTTTAATATTAGACATTAGCCTTAAGTATATACATACCCTAGCAATATTCTTGCGAGAAAGTTTGTGGGCTGTGCAATTACGAATGGTTGGAAAAACACTTAATAACCGTAATATTATTGGAAAAGTTTTTGGACAACTATATTTAAACTCTAAAAAATATACTAATGAAGTGTTCAATGCCATGTTACTGCGTGGATATAAAATAAATCCCAAACAAAAAAATTCAATTAAAATTAACAAATCAGATTATTCTTTAGTAATCATCAATTTAATAATTATTGTATTTTTTGTAAATACAAGTATGTAAGAGGTCCTAAGAATGTTTAAATTATCAGATATAACATTTTCATATCAAGACAAAATTGGATTAAAAAATCTAAATATTACAATAAAAAAAGGTGAAACCATTGGCATTATGGGACCAAACGGATGTGGTAAGTCTACATTATTTAAACTATTAACGGGATTAATTTCACCACAACATGGGACCTATGAGTTTGATAATAAATTAATAAGCTCTAAATCTCTAAGAAATCCTGTCATATCGAACTACTTACATAGCCACATCGGCTACGTATTTCAAAATAGCGCTAGTCAATTATTTAATGAATCTGTCACTACTGAATTAGCTTTTGGACCTACCCAAATGGGACTATCCAATCAAGAAATAGATATTAGAGTACAAGATTGCCTAAAACTATTAGACATCGAACACCTAGCTAACCGTGTTCCCTACCAACTATCCGGTGGTGAACAAAAATTAGTCGCAATTGGTAGTATTTTAACTATGAATCCACCAGTTATTATTATGGATGAACCATTTAATGGCTTGTCACCTAAATATCAAAAACTAGTTAAACAGCTTTTACTTAAACTAAAAGCTGTTAATAAAACTTTAATTATATCTAGTCATAATTATTATTACATCAACGATGTCATTGATCGATGCCTATTGTTTAATGAGCAACATACTTTAGAAAAAGATTTAACTCCTGATGTAATTGAAAATAATGCGGATTTAAAAAATTCATTGGAATATTAAATCGAACCGTAACAACAAATTATAAAAGGTACTATCCAAAAAAATGGATAGTGCCTTTATTTAGCATATTAAAAATAATATCTCAAAAGTAGATTAAAGCTCATAACAACTATAATCAATATAATTGCTATGCTATTAAACAGTAAATATAATTTTTTACTATCTTTCACATTAATATAAACTTTTTTAACAAAAATAATCGTAATAATAGATAAATACCCTAAAGCCATCACTAAACCACTAAGGTGACTACTTAGTGAAGATAATGATACTAGTAAAATTAGTATTAAACTATTACTAACTTTGTTACTAGATAAGTCCATACGAACTCCCCTCATTAAATAAAAAATACGATAGTATATGCAACTAATAATAGTGGTATTGCTGATATCATAATGTTTAGTTTTTTGTTCATTTTATGAAAGTCAGTTGTTTTTATTTCTTTTTTCCACTTAAAATTATTTGCAAACACGCAAAATAAAAGCATTGGCACTAAAAAAACTGGTGTTACATTATAAGGTTTCAAAAAATAAAGTGCCAAAAAATATAACATTGCAATTATTTGCATAATCGAAATAAAATTAACTTTTTTGTATAGATTCAAGATGAAGACCTTCTTTTTTAGGATAGAATTTTAAATTAGTTTTTTAACGAGAATTAAATTTTATTTTTTCTCTCAACATAGCAATCAATCAGAATTGAAATAATCATTGATATCATTACCACTAAGTATATATTAACAAGAATTTCATTTTTTGCATAAATACCTATTGTGAAACAAAAAATACACCATATAAAAAGGAAATTTTTTATATTAAGAAATTTCAAATGTTTTTGATTTATTTTTAACCGACCAAGTTGAAACCTTCTATCTAACCAGAAAACAGTGAATATAAATAATATAATTAATGCTGAAATAATTAAATGCGATTTTGCATTATTAATAAATAAGCTAAAAAATACCATTAGTAACCAATGCAAATTGCTCATAAATACATTTTTAGATTTTTCTAACATAGATAATTTCTCCCATATCAATTTGTTATTTCAAAACCGCATCACTTATGGTACGGACTTCCGTAACTAAATAAAATGAGGTTTTTAATCCCGTTATCCCGCTAATAATAACGGATAAAGAAAAGAATCAATTTCATTAGATTATTTTTAATGATATTAAAAATTAAATTTTATCGAAAAGAAAAAGAGTTAACTTAACAAAATTATTTAACTCATTAATATTTATATCATCGTCATAAGTAGAATGATGATATTTACTTGTATATTTTAATAATGAATAAAAATCACTTATATATTCATATAATTTATAAAATTTTTTATAATGATCGTTTGTCTTAGATTTCTCTATATATTTAATATATGTGGACAACCATGTCCCATCTAAAAAGAATTCAGGAAATTTAATTTTAAAAATATCCTCTATTAGAGGTCTTAGCATTCTTAATATGTCAATTAAAGAATCATTATTTGGCCCACGCTTCAGAAATAAATTTAACTTTTCTACATTTTCAGCAATGCTATTACCTTTACTACGCTTTTGCAATTTTTTAAAAGAAACATTCTTACCACTGGGCATAATCTGAAGCATATTAAAATTACTTGATTCAATAAACTTTGTATTTTCATAAAAATCAAAAAGAAAATCTTTATCATGAGTTAAAAGAACGATTTGACCAAATTTTTTTGCAATATTAGATAAAAGATTTATTGTCATTTCTTTTCTACCAGTATCAAAGCTATTAAATGGATCGTCTATAATGATTGTTTTGTTCTTATCATCAGATGTACTGGATATATTTAACCTAGCAAAAAAAGAAGCAAGTGAAAGAGCACTTTTATCTCCGTCACTTAATGTGTAGTCAAATCCAACTGAATCTCTATCCTTAGGATTCTTATATCCTAATACATCTAATGTAAATACCAATATAAATTTAATGTTATTATTAAAATTGATACTATGATTAACAACTAATTTAGCATCAGCTACAGATATATTTTCAGTAAATTTACTCATGATTTTATTAGTGTATGAAATGAAACTAGGAATTGCTTTTTTAATAAGTTTTTCTATTTCACTATAGATACAGATAATTATTTCAGTGTTTTCATTTATTCTAGAATTGTATTTTTTATAGATTTCGTTGTCCTTAATATGGCGATTAATATTATCAACATTAATATTCTTTTTCTTCATAAAATTATGTCTAAAATTATGTCTATTTCTTTTAATGTTATGTATTTTTTTGTTTATAATATACATTTTGTCAAGCAAATGATCATATCGGCCATAATCTTCTTTCAACAAAAATTCTTTCAAAATAAAATTATCATCGTTCAAAGTAAACGTGTATACATTATTGTTAACATAATATGAATTAAATACCTTTATGTCAGGATATAATTTTTGACTTTGCCATGCCTTATTATTAAATGATTCTTTATACTCTTTATTATTTTCTTTCATAATTAATGAAATTTCTGGACTATTTTTTTCTAAAACACTATCCTTTTTTAATATAATGTTAGAATTTTTATTTGATAATGATTGAAATAATAAAGCCAAACTTGTTTTACCTGTTCCATTAGGTGCATAAATGCCATTAATTTTTTTTAAATGTCCATTATTAGGAATTCCTCCCATATTTTTAGTATTAAATCTAGAATAATTATTTATTTCTAGAATTTTATCAATCATAAAAATCATCCTTAATTATAAATTTATTCATATAAACATAAATAACTGATGCAAATTTAACACTTATTATTATATAACAAATATTAATTACAAATAAAGCCTAACTACTAGTTAATGAGTCTCTAGTAATTAGACTTTAATTATATATAATATAAGTTTCGGTATCTTATTATTTTAGATTATAAACCATTCAACTTAAAATTAAATGTTATTAATTTAGCTTTACTATTATATTCTATACTATTAAAAACAAGACTAGACAATTTTCTAAAGTAACTTTTATTTTGATTATAATATATAGATTTCATTGTCCTGTTAAAGTTAAATGATTTATAATTACCAAACATTGACATCAATTCATGATATTTATATTGGTAATTATCAATACTATCTTGACTTTCATTAATATTATCTTTTAATATTTCAATTTCTTTTGATAACTCTTTACGTAAGAATTCATCATTGTTGGATGCTTTTTCTAAAAAATTTAATTGATTTTTATACCTGGCAATATTAGCACTTTGATTTACAACAACTTCTTTAATTAGTGTATGATTTTTATCATAAAATTTTTTCATTAAAGAAAGTAATCTAGCTTTGATTGGTTTTGAATTTATCAATTTAATGAGTTGAAGTATAGCTTAATATTCTACAATTTCAGCATTTATTGAATTAGCATGACATCCACCAAGCACACCTTTTTTACATGAATAGTATCTTATGAGCTTGTTATTATTTTTGGTATAGCTAGTTCTTACCTCACCACCACATTGAGGACAACGAAGTACACCAATTAATGGTCTCATGATTTTATTATTGCAACAACTATCATGTAAAATTTTCTGAGCCTTATTCCAAGTATCCATATCAACTATTTTTTCATGATTACCTCTGACATCAATAATATTCTCGATATCTAAGCCTTTTCTTCCAAGTTGAGAATAATTGCGATACTTACCATATACTGACATACCAATATACAGTTTATTACTTAATATATTTTCTATAGCAGTATTATGAAAATCTAACCCGTTTCGCACTTATGTAAGACTCACCCTATTGCATTACAAAATATCCAATGAATCAGCTCCTGGTTGAATTAGTCGTGATTAGTGTTTCAATTACTGATAAAACAGTAATATTATCACACTATTCAATGAAGGTTATTTTATGCCAAATAAGGATGATTATTCTGAATCTGATATACGCAACAAATACATAGATCTAGCCATAGTTATGAAAATAAAAAAATAAATAAAATCATTGCAAAGGCTGTGAAGAGAACTGCTTTAAAATTAATTATTACTAAATTCGTCTCCTAGAAAATAATATAGAACCTAATAAAATAAAAATTATTGTATAAAAAAAGTTACCAAACAACAACTGTGTATTAGATAAATGAGTAATAGAATAATAAGACGGATTCCCTAATTGATTAGTAATATTCAACATATTAAATGGATTCCATTTTATACCATTAAATTGAAGATATAATTTACTAAGTGCAGAAGAAATTCCTTCACCTAAGAAGCAAAGCACAATTCCTAGAGCTATCGCTGAAGAACCATTATTAGTTACACATGCAATACAAAATACCGATGAAATGATTATTAAAGAACCTACAAGATCTGTAAAAGAATTAAACATCAAATTTTTCCAAAGAGAAAGTCCATACAAATATTGTTCACTAAATTTAGGAATACCACCTAATACAAATATTTTTATTAAAAAAGTATAAACAATTGATAATAAATGTAGATATATACTATACAAAAAAACAAAAATTAGTTTTGAAAAATATATAATATATCTATTGTTAACACTGTAAATTAAGTGCTTTATAGTTCCATACTGAAATTCTTCTGATATGCTAGTAGCACTTATAATAATTATTAAAATGGTAGTCCATTGAAAGCCAGCAAAAGCCGAAGAAATATAAAATTTTGCATCTGAACCTTTAGACATAAATGCCACGACTATCATTAAAACAAATAATATTATTGGTATATAAATGGTAGACTTTTTTTTACTAATTTTAAACATTTCTTGTTTTAACAACATTAACATTTAAAAATCTCCTTTTTAATTATAAATTGCTTTTAACAGAGATGACTCCAGTGTTGAACCAGATTTATAAAAATCAATTATTTTAATATTATTTCTATACAGCAATTGAAATATCTGCTCTATAGAATGTTTATCTATCAATTTAATTTGAAAAGTACCATCTTCACTTGTAGTAGTTTTAAAATCTTTATTATTTAATAGGAGAATACTTTTACTGTTATTGCTTGTTTTTAAATTTAAGTATGTATTTCCTATACTTAATAAGTCATTTACATATGATTTGTTTATTATTTTTCCATGATTTATGATTACAACCCTATTCACTATTATTTCTAGCTCACTTAAAATGTGGCTAGAAATTAAAAACGAAACACCTTTTTTTGATAATGATAAAATTAAATTTCTGAGCTCCACATTAGATTTGGGATCTAGTCCATTCATTGGCTCATCTAAAATAACTAGTTTAGGATTATTTAAAAGTGCAATGAGTATGCCCATTTTTTGTTTCATTCCAAGAGAATACTTTTTAACTTTTAAATTAATAAATTTTCCCATATTTAATTCATTGATAATATGCATAGTTTCTTTACTGACATTTTTTCTTTTATGGGTATACATACGAACATGATCCATTCCTGTTAAATATGGGTATAATGAAGGATTTTCAATTAAAGCTCCTATTTCATGCAAGCCATGATGGCTAGTATAATTTATATTTTGTCCATTTATGGATATTTCACCGCTATCTATTTTTAATAAACTCAAAATGGACTTCATAATAGTAGTTTTACCAGCGCCATTTGGTCCAATAAGTCCAACAATATCGCTACTATTGATAGAAAAACTAATATTACTAAGTAATGATTTTTTACCAACTTTTTTATTTATATTGTTAACTTCTAAAATGGTTTTCAAAATAATTTCACTCTCCTTCATTTTATTCTAATACTAACTAAATAAGATACAATAAAAACCGCATCACTTATGGTATGGACTACCTTCATTAATCATAAAGGCACGATAAATTTGTTCCGTTAGTACCAAGCGCATCAACTGGTGTGGGAGCGTGAAACGTCCAAAAGAGATTTGGGTATCAGCACGTTTCAAAACTTTATCCGATAAGCCCAGTGAGCCACCAATAACAAACGTAATATCCGAATGTCCATATGTAGTTAGTTGATCAATTTCTTTAGCGAACTCTTCTGAAGCCCTTTCTTTTCCCAAAATAGCCAGTGCATATACATATTCACGTTCACTAATTTTACTTAATATGCGCTCGCCTTCCTTATCCATTACGTTATCCATTTGTGCCGGACTTAAATTTTCGGGGGCTTTTTCATCTGGTACTTCTATAATCCGAAAATTACAAAAACGTGATAAACGCTTACTATATTCACCAATCCCCGCTTTAAAGTATTTTTCTTTCAACTTACCAACTACGACTAACTTAATATTCATTTGTGAAATCATCCTTCCTATTATTCATTGATTACTACATTTAGTATTACTGATTTAAATTAAACACTATCAGTTGTATATGCAAATTATCCCCATTGTAAAAAGTTATCCACAGGTAGTTGTGGATAACTCATGTTCGCTTTACATCTCATAAAAGCCTTCATGACAATAATTAAAAGGGGTACAAACACTTAAAAAATCATTAACACCAAAAGTTATCCACAGGTTTGTGGATAACTTTTAATTTCTTACACAGCAACGTTTATAACATTTTTAAACCTAAAATCATAAATGAAAATTTTTCTCATTATAGTCAATAAAATCCATGATTATTTATTTTCACAAAGTTTAATTTAACAATGTTCGTATTTTATGACTAATTTGATTAACAATGAATATTATTACATAAAAAAACATCTACATAAATATAGTAGATGTTTTTTAAATTATTTAGTTGGTAGTTCATCATCAACAATTTGTTGCAAAGTATTTTTAGAGGGAATAAAGAACATCGTTCCAGTTACTGGATCAGAAAAATCTAAGATTCGGTCTGACAGACTAAACATATTTTCTAGCATACGTTTAGTAACCGTCCAATGTCTGGAATATCCAATAAAGTAGGTTCCAGTACTACCAGCACTAGGATTAGAAAATGGTACATTCATACGAACAATTTTATGTTCGATACCATCATCATTATCTTGTGAGGCAACGTTATGTGAGTTTGCTAATTTTTCTTCATCTTTTAATTCTAAGTCAGAATATTTTCTACGACCAACTGCTTTTTCTTGATCTTCGGTACTTAAATTTTTCCAACTATCCATATCGTGCATATACTTTTGCGCAAAAGCATATGAACCATTTATATAGTCTTTGTCTTCATCACCAATGATGGCATAATCAGCAGCTTCTGCGCCATCTGGGTTTTCAGTTCCGTCCACAAAACCAATAATCGAACGACCTTCAAAATATCTAAAGCCCTTAGTTTCGTCAACTACCTTCGCAATGTCACGATAGTAAGTATGTAATTGATCCGCTATTTCGTAAACTACAGTTTCTTCATCAGCTCTAATATGGATGAAAATGTCACCATCAGTGGCGGGGGCCGTGTATTTAGGTCCATGAATTGGCTTGAATGTTTCTAGTTCAGCTGGCTTTTTAGCGTTAGGGAATAAATAATCCCAAGCATTATTAGAAAATCCCATTGCTACTTTTAAATGATATTCTGGATATCTAATATTCATCGAACGAACAATCGCCTGTTCACGTGAACACAATTCTTGAACTTTACTTTTCTCATCAGCTTGATTGCGATGATTTAACTTTAAAGTTGTAAATAAAACATTTTTGCCGGCATCTTTATAAACATCTTGTGCATTCCCTGGATTAAATTCCATATTAAAACGCTTCTTTCTACTATTTATTAGATAATAATGATTATAATTTATCTTTACAACACCATTATAAGCCATTTTCACATAATTTCAATTTATAAATTATATTTTTGAATTACGATAAGAATACCTTTATAACGGTCTTTCGCTTAAAAATGACTTATTTCTGTAACATTTCATAATATAAATGTAAAAAACCAATAACACTAATGATATATTGAGCAGTTATAGTATTGACTGTAATTAAGACGTACGACAAAATAATTTATTTATTTATAAAAAAGGAGCAAGATTTAATTTTGCAAAAAACTAAAAAAACATTCATTCAAGTATTCGTTACCATCGTAAGTGCAGTCGGTTTATTCTTTGCTTTTTCAGCTGCATCTAACAACCAAGTAAACGTACAAGCTGCAAGCTGGCAAAAAGTTGCCGAAAGCGGATTGTCTAAACAAGATATTGCTGCAAGAAGATGGATTTCATTTCATGAATCAACCAACAGATACCACGCTAGAAATGGTGTTTGTTACGGTAAGTTCCAATTAAGTATCAGTTACTTACACGGTGACTATTCTAAAAAGAACCAAGAATTAACTGCTAACCGCTACGTTGCTAGTCGTTATGGATCTTGGACAAACGCTAAAAGCTTTTGGCAAGCTCACCACTGGTACTAAAATTTAATAAACGAAAAGCCTTAAGAATTTTTCTTAAGGCTTTTTTATTTACAAATTGATGTAAGAAGAAGGTGTTTCTTTAGCTATTAAGTTAGTAACCTTTTTCATGTGAATTTCAAATTCTTTCGACAATTCAAATACTTTTGCATATTCGGGATGTTTTTCCAAGCGAAGCAATCTATTTTTAATTGCCTTACGTTCACGTCCCCGAAAGTAAATTCTTAACTGACGACTTAATACTAAAATCTCAGTTAAGCAAAATACATTAATCGACATTGGTCTAGTCCCTAACATTTGACTTGAGATATTATCAATTATTTCAGCATTAGTCTTATGCTGTGGTACAAAAGTTCTTACTTTATGGATAATACCCTTTTTCTTTTCAATTACATTTCCGTCTTCAGTAAATTCTTCGCCAAGTGCTAGGTAGGTATGTTTAATGACACCTACATTTTGCAATATTTTAGCAATTACTGTATCTATATCGTCATCCTTATTACGAATAACAACGTCCATAAATGAATTTAAGAAGTATAAACTGTGCGGTAAAACTTCATTTATGATGATTCGATTATCCTTTAAAGAAATAACGTCAGCAGCTGCCAAATCTAATAAACAGCTATCTACTAAATAAGCTCGTGAATGAATATTGTTAATCATTGCACGACTATCTTTAGCTTTACTCGAAATTAAAAAATACATTTTAGCAGTTGTAAGTGCCATTCTCATAGCCTCCATAGAGCAGGTTGTAACTATTCTAACACCGAAACATCTTTTTTTGAACTTAATAATTTAAAAATATCTTTACTAACTTATTATTTTTTTAATTTTAGATGCTTTAGTAAAATTATTGGTAATAATTCCTGAAACGTTTTTACGCAACAAACTATACATTCTAAATGAACTATCGACGGTCCAAACTCGTTCATTATTGACAATTGTGTTATCTGAGTAGCTTAAATGTAACGCACTTAAATCATTTTTTCGCATAAAAGCTACTGGATCTGATATTTTATGACTAGTAAGGTAACAACACTGTGCATTATGATTGACCAATTTTAAGTTTTTTAAAGATTTCAAACTAAATGACGAATAAATAATTGGATTAATGATATTAAAATTTCGGACTAAATTAGTTACAATTTTTTCAATATTTTTATATTTTATTTTGTTAGTCTTTAACTCTAGATTAAGCAAGATTTCTTTATGCTCAACTACTTTTAACAATTCAGCTAAAGTTGGAATTGTCTCACCGTTTCTCAACTTAAATTTTTTAACCTCTTTCAAAGTCATGTCTTTTATATATCCAACTCCATCGGTCGTCCTAGTGATTGTCTCATCATGGATTACAACTGGGACATTATCTTTTGTAAGATGTACATCAAATTCCAAGCCATCGATATTATTATCAATAGCATATTTAAATCCTTCTAATGAATTTTCGGGAAAACGAACTGGGTAACCCCTATGACCAAAAATCATAGTACTCATTTTAAATCCTCCTTACAATACATGAACTCTTTTAAATTCACAGCAAAAACTGATACAATTCTCATATGAAGTTTAATGTGTTGTATATGATTTTACACTTTTTTAATAAATATATCTCATTGGTATGTTTTCTATATGAGGGTATAATTAATACATAGGTTTAATATTTAATTATAAAAATTACAGCAAAATTTCTTATTAAAACAAATAATGAGAACGGAGTATTAATATGAAAAATATTGGTTTAGTATCTGAAATGTTTAACGAATATAATGACCCCGATTTAAGTTACGATGGTTCAAAAGACGGCAATACTGAATGGTTCAAATTAACTTTTTTAGTTGATAATGAATTTTTTACTGTCCGTGATGGTAAAAGACATTTTATTGAAAAATATAATGACCAGTTGAACATGGTTATGAGCGATTTCTTAAATAAATACCAAAAAGAATTTGAATCTTCCTTTATAGAAGAAAAGCGTTTTGAAGTTTTAGATCGTACTAAGGTTATCGTAAAAGACTTAAAAGAAACTTTAACTAGAGAATTTTTAGTTTACAATAAAATCGCCTTGTTTAATATTGACCTAGTTGGTAGCTGGCAAGCATATAAAAGTGCTGGTGATTCAGATATTGAAAAGGCATTTTACAATGATATTTCTAAACATGTCAAACGGGTTCAAAATAACGAACACAGAGTTGATGACTAAAGTCATCAACTCTTTTCTTTATAAAAATTTAACATATTCATATACATAGTGTTAAAATTATAAGGTTATTATTATAATTTTATATTTTTATGGAGGAATCATTTTTTATGGATAATTCGCAGAAATTCTGTTCACATTGTGGACAAAAGATTCAAGGAAACGAAAAATTTTGTACTAATTGTGGTGCTGCTTTAACATCAGAAGCCAATACAAATACAAATGACAGCAATGTTGACGTTAACGAAACCGTTAACAAAGCTAAAAACTTTTCTAGTAACTATTTTGCTTGGTTCCTAAAAACTCTTAAACAACCTAGTGAAGTTGTTTCTGATACTCACAAGTATTTTGGAATGGTGTCATTTATCATCGAAGGTATTATCACAGCTTGGATTATGAACATTTTTGCATCTCCCCTAGTTGATGGTATTAATAATGCTTTAGGTGAGGCTGATAATGTAGCTGCTTGGAGTGGTTTTGCTAGAACTGATTATCTTAATCTATCATTTATAGTACTTTTAATTTTTGTTTTAGCCTTGACTGCTATCCGTGTTACTGCCGGATTTTTAAGTCGTCGCATTGAAGGTTCAAAAATAAGTTATTTGGACTACGCTAATGACTTAGCTGGTATTACTAACATCACTTTAGTTATTGAACTTATTATATTATTATTTGCTCTAATTTCTAGCTATCCTAACGCAATTATTATGATGTTAGTTTCAATTAACTTCTTATTCGCAAACGTTGGATATGTATTTTCACTAATTCGCGAAAATTCACATTTAAAATGCAATCGTGTTTATACAGTTGCACTTTCATTTGTTGGCTTAAGTGTTGTTTCATTTATCTTTTCAATGTTGTTTATGACCATAGTTTTTAGATAGGAGTAGTAAAATGAATAAATTTTTCTGTCCTAATTGTGGTAAGGAAATAAATAAAGCCATTCAATTTTGTCCTAACTGTGGGTTTAATGTTGCTAAATATTTGCAAAAGAAGCCAAGTGCAAACCCCACTAAAAAAGTGGTTAATTCAGATGTTTCTAATAATTTAAATGTTAGAAGAACTAGCAATCAACCTAAAAAAAGTATGAAAGCTTGGCCAATAATTACTAGTGTGATAGTAGTTATTTTACTTGCAGCAGCTTATATTTGGGGAAATCATTATTATTCAAAAGCTGAAACAATGAACCGAATTGTAACCAGCTTAAAAGATGATAACAATTTGCCAACTTATTTCTATACTAAAGATCCTAATCTTTCTATTTCATCAGATACTTTAGATCCATTGGCTAAATACATGAACGATAATAAACAAGAATTAAACGACTTTAATAACCAGTTAAATTCTTATGAAGAAACTGATAACAAGTTATTTAAACTAGTTCAAACCGGTCATAATTTTTTAATTTTTCCTAAGTATCAAGTACAAGTTAAATCGTTATATCCTCAAGTATCCACTAATCGTTCAAACGTTGTAATTAAAATTAATAATAAAAAAGTTGCAACTTCAGACAGCAGCGATTTTAACAAAACTGTCGGTCCATTAGTTCCTGGTGAATACACGTTCAATGCTACTGGAAAAGTTAATGGTAAGTCTTTAACTAACGAAAGTAAGCAAAAAGTAACTTCTAATGATGATGCAATTGATTTGCAACTACAAACTATCGAATTTAAGGTGAATACTGCACCTAATTCTGATGTATACGTTAATGATAAAAAAGTTGGAACTGCTGGTAGCGATGGAATCTTATCTGTTCCAGAAATGCCATACTCTTCTAATATGGAAGTTCAAGCCGTATATCACGGTAAAAAAGGTAAAGTCACTTCAGATTCAACTAAAGTTACATTAGCTGATAAAGATTCAGATGTTAATGTTTCATTCCCCGGGGCGATTTCTGAAGATGATGCAAACGACTTACTTAACGATTTATATGAAAGCATTTCAGACTTAAGTAATGATGAAGATTCGGACAGTAGCGACATGGCAGACTTTTACGAAAATGGAAGTAATAACTCATCATTTAATGATATGAGTAATTTATGTAAAACATTTGCTAAAAATAAAGATTTAAATAGTGTTAGCTATGAACCAAAACTTATTTCAACTACTCCTGATAGTGATAATACTTCTTTAATTACTTATAAAGTTAAGTATGAATTCGATTCAGATGAAAAAGAACATTTTCAAACATTCGTATGGCGAGCTACCGTTAAAAAGATAGATAACGACTATAAGATTGTTAAAGCAATTGCTGATAAAAATCCTATCTCAGATACAGAAGAAAACAATTAAAGCAAAAGCAGAATGAACTATTCATTCTGCTTTTTTATTTCTTCAATTATTCTAGATTTTTTTAAATATTTAACATCATACTTATCAGTTAAATGTTCTAAATAAGGGCCTAAACTATCATTGTCTAATTTTAAATTAGATAAGTATTGCTTATATTTACCCTTTTCTTCATCTGTACATATTTTCTTGAAATATCCCCAGATATGCTGATATGCTGTTGATAAAGTCGCTATTGTAGGTTGCTTAACCTCTAACTCTTTAATTAAACTATCGAAATATTGTTGTTTTTCAATATTCCAATTATTGTTCGAAGCTAACTTTCTAACTCGATTATAGGCTTGTTGAGATTTAGACATAACCCAATATTTGTTGTAAGCCCATACTTCTTGCCAACTTTTAATAGAACCATCTCCTTAAAATTAAAAAAAGATTAGAAAGAACTTGCAAAATGATTATAAAATGATATTATATTAAATACAAACAGTAATTATTTCTAGCATTCCTAGAATCTTTTGCTTAGTTATTAAGTTTGTTAATAACTAAATTCAATTTTCCTTTCTTAAATTATTACACAAATAAAAGAACTTATGCCAATGCATAAGTTCTTTTATTTTAGTTTAAAAAGCTGATTGATAAATCCAACCTAAATTTTTGCCATCATAATAACACTTGTAGTAATAACTGTTCCATCCATATTTTTTAGCTTTAGCAACTACTTTAACTTTCTTTTTGGAATAACTTTTACCATGATGTGTTAATTTGATGTTTGAAAAATGACTACCTGGAATGTGGTCATAAAAATTGTTTTTAGGATTATTTTTTATGTTTTTAAATTGATTTACATTTTGATAAGTGACGTAATCACTAAGGCTATCTGAATTGATCCAACCTAACAACTTATTACCATAGTAACAACGATAATAAGTTTTGCCATTAACCAAAGCCTTTTTATTAACAGTGACTGTTTTCCCACGATGATTAACGCTATAACTATTTAACGATAATTTACTTTTATATTTATTGTCATCATAAACATGGTTATAAAAATTATTTTGCGAGGAACTCTTAATAGTAAATTTATGATGATAATTATAATATTTAGTATTTTCAATTATATTAGCACCTGTACTACCAATAAACCAGTCACTTTTTTTAGAAGTAAGCAAACTAGAATCAATATACTTACCCAAAGCAGGCGAGTAATAATGGTCTGTATACTGCCATAATACATGTTCCCTAGTAGGCTCGTTCGATTGATAAGCCGCTAGCCAATAACCATCATAAGCACTTATTGCTTTAGAAGCATGTTGTATCATAAAACTTTGGTATGAATAAAATAATATCTTGCGTTTACCAACTAATGGACGTAATTCATTTAACCAAGCTAAGGTAGCTTCATTAGTGCCACCAGATTTAACAGTCTGGTCTTCATAGTCGTTTACATAAAATTTAGCATTAGGGGCGCGTTTATAAAAAACGCGTGCCTCATTCTTAGCATCGCTTACACTTTCATATTGACTAAAAGAATAAACCCCATAGGGAACTTTATACTTGTCTAACATATTACGATTGTGATCAAACGTCTTATCATAATAAGCACTTCCATACTGAACCCTCAGGATTACAAAAGGCACTTCTTTTTTCAACTGCTGAACTTGACTATCAGTAAAATTACCTTGCCATTCAGACAAATCATATACATTATTCTGTGCTGCTTTCACATTAAAAGCTAGTATTAACATTATGGATGCGATGAAACTAGCCAGCATTGTTCTTATTTTCAATAGAAACTCCCCTATGTATATTAATTGTAAACATTCTAACTGTTAAATATTTCGAGAGTAATATGTGTAAATTACAAATTATAACAAATAAGTCGTTATTTTTAACATCTGGCTAATAAATGTAATAATAGAATTGGTTATATAATTTGAAAGAGGTAATCAAATTGGTCAAGAAGTTGTCATACATATTGGTAAGTTTAACTTTAATAGAATTAGTATTTATTTTTTTCTCAAATAAGGTATCAGCAAATAGTGTTCAAAATAAAATATTACAAATAGCAAAAAGTAAAATTGGTACGCCCTATAATTACGGTGGAAATGGTCTTGACGGATATGACTGTTCAGGTTTTGTTAAGTATGTGTATAAAATAGCAGCAAATAAAGATTTGCCTAGAACAACAGAAATGCAGTATCAAGCTACCAATAAGATTAATGATAGCCAGCTAAAATTAGGCGATTTAATTTTCTTTGGTAAAAACGGGAATGAACATTCACATATCGGAATTTACATAGGTAATAGAGAAATGATTGATGCTCAATTAAATGGTGTTAAACAGGAAAGTATCGATGAACCATGGTGGCACATAAGTGGATATTCAAGACCCTTAGGCTTTCAAGATAAACATATCCAGTTCAATAAAAATAGTAATAAACACGTGTTTTTAGTAAAATCTAATCGTCTAAATGCATACAGAAATATTACGTTAAGGTCTAAGATTAATGGATTTCTAAGTAAAGGTCGCACCTTTGTAGCCAAATTTGTTAAGTACGGTTCGTTGGAACGTTTAGAAACTGATCGCGGTAACTTTTATACTGCTAATAAAAAATTAGTAGTTAGAGTAAAATAATTTAAGAAAATCTTTACTTACGAAAAAAATATTTTGTAATAACCTTATCTAAAAGCTAAACAAAAAGGAGAAGTTATTATGAGTAATAAAGAACTAGTAAAAAAATTTTACGATGATATTTTTATCAAGGGTGACTTATCAAATTTAAATAGTGTGATGAAAGAGAATTATATTCAACATAACCCCGACTGTGAAGATGGTCGTAAAGGTTTCGTAAAATTTATAAATCACTTTTTATCACTTAAACCCACTTTTGATATTATAAACATTAGTGCTGACAGCAATATGGTATACGTATTTTTTAAATGTACTGTAAACGAAAAACATATTAATAAAGTCTGTGACATTTACCGTATTGAAAATAATATGTTAGCTGAACATTGGGACATTATCGAACATAATGTTGAAAATAAAACTTCAAATAACAGTAACGGACTATTCTAAAATGAAAAACGCAGGTAATAATATGTAGTTCCTTACAAAAGTTGGACATTTATATTAAGTTAAATAATTCTTTAGGGAATGATTTCGATATTCAATCGGAGTCATTCCTTTTGTTTTTAATGAAATTCTTTGATTATTAAAAAATTGTAGATATTCTTTAGTTAACTTCGTTAACATTTTAATATTTCTGATTTCGAAATTATTCAGATATTCTCTTTTAAGCAAACTAAAAAAGATTTCTATAGGTGAGTTGTCCAAACAATTTCCTTTACGTGACATACTTTGTTTAATATTCATTCGCTTTAATTCAGAAATGTAATAAGGCAGTTGATAATGCCATCCTTGATCTGAATGCATAATTGGTTTAAATCCTGTGGGAATTTTGCTTTTCAATTCTTTTAATGTTCTATAAATCAAACGTTGATTAGGTGAATTACTTACTTGTATGGATAAAATTTCTTTAGTTCCTTCGTCAATGACTGCAGAAATATAACCATTAATATGATTTTTTAATTTGAGCTGAGTAATATCTGTATGCAGTATTTTGTATGGTTTGTCAGCTTTAAAATTTTGATGCAGAATGTTTGGAGAAATTTTTCCAATTTTCCCCTATATGAACTATATTTTTTATTAAAACGATTATTAAACATCGTTGGTTGTAATTTAATCTTTTTCATTAATTTTCGGACTGTTTCTAAACAATAACTAAACCCAAGCTTATCTAACATGCATTTCATTCTACGATGGCCATAGGTCATCTTGCTTTGTTTAAATACAAGCTTTATCTATTCTTTCACTTTTGTATACTTATCTTTGTAAGTTCTAATCCTTTTTAGTCCATCATAATATGTTGACCTTTTAAGATTATTTACTTTTAGTAAAGTGTTCAGTTTATAAGGACAATTATCTGTGGACCATGAATTATAAACAAATTTAGTTTTTACTTTGTTTGACAATCTTTCATCACAGCCCGTAGGCCTTTTAAACAGTAATTAGATAGTTCTCAATCATATACTTTTTGTTCTAGTTCAGCTATTTTTGCTTCATATTTTTCTTTTTCAGACAATGGCAATTTTGTATTTTTATTTAAATTAGTTTTTTTAATGGCTAATCTACCTTTCTTTCTAGGTAAAAGTCCAGTGATTCCTAATTCATTAAATGTTCTTGCCCAGGAATGAACT
>NZ_AYYQ01000007.1 GCF_001435995.1 Apilactobacillus ozensis DSM 23829 = JCM 17196
GCATCTTTTGGTAATTCTTGATTACCCTTAGCTAAATCATAGCCAGCTTTCGCATCTTGGTATCCTTGATTCTTAGCTTGAGAATCATAGTCAGAACCAACATTTCCATTTGAATCTTTAGAAGCAGGATTTTCTAATCCATTAATAAAAGCATTGGAACCTACAACAGCGCTCTTTTGACCAGAAGGATATGCTTCATTATAAGCATCTCTATATGCCAAAGAATTATCACTAGGATTTTTAGCTTTCCCTGACATAGCATCTTGATATCCTTTAACTGCACCATTATATGCCTTATCAACATTGGAATCAGAAGTATGATTTCTTCCATCATTAATATTTTTAGATGCATCTTCATAACCAGCTTTAGTTTCAGACACTGAATTAAATCCAGCCATATAAGCATCGCTACTTTGAGCAGGTGACTTTTTATTTTGGGCGTCATTATAACCTTCTTGAGCATCATTATAACTCTTATTATAATTTTTATCATAAGCACCTAAGTTACCAGAAGAGTTAGATTTACCGCCATTAAGAAACGCTTCTTGACCATCTTCAGTAGCTGTAGCATCTTTAACAGCCTGTTCATAACCTTTTTGATATGAATTTATATTTGGTGAATCAATGTTACTTACATCTGGAACTTTAACGTTAGGATTTTTCAGATAAGCATTATAACCCTGCTGAGCACCATCATAAGCATTAGCATAGTCCTTATCAGCATCAATATAACTATTCTCGTTTTTATAACTAGAAGAATCATTAGCAACATCATTTATACCATCATTAGTTCCATTATTAATGTTGAAATAATTACCAGATGATATTGTTTGACCAGTGTTATCAGAGTCGTTAGACAATATGCTATATGAATTATTGTTAGGATTGTATTTAAATCCTATTTTATTTACACCATAACTAAGGTTAAATTGATTATTACTAGATCCTATGTTAAACGTGAAAGGTATTAGTTTATCTTTGTTTGAATTATTAACGTCAATTTGAGATGAACTTGAACTTTTATTCGTCCATGAATTATCGGAAGAACTAGAATCAGAAAGAATAGAATTATTACTAGGATAACCTACTGGGTCATAACCAGAAATTTTGATATAACCACTAGCAGTTTTCTTATCATCTGATACTATAACTGGTCCGGCAAAGTATACAGAAGGAACAGATTCAAGAAACAAACTGATTAAAGGAGTCTCATAATTAGAGTCCAACTGGTTATTATCTTTCAGAATTTGTGCAGAACCGTTATAAGTATACTTATAAGCTAATTGTGAATTATTTTGATCAGTAACAACTTTAGTGGAATAACCATTAACTTGTCCATTTACAATTTTATTACTTCTGTTATAGGAAACATCATTTATAGTAAATTTAACACCATCCAAGCCTGGATTATTAACATATATTTTCCCATTCAGTAAAACTATAGCATTACCACTAGCACTTCTGTTAACCTGAACATTAAGATTACCTCTATCAACGATATTAACATTACCGCCACTAACGTATAATGGATATACATATGAACCACCGTTACTGTCAACATTTATATTTATTTTACCGTTGTTAGATACTGTTACATTGCCACCGGAAACATAAAAGGCTTCACCATATGTTAGCGAATTAGAAGCAACCTTTATATTAATAGTTCCACCATTTACGTTTATATTACCTGAACTATATATTCCATTAGCATATGTGGAACTTGAATTACTTGAATCAGGTATAATATTTAGAACAGACCTATCAGATAAAATAAGCTTAGAGGATCCTCCAGTTAAATAAACACCATAAGAGCTTCCATTAACACTCGAAGCACCATTACCTCTTGATATAATTGTCATATGTGAACCTCTGTTCAAAGTCATATTACCTGTAAGATTTACATTGGTACCTCCGGCAATTTCACTTCCAGAAACAAATAAATTAGCATTGGGGCTCAATAAAAAGTTTTTTACGTTCATGTTTTCCTGATTATTAGCCTCAGTGGCGTATTGTTTGCCACCATTAACCATAACATCTGAAATGTTAGGTACATTGAATGTATTCACAGTACCATCCATATATACATTAGTGTTGGAAGCTTCTACCATTTGAGAACCAAAATAGTTAATATTTTTAAAAGTAACAGAACCAGAAGATGGTCTAAATGCACCATAGTAATTGTATGCATACATTGCCTTAAAATTCTTGACAGTCAAATTGTTTCCACTGTTCCCACCAAAGTTATATGAAACACCATGTAAATCAATTATATGATTTTGTCCATCAATGTTTAAATTACCACTTAAAGTTGGAGATAAATTAATTTCTGATGAATTTGATACACCCGTAAAATCGATATCACTAACAGCTAATATATTTTTTATTGTTGACACTTTATTTTCAGCAACATTTCTGAATTGATATCCATTGTGAACAAAAGCAGTTCCACTATTAGCTTGTTGTTTAATGTCATTGTAAGCGTTCTGATAATAAATGTTTTTAGAGGAGTCAACATCTTTTATTGATTGAATCACATTACTACCATTCCATTGATTATTCATAGCATCTTGAGCACCAGTATATGACTGATAATATGGATTACTTGAATCTGGATTACTATTTATATAGATGTCTTGATATTTTCCTGATGAATCAACACCAGTCCATTTTCCACTTTGAGCGTCAACAGATCCTTGATGTGATAAGAAATAATTGACGCCATATTTATATGTTAAGTCGTACTCCGAGTTAGCAGAATAATCATTAGGAGTCTTTACGTCGCCTGTATTGGGTATACTAACAGTCCCATTTTTAACACTAGTATAACTTCCATTATTATACTTACTGTTCATACTAGACTCAAAGGATGTGGCATCAGTATGCGCTTGACTTGTTCCATTATCACTAGAACTAGAATTATTGACATTTGAATCATTGAAAGCATCACTTTGATAATTTGAATCCGTTCCTACATTACTAGTACTAGCATCGTAAGAATTCTTCGCATCTTTCACACCATTATAAGCTGCATCGTAGTAGGATTGAGCATCACTAGCTAATGAAGCTTGACTATTACCATTATAAGCATCACTAGCTCCTTGTTCAGCGTAACTTTTAACATTATTACCATCACTATAAGCAGTATTGTAAGAAGATGTAGCTGGTTCAGACGATTGATTACCATCAGCAGCAATGGAAGCAATAGAAGTTGCTTTAGAATTACCGCTTATTCCATCACTAAAACCTTGTTGTGAATCATTAGCTAGTGATGTATTCCCATCATTTTCAGTTAAATTTTTATTTTGTTCTGATTGGCCTTGGCCGGGTTGTTGGCCTTGGCCGGGTTGTTGGCCTTGGCCGGGTTGTTGGCCTTGGCTGCTTCCATCAGCATGTACAACTACATTACTACTGCTGCTAATGGTACTAACACCTGCAGCACCTATCATTGCTAATGTAGCTACAGAAACTGTAACCCATTGCTTTTTCACTTTTTTCAAAACTTTTTTATCGTTAACTTTTTCTACTTTATTTTTGTTAAATAACAAATATATTCCCCCTTAATCAATAAAATATTACATTTGATTAATGTTATCTAACGCAAAACAATTTAGTCAAATTAATATTAGTTGGATTGATTGTAACATTAAAAATATATTAAAATACAGTAAAAAGTATTATGAATTGATTAATTTCTTAAATTTATATACAAATTTCCGACATAATCAATATAGTTTTTAATTACATTAAATTTTAGATATAATATAATTAGATTAATTTAGGAGGTTTTTTAATGCCCAACGAAAGAATATTGGCAATTACCTCTGGTTATAACTTCAGAGATATTGGCGGATATAAAACTAAAGATTGTAAAACTACTAAATGGCATAAAGTCGTACGTTCAGGTGATTTATCTGAATTGTCTGCAGATGATTTAAAATATTTAAGTCACTATAATGTTACTTGCGATGTCGACTTACGTTCAGAAACAGAGCAAAATCAAGCTCCTGACCGTATTCCATCAGGAGCTACTCAAATATCTAATCCTGTTTTTAACACTGGACACGACAAAACTGATGAAGAATATGCCAGACAATATTCAAGTGATAAAAATCTTGGAAGGAATAACATGCTTCAGTCATATAAATATATGATTTTAAGTGAGCATGCTCGTAAAGCATTTACCAGACTTTTCAAACAGTTACTATCTAATGATGGCGAAAATAAAGTATTAATTTATCATTGTGCCCAAGGTAAAGATCGCACTGGTGTTGCTACTTTTCTATTTTTATATTCCTTAGGAGTGGATATGAAAACTATTAAGCAAGATTATTTAATTTCTAAGGAACAAATGAAACCATATATTCAAAAACAAATTGAATACTACAGTCAATTTGGTATGAATGACATCCTACGTAATAACTTACAAAATCTATATACCGTGTCTTTAGATTATTTAAACGTAGCTATTAATACAATGGAAGAAAATTACGGTAGTATTGATAACTTTATCCGTAAAGGTTTAGGTATCTCCTCACAACAAATAAAACGTCTACGTGAAGTTTACCTTACCGACTAAATTTTATTTGGCGGTGAAAATATGAGTATTAAAAAGAACATTGCATATTTATTATCAATTCCAACTATGGTGGGTATCGGAACTTTTTTATTTAGTGAATATTTATTTAAATTAGGTATGAGTCGAAAAGACCTTGAACCCGAACCACAGAAAAATCAATTGAAGTATGCTAATGATTATTACAAATACGTAAATTGGTACTTGAGAATTCCAAAAGAAACATGGGAATTGAATGAAGTTGAGACTAATGACCGACTAGTCGCATCATATATCCCCGCTGAAAAACAAACTAATAAGACCATCATCATGGCACATGGCTTTGGCTGCAATCGTGAAACTATGGCGAACTTTGCTAAAATGTATCACGATATGGGACTTAACGTTTTGATGCCCGACGACCGTGCCCACGGTGAAAGTAGTGGAAAATATGTCACATTTGGTTGGCTCGATCGAATGGATTATTTGCAATGGATTCATTTAGTAATTGATAAACTAGGTAACGAATCAGAAATAATGTTATTTGGAATTAGTATGGGTGCTGGAATTGTAACCATGTTAAGTGGCGAAAAATTACCAAAACAAGTTAAAGCAATTATTGCTGATTGTGGATATACGAATGTAGCCGATGAATTCAATTACTTATTAAAAATGGAATACCATTTGCCATCTTATCCAATTGAACCATTAGTTAGTACCATTAATCGACGTCGATTAGGGTATTATTTGGACGATGCATCATGTACTTCACAGTTAAAGAAAAATAAGTTGCCAATCTTATTTATTCATGGCAGTAAAGATATTTATGTGCCAACATATATGTCATATGAAAATTACCGGGCTACCAAATCAGCTAAACAACTTTGGATAGTGCCAGGAGCTGGACATGAAGAAAGTTATTGGATTAATCCATTAAAATATGAACAACGAGTTAAACAATTTTTGCAAACTTATTACTTATAAAATAAAAAGACTTAGTGATTTAATTATCACTAAGTCTTTTTATTTTACTATTTATTTCAAACCAACAAGATTTTTATCACTAGTTACATATTCGTTTTCATTTATATAATACCTAGTAACTCCGTTGACTAGAACTATATGCTTTACAGTAAATTTATCCCCCTTCTTCATTTTTTTAACTCTATTATTTTTAGTAAATACTCCGGAACTGTGAACATATATTCCAGAATCAGCTAAAACGTTAAAAGTTTTATTTCTAGATTCTGCATTTTGATGCTTGATGAATCCTTGTGTAAAGGCTTTAACATATTCTTTCGAATATCCTTTTAAATTAGGCATTCTGTTAGAAGTTTTGGCATGTTTATAACCAGAACTGTGCGCAATCTCAATAGCTTGTTTTTTACCAGCTACATATCCCTTATCATAAGTAAACTTATAAACAGGGCTATTGTTATCATAAGATTTCTTTAAATCTTTCATAGCAGCTTTTAATCCAGCAAGATAACCATTAAATCCAGCATTAAAGTCTGCAGATTTCCCAGACAAATCACTAATATTGATTTTATCTATAGACTGAGCAGCTTTCATACCTGATAAACCTTCAACCGCCATTTTATAACCAGCCATATAAACTTTGGAATATTTTTCAGCTGCAGTTAATCCATTAATTCCATCTTCAAATCCACTACGAACATTTTTATAATTATTGTCATAAATAATAGTAGTATTAGATCTTAATATTCCATCATTAAAATCTTTAACAGCATTATGTTCAGGAATGTTTTCAGTTGGAACATATTCCTGAGGTTTACCTGGAACATACGACTTATCGATGTTAGCAATACCTGTAGGAATTAAATCAAGAATGGCTTGAGCATCTTTTGCATTATTAATCATTTGTTTAGCGTTATTAGCTGCATTAATTACATCTACTTTTTGCTTATTCTTAGCGGTTGTATCTAAGTTTTTATCGCTATCAATTTGGGCATTTACTTTTTGTACTTCTGCATTAATGGCTGCTTGGGCATTCTTCTTTTGGTCATCT
>NZ_AYYQ01000034.1:0-43705 GCF_001435995.1 Apilactobacillus ozensis DSM 23829 = JCM 17196
AAATAACCCCCAAATTATTGAACATTTTATTGTCCAACTTTTGGGGGTCACTTCATTCCTTTTTTATTTTATAAACTTAGATAGTAATTAATACATCATCGTTAAATGATTTTTTAGCTTTACCATCAGCAGTACAATAAATAATTTGAATTTCTTTACTGACTTCCTTAATTAGTTTCATTGCTTGATTCAATCTGTTTTCATCGTATTCATAAAATCCGTCATCAATGATGATGGGCAATTTATATTTTTCGCCAAAATTAACTGCCATTGAAAGCAAAATTGCAAAATAAAGCTGTTGCATCGTCCCTCTTGATAATTCACCAACATCAAATTTTAACTTATCGGCTCTTGTTAATTTAAGTTTACTTTTATAATAAGTAATGTTTATATAATTTGAATTAGTTAAAATAGAAAAATATTTTTTAGCTCTTTCTTTAATTTTAGGAATTAAGTCGGCTGTTGCTAAATCTAGCATTTCGTCAATCCACTGATTAGATAACTTTAAGGCAAGCCATTGATAAGTTATATGAATAATTTCAGATTCAAGATTGGCCTGTTTTTGAATTAATTCTGAATAAGTACCGTCTCTTTTTATAATCGATAATTTGGAATTTAGTTCAGTCTTATCTTTAGTTAAAGCCAACATACTATCTTGTAAGACTTTTCTCTCATAATTTAATTTAGTGTAATCACTATTTAGTTCATCAACATCAGTATATTTATTCATTGAAACATATAATTCATCAGGAATTTGTTTACTTATTTCTTTTAAATCTTTTAAATTATAAGCAATATTTTCTTGACGATTATACTCTTGAATAAATTCATCATAATTTTTTACATTTCGCTTGTTAAAAAATTCTACTAGTTGTTTTTTTAAAACTAATTTTTTGGAATTGATACTTTGTTGCTTGGATTTCAACAAAGTATAATGTTGTAAATTATTCTTATAACTGCTTATTTCATGCTCATTTTTATCAATATATTTTTTTAATTTTATTAATTTGTTGGAATAATCTTCATCGTTATTATCTAAAATATTTGTGATTTTATTGAATTTATCAAAATAATTATCTATTTTTTGTTTTAATTTAACCTTATCCGATGCTATTTGATCACGATTAATTAGTGTTTTTTTGTAATTTTTTAAAATAGGTTGAACAGCAATCCAATCATTAGGATTGTTACTTTTATAATTAAATTGTTGCTTATAAAAAGATATTTTTTCATCAATTTTAGTAACTTTTTGATTAATTTCATTCTTAGCTTTTAATTGTTTTTGATTAGATTTATAAAGTATTCCTATTATTATCGCCAAAACTAATCCAAATAAAGATAGTGACTTAGTGGTTAAAAATCCAAGCAACATCAAAACAAAAGATATCAAAAAAATAACTAAATATAAAATATTATTTTTACCAGTAGACATATTATTTGAGTTTAAAAGTTTATGTCGATTGACTAAAAGTGATTTTAGTTCAAACACCTGTTTTTGATGTAATGGTTCAGCATCTAACTCATTTGAGTAGTCATTTGAATAACTTTCAATTTGATTATTTAACGATTTTAAATTACTAATATTAGCATTATAATTAATAATGTTTTTTTCCATACTGTTAATTTCAGACTTGATATCGTCGATTTCAGACAAATGATTCTTAAACGTTTTATTTTGATCACTAATTTTGTTAGATACATTTAAATTTAATTGTTCATTTAAATTTTCAATTTTATCATCTACATTTTCTATGCTACGTGATAAGTTATCTAAAGTTTTCTTATCTTCAATGCTAAACCCAATAGGCATTTCTTTATTTTTTAGAGAGTTATATGCTTTAAGTTTTTGAAAAAGTGTCCAATTATTTTTATAACCCTGTAATGTTTTTAAATGATTATTTAATTTCGATAACTTATGACTAGCCAAGCTATATTTTTTATCAACATTATTGTATTCAAGTTCTAGTTGAGTGTATTCATTTTGATTTTGCTTTGCTTGTTCAATTTTATCTAAAAGTAATTTATAATCTTTTAGTTTTTTATTTAAGATGGGGTTCCTACCATTCTTAGCATATAACTTTTTATAACGTTTAGATAAATCATCTTTCAAAGCAATGAATTTTTCACTGCCAGCAAATCCCACTTTTTGTATTATATACGCCAATTGTTCATCACTAATTTTTGAAAAAGCTTTAGTGTCAAAATTGCCAAAATAAAATATACTATCAAAAGATTCACGATTAATTGGGCCCATAATGTCATCTAATTTTTCATTAGATATTGTTTCTCCCGAATCATTATCAACGATTGATAGTTCTCCACCGTGAGTTCCGGCTATGCGCTTTATTTTAAGCAGCTTATTATTTACATCAACCAGTAATTCTCCACCATAGGACTTAGTATTTTTAGGAATATATTGTTCATATGTATTATGACCATCCTTAAATCCAAATAGTATTCCTTTAATAAAACTAATTAATGTAGTTTTACCAGATTCATTATTACCAAAAATAACATTTAAATTTTTACTTTTTAAGGTTATTGTTGAATCCTGCCATTTACCGTACCCAAAAATATTTAATTGCTTAATTATCATTTATTCATCCCCTTTCATATTTTCACCCATTAAAATATTTTTAGCGGATTGATTTAAATCTTCAATGCTTTCATTTTTAGAAAAATGGTCGTTTATAAATGGGTACTTAAATAAAGAATCAGCAGTATTTAATATATTTTCATTATTAAAAACTTTAGACTCGGTTAGTTTCCAATATTTATCACCAATCAAATTAAAAGAATTTTGTATAGACTTCAAATTAATATT
Organism: Apilactobacillus ozensis DSM 23829 = JCM 17196; assembly: GCF_001435995.1. GTDB lineage: Bacteria > Bacillota > Bacilli > Lactobacillales > Lactobacillaceae > Apilactobacillus > Apilactobacillus ozensis. Next base: position 2,825 of record NZ_AYYQ01000034.1, read on the forward strand.
ATAAACCCAAGCGTTAAGGTCAGTATAAATTGAATAAATCGCGTCTTGAACTATTTCTAACAGGTCATCACTAGACATTTCATCAATTTGATTGCAATATAAATTAATTTCTAATAAGTTAGTCTTACTAAACTGTTGTTTACTTATAGTATCAATTATTAAGTTTTTAATCTGTAATTCTGATAAATCATCAACTTTTAAATCCATACTATTCCAATCAATCACTGAAGTTGAAATAAACTTCGCCTTACTGTCATTATCAGTATCAACAAACAAATAACCTTTATCACCATTTTCATTTTTATGTCTACCCTGAATATTGCCTGAATACCAAACTGGTGGTTCAACGTTTAATTGTTGTCTTTTATGGATATGTCCTAAAGCCCAATAATCGTAGTGTTTGGCAAGTAAGTCATCAATCATAAAACTGGCATAATTAGATTCGTTACCCTGCTCTCCATGAAAAGTTCCAATTTGATAATCGATATTCTTTTTTATAGGATATTCATTAATTTTCTTTTCAGATATCCACTTATTAGTATAGCTAAAACCACATATACCGATTGTTTTATTATCAATATTAATTATCTTATTAGTAACTTGTTCTGGAAATACATAAACATTTTTAGGATATATACCTAAATCATTAGCGTGATAATCATGATTACCATAACTCATAAAAACACTTATATTTGCTTCATTAAGTTGCTGAAATTTCTCTTGTAGAAATAATTTTGCTTTAGGCGTAGGATTTTCAATATCAAATATATCACCTACAATTAAAATAAAATCAACTTTTTTACTAATAGCATCATTAACTAAATTAGTAAAAGCATTGAACGTAGAATTTAAAATCATTTTTTTTAAATTGCTGGGAAAATCATCCCCCAGTATTCCTCTAAAAGGACTTTCTAAATGCAAGTCTGCAGTATGAATAAATTTCATAAATTTCTCCTTAAAAAAAGTCGTATCATACTGAATATGATACGACTTTTAAAATACAATAGTCAAAATTTCTATTTTTCAATCATTTTTTTGGCACTTTCAATCCAATTTTCGGTATTTTGCTTAATGTTATTAAAACCGTCTTTAATACTAGAACCAAATTTGGATACACCATTTTTAATATTTTCCCAAGTGTCAGAACCATTAGCCGGTCTATTCTTTTCTTGAACCATTGAAGAGGCATCTTTAACATCAAAATTGCTATTCTTAGTAGTTGGAATAATTTGTTGCATTTCTTGTTTAAATAACGGTCCAACACCGGTGCCACTTAAATTTTCTAAATGATGAGTAGCATTGGTATTATCAAAACCTTCCCACGTTGCTACTACTACATCAGGTGTATAACCAATAATCCATTTATCTCTCGTTGCATTACTATCACCAGCATAATCAGCTTCGGTGCTTCCAGTTTTACCAGCAACTTGATATCCATCTGGTTTAGCATCAACACCAGTACCTTCATTAAATACATTTAGCATCATACTGGTCATTTCGTCAGCAACCTTACCACTCATAACTTTAGTAGGGTCACCATTATCTGTATTATCAACGACTGTAGTCCCTGATGCATCTACAATTTTTCGAATGTAATTTGGCTTAGTCATGGTACCTCCATTAGCAAAAGCTGTATAAGCTCCAGCCATTTCTTGAGGCGATACCCCTTTAGAAGTTCCACCTAAAGCTAAAGCTAAATTATTATCACTTTCGCTAATTGGTAGACCAAATTTTTTAACTGACTTATATCCTTCATCAGTACCTATTTTATTTAAAAGCCACACTGCAGGTGCATTCATACTATCAGCTAAAGCTTTATACATTGGAATTTTACCAGTATATTGATCATTATAATTTTTAGGTGTGTAATGGTTTGAACCGTAAGATTTTTTCTTATTAACCAGACTAGAATCATAAGAATAACCATTTTCTAAAGCTGGTGTGTAAACAGCAATCGGTTTTAAAGTTGAACCTGGTTGTCTTTTAATTTGATAAGCACGATTGTAACCTCTAAAAATATGTGTACCGCGTCCACCTACGACAGCCATGACGCCACCATTTTTTGGATTTACTGCAACTGATGCCGCTTGCACTTTCGTACCATCGGCAGCATTATTTGGAAACATACTAGGATTGTCAAATGAATTTTGCATCGCTGTTTGCTGTTGTTGATTTAAATTAGTGTATATTTTATATCCCTTATTCATAATATCAGACTCAGATATATGATATTTATTAACAGCTTCATCAATTACTGCATCAAAATAATAAGGGTATTTATATTTATCTTTATATGAATAGTTATCCTTCAAATTAATAGGTAATGTTTTTAAATAGTTTGCTTTACTTTGTGATAACTTATTATTTTCTACCATCAACTGTAATACTACATTACGTCTAGCTTTTGCTAAATCTGGATGATCTACTGGATTAAATCTTCCTGGATTAGTTAACATACCAGCAATAACAGCAGCATCTTGAACTGATAAATCTTTAGCTGGCATTCCAAAGTATCTTTGAGAAGCATCTTCTACTCCATAAACACCATTACCAAAATAAGCAGTATTCATGTACATAGATAAAATTGCATTTTTAGAGTAAACGTTTTCCACTTGAATTGAAATAAATAGCTCTTTTAGTTTTCGGCTGTATGTTTGCTCTTGAGTTAAATACGCATTTTTAACTAATTGTTGCGTTAAAGTACTACCACCACCACTGATGTAATTACGATGCATTATTTTATTTTTAATTACCATTAAGGCTGCTCTTCCAATTCCTTTAATTGAAAAACCATGTTCATGATAAAAATTACGATCCTCAGTCGATAAAATAGCATTCGGAATGTTAGGCGAAATCCGTTTAAAACCCACATACGTACCTTTTTGCGAGTAAATACTACCTGCTTTATTATTATTAGAATCATATATTCTAGTTGTTTTTTCTAGGGATGAGTGCAGTGTCCCAACATCGATAGTTTTAGCTACATAGGTACAATATGAACTAATAATAAAAATGGCTGCAAGTATAAATATAATTAAAAATTTAGTTATAAAATATCTCTGCCAAAATGCTCTAAGCTTAGATAAAAAATAACTAAAATTATTATTTTTTTCCATTAACAGTTTTCTCCTTTTATAAGGGAATTTTACTTTTAAACAAACACTATTTTACAACAAATCAATAAATTTATTCATAATAAAAAAGTACATTTAACAAAAATGTTAAATGCACTCTATTTATTACATTGCATCTGGAGCTTTAACACCAAGTAATCTCAATGATTCTTTTAATACAATTGATACAGATTTAACTAAAGCTAATCTAGCATTGAGTTCACTATCATCAGCCAATATCTTAGAATGAGCGTAGTATTTGTTAAATGCTTTGGCTAAACGTAAGGAATATTTAGCAACGACTGAGGGTTCTAATTCCTTGCAAGCCATTTTGATGATATTTGGAAAATCATTTAATAACTTAATAGTATCCCATGATTCAGTGTCGTTAAGCTTGTAGTCGTTATCATTAAATTCAGTTTTACCAGCTTTTCTTAAAATACTTTCAGCACGAGCGTGTGAATATTGTACGTAAGGACCTGTTTCACCTTCAAAACGTAGTTGGTCTTCTAGCACGAAATCAATATTGTTAATTTTTTCGTTCTTCAAATCACCAAATACAATTGCTCCAACACCTACTTCATTAGCAACTTCTTCTTTATTTGGTAAGCTTGGATTCTTTTCTTCAATTTGCTTTTTAGCAATTTCAATAGAATCATTTAAAACCTCGTCTAGTAAAATAATTCTACCAGAACGTGTTGATAACTTCTTACCATTAACAGTAATTAAACCAAATGGAACATGGTATAGATGTTCAGCTGAAGGAACTCCCATTTCTTTAAGTACTGCTTTTAATTGTTTGAAGTAATAAGTTTGTTCTGAACCTACTACATATAAATTCATAGCTGGCTTGTAGGTACGATCACGATACAAAGCAGTTGCAATATCACGAGTAATGTATAAAGAAGCTCCATCACTCTTTAAAATAAGTGCTGGATTTAAATCATACTTACTTAGATCAACAATAGTAGCACCTTGTGACTTACTTAGTAGACCTTTACCGTTTAAAATATCGATAACTTCTTGCATTTTATCGTTATAGAATGCTTCACCATTATAAGTATCAAATTTAACGCCTAATTTGTCATAAATTTTATCAAAGGCTTCAATTGAAACTTCACGGAACCATTTCCATAATTTAATGGCTTCTTCATTACCATTTTCAAGTTTTTTGAACCAGTCACGAGCAATATCATCTAATTCAGGATTTTCTTTGTCTAGTTTATGAAATTTAACATAGTACTTAACCAAATAGTTGATAGGGTCTTTTTTAACATCTTCTTCATTACCCCATTTCAAGTAAGCAGTAATTAACTTACCAAATTGAGTACCCCAATCACCTAAATGGTTATCTTTAACTGGGTGATAACCGTTTTTAGTTAAAATGTTAGCTATTGAGTTTCCAATTACAGTAGATCTTAAATGGCCCATTGAAATAGGCTTAGCAATGTTAGGTGATGACATATCAATAGTTACATTACCGTTTTTTCCATCATCATTAGCACCATAGTTACTGCCATCATTTAAAACATTCTTAATAACATTGTTACTAAAAGCACTCTTATCTAAGAAAAAGTTAACATATGGTCCTACAGCAACCACTTTTTCGAAACTATCTTTTTCAATTTTATCTACGATATCTAAAGCAATTTGTTGGGGAGCTTTACGCAAAACTTTAGCTAAAGCAAATGCTGGAAAGGCTAAATCTCCCATTTCAGAAGTTTTAGGTCTTTCAATTTTACTATAAATATCATCAACTGATAATTCGTTATCAATGGCTTTATTTACTGCTTGTGAAACTTGTTTTTTATAATCCATAATCATTTTACCTCCTAAATATAAAAAGTCCCTTACAATAAAAATTGTAAGAGACGAGTTTTCCCGCGGTACCACTCTAATTGATATAAATCCACTTTATAATTTATTTAACTGTGTTCTAAAAAGTGCGATTCGAAGCATTTAATTACCCAGCTCTCATCATCCTAGGCTCGCTAAAAATTAAAATGCATCTACTATTCTCTTATTATCGAACATAAAGAAAATCTAATTATATAATTTTCTAAAGCGGGTAACGGGAATCGGACCCGCGACTTAAGCTTGGGAAGCTTATATTTTACCACTAAACTATACCCGCATATGAAATGATTATAACATAATCAACACATGCATGTATAATTATTTTTTAGTAATTTTGGCATTCTTCTTGCTTACAATCGCTCTTTTATTATATTCATTTACAACTATTGAATCTTCTTTATTACTATCAGTTATAAATACCATGACAGAATTTTCATATATTTTTTCAATTTTTCCATAAAAATCGTGTTTTAAGTAACCAAATTTTGGTGCTGAAACATAATCACCAATTTTTAGCTCTTTTTCAGCCATTATTTTCACCTCAATCACATAGAATTAACGTGATATGATATTACCAAATAAAGACTGCTATATCAAGACTTAAAACAGTTAAAAATAAATTAATTATCCGTTTAAAACTTCTTCATATTTATTTTTAATATAGTTAGCTGAACTTTGCAATTTATTTAATTCATTTTCAGAAAGTTCTAATTTTGTTTGCTTAATTATTCCCTCACGTCCAACAACTGCTGGATATGATAAGTAAACACCATATTCTTCTCGATAGTTAGAAACTGGTAACACTGTCATTGAATTATTTAACACAACATTCATTAATCTAACCGCTGCAGTAGCAACTCCATAACTAGTATACTTTTTACCATTAAATACAGTAAATCCACCGCTACGTGCATCTTCATCTAACTGATCTAAATCTAAATGATATTCATCAACTAAATCATAAATAGAGTGTCCCAAAACGTCTACTGTTGACCAAGCTGTAAATTGTGAATTACCGTGTTCTCCTAAGTTATAACCGTTAACAGATCTTGAATCTACCCCTACCTTTTTAGCAACTGCACGTTTCATTCTAGCAGAATCAAGTAAAGTTCCCGTTCCCATAACACGTTCTTTAGGCAATCCAGTAAATTTTTGATATAAAGAAGTAATCACATCCACTGGATTAGTAATTGCAATTAAAATGCCTTTAAATCCAGATGCTTTAATTTTTTTAGAAACTTCGATAACATTTTTTTGATTAAAAGGTAGCTCCGCGAAACGATTGCCTTTGGCTTCAGGAGTATCTAAAATTCCAATGTTCCCTAATGCTGATATGATAACATCGGCATCTTTTAATTGATCATAATCATTTACAAAAATATTAGTATGACAATCTAAATTAGGCATAGCCTCTTCAAAATCAATTGCATCAGCATTAACTTTTTTATCATTAATGTCAATTAAAACTAAATCATCCACAAATCCATTTGCAACAATATAATGGGCAACTGTAGAACCAACATGTCCATCACCAATAATTCCAACTTTTCTAGACATATAAACAACTCCTTTTTAAGAATTTTATCATTATTTTTTAATTTAATAAAGTCAAAATAAAAAAGAGCTTATAGCTCTTTTTTATTTTTTGCCATTTCGATTGTTTTATCTACTAAAACCGACTGTGCATCCACCACATTAAAATCATGATTGCCTGCACGTTCTTGGGCAACCGAAAGTTCAGTACATCCCAATATAACAACGTCACTATCTAATTCGTTAGTCATTTCATCTAAAATGTTATGATATAAATCAACATTGACCTTATTTTTTTCTTTTACCCATTTATAAATTAACTCCATCGTTTCTAATTGCACATGTTCAGTTGGGCGAATTAAATTATAACCCATCGCTTTAATCTCATTATCATAAATATGATCATGAATAGTCCCTTGCGTTGCGATTAATCCAACATTTCTACAATTAGGAAAAGAAGTTTTAATAGATTTAACAGCTTCTTTAGGCATATGCAAAATTGGAGCGTTAGCTACCGATTGCAACTGTTCATAGAAATAATGTGCAGTATTACATGGCAGCGTGTAAAAATCCGGCTTTAATAAATTTTGTTGTTGTATGTCCTCAACTAAGTCATTTAAAGGATTGGGTTTACTATGGTCTAAAATATAATCAGTTCGGTCTGGAATAGTAGCATGATTAACCAAAATGTAATTTAAATACTCTTGATCGTAATGTGCGTCAGTACGCTCATTTAGAAGATGAATATAGCTTTCTGTGGCTTCGGTTCCCATACCACCGATAATTGAGAAAAAGTTTCTCATAAAAAATCATTCCTTATTAATTGAAAAATAACGATCAAAATTCTTCTTATAAATATGTTTCATCCAAGTTATTAATAACCAACGTTTAAAATTACGGTCCTTATCATACCAGAAAGTTGTACCAAATTTACCTTCGTTAATTAAGTTGTTAGCTAAATCTTTTTCAGAATTTTCCTTAGCATACTTTCTAAATACGTTTTTACCAACACCTAACCATAAACTATAATTTTCTTTATTCTTGTTACCGTATACAGTTGGTTGGTCTTTTAAGCTATCGTAAACATAATCTTGAATAACCCAATCAGCCAAATTATAACCGGCTAAAGTTACAAAAAAGCTACTACGGCCCTGTCTCAAATTAATTTCAAATAACTTGTAAGAACCGTCACGAGAATCATACTTCATATCAAAGTTAGCATATCCTGTGAACTTAATATCCTCAAGAAACTTTTGAATCATATCATAAATTGCTTGATTGTATTCAGGAATAATTGCTACATAGTTACCAATTGAAGAAGGTGATGGATCTTCCAATAATGGATGACCTAAGCACATCATTTTTACTTTATGGTTTTTGTCAACATATGCATTTAATACACGCATGTTGCTGTCATCACCTGGAATAAAGTCTTGAAGTATTAAGTCAGATGTATAACCATTTTCATATATTTTAGAAACAATATCTTTAAATTCTGCTTCTGATTTAATGACAAAGGCCTTTTTACGACCTTCAAAATGAATATCTAACCATTCAACACTATTAGTTGGTTTTAAAGCAACTGGATAACCAAATGGTTGTTTAATTGGTTGGTCACTTTCAAAATCATTTTTAGTAATAATCTTAGTTTTTGGATAGGGAAGATTGTGTTTATCACACATATTGTAGAAATTTTCTTTGCTATTAAGTTGCTTAATTAATTTGAAATCAACATATGGGCAAACAAAAACATCACTCAATTCGTCTTTATGTTTGGAAATTAATTCAGCATATCCATCGCCACAACCAATTAAGATTACAGGCTCTTGATGATTAGCATACACTTTTTTAAGTTCACGCATTTCTTCAATCCATTTAGGATCTTCACTAAATCCAGGAATGGTTGTTAAATCAACAATTTTAGTATATCTAGTAGGTGCTAAACGTACTTCTGCATAAGCTTTAACTGGCTTATGATATTTTTCGTATAGTGATCTAGCCATTCCATAAACATTAAAATCACTACCTAATAATATTGGTGTAAAATTTTTTAAATCACTCATTATTCTATAATCCCTTCAAAATGTTATTAACCACTACTGAATCTGTTTCGTAAGGTGTATCTACTCCGTTAATTTTTTGGTAAGGATCACGGCCCTTGCCGGCAACGACTATAATTGAGTTCTTATCACCACTAAGAATAGCTTTTTTGATAGCTTCCTTACGATCCATTACGAAATGAACATCTACTTTTTGATGATCAATATGCGCATCAATTTCCTTAGCAATGTCTAAAGGATTTTCAAAGGCTGGATCATCAGTCGTTAAAAATGCTTCATCAGCATTTTCTGTAAGTGCCTTACCAAAACCTTCTCGACGGTCTACACCCTTATTTCCAGGACTACCCACTACAACAATTACTCTTCCTTTAGGACTCTTGCTTTTTAAGAATCCAAGTAGAGCATGCATACTGGCATAGTTATGAGCATAATCTACATAAACAGTTCCATGATTTTTACTTTCATAGGATTCCATTCTCCCAGGTATTAACACAGAAGATAAGCCTAGTTTAGCATCTTGCACTTTAGAACCAGCAATAGCAGCAGCAATAATTGCTGAGGCAGCATTAGATTCGTTATAGTCACCCACTACGGCTAATTCATAGTCACTATCAATATTTAATTTTTTACATTTATCAGATACTGATAATACTTTAATAATATTAGAATTTAAATCGTCAGAGATGCTACTAAATTGGCAATCAACTGGTAAGTTCATTGAATTGGTAAATCCATTACGACTGTATAAATAAACATTATTAGGCTGAGATGTAGCCTTAGCGGTATAGTAAACATCATCTAAATAGTCAGTTTCAGCATTGATTATACATGTTCTAGAATTAACTAATAACTGTTCTTTACAGTGTAAATAATCAGCGAATGTAGGATGTTCATTCGGTCCAATATGGTCTGGAGAAATATTCAAGAAAAGTCCTACGTCAAATTTTAAGCCAAAAACACGATTTTTTTTGTATGCTTGCGAAGATACTTCCATAACTAAATGAGTCATGCCATTATCAACAGCTCTACGCATATTTTTAAAAATATCGATAGACTCTGGAGTAGTTAAATGTGATTTAAAACGGTCTTCCGGCTTATTTCCTAGAACTGTATCAATGGTTGAAAATAAGGCTATCTTATTATTAGTAGTGTTTTTTAAAATACTGCGTACAAAATAAGATGAAGTGGTTTTACCCTTAGTTCCAGTGTAAGCAATAATAAACAAGTCATTTTGCGGATACCCATAAAAAGCAGCTCCAATTAAAGACATTGATTTTTGAATGTCAGATACTTGAATTGAAAGCATACCTTGACCAGCTTCATATGTTTTTTCTGAAACATATGCCGTTGCCCCAGCTTTTTTAGCACTCAATAGATATTCTTCTTTAAAATTACCCTTACAGCAAAACAATGTTTTTGGCGTAACTTGTCTAGAATCATAAGTTAAATTTTCAAAAGCTAAATCATCAGCAAGCGATTCCACATTAGTTAATAAATTATGTTCTTTTAGGATGGTTAATATTTCTGTAAGTCTTAATGACAATTTAAAAACTCCCTATAAAGCTTGAGTAAGATGTACTTCATCAATTGTTTTTGCACTAGTATTTTCTGGGAAGTAAACTTCATACCACAAAATAAATGTGTAAATAGTGAAAATCTTTTGCATATTTGACTTACCTTCACCATGTTCTTTAAGTAAACGCATTAATTCATCAACATTAAAGAATTTTTCAGCTACGTCTGAATTAAATGCTCTAACGATTTTTTTGTGGTATTTAGGTTCATTCATCCAACTAGCAATTGGTGAAGGAAAGCCCATCTTTTCTTTCATCGCAACTTTGTCTGGTAATGCAGATTCAGCAGCTTTTCGTAATGAAATCTTAGTTCCTTCTTTATTGATACGAGTTTTAATTGGCATAGTAGCTGCAAATTTAGCTATTTCTTTATCAACCAATGGAGTTCTAACTTCTAGTGAGTTAGCCATACTCATACGGTCTGCCTTTTGTAAAATATCAAAAGGTAACCATGTATTTATATCAAAATATTGCATTTGAGTCATTTCATCTTTACCTTGAACTTCATCAAAAATGTGTTTTGAGTAATCACCAGAATCCATATTAAGTGATGGGTTCTTCAATACACGATTACGATCATCATAATTAAATACATAGTTAACACGATAGTAACGTTCGCTTAAAGGTTGAGCCCCACGAATCAAGAAGCGACGGCCATGGAATCTAGGCATCTTTTCAGCAATGTTAGCCAATGCTTTACGAGCAAAACGAGGCACAAATTTTTGGTATCTTTCAAATGGAACCGCTTCTAAATAAGTATTATATCCACCAAAGAATTCATCGGCACCTTCACCAGATAAGGCAACTTTAACATTTTTTCTAGTTCCTTGAGCTAGATAAAATAATTGTACGGCTGAAGGATTGGATAATGGTTCGTCCATGTAATACATCATAGTTGGTAAGAAATTAAAGTAATCATCACCAGTTATTTTAATTGGTGTGTTCTTTTGACCAATTTGTTGAGCAAAATCTGTCGACCATGCTAACTCACTATATTTAGAATTATCGAATCCTAATGAAAATGATTGAATTGGTTTTAACTTGGAAGCTTCATTTAAAACATAGCTGGAATCTACCCCACTAGAAAGAAAACTACCAACTTCAACATCAGCAATCATATGAGCTTTAACAGAATCTTTAACTAAAGCTTCAATTTTTTTAGCATTGCCTTCGATGGTTTCATTTTCATCAATATGGTCATAATTAAATCTGAAGTATGGTTTCATTTCAGTAGTTTTAGCATCAATGTCATGAATGAAATAGTTACCTGGCATTACTTTGAAAACATTCTTGAACATAGTTTCTTTTGAAGGGATAAATTCAAAGCTAAGGTGAATTGGTAATAATTTTTCATTTAATTCTTTTTTAAATGCTGGGTTTTCTAAAAATGATTTAATTTCAGAACCATACATAAAGCTTTCGCCATCATCATAGTAATATAGTGGCTTAATTCCAAAATGATCACGAGCCCCAAATAATTGATTCTTAGTACTGTCGTAAATAACAAAGGCAAACATTCCACGTAACTTTTGTAATAAGTCTTTACCCCACGCTTCATATCCACGAATTAAAACTTCAGAATCAACATCAGTGGAAAATTCATAACCCATTGATTGTAATTCTGATCTAATTTCTTTATAGTTATAAATTTCACCATTGAAAGTTAATACCTTTTTATTATCAGAACTATAAAGTGGTTGGCCTCCATGAGCTAAATCAATGATTGAAAGTCTTCTAAATGCCATGGAAACTTTATCATTTTGGAAATACTTTTCATCGTCAGGTCCACGATGTTTAATTCGATTAGCCATTTTTTCAATTGTTGTATTAGGAACATCTTTTTGATTAACATATCCACAAAATCCACACATAATATTTTCTCCTCTTAAGATACATCAAAGTTATTTTTATTATTTTAGTTATTTTTAATTTTATTAACACTGCTCACATTGTAACAAAGTTGATATTATAGTACCATTCATCTAGTTAGATATGGCTATATATAACGTGCAAAATATTACAATTAGATGTAGAATTAACTTGCTAGGCCCCAATGGCGGAACTGGCAGACGCGCAACGTTCAGGTCGTTGTTTGATTTTTCAAGTACAGGTTCGAATCCTGCTTGGGGCATATTATTTATTATATACCAAAATAAACATTTTTAAGCATAAAAAAGAGTGATTTACTTACATTAAATAAATCACTCTTTTTTTATTTACATATTATATTTTTTTAAATACTTTCCAGTTATTGATTTCTCATCTAATGTAGATTGCTCAGGAATGCCTTGATATAAAATGTGACCACCATTGATTCCGGCTCCTGGTCCAACATCAATCATCCAATCAGCTTTACTAATGATTTCTACATTATGTTCCACCACAATAAGAGTATTACCATCGTTAACTAATTCACTAAATAATTTTTCAATTCGCTTTACATCTTGCATGTGCAAACCAGCTGTTGGTTCATCAAGAATATAAACTGTCCCCTTATTATTTAGTTGATTAGCTAATTTCAATCTTTGAACTTCACCACCTGATAAAGTATCTAGAGATTGACCTAACGATAGATATCCTAACCCAACTTTTTGCATATTAGACAATTTTGCAACGATTTCGTCATTATTTTCAAAAAAATCATGTGCATCAGATATTGACATGTTCAAAACTTCACTGATGTTTTTACCATTATATAGGTAACTAAGTGCCTCATCATTATATCTTTTACCATGACAACGTTCACACACCTGAATTACTGGATCCATAAATGCCATATTGGTAATATTAACACCCTTACCTTTACACATAGGACATTTACCTTTTCCATTATAGCTAAACAAAGAACGCGAAACTTTGCCGTTAGCATTGCTAAATAATTTTCGAATTGAATCTAATATATTTAGGTATGTGGCTGAAGTAGCCCTAATATTTACGCCAACCGAATCTTGTGATAAATCTACATAATCTGAACTCAAATGTTTTTTAATTGAATTAACTAGAGAACTTTTCCCCGAACCAGCCACTCCTGAGATTACCGTCTCGGCATTCATCGGAATATCGACACTAACTGAATGCAAATTATGGACTTGGGCATCACGTATTTTCAAAAATTCACTATGTTTCTTAGTATCTTTGAAAGTCAATTTATTACGTAACATTTTTCCAGTGATTGTGTCAGACTTAAACATTTCATCGTAAGTTCCAGAAAAAGTAACTTCTCCACCATCTTTTCCAGCACCAGGTCCAATTTCAAATACATAGTCAGCTACTGGAATCAATTCAGGGTTATGTTCAACTATTACTACAGTGTTACCACTATCTCTTAATTTAAACAATGCTTTTTTTATTAACTCAATATCTTTAGGATGTAAGCCTACACTTGGTTCATCGAGTATATAAAGCATGTCAACAAGCGAGCTATTCATAAACTTAGCAATCTTTATTCTTTGCACTTCACCACCTGATAAAGTATCAGTACTTCGATCTAAAGTCAGATAGTCCAAGCCTAAATCAATTAAGGACTGTAACTTAGCTTTTAATTCACGAATAACTTCTAATGCAAGCGAATTTTTAATACTATCTAAGAACAATAATACTTTAGCTAAATTCATTTGTAAGACATCTGCTATATTGTAATTATTTATTTTACATTTTAAAATGTCATCCTTTAATTTTTTACCATGACATTTAGGACAAATTTTTCTAGTTACAGTATTAGCGATAGCTTTTTTATGATGCTGTCCCTCACGACTTTCTAAAATTGAACGTTTGATTCTAGGAATTAAACCTTCATAAAGAATAGAATTTTTCCATTGTTTAGGAGCGTTTTTTAATTTTTGTTGAGGTGCATAAAGTAACATATTAAGTTCATGGTCAGAATATTCTTTAAGTGGTTTATCATTATCAAACAAACCAGTGTACGCATATCTTTTCCAACGCCACGTATTCGGTCCAAAACTAACAAAGGTTATTGCCCCTTCGTTAAGTGACTTATTATAGTCTAAAATCTTTTCGGGCTTAATTTCATCAACATAGCCTAATCCTTGACATTCATCACACATTCCCTGTGGCAAATTAAATGAAAAAGCATCAGAATAACCAACCCAAGGTTTTCCAATTCTAGAAAATAATAATCGCAGTAATGAATAAATGCCAGTATAAGTAGATAGTGTCGACCTAGGATTTTTCCCAACCTTTTTTTGTTGAATAACGATTGCTACTGGTAAATTTTCGATATTCCCGACATGTGGAGCCCCATACTTAGGGAGATATTGTTGTGTAAAACTAGGAAATGTCTCATTTAATTCTCTTCTAGAGTTAGCAGCCAAAGTATCAAAAACTAATGACGATTTTCCAGAACCTGATAATCCTGTAAAAACTGTTATTAAATGCTTTGGTATTTTTAAACTTATATCTTTTAAATTGTTTTGATGAGCATCTTTTATATGAATAAAATCATTTGTCATAAATCGAACTCCTCTTTGTAAATATAGTTATTATTATAAAATTAATAAATATAAAATGCATTCAAATGAATTTTCGCCATTTTGATATATAATTAAAGTAACTAAATATTTAAGGAGTTGTAAATAATGAATGAAAAAATGTTAGATATCGCGATTTACGTTTATAACACTTATACAGGTAGCGATTTAAAATACGCTACCAGCATTTTATCTAAAGACTACGAAGAAAGTCTAAAGACTTTAGATAAAGCGTACAATGAGGAAGTAAAAGAATTCAAAGATAGACTTCTAGAACCAGCTAGTTCTTCATCTGAAACTGTATCTATTAATTACAGTGCTGCATTTGAAGAAGCCGCTTTAAACAAAGTTAAAGAAGTACAACTTCAAAAACGTGCCAGACACGCAACTATCGCTAAAGATTTATTACAAAAAATGAGATAACAAATAAAGGGAGTAAGCAAATTGCTTACTCCCTTTATTTGATTAATTGTTAATATAGTCAATTCCTTTTTGTCCAATGTCATGACGGTAATAGTAATCATCTAAATTAATGCAACTCTGTAAATAATTATTAACCTTATTTTGAGCACCGGATAATGAAGCATCTTTTGATGTTACCATCATTATTCTGCCACCTGAACTCAAAACACTATTCTGTTTAGACAAAGCTGTTCCAGCATAACTAATTAATAAATCTGAATTTAAGTTAATCTTAGGTAGCTGTTTACCATCAATTGGGTTTGATGGATACCCTTTGGAAACAACCACTGATCCTAAATAATAATTACCATGTTGCCATTTCACATCAGTCAATTTGTTATCCAATAGGTTTAAAATCGTTGTGCCAAAATCAGAAACCAATTGTGGTAAAACTACTTGTGTTTCTGGGTCACCCATCCGTACATTGAATTCAATAACTTTAACTCCGGATTTAGTCATTATTAATCCAGCATACAAGAAGCCAACAAATTTTTTATTGTCTTTAGACATTTGATTTAAAACTGGTTTAACAACATTATCAATAGCTTGCTTTTTTAAACTTTCACTTACTTGTGGAACCGGACTATAAGCACCCATTCCACCAGTATTAGGGCCCTCATCGTTATTTAATAAGCGTTTATGATCTTGTGAAACCGGCATAGTTATAAAATTAGTGCCATTAGCCATGACAAACAATGAAAACTCTTCACCATCTAAATAATCTTCAACTAAAATAGCCGATTGATTTTTACTCTTGAGCAAAGATTTAGCAGCTTCATCAGCTTGAATTTGAGTTTTAGCTACAACTACACCCTTACCACTAGCTAAACCATTAGCTTTAATGACAATGGGCAAACTTTTTGAATTAATATAGTGAATAGCTTTTCTTGTATCGGTAAACTCTTGATACCCAGCAGTAGGAACGCCAGCTTTTTTCATAACATTTTTAGCAAATGATTTAGAGCTTTCTAATTTTGCAGCTGCTTTAGAGGGACCAAATATTTTCAAGTCTTTAGCTTTAAAATAATCAACAATTCCCAAAGATAAAGGCTTTTCTGGACCAACAATTGTACATTCCACATCGTTTTTTTGAACAAATGCAGCTAATGTAGGAAAATCAGTTTCATCTATATTAATAGTTTCAACGTTTTTAATTTCGTCCATCATTGGATTACCTGGTGCAACAAAAATATGTCTTTGACTATTCTTAGCTAAAGTTTCAGCCATGACATATTCACGACCACCAGATCCGACAACTAACCAATTGTTCATTATCAAAGTCTCCTAGTATTAGTGTTTAAAATGACGTTTTTTAGAAAATACCATTGCAATACCATACTTATCAGCCATTGCAATTGAATCCTTATCTCTGATACTGCCACCAGGTTCAACAATTGCTTTTATATTATGTTGAGCTGCATACTCTACACAATCGTCCATTGGGAAAAATGCATCTGAAGCCATAATTGCATTTTCGTAGCCCTGCTTAGTTTCTGCTTTTTCAATTGAAATTTTGGTAGAATCAATTCGATTCATTTGACCAGCACCAATTCCTAATGTCTGATCTGCAGTGGTTATAACAACAGCGTTACTTTTAACATGCTTAACAACAGTTTGACCAAATTCTAGCGCTTTTAATTGTTCTTCAGTGGGTTGAGCCTTAGTAACAACTTCGAAATCAGCTACACTTTCATGTGCTAAGTCGGGTTCTTGAATTAAAGTACCGCCTAGTACTGAGACTTCATCCTTGTGTTTAGGATCAATTTTATCAAAATCTAAAGTAATCAATCTAATATTTTTCTTTTTAGCCAAAACATCGTAAGCTTCGTCACTAAATGATGGTGCAATCACAATTTCTAAAAAGATTTCATGCATTTTTTCTGCCGTTTTAAGATCGACTTCACGATTTAAAACAATGATTCCGCCAAAAATAGAAATTGAATCAGCATTGTAAGCCTTAGTCCAGGCATCAAATAAATTGTCAGCAAGCCCAATCCCGCATGGATTCATATGTTTAAGTGCAACTACTGCTGGTTGCTTAAATTCAGCTACAATTCTCAAAGCAGCATCAGCATCACGAATATTATTGTATGATAATTGCTTTCCATGCAACTGTTTTGAATTAGCTAATGAATATTTTTCTGGAATTGAATCTCGATAATAGGCAGCTTTTTGATGGCTATTTTCACCATAACGCATATCTTCTACTTTTTCGTAAGTTAAGGTAAGTTTTTCCGGAAACTCTTCTTTAGTCATATATTTAGCGATTAAGGCATCATATGCTGCTGTATCTCTAAACACTTTTGCTGCCAAGTGACGTTTAAATTCTTCATCAATTTCATCAGACTCTAATTTTTGAATAACAAGTTCATAGTCACTAGGTTCAGTAATTACAATTACATCTTTGTAGTTCTTAGCAGCTGCTCTTAACATTGATGGGCCACCAATATCGATATTCTCAATTGCTTCAGCGTCTGTAACGTCGGGTTTTTGAATTGTTTGTTTGAATGGATATAGATTAACACAAACTAAATCAATTGGGTTGATATTATTTTCCGCTAATTGCTGCATATGTACCTTATTGTCACGTTTAGCCAAAATACCAGCATGAATTCTAGGATGTAAGGTTTTTACACGTCCATCTAGCATTTCTTTAAAATTAGTAATATTTTCAACCGCTTCAGCATCTACATTGTTTTCTTGTAGCTTTTTAAGAGTACCACCAGTTGAAATAATGCTAAATCCTTGTTTGATTAATTTTTGAGCAAATTCAACAATTCCACTTTTATCAGAAACACTAAGTAAGGCTAATTTTTTCAACTTAAATCTCTCCTCTGTTTATTAAATCAAGAATAGTTTTAGGATATAAAACATGTTCCACTTTATGAATTCTGCTTTCTAAATCTTCAATACTATCATCTTTAAATATTGGGACCTCATGTTGTGCAATAATTTGACCAGTATCAATTCCTGCATCAATAAAATGAACAGTAACCCCAGTCTTATCTACTCCAGCGTTATAGGCATCATCAATTCCATGCCTACCTGGAAAGTGAGGTAATAAGGCTGGATGTAAATTCAAAATTTTTTTAGGATAGGCGTCTAATAAAACTTTTCCCACAATACGCATATATCCAGCTAGTACAATAAAGTCAATTTTTTTATCAAATAACTTATCTAAAATGCATTGCTCAAAAGCTTCCTTATCACGAAACTCTTTAAAATTTAAACACATTACTTCAACACCATGTTGTTTCGCCCTTTGGACTACTTTAGCATTGCTATGATCACAAACAAGTAATGAAACATTTATAGGTAGTTTAGCGTTTATGATTGCTTCAAAATTAGTTCCATTTCCAGAAGCAAAAATTGCAACATTTTTTTTACGAAATTGTAACTGCGACGTCGTCATGTCTGCTTACCACCTCACCAATCTCTAGCATTTCATCACCAAGAAAATCCTTTACTTTGGCAATATTTTTAGGATTTACAGCTAGTATCATCCCAATTCCCATATTAAATACCGAATGCATTTCTTGATGATCAATTTTTCCGTATTTTTGTAGTAAATCAAAAATTGCTGGTCGTTTCCATGTGCTTTCATCAATATCCGCAGTTAAATCGCTAGGAATAATTCTAGATAAATTATCTAAAATTCCACCACCAGTGATATGTGCAGCAGCATTGATTAAATTATTTTCTAGTAACAGATTTAAAACGTTGTAGTAAATTCTTGTTGGTCGCATTACAGAATCTAAAATACTTTCACCTAATTCTTTGCGATATTCTTCAACATTTAAATCGTTATCTTTAATAATTTTTCTAACTAAAGAATAACCATTGGAGTGAATTCCACTAGAAGATAGTCCAATTAATATATCACCTTTTGAAACATTTTTAGCACCAAGCATTTTGTTCCTATCAACCATTCCTACTGCGAATCCTGATAAATCGTAATCATTTTTTTGGTACATGCCTGGCATTTCTGCCATTTCACCACCAATTAAAGAAAGATGGCCTTGCTTACAACCTTCTGCAATTCCATTAACTACTTCAGAAACAGCATCTGGTTTTAGCAAACCTGTACTTAAATAATCTAAAAAGAATAGTGGATGAGCGCCTTGGGCTAAAATGTCATTTAAACACATAGCTACTAAATCAATTCCGATGTGCTTATTTCGATTATATTTAATTGCTAGCATTAATTTTGTACCGACTCCATCAGTTCCAGATACTAAAACTGGATCTTGCATTCTTTTTACAAATGAGCCGATTGCATATTCTGCACCAAATCCACCAATACCAGATAAAACATTGTTATCTTGAGTAGATTTAACCATTGACTTAATATCGTTTACAGCTTTTTCTCCAGCTTTAATATCTACACCGGCAGCTTTATATTGATCGTTCAATATAATTATCCTCCTCATAAAGTCCTAGCTCTTCAGCACTTTTATCAAATTGTGCTTGATAATCATACAAAGGAGTAGGATATTTTCCATCAAAGTAGGATGTACACAACCCACTACCTTCACCGTGATCATTTTTTAAGTTAATTGCTTTTATTAAACTATCGACGCTTAAATATCCTAAGGAGTCAGCACCGATGATATCTTTAATTTCACTAACTGTATGATTAGCAGCAATCAACTCTTCAGTAGTTTGAATGTCAATTCCGTAGAAACAAGGAAATCTTAGAGCAGGTGAAGCAATTCTGACATGAACTTCTTTAGCTCCAGAACGTTTTAATAGTTGAACAATATATTTACTGGTAGTACCTCTAACTATTGAATCATCAACTAGTACTACTTTTTTGCCTTCAACCACTGATTTAACTACTGATAATTTCATTGAAACACCACGTTCGCGTTTCTTTTGTGTAGGTTCAATAAAAGTCCTAGCAACATACTGACTTTTAATCATTCCCATGTCATAAGGAATATTACTACCTTTAGCATATCCTAATGCAGCAGATAAAGAGGAGTTTGGCACCCCAATAACTACATCAGCATCAACTGGGTTTTCTTTAGCACATAAAGCCCCCATGCGCATACGAGCTTCATGTACAGAAACGTTATGAATCACTGAATCAGGCCTAGCAAAGTAAATATATTCCATTGAACAAATAGCTAGGTTTGTATCATTGGTAAAGAAGTCATTTGTAATACCATTATTGTTGATAATTACGACTTCACCGGGTTTAACATCTCTAATGTATCTAGCATTAACCTGGTCCAATGCGCACGTTTCGCTACAAACTACATAAGAACCATCTTCTCTTCTGCCTATTACGAGCGGTCTAAAACCATTAGGATCTAAAGCAGCAATTAATTCATCACCTGTTGATAAAACAAATGCAAAACCACCCTTAATTTGACGAAGTGCCTCCTTTAAGCGATCAATGAATTTGACTTGTTTACTCATCTTTATCAATTGACCTAAAATTTCGCTATCAGAATCAGAGTTAAAACTAGCTCCTTTACTTTGCAAAGTACGTTTCAAAGTATCAGCATTAGTTAAATTACCATTATGTGCTAATGAGAAGTCTGTAAAATCGTCTAGGTGAAAAGTAAATGGTTGAATGTTTTTAACACCATGGCTTCCCGCCGTAGCATATCTTACATGACCAATCCCAATATTACCTTTTAAATCATCAAAAACATAATTATCGGAAAAAACTTGTGAGACTAATCCCAGACCCCTATGACGATGAATGTGATGTTCATTATCCATAACCACAATTCCAGCACCTTCTTGGCCACGGTGTTGCAGGCTATGTAATCCATCGTGGATTAATCCAGCAGTCTCATTCTCATTAGAGCCCCAAATGCCAAATAAACCACATTCCTCATTTAAACTTTTTACTTCATTAGGCATTCTAAACTGTCCTCCCAAGCACTCTTCAAAATTGATAGTTTAACATTAACTTGGTTATCTAAAAGACTTAAATTAAAAGATTCATTGTCTGTTACTTTACCAATTAATGTTGCATTATCTTGCATTAATTTTTCGAAATCTTTTTGATTTTTTGGATTGATACTTACAACAAATCGACTTTGTGTTTCTGAAAATAATTGACTAGAAGTTATATTAATTTTGGCATCAACACCAAAATTATTCTTAAAACAACACTCTGATAGAGATACCCCAAGTCCGCCTTCACTCACATCATGCACACTATTAACTAAATTATTAATAATTGCTTGGTGAATTAAGTTTTGATTTTTATTTTCAATATCTAAATCAAAATGCTCTATCTTACCTTCAATTTTCTTACCTTCAATTTTTTTAGAAACTAATTTTTGTAGTTCAGACCCACTGTAATCATCATAGGTTTCACCGATTATATATATTAGGTCATTACTATCTTTAAATTCTTGAGTAGTTATATGTTGATTATCTTCGATTAAGCCAACCATCCCAATCATTGGTGTAGGATAAATAGCTTTATTATCAGTTTCGTTATAAAGTGATACATTTCCAGATATTACTGGAGTATCAAAAAGTTGACATGCTTTAGAAATACCTTGAACTGATTGATCTAATTCATAAAAACTTTCAGCGTTATCAGGATTTCCAAAGTTTAAACAATCAGTAATTCCAATTGGAACCGCCCCAGAAGCAACTATATTTCTAGCAGCTTCACTAATTGCAATTTGTCCGCCAATGTATGGATCTAGATAAATGTATCGAGCGTTACAATCCGTTGTCATCGCTAATGATTTATTAGTATGACGAATTCTTACAACGGCTGAATCACTACCCGGAGATACCACAGTATTAGCTTGAACTCTAGTGTCATACTGACGATATATACTATGCTTAGATGCAATTGTTGGTGAAGATAATAAATCAGTTAATGTTTTACTAGGGTTTTCAACTGCAATATTAGCTGAGTTATTTTTATCCAAACGAGCTGGCCTTTTACTTTCGTGATGATATCTAGGTACATCGTCAACTAAAGTTCTAGTTGGTATATCACAAACTGTATTATTATCTTGAGTTAACACATATCGACCATCATCACTAACGTTACCAATATTTACAGCATCTAAACCATATTTTTTAAATACGTCGATGACTTCTTGTTCTTTACCTTTCTTCACGCAAAGTAACATTCTTTCTTGTGATTCGGAAAGCATAATTTCATATGGAGTCATATTAGGTTCTCGTTGTGGAACTAAGTCTAAATTAATGTGGATACCACTGTTAGCTTTAGAAGCCATTTCGGCTGAAGACGAAACAATTCCGCAAGCTCCCATATCTTGAATTCCAACCAAGGCATCTGAATGTTGATTAATAATTTCTAAGCAGGCATCAACTAGTAATTTTTCCATAAAAGGATCACCTACTTGTACTGCCGAACGATCAGAATCTTCTTCATCACTAAACTGACTCGAAGCAAAAGTTGCCCCGTTAATACCATCTCGACCAGTTTTAGCTCCAACATAGATAATTGAATTACCACTGCCTTGAGCTAAACCAGACTCTAAATTATCCTGGTTCATCAATCCCACACACATAACGTTGACCAATGGATTTCCATCATAAGATGAATCAAAAGCAATTTCGCCACCAACGGTAGGAACTCCTATACAATTTCCATAGTGAGCAATTCCAGAAACAACTTTTTCTAGTAAATACTTATTTTTAGAATTAGTTAATTCACCAAATCTCAAACTATCTAAAGAAGCTATTGGTTTAGCACCCATTGAAAAAATATCTCTAATTATGCCACCAACACCGGTCGCAGCCCCTTCAAAGGGCTCAACAAAGCTAGGATGATTGTGACTCTCGGCTTTAAAGACCACAGCTTGATTATCACCAATATCCAACACCCCAGCACCTTCACCTGGTCCTTGTAAAACTCGGCTACCTTTGGTCCAAAATTCTTTCAAGACCTCTTTAGAATTCTTATATGAGCAATGTTCACTCCACATTCCAGAATATAAGCCAGTCTCAGTATAATTGGGTAAACGATGCAATAATTTTGTTGAAATTAAATTATATTCATAATCAGTTAATCCCCAATCTCGATAAACTTTTTTATCTTTGATTTCTTGTGGTGAAATTTCTGTATTACTCAACTTCTGTTCCTCCTCTAAAACTTTTTAAAATGGATTTAAAAAGTTGAACTCCATCTTCACTACCTAAAATTTTTTCTACCGCTCTTTCAGGATGTGGCATCATTCCCATGACGTTACCATTTTTGTTGGTAACTCCAGCAATATTTGCAACGCTGCCATTTGGATTGTTGTTGTAGGTAAAAACGATTTGCTTGTTTGCTTTTAAATCTTCAAGTTCATTTTCACTACAATAGTAATTACCTTCACCGTGAGCAATTGGAATCATAATATTTTGCTTTGTTTCATACTCACTAGTGAAAATGGTTTTATTATTTTCCACCGTCAAAGCTTCATATTCAGAAATAAATTGCATATCTCGATTATTTTGTAAAGCTCCAGGCAATAGTCCAATTTCAGTTAAAATTTGGAATCCATTACATACTCCTAAAACTGGTTTTCCAGCATTAGCAAAGTCAATTAGTGATGGCATAATTCTTGCAAATTTAGCAATAGCACCACTTCTTAAATAATCACCATAAGAAAAACCTCCGGGGATTAAAACAGCATCAAATCCATCTAAACTGTTTTCATTATATGAAACCATTTCTACAGGCTCTTTTAAAATATCTTTCACAGCATAATACATATCATAGTCACAATTAGATCCTGGAAAACTAATAACAGCAAATTTCACAACTAATCTCCTACCTTTTCAACTTCAAATCGGTATGTTTCCATATTAGGATTAGCTAACAAAGAATCACAAATAGAATCAGTAATTTTTTCAGCTTCTTCCTTAGAATCACAGTCCAATTTAGTTTCAAAATACTTTCCTTGAGATACTGAAGTTACTGAATCGTAATCTAAACGATGTAAAGCGTTTTTAATAGCTTCACCTTGCGGATCTAAAATAGATTTTTTATGTGTCACAAATATTTTTGCCAAATACATAGCCCTAAATCCCCCAAAAAGATAATTAATTTATTTTGCTTCAGTTTCTAGTCTGGATAAAACAGTTTTATATCCATCAACTAAATTACCTAAGTTTTTTCTAAAAACATCTTTGTCCAAAGATTTCTTAGTTGTTTTATCAACTAAACGACATGAATCAGGAGAAATTTCATCCCCTAGCACAATCTTTCCGTCACTATCAATTCCAAACTCTACTTTAAAGTCAACTAGCATAATATTTGCTTTAGAAAATAAGTCTTTTAGTAAATCATTAATTTTTAAAGCCATGTCATGCATAATTTTAATTTGTTCATCATTTACAATACTTAATGCTTTAATTTGGTCATTATTCATGAATGGATCATCCAACTCATCACTTTTCATAAAGAACTCTTGAACCGGATTAGCTAAAGGTGCTAAATATTCAGTATTAAACTTTCTTTGAAAACTACCAGAAGCAAAATTACGAACCACAACTTCCAAAGGAATCATTTTTAATTTCTTATCCAATTGTTCGTTTTCAGATAGTTTCTCTAAAAAGCAAGTTTCAACTCCATTTTTAGCAAGATATGTAAAAATCAAACTAGAAATACGATTATTTAATGAACCTTTTTCATTAATATCTTCTTCACGTTTACCATTTAATGCAGTTGTATGGTTAGTATAGTGAACTCTAATGACGTTTTCGTCTTCAGTTGTAAAAAGTTGTTTAGTTTTACCTTCAGCAATTAGTTTATTCATTTTGTTTATCTCCAATAACTATTTAAATTTTTCTACGGAATCTAATAAATTATTCAACGAATTTCCTACTACAGTTATATGACCCATTTTTCTTTTAGGTCTTATCTCAGCTTTACCATAATCATGAAAATGCCATTCTGGATGTGTAGGTAAATTACGTCTACCAACAGTTAGTTCATCGCCCAACATGTTAACCATAACTGAGGAATTCAATAACTTGATTGGAGGAATTTCCAATCCACAAATGCTTCGTATATGTGCTTCAAATTGTGAAATATTACATGCCTCAATACTAAAGTGTCCTGAGTTATGTGGTCTTGGCGCTAATTCATTAACTAATAATTCATCATTATCTAAAACAAAAAATTCAATACCTAAAACTCCATATAATTCCAAAGAACTTGCTACTTTTTTTGATATCACGCTAGCTTTTTGATGAATTTCATCATCTACTCGAGCTGGAATAATACTAGTATGCAAAATATGGTCTCTATGAATATTTTCACTCAATGGAAAAGTCAAAACATTATTACGAAAATCTCGTGTAACAATCATTGAAACTTCTTTAACAAAGGATTGCTTTTTTTCGTAAATCCATTCAGCTTTTCCTATACTCTTAGATACTACTGACAAAAGTGAATCTTCATTAATATCAATTTGACCATGTCCATCATAACCACCTTCAGTGGTCTTTAAAATTCCTGGTCTACCAATTTTTTCTACTGCTTCGTAGAGTTCTTTTTCATTAGTAACACGTGCATATTGTGTAACCGGAATTCCGTTAGAAGACAGGAACGACTTTTCTTTTAAACGATTACTGGTAATTACTAATTCATCTATTTTTTGTGGAACTGAAGTTATTTTTTCTACTTTTTCTAAATTATATTGGTCTACATTTTCGAATTCATAAGTTAATACGTCTGATTTTTCTGCAAGTTCTTGTAATGCTTTTTCGTCAGAATAATTAGCTACAATCTGAAAGTCAGAAACCTGACCAGCCGGTGAGTTAGGTGTTGGGTCTAAAATTCCTACTTTGTATCCCATGGACTTGGCAGACAATGCCATCATTTGTCCCAACTGGCCCCCACCAATAATTCCAATTGTTGAAGGCGGTAAAATTTGTTTATTCAAGTTGCTCATTGCTTCTAATTGCCTCCTCGGATTGATTCTTACGATAACTTACTAACCTTTGGTAAATGCTATCATCATTCATTCCTAACATTTGAGCAGCGAGTAAACCAGCGTTTTTAGCGCCTGAATTACCTACTGCCACTGTAGCAACAGGAACTCCAAATGGCATTTGAACTATAGATAGTAGAGAATCAACACCATGTAAAGATTTGGTAAATACTGGAACTCCAATTACCGGAACTAAAGTATTAGCGGCCAACATACCTGGTAAATGAGCAGCACCACCAGCCGCAGCAATTATAACTTGGTAATGTTCGTCTTTTGCGTTTTTGGCAAATTGTTGTAAATGCTCTGGCATTCTATGTGCTGAAATTATTTTTTTATCATAATTAATTTTTAAATCATCCAAAACACTTGCAGTTTGCTTAACTACAGGCCAATCTGAAATAGATCCCATCACTAAAGCAACTTTCATAAAACATATACCCCTTTCTCTCATTGACCATATATTATCAAACATATAATGACTAGTCAACAAAAAATACGAACTATTTAAAAGTTTTAGATTTAAATAGTTCGTATTTTAATAGAGAATTAAAAAATCCCATACAAATGTATGGAATTTTTTATAATTTAATTTTTAATTATTTAAGTTTGTTGTATAAAGAACTAAAATCAACAGTTCCTAAACCGGTTGATTGATTATATAATTTACCTGGTTGACCAGTGTAGTAAATATTGCTGTTCTCATTAGTTGAATCTAGAGCAGTGAAAGGTGACCCAGATTGATTAGCAACCTTATATATTTGTGGATTCCAAAATCCAATTCTTTTTCCTAATTTATTACTCATCAAAGCATTTACTCCAGCAATTTGAGGGGCTACAACACTGGTACCTCCACCAAGTTGCCATACTCCATCGTTATAAATTGAATATCCAGTTGATGGATCTCCGTTAGCTGAAATATCAGGAACATTTCTCCCTTTATTAGTACCACTAATGCGTTTAGATGATTTTAATTGATAAAGATATTTACCATCAGATTCCCATAATTTATTAGCAGAGTAACTACCAATACCAGTAACATTTTGATAGTTAGGTAAACCATTAAAGTCACTAAATCCACCACCAGTTCCAGCAAAATATGCTTTCATCCAAGTATATTGATTTTTAAACATACTACTATTTTTGTTAAAGTATGGATATAAATAATCATTGGACCATGCTCGCTCATTTTTTACGTTAAAAGTAGTACTTGGCAATGTAGTAGCACCTGTTGCAGTAACATATGGAGAAGATGATGGTGAATCTACAGATAAATTAGTGTATCCATTAGGTAACCCATCATATGCTCCATAATCACCAGAAGCAGCAAAAACACTAATACCTTGTGCAGCTGCTTGCTGTAATAGTATATTCAATATTTGGTTATATTTTTTACTAATTAGTCCAGCATTCATATCATGTTTTAAAGCAGATTCACTTTCACCCCAACTGATTGCAATACTTCCAGATTTATTAGCACTAATAGCGCTTGCTAAATTGGAAACCATCCCTTCAATAGATGGATTAGCTAAATACACGTTTATATTCGATTTAGGCGCGATTGCTCCCGCTTGTTGAACGTCCATAGTAGTTTCTAAAGTATCACTGTTATTGATACTTTTATTATCAGTATTATAAACATGAATTCGATTAGGATTTGTTTTTATACCCATGCTATCCCAATAGGTTTTGGCAGCACTTTTATTTAACCCAGCAAACGATATTATGTCAATAGATTGTCCTTGTCCTTTATTATCGTTACTGTACAATGGTTTTAAGTTATAACGATTAATAAATTTATCTGGGCCATTACTTTTATCACCACTAGAGTTAGAAGCAGCTTTAGAAGTAATTAAATTGCTTTTCAATTTAGTAGAACTATCAATACCAACGTAATCTACAATATTATTTTTAATATTCTTAGGAAATGTTAATTTATGATTTGGCTTTAAAACATATTCTCCATTAACACTTGCTTTAACTAGCTTGAATTTAAAAGCCTTTTGCAAATTATTAGCAGAACCGTTGATTTTCAATACTAAATTTCCGGGATAAAAATTAGATTTAATTTTGTATTTATTCAGATACTGTCTAAATTTATTAACTTTAGTTTTATTCAAACCATACTTATATGAAAATTGCTTAGGATTTAAATATTTATGATAGTAAGATGAATTAGGATTAGTCGTCTTATAAATATATTTATCAATATTTGATTTGGGTTTCATTATGATTGATAAATTAATATTACTTTTACTAGTATGCTTGTTACTAGCAATTTTAACTTTATTGTTTACTCTAATTTTCTTCTTTTTGGTTTTTGCATTTGCACTAACACTAAAAGAAGAAAATAATAAGATAACAGAAAAGTAGCTTAATAAAATTTTCTTTTTATTATACATATAAAGACTTCCTCACTTATGATTTTTAATTATCCAAAGCATCAGAATTACTTGAATAATAATTAATAAGATTAACCATGTTAACAATAAAATTATGAACGGTATTTTCAAAAAAGTAGTTCCCCAAAAAAGTAAGAAGATAACTACAAACAAAGCAAAAAGATAAAGTACTTTTTTCATCATGATTACACTCCATATTTAAATATAGAAAAACTATGTTTAAGGCTATGATAACACATTGGAAATTATTAATATGTTAGCATATAATTATATTGTTATTTAGGAAAGGAGGTAAGTACATTGTTCAAAGAATTTAAAAACTTTATTTCTAGAGGAAACGTAATCGACTTAGCAGTTGGGGTAATTATTGGTTCAGCATTTACTGCAATTGTAAAATCATTAACTGATGATTTAATCAACCCAATTATTGGCATTTTCTTAGGTAAAGTTGATTTGTCTAACTTAGTATTAAAAGTTGGCAGTGCTCAACTTAAATACGGATCCTTCATTAATTCAGTTATCAACTTCTTAATTATTGCGTTCGTGGTATTTATTTTAATTAAAATTATTAATAGTTTTGTTAAGAAGAAAGAAGAAGCTGCTCCTCAAGTTAATAAGTCAGAAGTTTTACTTGAAGAAATTAGAGATTTACTTAAAAACCAAAAATAGTAAAAGGTGCTGAATAGCACCTTTTTTATTTAAATTTATTTCATTCTATAATCATAAATATGATAAACTATTATTATTAATTTTTAACTACTGAGGAGATTTTATGGTGATAATAACAGCTGGAATGATTGGTGTAGGTAAAACCACCCTAACAGAAAAAATAGCTAAGCATTTGGGAACAAAAGCGTTTTACGAACCTGTTGGTGATAATCCAGTTTTACCTTTATACTACAAAAATCCAGATCAATACGGATTTTTGTTGCAGATTTATTTTTTAAATAAAAGGTTTGCAATGATTAAAAAAGCACTTGCTGATGATAATAACATTTTAGATCGATCAATATATGAAGATGCACTTTTCACCAAGCAAAACAACATTGAAGGCAATATTTCTGATACAGAATTCAAAATATATTTACAATTAATAGATAACATGATGAACGAATTAAAATCACTACCTAAAAAATCACCAGACTTAATGATATACTTGGAAACTGATTTTGAAACTATTCTCAAACGTATTAAAAAACGTGGTAGAGACTATGAACAATTTGAAGATGACCCTAAATTAAAAGAGTATTATTATCATATGTGGAAAGCCTATAAGGATTGGTACGAAGAATACGATAAAAGTCCTAAAATTAAAATAAATCTGCAAAAATACGATTTGATCGACTCAAAGAACGAAAAAATAATTTTGCATAAAATAGATGAAGAATTATCAAAAATTAAATAAAAAAGATACGATTAGTTAAATCGTATCTTTTTTATTTCGTTATTCACATGATAATCTGTAAATCGATTGTCCATAAATTGACATTGCTAAAATCAAATCATTAACTGGTTGAAATTCATCAGCTTGATGCATAGTATCTTCAGTCCATGGGAATAAGGCCCCAAAAGCTACTCCTCTGGTCATCATTCGTCCATATGTTCCGCCACCAACAACTTCTGGATCAGAATCATTACGACCAGTTTGTTCACGATAAACAGACATAAGCTTATCTACAATTGGATCAGAAGGATCCACATAATGCGGTTCCATATTAGATATATTCTCAACGTTTCCGTTAAGCTCCTTGGCATTTGAAACTAACTGTTCCTTAATATTTGAAACTGAAATTCCCTTAGGATATCTAAAATTAGTATTAATAAAACCGCCACTTTGAACATCAAAAGTCATAATTCCAACATTCATAGTTAATTCACCCATCACTTCATCACTATAATTTAAACCTAACTTGTGGGCTCTAGAATCATTATGCAAATATTGACTAATAAATTTAACAAAGTAACTAGCATTACCACTAAGTTCATAATTGTTTAAAAAGTCAGCTAAATAAGTTCCACCATTAACACCGTTTTTAGGTTCCATCCCATGAGCAGATTTACCAATTACATGTATATTTAAGCAATTATTATCTAATGAAATATCACCATCAATGTTATTTTCTGCTATGAATTTATCAAAACTCGATACAATACTGTTTGCATCTTTAAAACCACTTAAGGTAGCAAATGCATCTCTGGGAACCATGTTTTCTCTTAAACCAGAATTAAATTTATGCAGGATTAGTTTAGAAACATCATCGTTACTATCTTTATTAAATTTAATTGTAAAGCTAGTATTACCTTTTTCACCATTTATTAGTGGGAACTCTGCATCTGGAGAAAATCCAAAGTCAGGAGCAGGTTCAACATCAAAATAATGTTTCATTCCAGTCCATTCAGATTCTTCATCAGTTCCAATAATAAATCTAATTTTACAATTTGGTTCAATGTTATTATCTTTCAACATTTTAAGACCATAATAAGCAGCTAAACCAGGACCTTTATCATCAGAAGCTCCACGTCCATAAACTTTACCGTCTTTTATAGTCATGTTAAATGGATCTGTATGCCAACCTTCTCCGGCAGGCATAACATCAGCATGTGCTAGAATCGCTAGTGTTTTATCACCCTCACCATATTCAATGTAACCTACGATATTATCTAAATTTTTTACTTTAAATCCATCACGTTGACCAAATTCTAAGTATTTCTTTAAAGCCATTGCTGGTCCTTTACCTAGTGGGAATTCATCGGTACTATGTGCATCGTCACGTTCGCTATCAATAGCAATTAATGCCTTTAAATCTTCTAGATAGCTGTCTTTATATTTTTCAGATTCAATTTTCCAGTTTATCATTAAATCACCCTGTCTTTGAAAGTTTAATTAATATTTTAGCACACACTAATCATTCTTCATAACACAATAAAACCGTACCCAATGCTATACTTATCAAGGGTGATAAAATATGATTAATTTATCTGACAAGATTTTAGAAGAAACTATAATAAAACGTCCCAATAAAAGCTATAAAGGTACGTTTGGTAGAATAACGTTAATTGGCGGCAATAAGAATTTTGCTGGAGCTATAATTATGGCATCTTCAGCTGCTGTTTATGCTGGAGCTGGTTTAGTTACAACTATGACGGATAAAAATAATAAAACCGCTTTAAATGAAGCCTTACCTGAAGCCATGTATGCTGATTATAAAAAAATAACCGATAACAAAGCTTTAATTCAAAATGCAGACGTCATAGTAATTGGTCCTGGATTAGGAACTAACGAATCAAGCGAAAAAATTTTAAGAAATGTATTAAAACTTATTGGTAAAAATCAAAAATTAATAATTGACGGATCAGCCATTACACTAATTGCCAAAAGAAAAATTAAACTGCCCCAGGCTAAAATTATATTGACTCCACATCAAATGGAATGGCAAAGACTTTCTGGAATAAAAATAGACGAACAAAATTACACTGTAAATAAAAAGTGTCAAGAAAAATTAAATGCCATTGTTGTCCTCAAATCACACCGCACCGAAATATACACTAACGATAAGTGTTTTAAAAATACCGTAGGAACGCCTGCACAAGCTACCGGTGGCATGGGTGATACATTAGCTGGTATGATTGCTGGATTCATTGGTCAATTTAAGCAAACTGAACAAGCTGTTAGTGCTGCTATTTATATGCATAGTAAAATAGCTGAAGAGCTGTCTAAAAATCAATACGTAGTTTTACCACATCAAATTATTAATAACATTCCATACTATATGAAAAAATATCAAAAAAAATAAAGAAGCTTTTAGTAAAAGCTTCTTTATTTTTTATTTTATTCTTAAAATTCTTCTAAGAGAATCCATTTTATTACCTATAATATCATCAGCCAATCGATTTTTTAAGGAAAGCAAGATATATACATAACCACCTATAATTGCTGATAGCATAACTACAATAAAGCTACCAACACTACTATATTGATTCATAAATAAACCAACTAATTTATTTCCTAAATGAACAACGATTAAAGCTACCATGTAAGTTGCAATTGAGTAAACTAATATTCGATTGATCTTATCGGATATGAATTTATATTCAATTCCAAATTGACGGTCTAAAGATCTAACGATTAGATAGTTAGCAACTATAAATCCAAATGCTGAAGATAATAATGGTCCAAAAATACCAAAGAAAAATACAAATGGAAATTGAGTAAGTGCTTTAGCAATAGTACCAACTACAAAGAATTTAACAGCTCGTTTATTTTGCGATATACCCTGCATCATAGCAGCAATAACAGTAAATAAACCAAATGAAATCCCAATTATGGAAGAAAAAGCCAATACATTAGCTGATAAAGCGGCTTGACTAGTTCCATAAAATACTCTGTTTAGAGGACCTGCAACAGCGGCCATCCCTAATGATGCTGGTAACATAACGAACATAAATAAAACCAACCCATTTGATATTTGCTTTTTAATAGCTTCATTATCATTACGGGTATAAGCTTCCGATAATAATGGAACCACTGTTATGGCCATCGCTGATGCTAATGAAATAGTAATCATAATTAATTTATTAGCGTTTCCAGCAAAAATAGTATATAAAGCATTTAAATGTGCATCTGAGTAGTTGGTCGCCAGATGCATAATTTTAAAGAAGGTATACTGATCAATTAATTGAAAAATAGTAATCCCCGAAGCTAATACAATAAATGGAACAGCTTGTGAAATTATTTCCTTATATAATTGATTCGTATTTACCTTTACTTTGTTATTACTATTAGCAACTAGAGAATCATAATATTTTTTACGCTTAAAATAATATAATCCTAAAATGGCCAAACCTGCTAAAGCCCCAATGAACGCTGCAAAAGTCGATTGAGCAACTGCATCTATCCAACTGCCATGAAAAACTTTTAATATCAAAAATGCACTTAACAGCATATAAATAACTCTAATTAACTGTTCTGCAAATTGTGAAATGGCAGATGGTGCCATATCTTGATATCCTTGAAAATATCCTCTAGTTAAACTCATTGTTGGAATAACTAAAACAGCCCATGCTAGCGAATGCATTATCGGGATAACGTTCTCATTATGTCCATCTAAGAGTGGTGCACCAATATACAGTATCAAAGCACACACAATTCCAGTAACAACAGAAAGCAATAACCCTCTCTTGTAGAGCCTAATTCCAACTCCATATTCATTTAAAGCATTATAGTGAGCTACTTGCTTAGCTATCGCAGAAGGAATTCCGGCTATCGAAATTATTAAGAAGAGACTATAAACATTGTAACCTTGTACATATAAAGCATTAGCTTGTAAAAATAAAGCTTCACCAAACAATATACGCCAAGGAATAATATATAATGCTCCCAAAATTCTAGATAAAATACTACCAGCCGTCATCCATGCGGAGCCCTGTATCATTTTATCTTGACCTGATGTATCTATCAAATCATCGTTTTTATTCTTTTCATCAACCTGCATAATTTACTTCCTACCTTAAAATTAGTTCAACTTGTTTATTTTAATAAAAAAGTAATAACTAATCAATGCTGATTTGTTTTATATCAAAAAAGTAGTGATAAAAATTTATCACTACTAAAAAATCTAATTAGCAACAATGTTAACGATTTTATTTGGAACTACAATAACTTTTCTAATATTCTTACCGTCTACAAATTCTTTAACGTTCTCATTAGCCAAAGCTATGTTTTCTACATTTTGACGATCAGCATCACGTTCAGTTTGAATATGTGCACGAACCTTACCATTAACTTGCACAACGTATTCAACTTGCTCGTCAATTAGCTTAGAAGCATCAAATGTTGGCCAAGATGCATAAGATATAGAATCTTCATGGCCTAATTTTGACCAAAGTTCTTCACAAACATGAGGAGCAATTGGTGCAAGCATTTTAACAAAGCCTTCAACGTATTCAAGTGGCAAACTATCTTGTTTATAACATTCGTTAATGAATACCATCATTTGTGAAATAGCTACGTTAAAGTGCATTTTTTCAAAATCTTCACTAACAATTTTAACAGTTTGATTATAAATTTTATCTAAAGCACCCGTGTTAACAGTTGTAATACGGTCTCTTAAATGATTATTATCATCTACGAACAATCTCCAGACACGCTTAATCCAACGATTTGCACCATTTAAACCTTCAGTACTCCATGGCTTTGCTTCAGTTAATGGCCCCATAAACATTTCGTATAGTCTTAAAGTATCAGCACCATACTCTTGTACAATGTCATCAGGATTTATTACGTTTCCTTTGGACTTGGACATTTTTTCGTGGTTAGTACCCAAAATCATCCCTTGATTTACAAGTTTTTGGAAAGGTTCTTTGGTTGAAACTACTCCTAAATCATAAAGAACTTTATGCCAGAAACGAGCATATAGTAAATGAAGAACAGCATGTTCAGCTCCACCAACGTATAAATCAACTGGCATCCATTGTTTTAGTTTTTCAGGATCAGCAATCATTTTATCGTTATTTGGATCAATGTATCTCAAATAATACCATGAGCTTCCAGCCCATTGAGGCATTGTATTGGTTTCACGCTTACCTTTACGACCATTTTCATCTACAACATTTACCCAACTGTCAACGTTGGCCAATGGAGATTCTCCTGTACCCGATGGTTGAATGTTTTCTACACTAGGTAATCTTAGAGGTAATTCATCTTCAGGGACTAATGAAGTAGTTCCATCTTCCCAATGAATAACTGGAATTGGTTCACCCCAGTATCTTTGACGAGAGAAAATCCAGTCACGTAATTTATAGTTAACTTTTTTATCGCCGGCGTTATGCTCTTTTAACCAATCAATTGCTGCTGACTTAGCATCTTCTTTACCCATACCATCTAAGAAACCAGAGTTAATGTGTTTTCCATCACCTGTATATGCTTCTTTTGTGATGTCTCCACCTTCGATAACCGGCAGAATTGGTAAATCAAATTTTTTAGCAAAATCATAGTCACGTTGGTCGTGGGCTGGAACAGCCATAATAGCTCCTGTTCCGTAGCTAGCAAGTACGTAATCACCAACCCAAATAGGTAACTTTTCACCATTAATTGGGTTAATAGCATAGGCCCCTGTAAATACTCCAGATTTATTCTTATTTAAATCTGTACGCTCTAAATCTGATTTTTTAGAAACTTCTTTTTTGTATTCATCAACTACAGCTTTTTTATCGTCTGTAACAATTTTATTGACTAATTTATGTTCTGGAGCTAATACCAAGTATGATGCACCAAACAATGTATCAGGTCTAGTTGTGAATACTTCGATATTTTCTTCGTGACCATCAATCCCGAAAGATACACTAGCACCTTCTGAACGGCCTATCCAATTGCGTTGCATTTCTTTGATACTTTCTGGCCAGTCTACATCGTCTAAATCATCAATTAAACGGTCAGCATAAGCAGTTATTCTTAATACCCATTGTTTCATTGGAACACGATAAACTGGGTATCCACCTCGTTCAGTCTTACCATCGATAACTTCTTCATTCGATACAACTACACCACCCATAAAATCTGGTGCCCAGTTAACTTCTATTTCATCTTCATAAGCTAAACCTTTTTCGTATAGTTTTTCGAAAATCCACTGGGTCCACTTGTAGTATTTAGGGTCAGTAGTGTTTATTTCTCGATCCCAGTCATAAGATAGTCCTAGTGACTTAATTTGTTCTCTAAAATGGTCAATGTTTTTCTCAGTAAAACTACCTGGATGGTGTCCAGTTTTTAATGCATATTGTTCCGCAGGAAGTCCAAATGCATCCCATCCCATTGGATGCAAAACGTTCTTACCTTGCATACGTTTCATGCGAGCCATGATATCAGTAGCTGTATATCCTTCTGGATGGCCTACGTGAAGACCTTGTCCAGATGGGTAAGGAAACATATCTAATACATAATAATTGTCTTTATTAGCATCTTCACCGGTCTTAAAAGTTTTATTTTTATCCCAGTATTTTTGCCACTTTTTTTCTATATCTAAATGATCATAAGGCATTAGCAATTCCTCCTAATAATTTTTAAATAATAAAAAAAGCCCTATAAGAAAAAGCATCTTATAGGACGAATATTCCGCGGTACCACCTAATTTTTTTCAACAAGTTGAAAACCCTTAATATTTTAACGCGATAAACGTTTCCACTTACTAAATATTTTCGGCAGAAAAATTAAAACGATGAGTTCGTATTATACTAAACCTAAATTCTCAGCAACCATTTAGTTTCTGTATGAATAATATAATCTAATAGTTCGTTTATTTTTTATTATTTAAATTTAATTACGATAATTATAACAAAC
The DNA here is from genome assembly GCF_001435995.1 of Apilactobacillus ozensis DSM 23829 = JCM 17196. Lineage (GTDB taxonomy): Bacteria > Bacillota > Bacilli > Lactobacillales > Lactobacillaceae > Apilactobacillus > Apilactobacillus ozensis. The sequence continues at coordinate 39,579 of NZ_AYYQ01000034.1, forward strand.
ACATTTTTTTTAATCAAGAACATCATTAAAAATAAATGTTATAATTTAAATTAATTTATATAAAGGAAGTTTTAGCTTGAAATTACAACCATCATTATATTATAGTCACACATTAATTAATCAAACTGTAGTTACTGGAGATTATGTTATTGATGCAACTGCTGGTAATGGTAATGATACTAGTTATTTATCAAGTATAGTCGGAAGCAAAGGAAGAGTTTATAGTTTTGATATTCAATCGGCAGCAATAAATAATACTAAAAAATTACTATCAGAGCGAAAACAATTAGATAACGTAACTCTATACAATTGTGGACACGAAAATATTGGTAAATTGATTAAAGAAAAAATAACTTGTGCTATTTTTAATTTAGGCTACTTGCCTGGTCAAGACACTAACAAAAATATTATTACTCATTCCGATACTACCCTTAGAGCAATTAAAGCGTGCCTAAAATTATTAAAAAAGAATGGATTAGTAATAATAGTCTTATATTATGGACATCCAGGTGGTCAACAAGAAAAAAATGATGTTATTAATTTTGCTAGCAAGCTTAATCAAAAATTTTTTACAGTATTGAAATATCAATTTATTAACCAAATTAACGAACCACCTATTTTAATAGCTATTCAAAAAAAGAAAGATGAATTTATCTAATTTCATCTTTCTTTTTTATGTTAAATAAATTAATAAGCATTGAAAAAATTATTAAACTAAATAAGAACAAAAATACCCAATTTAATGAGTTAAATAATACACTTTTTAAATTATATAGTGATTTTAATGGTAAATCTTTAGCGTATTTAGGATTAATTAACCTATTAATCATCGCCAAAGATGTCTTAGGTGTATTTAAGATTTCAATCTTTAATTTAGTGTTCATAACAATGCCTAAAATAGAAATAATAAAAGTTTGTCCAAATATTCTGCAAAGTGTGTTAAAAGAAGTTGCAACTCCAATATCTTCTTTGCTAACTAATTTTTGTGAAACTAAAGTACTATTAGTAATAGTAATACCAAATCCGATTCCACAAATAGCAGAAATAACAAAGAAATATTCATAGTGGGCATTTATAGATAAATTAATTATCCAAAAAGATGCTATTAATATTAAGAACAAACCAATTAAGGTGCTATAAACAACATTTATTTTTTTTATAAGATATCCTGAAATAAAAGAACCTATAATCCAAAACAATGATGCTGGCGTTATAACTAATCCCGCCATGGAAGCTCCAAGCCCCATAATACCCTGCGTCCAGTCTGGTACATAAACTTCCAGCCCCATAATAAATCCACTTACCAATAAAGCAACTGCATTTTGTATGACAAATGTTCTATTTTGAAATAACTTTGTTGGAATAATAGGATTTATAAATACATTTTCTCTTCTAACAAAAAATATAAAAGTAATAATAGCTAAATTGATAAAAATAGACAATTCTATACCATCAAAATTTTTACTACTTAAAATTTTTACTACATAAATAATAGCAAATAAAAATAATGACAATAATAACATACCTAAATAGTCAAAATTATAATTTTTCACTTCAAATTTTTCATTAAAAAAGAAGTAAATAGCTATAATAGCTAAAATTCCTATTGGAATATTTATAAAGAAAATCCAATGCCAAGACAAACGATCAACCAAAATTCCGCCAAGTACTGGAGATATTATAGAGGCAATGCCCCAAATTGCACCATTTAACCCTAAAATTTTACCTCGCTTTTCGAATGGATATATATCGGCAATTATGGTATAAGAAACTGGCATAATAGCACCTGCTCCCAGTCCTTGAAACGCTCGCCAAAAGATTAAATTAACCATTGATTTGGATAATCCAGCAAATAATGAAGCTATTAAAAATATAGTTAAACCGAAAATGAAAATCTTTTTTCGACCAAATTGATCAGCAATTTTACCGTATATGGGAGTTGAAACAGCATTAGTTAATAGGAAAACTGAAAAAACCCAGTTCATTATTGATACACCGTGTAGATTACTAACTATTGTAGGCATAGCCGTTGAAACGATAGTTCCTTCTACAGCAGTCATAAATGTAGCTATCATCAAAGCAATAGTTGTTAATCTAATATTTCTTTTTGAATTATTGAACATAAACATCTCCTAAAAATAAAAAAGCGGATACATGAAATCATCACATAAACCGCATTTTAATTATTTATTGTTATTTACAAAATCTATTAAAGCATCTACTTTATCAGTATGTTCCCAAGGTAAATCTATATCAGTTCTACCAAAGTGTCCATAAGCAGCTGTCTGTTTATATATTGGGCGTTTTAAGTTTAACATATTTATAATTCCTGCTGGTCTAAGATCAAATATTGCTCTAATAGCCTTAATCAATTTTTCTTCGGATATTTTACCAGTATTAAAAGTATTTACAGATATAGAAACAGGTTGAGCAACTCCAATTGCATAAGCTATTTGAACTTCTACTTTACTTGCTAACTGTGCTGCTACAATATTTTTAGCAATGTATCTAGCAGCATAACTAGCAGATCGGTCTACCTTTGTAGCATCTTTACCAGAAAAAGCACCTCCACCATGATGAGCAGAACCACCATAAGTATCAACGATTATCTTTCTACCAGTTAAGCCAGCGTCTCCTTGTGGGCCACCAATTACAAAACGGCCTGTTGGATTAATAAAGTATTTAGTTTTTTCATCTAAAAATTTATCAGGAATAACTGCTTTTACTACTTTATCAATTACATCTTTTTTTATCTGTTCAAGTGATACATCTGGATCATGCTGGGTACTTAATACTACTGTATCAACTCTAATAGGCTTTTCATTATCATCATATTGTACTGTAACTTCTGCCTTTGCATCTGGTCTTAGATAACTAATTTCACCACTTTTTCTCAAGCTAGCTATTTTACGCATAAGTTTATGACTTAATGAAATAGGTAATGGCATAAGTTCAGGAGTTTCATCAACTGCGTATCCAAACATTAAACCTTGATCACCAGCACCAATTTTATTTAAAATATCTTCTTTAGATAGCCTATTTTCTAAAGAATCATCCACTCCTTGTGCAATATCTGGCGATTGTTCATCAATAGCAACAATAACTGCACAAGTATGTCCATCAAAACCGTACTTATCATTATCATATCCTATGTTAGTTATAGTATCTCTAACAATTTTTTGGATATTAACATAAGCCTTAGTAGTTATCTCACCAAATACCAAAACTAATCCTGTAGTTACCGAACACTCACAGGCTACTCTTGAATCAGGATCTTGCTTTAATAATTCATCTAGAATTGCGTCACTAATTTGATCAGCAATTTTATCTGGATGACCTTCTGAAACAGATTCAGAAGTAAATAAATGTCTTTCTCTCATTTTAAACTATTCCCCCTCTTTTTGGTTACAAGGCATCTTCACTAAGGTGAATCCTATCGGGAATACACTCATAACTTTATAATAATATCATAATTATAACTTTTTTTAAAGTACACAAAAAAAACCAATAACCATAAAAAAGTTATTGGTTTATAATTATACCGGAGGTGGGGTTCGAACCCACACGATCTCAACGATCACTGGATTTTGAGTCCAGCGCGTCTGCCAATTCCGCCACTCCGGCATTTTAAATTAAATGTAATATAAAGGCGGTAATCGGATTTGAACCGATGATAAAGGTTTTGCAGACCTCTGCCTTACCACTTGGCTATACCGCCATCAATTACGAATCCAACTAACTGGGTTAGCTGGATTCGAACCAGCGCATGATGGAGTCAAAGTCCATTGCCTTACCACTTGGCTATAACCCAATCAAAAGGGCGGTATGTGGGAATCGAACCCACGCGTGTCGGATCCACAAACCGATGTGTTAACCACTTCACCAATACCGCCATAGCATTATAAACAGGGATAGTAGGAGTTGAACCCACACCGACGGTTTTGGAGACCGTAGTTCTACCATTAAACTATATCCCTATATGGTGGAGGGGAGTGGATTCGAACCACCGAACCCGAAGGAGCGGATTTACAGTCCGCCGCGTTTAGCCAGACTTCGCTACCCCTCCATAAATGGCGCGGGACAGAATCGAACTGCCGACACACGGAGCTTCAATCCGTTGCTCTACC
>NZ_AYYQ01000034.1:43715-44184 GCF_001435995.1 Apilactobacillus ozensis DSM 23829 = JCM 17196
CCATTTATGCTATAAGATAAATATTAAATTAAAAGTTACATAATGTAACTACGGTCCGTACGAGACTCGAACTCGTGATCTCCTGCGTGACAGGCAGGCGTCCTAACCAGCTAGACCAACGGACCAAATAAAATTGTCATTATGGAGGATACAGGGCTCGAACCTGTGACCTCCTGCTTGTAAGGCAGATGCTCTCCCAACTGAGCTAATCCTCCAAAATGACCCGTACGGGATTCGAACCCATGTTACTGCCGTGAAAGGGCAGTGTCTTAAACCACTTGACCAACGGGTCATAAACATTAAAGTTATACGGAGAGTAAGGGATTCGAACCCTTGAAACAGGCTTTAACCCGTTTACATCATTTCCAATGATGCTCCTTCGGCCAACTCGGACAACTCTCCAATATTATAACTAACTCCGGCAGGCGGGCTCGAACCGTCGACAACCTGATTAACAGTCAGGTGCTCT
>NZ_AYYQ01000035.1:0-14360 GCF_001435995.1 Apilactobacillus ozensis DSM 23829 = JCM 17196
AAATAACCCCCAAATTATTGAACATTTTATTGTCCAACTTTTGGGGGTCACTTCATCAACTCTTTTTATTTTGTAGTTTAGTTTGAGATAAGATTAGTGTAGAAAGTATGTTCGTATGTTAAAATGTTTCTGAATAATTTTCGGATAACTTTCATTAAAATTTGAGGAGGTCTTTTTTGGTGGAGATAAAGCGACAAAATAATCTTAAATTTGACTTAGTTTCAAAATATAAACCTACAGGTGATCAACCAGAGGCTATTAAGCAGCTTAGTAAGGGGATTAAAGATGGCAAAAAATCACAAGTTTTACTGGGGGCTACTGGAACCGGTAAAACTTTTACAATTTCAAATGTAATTAAGAACGTTAATAAACCAACTTTAATTTTGTCACATAATAAAACCTTAGCTGGTCAGCTTTACAGTGAGTTTAAAGAGTTTTTTCCTAATAACGCAGTTGAATATTTTGTTAGTTATTATGATTACTATCAACCTGAAGCATATGTTCCATCTAGTGATACGTATATTGAAAAAGACTCCTCAATCAATGATGAAATTGATAAATTACGCCATGCTGCTACCAGTTCACTTTTAGAACGAAACGATGTAATAGTAGTTGCCTCAGTTTCTTCTATTTTTGGGTTAGGTGACCCTAAAGAGTATTTTAAAAATACGATTATGTTAAAAGTAGGCGAAACTTTAGAACGGGACGACTTATTAAGAAAATTAGTTGATATTCAATTTGATCGTAATGATATTGATTTTCAACGTGGTCGTTTTAGGGTACGTGGTGATATTGTGGATATTTTTCCTGCGTCTGGTGATGAAAATGCTTATCGAATTGAATTTTTTGGCGATGAAATAGATTCCATTAAAGAAATTGATACCTTGACTGGAGAAGTAGTTGCTAGTGATCCAAAAGTGATTATCTTCCCAGCAACTCATTTTTTGGCTAGTGATGACAATATGAAACACGCACTGACTGGAATTAAAAAAGAAATGGAAGAACAAGTAGCTAAATTTGAAAAAGAGGGTAAGCTTTTAGAAGCTCAAAGATTAAAGCAAAGAACTACTTATGATATCGAAATGATGGCTGAAATGGGCTACACCAATGGAATTGAGAATTACTCTAGATACATGGATCGTCGTAAACCTGGAGAACCGCCATACACATTGTTAGATTTCTTTCCGGATGACTTTTTACTAGTTGTTGATGAATCACATCAAACCATCCCACAAGTTGGTGGAATGTATAATGGTGATAAGGCTCGTAAAGAACAATTAATTAAGTATGGTTTTAGATTGCCTAGTGCACTTGATAATCGTCCTTTAAAATTACCAGAGTTTGAAAAAAGAATTAACCAGGCCATTTACATGTCAGCAACGCCTGGTCCATATGAGTTAGAGCACACTAATCCAGACGATGTCGCTCAACAAATTATTAGACCAACGGGATTATTAGATCCAACCGTAAAAGTCAGACCAATTATGGGCCAGATGGATGATTTAGTAGGTGAAATTAATCAAAGAATGGACGTCAATGAAAGAACATTTGTTACCACTTTGACTAAAAAAATGGCTGAGGATTTGACAGATTATCTCAAAGAGTTAGGTATAAAAGTTCAATATCTACATTCTGACGTAAAAACTTTAGAGCGAACTAAAATTCTTCGCGACTTACGTTTAGGGAAGTTTGACGTGTTAGTCGGTATTAATTTACTTCGTGAGGGAATTGATGTACCAGAAGTATCGTTAGTAGCGATTTTAGATGCTGATAAAGAAGGTTTTTTAAGAAATGAACGCTCCTTAATTCAAACCATTGGTCGAGCTGCTCGAAACGAACATGGTTCGGTTATTATGTATGCGGATACGGTTACTAAATCTATGGATAAGGCAATTAAAGAAACTGCTAGACGTAGAAAAATTCAAAATGCATATAATGTTGAACACCACATTACACCGCATACAATAAAGAAACCTATACGTGACTTAATTAGGTATGGTGAAAAAATAGATTCTGATGCTGGTAGTGATACTTTTGTAGAATCAGATTTTCAAAAAATGTCTGCAAAAGAACAATCAGAGTTATTGGATAATTTACAAAAACAAATGCAAAATGCTGCTAAACAATTAAATTTTGAAGAAGCAGCTTCATTAAGGGATGCAATAGTTAAATTAAAAGGTGAAATGGATTAGTGAGGTGTTTTTTTGTTAGATAAAAATATAGTTATTCGTGGTGCGCGCGCCCATAATTTAAAAAATGTTAATGTTACCATTCCTAAAAATACTTTGACGGTAATGACAGGATTATCTGGTTCCGGGAAAAGTTCCTTGGCTTTTGATACTTTATATGCCGAAGGACAAAGAAGATACGTAGAAAGCCTATCTTCATACGCTAGGCAGTTCTTAGGTCAAATGGATAAGCCTGATGTTGATTCAATTGAAGGATTGAGTCCAGCAATTTCTATTGACCAAAAAACAACTTCTAAAAATCCGCGTTCGACGGTTGGAACGGTTACGGAAATTAATGATTACTTTAGATTACTGTGGGCACGTGTAGGGACACCATTTTGTCCTAATGATGGAACTAAAATCACGAGTCAGTCAATTGACCAAATGGTTGATGAAATTATGCAATTACCGGAACGAACCAAATTGCAAATTCTTTCGCCAATAGTTAGAGATCGAAAGGGTCAACACAAAAAAGTTTTAGATAAAGTTAAAAAAGAGGGCTTTGTTCGAGTTAGAATCGATAATCAAGTTTATGGTGTTGATGATGAAATCGAATTAGATAAGAATAAACGTCATAATATCGATATCGTGATTGACCGAATTGTTGTTAAATCAGGTATTAATTCGAGACTATCTGATTCTTTAGAAACTGCTCTCAGATTAAGCGGAGGTTACGCAACTTCTAATGTTTTAGACGAAAATATTGATGATTTATTATTTTCTGAACATTATGCTTGTCCACTTTGTGGTTTCACAGTTAGTGACTTAGAGCCAAGGTTATTTTCTTTTAACTCACCGCTCGGAGCTTGTCCAGATTGTGATGGGCTAGGTAGTAAATTAGAAGTTGATGCGGATTTGATTATTCCCGATGATACTAAAACTTTAAATGAAGGTGCTATTGACCCTTGGAACCCAATTAGTTCGCAGTTCTATCCACATATGCTAGAACAAGCATGTAAGGCCTTTAAAATTGATATGGATACACCTTATAAGCAGTTAACTAAAAAGCAAAAAGATTTATTGATGTATGGTTCTGGTAATAAGGAATTTCATTTTCATTATAAAAGTGGTTTTGGTGGCGTCAGGGACACAGATGCGCCTTTTGAAGGTGTCATTAATAATATTGACAGACGATACCATCAAACTAATAGTGATTTTACTAGAGAACAAATGAAGAAATATATGACAGAATTAACTTGTCAAACATGTGGTGGATATCGACTAAATCGTGAAGCACTAAGTGTGAAAGTAAATGACATGAGCATTAGCGAAGTATCTGCGTTTAATGTAGCTAAGGAGCTAAAATTTTTTGAAAGTTTGCGGTTTAGTCCAAAAGACCAAGTGATAGCGAAACCAATTTTAAAAGAAATAATTGATCGTCTAACTTTTCTAAAAAATGTTGGATTAGACTACTTAACTTTATCTAGATCTGCTAGCACGTTATCTGGAGGTGAAGCCCAAAGAATTCGTTTGGCGACACAGATTGGTTCTAATCTATCCGGAGTCTTGTATGTATTAGACGAACCATCCATTGGTTTACACCAACGCGATAATGCACGTTTAATAGCTTCATTAAAGGCTATGCGCGATTTAGGAAATACACTAGTAGTAGTAGAACATGATGAAGATACGATGTTTGCGGCTGACTATATCGTCGATGTAGGACCAGGAGCTGGTTCCAATGGTGGTAAAATTATGGCTGCTGGGACGCCCAAAGAGGTTAGTCAAAATGATGAATCAATTACTGGTCAATATTTATCTGGTAAGAAGTTTATTCCAGTACCACTAAAAAGACGCCAGGGTAATGGTAAAAGTATAAAAATTAAAGGTTCTCAGGAAAATAATTTGAAAAATATTGATGTTAAATTTCCGTTAGGACAACTAGACGTAGTTACTGGCGTTTCTGGTTCCGGGAAATCGACATTAGTTAATCGAATTTTGAAACGTGCATTGGCTCAAAAATTGAACCATAATTCTGAAAAACCTGGTAAGTATAAATCAATCTCTGGATATAAAAATATTGAAAAAATTATTAATATTGATCAAAGTCCAATCGGCAGAACTCCACGTAGTAATCCAGCTACTTATACAGGGGTATTTGATGATATTAGAGAACTATTTGCCCAAACTAACGAGGCTAAGTTAAGAGGATATCAAAAGGGTCGATTTAGTTTTAATGTTAAAGGTGGTCGTTGTGAAACTTGTCATGGCGATGGAATTCTAAAAATTGAAATGAATTTCTTGCCGGATGTCTACGTGCCATGTGAAGTATGTCATGGTAAAAGATATAACGCTGAAACTTTGGAAGTGGAATATAAAGGTAAAAATATTGCTGATGTGTTGGATATGACTGTAGATGATGCTTTAATATTTTTCAATGCAATTCCTAAAATAACTAGGAAATTGGAAATTATTCAAGAAGTTGGACTAGGCTATGTTAAGTTAGGTCAATCAGCTACAACGCTTTCCGGTGGTGAAGCACAAAGAATGAAACTATCTTCTGAACTTTACAAAAAATCAAATGGAAATAATATGTATATTTTAGATGAACCTACGATTGGTTTGCATACAGATGACGTTAAACGATTATTAGCAGTACTACAAAAACTAGTTGATAATGGTAATACGGTATTGATTATTGAACATAATTTAGATGTTATTAAATGTGCGGACTATCTAATTGATTTAGGTCCAGAAGGTGGAGATGGTGGTGGAACTATCATCGCTGAAGGTACACCGGAAGAGGTTTCTAAAGTTAAAAATAGTTATACTGGTAAGTATTTATTGCCAATTTTAGAAAGAGATACTAAACGAACTAAGCAACATATGTAATTAACGGAGACTATATTATGAAATTTAAAGAAAAATTAGTTGTAATTACTGGGATGAGTGGAGCTGGAAAAACCGTTGCGGTACAAGCTTTTGAAGATATTGGATATTTTTGTGTGGATAACATGCCCCCCTCGTTGATACCAAAATTTATTGAATTAATTCATTCATCTGGTAAAATTCATAAAATTGCGTTAGTCATGGATTTACGCTCACAGGTGTTTCACAATGAAATTGTGGACACCCTTTTTGATTTATCGAAACCATCGAATGATTTTCACGTTATGTTTTTAGATGCTAGTAATGACGTTTTAGTTTCTCGTTATAAGGAAAAACGACGTTCGCATCCGATGGATCGACAGGGTAGAATTTTAGATGGAATTGTCAAAGAACGTAGTCTTTTAAATAATATTAAGGGCTTTGCTCAAGAAGTTCTTAATACTAGTAGCATGTCACCTAATCAATTACGTAAAAAAATTCAAAATCAATTTAATGATAATAATGATAATTCGATGGACATCCAAATTATGTCGTTTGGGTTTAAGTATGGTTTACCAGTAGATGCTGATTTAGTTATGGATGTTAGATTTTTGCCAAACCCATATTATGAGGATAAATTAAGGTATTTGACGGGCAAGGATAAGCCAGTATATGATTATGTATTTGAGCAACCAGATACGGGGAAATTTTATACAAAGTTGTATGATTTGCTTAGCTATTTGGTGCCTAGATATGAAAAAGAAGGTAAACCGAGTTTAACAATTGCCATTGGGTGTACTGGTGGCCAGCATCGCTCCGTTGCAATTGTTGAGAAATTAGCTAGTGATTTGTCAGGTGACTTTAATAATATTCACGTTAGTCATCGCGATTTAAGTAAATCTGAAGGGACGGTTAATGCTAAATGAAAAGTCCTTTAAAGCAAAAAAAACCTAAAGTAGTAGTTATTGGTGGCGGTACAGGACTACCAGTAGTATTAAGTGAATTAAAGAACAGACCAGTTGACATTACAGCGATAGTGACAGTTGCTGACGATGGTGGTTCTTCAGGAAAGCTAAGAAAATGTGCTGGAGCAGTTCCGCCAGGAGATATTAGAAATGTTTTAGTAGCACTATCTACTTTACCTAAAGCTCAATTAGATATTTTTCAACATCGTTTTAATAAGGATGATGGTTTTTTGGCGGGGCATGCATTGGGAAACTTAATAATTACTGCACTCTCCGAAATGAATAGTGGAATTTTAGGAGCGATAGAAGAATTAAGCAAATTAATGCATATTTCCGGTCGAGTTTTACCAGCCAGTGATAATACCCTAACGTTAAGCGCTGAGTTTTCAGATGGTACTAAAATAAGTGGAGAATCAGAAATTACACATGCCAATAAGGTAATTAAAAACATTAAACTATCAGTCAAAAATAGTGATGATTTACCGCAAGCTAATCCTGAAGTAATCGAAGCTATTTTAGATGCTGACCAAATTGTCTTGGGCCCGGGAAGTGTTTTTACCAGCATTTTACCCAATTTGATAATTCCTAATCTAAAGTCGGCAATTCTAAAATCTAGTGCTAAAGTAGTGTACATTTGCAATATTATGACGCAAAAAGGTGAGACAGATGGTTTAACTGACGCCGACCATGTTAAGCTTTTAAATAGTTATTTAGGTGATGAATTTATCGATGTAGTTTTGGTTAATCAAACTCCAATTCCTGATAAATATATCGACAAGAAAAAATGGGATGAGATAGCTCAACCAGTTATTCATGATGCTAATGGCTTAGAATTACAAAAATGTAAATTTATCTTAGATAATTTTTTAAAACTGGAAAATAACGGAGCTTTTCATGATGGTGTAAAAGTTACTGCACAATTAATGAATCTTTTAAATGAAGAAGGGAAGTGAAAACACTTGTCTTATGCTAGTGAAGTAAAGAAAGAATTAACTACATTGGATGTACATTTAGCAAATGCCAAAGCGGAATTAATTGCACTCATTAGAATGAATGGATCCATATCAATTAGTTCCCATGAGATTATTTTAAATATTCAAACTGAAAACCCTGCTATTGCCCGTAGAATATACAAATTAATTTTAAAGTTCTATGAAGTTGAAAGTAAATTAATTGTTAGAAAGAAAATGAAATTGAATAAGAATAATCTCTATATTGTTCGAATAAAAGATCAAACTAGGTATATTCTTGATGATTTGGGTATATTAAGTAATACTTTGCAACTTTTAGAAAGAGTGCCAGCGGAATTATTAGAGAACGACTCAGAAGTACGTTCTTATTTAAGAGGTGCTTTTTTGGCTAGTGGGTCAGTGAATAATCCAGAAACTTCCCGTTATCATTTAGAAATTTATTCTTTATATGAAGACCATAATGAGATGATTTCTGAAATGATGAACACATATGGGCTAAATTCTAGAACAACAGAAAGACGTAGTGGGTATATTACCTACTTAAAAGAAGCGGAAAAAATAGCTAATTTCTTGCAATTAATTGGGGCTACTAACTCAATGCTAAAATTTGAAGACGTGCGAATTATGCGCGATATGCGTAATTCGGTTAATCGCCTTGTAAATTGTGAGAACGCTAATATGAATAAAGTGGCTAACGCATCTACTAAGCAAATTGAAAATATTAAATATATTGATCAAACAGTAGGATTGGATAAATTGCCTGAAAAACTTTATGACGTGGCAATTACTCGAATTAACAATAAAGAAGTTAGTTTAAAAGAACTAGGTGAAATATTGCCAAATGGACCTATTTCAAAATCTGGAATTAATCATCGTTTAAGAAAAATAAATGATTTTGCTGAAAACATTAGAAAAGATATTGATTATGCATAAAAAAACACCCAGTCATTAGACTGGGCATTTTTTATTTAAATTTATTATTCTATTTACGTTCTGAACTGTTAGTCATGATGCTATCAATTAGTCCGTAGTCTACAGCTTCTTGAGCTGTTAAGTAATGATCACGTTCAGTATCTTGGTTAACCTTTTCAATAGGTTGTCCAGAATTTTCAGAAAGTAATTCATTAATCATTTTACGAGCGTTTAAAATAGCTTCAGCAGCAATTTCGATTTCAGTTTGTTGACCTTGTGCACCACCAGATGGTTGGTGAATTAATACTTGTGAATGTGGTAAAGCAAAACGTTTACCCTTAGTACCAGATGATGCTAGGACACTGGCCATTGAAGCTGCCATACCCATAACGATAGTTTGAACATCAGCTTTAATGAATTTCATAGTATCGTAGATAGCCATACCAGCGGTGATAACACCACCAGGTGAGTTAATGTATAGGTAAATATCTTTTTCAGAATCTTGGGCGTCCAAGAATAATAATTGAGCAATAATAGTGTTAGCCATATTGTCTTCAATAGGACCGGACAACATGATAATACGGTCTTTTAATAGTCTTGAATAAATATCGTAGGCGCGTTCGCCACCAGATGTTTGTTCAATAACAGTTGGAACTAAAGTCATATTAATTTCCTCCTTGTGTTTTTATTTTCAACACATAACTGTGATGATTTTATCTTATAGGTCAATCAAGGTCAAATATTCTGCCTTTAAATTAATTATACTATAAAATTAATGCACTTGGAGAGAATCGAACTCTCATTATAAGAACCGGAATCTTATGTGCTATCCGTTACACTACAAGTGCAATATACTTAAATTAGAGTATATTAATGGCAGTAAAAATTCAAGTTTTTTAATATAAAAGAATTAATATTTGCAAAGTAAAAAAACCATTGATATACTTATTCATGTACGGAAAATGATTGTATTATTTTGGCTATCGTTTTACATAGTTTAAAGTGGTAATAAGATCCGTACTGCTTAAAAAAATAATATTTATCTTATTTCCTAGAAGGAGGAAAACAGTATGACTGTAAAGATTGGTATTAATGGTTTTGGACGTATTGGACGTTTAGCATTCAAACGTATCCACGAACTAAACTCAAGCGATATTGAAGTTGCTGCTATTAATGATTTAACAACACCTTCAATGCTAGCTTACTTATTAAAATATGATTCAACACATGGTAAATTCCCTGGTGAAGTTTCAGCAACTGACAAGGGTATCGTTGTTGACGGTAAAGAAATTCCAGTATACGCTGAAATGAACGCCGCTGACCTACCATGGGTTAAAAATGATGGTGTTGACTTTGTACTTGAATGTACAGGTTTCTACACATCTGCAGAAAAGTCACAAGCTCACTTGGATGCTGGTGCAAAACGAGTATTAATTTCAGCACCTGCTGGTGACATTAAGACTGTTGTTCCAGAAGTTAACTTGGACTCACTTTCAGCTGACGATAAGATTGTGTCTGCTGGTTCATGTACTACTAGTTGTTTAGCACCAATGGCTTACTGGTTAAACAAAGACTTTGGCCTTAAAGCTGGTACTATGACAACTATTCATGCTTTCACTTCTACACAAGCTATCTTAGATGGTCCTAGAGGTAAGAAGTTCAGAAATAACCGTACTGCTTCAACAAACACTATTCCTCATTCAAGTGGTGCTGCTAAAGCTATCGGTTTAGTAATTCCTGAATTAAATGGTCATTTACAAGGTCACGCACAACGTGTTGGTGTTGTTGATGGTTCATTAACAGAATTGGTTTCTGTTCTAGACAAGAAAGTAACTGCTGAAGACATTAACTCAGCAATGAAGAAACATACTGAAAACAACCCTGCCTTCGGTTACACTGAAGACCCAATTGTTTCATCAGATATTATTGGTGACTCACACGGTTCAGTATTTGATCCAGAACAAACTGAAATCACAGAAAATGGTGATACTCAATTAGTTAAGACCGTTGCTTGGTACGATAACGAATGGGGATTCACATGTAACATGGTTCGTACTTTGTTACACTTTGCTACTCTTTAATTTTAAAGAATTAATTAAATAGCAAGTCGGTGGAGGAGGCAATTGCTTCCTCCATTTTTATATATAAAAACTATTACAGTGTATAAAAGTTTTGAATTTATGATTCAAATGAAGTATATTGTGATAGAAAGATGTTTTACTAATATACTGTTTGGGAGGTATCTAAATTGGCTAAAACAATTATTTCTGATTTAGATTTACAAGATAAAAAAGTATTGATGCGTGTGGACTTTAACGTCCCAGTATCTAACGGAGTTGTGGGTGACGATAATCGTATCGTTGCAGCACTTCCAACAATCAATTATGTTATTGAACATGGTGGAAAGGCTATCTTATTCTCACATCTTGGCAGAATTAAGAGTGAAGATGATAAGGAAGGTTTATCATTACGTCCAGTTGCTGAAAAGCTATCTAAAATAATTGAAAAACCTGTAACTTTTGTTCCAGCTACTGAAGGTAAACAATTAGAAGATGCTATCAACAATATGAATGATGGTGAAGTTGTTCTTGTTGAAAACACTCGTTACGAAGATGTTGTAAATGGTGAACAAGTAAAACGCGAATCTGGTAATGACCCTAAATTAGGTGAATACTGGGCTTCACTAGGTGATTGCTTTGTAAACGATGCATTTGGTACTGCTCACCGTGCACATGCTTCAAATGTTGGTATTGCTAAAGCTATGGAAGCAGCTGGTAAACCAGTTGCAGGTGGTTTCTTAATTGAAAAAGAAATCAAATTCTTAGGTGATGCTGTTAACAATCCAGAACGTCCATTTGTTGCTATCTTAGGTGGAGCTAAAGTTTCTGATAAAATTGGTGTTATCGATCACTTACTTGAAAAAGCTGATAAAATTATTATCGGTGGTGGAATGACATACACATTCTACGCAGCTATGGGACATGAAATTGGTAACTCACTTGTTGAAAAAGACAAGATTGAAGTTGCTAAAAACATTTTAGATAAGGCTGGCGACAAGTTAGTATTACCTGTTGATTCAGTTGTTGCACCAAAATTTGATAACAATGTTGAAACTCAAGTTGTTGGTGAAGACATTCCTGATGGTCAAATGGCATTAGATATTGGTCCTAAGTCAGTTGAATTATTTGAAAATGTTCTAAAAACTGCTAAAACTGTTGTTTGGAATGGACCTATGGGTGTATTTGAAATGAGCAATTTTGCTAAGGGTACTTTAGCTATCGGTAAATTCTTGGGTGATTTAAAAGAAGCAACTACTATCGTTGGTGGTGGTGACTCTACAGCCGCTGTTAAGGAATTAGGTGTTTCTGATAAATTAACTCATATTTCAACTGGTGGTGGAGCTTCTCTAGCTTATCTAGAAGGAGATACTCTTCCAGGTATCGCTGCACTTTCAGATAAATAACATTAAAAAAGCTTGATTATTATCAAGCTTTTTTTTGTTTAAAAACTAAATAACTGTTAATTTTAATATGTATTACTACCATCTCAGAATAGATTGATGTAATCTATTATTACTAGCGCAAATAATTATTAGGGAGGAATATTATGAGAATTCCCTTTATAGCTGGTAATTGGAAAATGAATTTAACATTATCAGAAGCTGAATCTTTCGTAAAAGTAGTTAGAAATCATTTGCCGGTTTCCGAAACATTGGAAACAGCTATAGCTGCTTCGCCATTATTTTTACCTTCAATGGTTAAACTAAGTAAAGGTAGTCCTTTAAAAATTGCTGCTCAAAATTGTTTTTATAAAGATGCGGGTGCATATACTGGCGAAGTTAGTCCGTTATCTTTAAAAGATGTTGGAGTATCTTATGTAATCTTAGGACATTCTGAAAGAAGACGTTATTTTCATGAAAGTAATAAAATGATTAACTTAAAAGCTTTATCTGTGTTGAAAAATGGAATGTCACCAATTATTGGTTGCGATGAAAAAATGAGTAAAATAAAATCTAACAATCATATGAAATGGTTAGATAATCCGGTTTCAGAAGCTTTAAGAAATGTTAAAGCTGAAGATATGTCTAGAGTAATGATTGCTTATGAGCCTAGCTGGGCAATTGGAACGGGTCGAGCTGCTACTAAAGAAGAAGCTGAGGATGGATGTTATTTAATCAGAACTACCATATCAGAACTTTATAGTCCCAAAGTAGCTGATCAGGTTCGAATTTTGTATGGTGGAAGTGTTTCACATAAAAATGTTGCTGATTTAATGGCTTGTCCTAATATTGATGGTGTTTTAGCAGGCAAAGCTAGTTTAAATCCGGACAACTTTTTAAAACTTTTAAATTATAAAAAATAAAAAATGTTGCTTTTATGATTAATTTTTATTGAAACTTTGCGATTAAACTAATAAAATGAAATTAGCCTTGATTTTGTTGAGGTAACAACTTTCATTAAGGAGAGAATAAAATGTCAATTATTTCCGATATTTACGCTCGAGAAGTACTAGATTCTCGTGGAAACCCTACAGTTGAAGTAGAATTATATACCGAATCAGGTGCTATGGGACGTGGAATCGTTCCATCAGGTGCATCTACTGGTGAACACGAAGCCGTTGAATTACGTGATGGTGACAAGAGTCGCTACATGGGTAAAGGTGTAACTAAAGCTGTTGAAAATGTTAACAACATTATTGCTAAGGAAATTGTTGGTTACGATGTAACTGACCAATTAGCAATTGACCAAGCTATGATTAAATTAGATGGTACTCCTAACAAAGGTAAATTAGGTGCTAACGCTATTTTAGGTGTTTCACTAGCTGCTGCACGTGCTGCCGCTGATGAATTAGGTGTTCCATTGTACAACTACTTTGGTGGATTTAATGCACATCTACTACCAACACCAATGATGAACGTTATCAATGGTGGTAAACATGCTAACAACAAGGTTGATTTCCAAGAATTTATGATTATGCCTGTTGGTGCAAAGAGTGTTAAAGAAGCTATCCGTATGGGTTCAGAAACATTCCATAACCTAAAGGCTATCTTAAACGAACAAGGTTACTCAACTGCTGTTGGTGATGAAGGTGGCTTTGCTCCTGACTTGAAGAACAACGAAGAACCATTCGAAATTTTAGTTGAAGCTATTCAACGCGCTGGTTACAAACCAGGTAAAGATGTTTCAATTGCTTTTGACTGTGCTGCTTCTGAATTCTACAATGCTGAAACTAAGAAGTACGAATTAGTTGGTGATGGTAAATCATACTCTGCTGATGAATTTGTTACATTACTT
The DNA here is from genome assembly GCF_001435995.1 of Apilactobacillus ozensis DSM 23829 = JCM 17196. Taxonomy (GTDB): domain Bacteria; phylum Bacillota; class Bacilli; order Lactobacillales; family Lactobacillaceae; genus Apilactobacillus; species Apilactobacillus ozensis. The sequence goes on from NZ_AYYQ01000035.1 coordinate 13,179, forward strand.
GAAAGTCTAGTTGACAAATACCCAATCATTTCTATCGAAGATCCTTTGGATGAAAACGAATGGGAAGACTGGCAAATGGCTACTAAACGTTTGGGCAAAAAAGTTCAAATCGTTGGTGATGACTTATTTGTTACAAACACTGATTACCTACGTAAAGGTATCAAGATGGGTGTTGCTAACTCTATCTTAATCAAACTAAACCAAATCGGTACTTTAACAGAAACTGTTGAAGCCGTAAGAATGGCTAAAGAAGCTGGTTACACAGCTGTTATCTCACACCGTTCTGGTGAAACTGAAGATACAACTATTTCTGACTTAGTTGTTGCTCTAAATGCTGGTCAAATTAAGACTGGTTCAATGAGTCGTGGCGAACGTATCGCTAAATACAACCAATTAATGAGAATCGAAGACCAATTAGGTAGCGTTTCTGATTACAAGGGTGTTCACTCATTCTACAACTTAAGTGAAGAAGCAAGAGAAAATATTATTAACAAATAATATCTAATTAAAAATTAAAAGCACCATTTGGATTTTTTCCAGATGGTGCTTTTTTAGTTTTTTAAATGGTTTTTTTTCGTATTTACTTCTATAAATAAAATTATAGGAGCAGATAGATATGTTTAATAAAAAATTATGGATTTTTTTAGGAATATTTAGTGGTTTCATTTTTTCATTTAATGTTTCTGCAAATTCGTTTCGATACAATCAAAGAATTATAAAAACCGTGCAAAATTACGATGGGAAGCAGCATCAATTAGTTGAAGATTTTTCAGATTATGACTTAGATGCAAAAAAGATTAATGGTTTTACTTTTGATAAAAGCATTCTTTCTGATAGTCGTTATTGTTATTTTTATACAGGTAATCTTACTAAGTTATACGTCAGATTTATTGATGATAAAAGCAGTTTAATTAAAGAAATTACACTGGACAAAATTTCAGTGGGTGGCGACTACAAAATAGATATTGAAAATTTAGACAGCGAGTTTGAAATATTAGATGCTAGTCAACTTTCAGGAATGGTGACATCTGAAAATCAAACAATTAATATTAATTGTATTAAGTCTCCAAAAGATATTATTTCTGACAAAGAAAGCAACGAGAAAACTGATTCAGGTAATGTAACTCCCGCAGAACCCGCAGAACCCGCAGAACCCGCAGAACCCGCAGAACCCGCAGAACC
>NZ_AYYQ01000035.1:14415-248571 GCF_001435995.1 Apilactobacillus ozensis DSM 23829 = JCM 17196
TATAAATAAAAATTATCAAAATTTATTTTTTGAAGAATGTAATTCTAAAATAGACACTAATGGTCTGAAACTTTTTAATTACAGTCATAACACCAAGTATAATTTAGAAAACATTAATCATATTAATACTGTTGATACTTCTAAAAAACATTTATTGAAATATATGAGATATATCATTAGATTATTGGGCTAGTTATTTGTATAATTGAGATAGATATTTGAAAATCTATTTTTATTATTTAATAATGAATTTGGAACTTAATAATTTATATGATAAACTATATTGTAAAATATGTTGTTGTAAGCCTAAGTGAGTTATTAGGTAGGAGGAATTATCTTGTATAATTTTTTAATGAGTGTTATTTGGATAGATTCTGTGCTAATTATAATCTCAGTACTAATGCAACCAGCTAAAACTAATGATGCAATGTCTTCATTAACTGGTGGAGCTGATGATTTATTTGCGCACGCAAAGCCAAGAGGATTTGAAGCATTTATGCAGAAAGTAACGGTTGTTTTAGGAGTTATTTTCTTTGTAACTGCACTTGGTTTAGTATGGTTATCCTCACATTAAAAAGAACTCCTGTAAATTATACAGGGGTTTTTTTAATATTAATGAATTTGGCATAAAATTTATAATAATAATGAGGAATGAAATTTGATAGAAAAAAGTTTAAAAGAAGAATTACAAAACGTTTTAGATAATAATATTGATAAAAGCTTTTCGGTTGAAATGTTAGCTGATGAATTGGGTTACCATGGATCGAATGCTTTTAAAATGATTGTTCAAGTAATGGCAGAATTAGAAAGAGAAAAGAAATCAATTGTAACTAGTGATGGAAAATTTCAATCAAGTATGAATAATGCTTTGCAAGGTGTTTTTCATGCTAATCCAAAAGGGTTTGGATTCGTAGCTTATGATGATGATTTACCTGATGCTTTTATTGCACCAGATAATACTATGAATGCTATGAATGGCGATACTGTAGCAATCAAGATTGTTAGAAAAGCCGAAAAAGGTTCAGATAAAGGACCTGAAGCTAAAATTACTGATATTGTTGAAAGAAATTATCAACAAGTTGTTGGAGAATTTGTTAAGACTGATGATGACAATGGTTATTACGGTCAAGTTAAGTTAAAAGATAAAAAACTTAGCAATTTTAAATTTTACGTTACAGAGGTAGGTTTAACGCCAACGCCCGGTGAAGTGATTACTGCTGAAATAACTGAGTATCCTAGTTCAGATCACCAAGATACGTTGGTTGGTATAGCTAAACAAGTAATTGGAAGTGTTGATGACCCAGGAATCGATATCTTACAAATTGTATATGCACATGATATACCATCACAATTTCCTGAAGATGTACTTCAAGAAGCAGATGCTATTCCGGACCACATTTCTGAAGAAGATAAATTAGGTCGAGAAGACATCACGGATCAAGACCTGGTAACCATCGATGGAGAAGCTTCTAAAGATTTAGATGATGCCGTTACTGCCTGGAAACTACCTAACGGGAACTACCATTTAGGTGTTCACATTGCTGATGTTAGTCATTATGTAAAAGAAGGTAGTTTACTAGATCAAGAAGCTTATAAGCGTGGAACTTCAGTTTACTTAACTGACCGAGTAATTCCAATGTTACCAAGAAGATTATCTAATGGAATTTGTTCTTTAAACGAAGGCCAACTTAGATTATGTATGAGTTGTGAAATGGAAATTACGCCAGCTGGTAATGTCGTAAAACATCGTATTCACCCAAGTGTTATGAAATCGACTGCTAGAATGACATATACTAATGTGAATAAAATATTAGAATCACATGACGAAAAAACTATGGAACGTTATAAACGACTAGTTCCAATGTTTGAAACTATGGGTGAACTTCACCGTATTTTATACAAGCAACGTAAACGACGTGGTGCTATTGATTTTGATGATAATGAAGCAGAAATTATCGTTGATAAAACTGGTCACCCAATTGATATTAAAGTACGTGTGCGTGGCTTAGCTGAACGTATGATTGAATCATTTATGTTGGCAGCTAACGAAACAGTTGCTAAGAGTTATTTTGAAAAGCATGCACCTTTTATTTATCGTGTACATGAAACTCCAGATGGTGAAAGAGTTAAAAAATTCTTTGATTTTCTTTCGGTGTTTGGAATTGATATTAAGGGAGATCCTGAACACTTAAAACCTAAGATGTTACAAAATGTTTTGAAAAAAGTTGCTGGTAAGCCAGAAGAAGCTGTTGTTTCTGTAATGATGTTGCGTAGTTTGAAACAAGCTAAGTATACTGACCAATCGCTTGGTCACTTTGGGCTAGGTGCGCAATTCTATACTCACTTCACTTCACCTATTAGAAGATACCCTGATACGATGGTTCACCGTTTAATTCATTATTATCAAGATAATGGGATTAACGACAAAACTAAAGCTAAGTACTCTAGACTGCTTGAAGAAATTGCCACTCATTCATCTAAATGTGAACGTCGAGAAATTGACGCTGAACGTGACACTGATGCAATGAAGAAAGCTGAATATATGGGAGACCATATTGGTGAAGAATTTGAAGCAACCGTTAGTTCAGTTATGAAATTTGGAATGTTCATTGAGCTTCCTAACACAGTAGAAGGTTTAGTTCATATTAGCCGAATGAAAGATGACTACTATGAATACATTGATAAGTTCATGGCACTTGTAGGTAGAAGAACTCACAGAACTTATAGAATTGGGCAACCAATTAAAGTTAAATTAGTTGGCGTTAATGTTGAGCAAAGTGAAGTTGACTTTGAAGTAGTTAATCCACAAGATGCGCCTTTATCAAAATTACGTCCAGAAAGAAAAGATAATGGTCGTCACGGTAGAGGCCATCGTGGTAATTCTAATAAGCTTAACAAATTTGGTCGTAATAATCACAATGGTAATCACAAGAGAAGTAGCAAGAATTCCAATCATTCTCGTTCTAAATAATAAATTAGAGGTGATTTAGTTTGGCTAAAAAAAAGCAAAAGGCAAAAGATGATAATTTAATGGCTCAAAATCGTAAAGCACGCCATGATTATAGTATTTTACAAACTTATGAAGCTGGTGTTGCTTTAACTGGAACTGAAATTAAATCAGTTCGAGCTAGAAGGTTAAACTTAAAAGATGGATTTGCTCAGATTAGAAATGGTCAAGCGTATTTAATGAATGTTCATATTAGTGAGTATGCACAAGGAAATCAGTTTAACCATGACCCATTAAGAAATCGAAAATTGTTATTGCATAAGCAAGAAATTAAGCGACTTGCTAACGATACGCAAAGTAAAGGAATAACGATAGTTCCTTTAAAAGTATACCTAAAACATGGATACGCTAAAGTATTGTTGGGAGTAGCTCAAGGTAAACGTGAATACGATAAACGTGAAACTATTAAACGTCGTGATCAAGATCGTCAAATTTCACGTGTATTAAAACACTATAAATAAAAGGATTCCCATCGGGAGTCCTTTTTTAGTTAATAAAGTGTAATCGTTCACAAGACTATGATAAAATTAAAATGAGGTGTTTAGCTATGCAACAATTTATTCATAATGACTGGTGGGAACAATTAGAACCAGAATTTCAAAAAGATTATTATCAAAACTTACGTAAATTTTTGGTGGATGAATATAATAACAATCTTATTCATCCAAATGCTAATCAGATTTTTGAGGCATTTAACTGGACACCTTTTAGTAAAGTTAAGGTAGTCATTTTAGGCCAAGATCCATACCATGAACCCAATCAAGCTCATGGATTAAGTTTTTCAGTGTTACCGGGAGTCAAAATTCCGCCATCACTGAGAAATATTTATAAAGAGTTACATGATGACTTAGGAATTAAGCCGGTGCAACATGGGTATTTGGAAAAATGGGCTAAACAGGGTGTGCTATTGCTTAATTCAGTTTTAACGGTTAGAAATGGTCAAGCTTTTTCACATAAAGGAAAAGGTTGGGAACGTTTAACTGATGTGGCAATTCAAAAATTGTCTGCTCGTAAAATGCCGGTTATATTTATTTTGTGGGGTAAAGCTGCTCGTGACAAAATAAAATTAATTGATACTGATACTAACATCGTAATTCAATCAGCACATCCAAGCCCATTGTCAGCACATCGTGGGTTCTTTGGGTCTAAACCATTTTCTAAGACTAATGAGGCCTTAGAAGCTTTAGGCGAAAAGCCAATTGATTGGCAATTGCCTGAACAAATTAATATGTAATTCATTGGAGGATAAGTTTATGAATATTTTTGATGAAATGAAAGCTAAAATAAACGGTAAAGATAAAAAAATCGTTTTTCCAGAAGGAAACGATAAGCGCATTATTGATGCAGCCATTCGTTTAGCTAATGAAAAATTAATAACACCAATTCTATTAGGTTCTAAAGAAGAAATAGCTATTCAAGTTAGCGAAAATGACCTAAACGGAGTATCAATTGTTGATATTAATGAATATCCAGAAGATAAATTAAATGAAATGATTGATGCATTGTATGAACGTCGTAAAAATAAAAATACTCGTGAACAAGTTGCGGAATGGATTAAAGATGCTAATTACTTTGGTACTATGTTAGTTTACATGGGTAAGGCTGATGGAATGGTTTCAGGTGCATCACATGCTACTGGCGATACAGTTAGACCAGCGTTACAAATAATCAAAACGAAGCCTGACTATCGTCGTATTTCTGGTTCTTTTATTATGCAAAAGGGTGACGAAAAATATATTTTTGCTGATTGTGCCATTAATATTGAATTAGATGCAGACGGCATGTTAGAAGTTGCTAAACAAAGTGTTGAAACTGCTAAAATGATTGGTTTGGACCCTAAGGTTTCCTTTTTAAGTTTTTCTACTAAAGGTTCTGCTAATGGTGAAATGGTTTCTAAAGTACAGGCTGCAGCTGAAAAAGCCAAAGACGAATTAGAATGTCCTTCTGACGGTGAATTACAATTTGATGCGGCTTTTGTACCATCAGTGGGTGCCAAAAAAGCCCCAGAATCTAAAGTTGCAGGTCATGCTAATGTATTTGTATTTCCCGAACTGCAATCAGGAAATATTGGTTACAAAATAGCTCAACGTATGGGTGGTTTTGAAGCATTTGGACCTATTTTACAAGGACTAGCTAAACCAGTTTCCGATTTATCACGTGGTTGCAACGCTGAAGACGTCTACAATGTTGCAATCATTACAGCTATGCAATCAATGGAATAGTTTATTGGAAAGGAATATGTTTTAAATGATATCGCTTAAGGTCAATAGTGCTGAACAGACTATGCAATATGGCAAGTCTTTAGCACCATTCTTAAAACCTAAAGACATTATTCTATTAGATGGTGATTTAGGAGCTGGTAAGACAACCTTTACTAAGGGTCTTGCTAAGGGATTAGGGATTAAAAGGAACATAAAAAGTCCTACATTTACGATTATTAGAGAATATCAAGATGGCCGCATTCCACTTTATCATATGGATGTTTATCGATTAGATGATGGTAGTGGTGACGAATTAGGATTAGATGAATATTTTAATGGCGATGGAGTAAATGTTATTGAGTGGTCGCAATTCGTTGAAGATGAATTACCAAGTGACTATTTGAAAATAGTTTTTCATCGAGATGATGAGCAAGGTGATTCTTACCGTAAAATTGATTTTATTCCGCATGGTGAACATTTCGAAAAATTAGTGAAAGAGAGTATCGAAAACTAATGTCTGATGTTTCAAATACCTTAGCTAAGCCTAATGATGCTAAAAATTTAATTAAACTTTTAAAACAATTAACCAAAGAATCAGATACATTTACAGTCGATCGTTCTTTGGGACAAATTAGTGAACAAGATGAAGCTCGTCAAATTATGTTAATTAATCAAACTAGGAATAATATTATTCTAGTTGCTAAGTTAGAAGATACTACACACGATGTAGATGAATTAATTGGCGTAGTTACGATTCAACAAATTGATGACACAAAATGTGGCGAGTTAGGAGTTGCGGTATTAAAAGATTACTGGAATCAAGGAGTTGGTTCCGCTTTAGTCGAAGAAAGTATTGATTGGGGATGCGACTATAGTAATCTGGAAAATTTTTATTTAGTTGTAAAAAAAGATAACTTAGCAGCTATTCACTTATACGAAAAAATTGGTTTTAAAAAATCCAAAAATAGATTTATTAAAATGGATACCAATTTAAAATCTACTTACGAAATGAATTATCAACTAAAAAAATAAAGCGATGAATTTTGAATTCATTGCTTTATTTTTTTAATCTTATGAATTTTTGAATAAAATCTTTACCGTGATTTTTATATTGATTTATCAATATATTTGCGCACGCTAAACTGTCATCTAATGCGTTATGATGATGTTTTAATTCGATATTTAGTTTATCACAAACGGTATTCAACTTATGATTTTCTAGCTCTTTATATAATTCTTTAGAAGTTTTAAGAGTATCTAGGGTTAGATATTTTGGCATTTCTAAGTTGTATCTAATGATTGATTGTTTAATTACACTATTGTCAAATGGAGCGTTATGAGCGATAACCAATTGATTACTTGTGAAAAATGTTTTGATATGTTCCCAAATTTCAGGAAAAGTAGGGGCATCTTCAACGTCTTTGGTATGGATACCATGTACTTTAATGTTTCGCCAATTAAAATCTACTTCTGGGTTTATCAAAGAATAGAACTCATCAATAACTTGATTGTTTCTTACGATAGTTAAAGCTACAGAACAGGCACTAGCTCTTTTACTAGCTGCAGTTTCAAAATCAATTGCAATAAAATTCATTATAACCTCCGAATTTATTTCCTAATGTTTATGATTATCTTATAATTAGTATAGCATGCTATTGATTAGATTATTTACATGGTAAAATGTAAGTATATTATTATTTTAATTAAGGATGTAGTCTCATGGAAGATATTACTAAGAAGCTAAACATAAAGTTTTTAAGAAATGAACCTTTGTCAAATTTCACGTATACCAAAACCGGTGGGTGTGCTGACCTAGTTGCATTTCCCGAAGCGTTAGAAGATGTAAGTGCGATTAGCAAATACGCTAGTCAAAATAACGTTCCACTTACAGTTATTGGGAATGCTAGCAATTTAATTATCAAGGATGGTGGAATTCGTGGAATTGTAATGATTTTACGTGATATTAAGCAAATCAGACAAATCAATGAATTTAGTTTTGTGGCTGGAGCTGGTTCTGCTTATATAGACGCCACTATTTTCGCTCAAAAACATTCTTTATCTGGCTTAGAATTTGCCGCTGGAATTCCTGGTAGTGTGGGTGGCGCAGTTTATATGAATGCAGGCGCATACGGTGGAGAAACTTCTGAAGTAATTGAATCCGTTAAAGTTATTGATGAAAATGGTTCAATCAAAGATTTATCAAATCAAGAAATTAACTTTGGCTATCGTCATAGTGTAATTCAAGATAAGAATTATATTGTTCTTTCTGCTACTTTTACTTTAAATAAGGATGATGCTAATTTAATTCAAGCTAGGATGGATTATTTTAATGCATTACGCTTTTCTAAGCAACCATTAGACTTGCCATCTTGCGGAAGTGTTTTTAAAAGACCAGTAGGCCATTTTGCTGGAAAGCTTATTCATGATGCTGGTTTGCAAGGATTTCAGGATGGAGGAGCACAAGTTTCTACTAAACATGCAGGCTTTATTGTAAATGTTAACCATGCGACTGCTACAGACTATCTAAATGTAATTAAACATGTTCAAGATAAAGTTTATCAAGATAATAAAATTCATTTAGAAACTGAAGTTAAGATAATAGGAGAAGACTAACAAAAGGAGAGATTTCTGAATGGAAGTTATCGAAGTTATTTTGTTACTCATCGGAATATTATTATTGTCTAACGTGATTAATCATTATATTCCAGCAATACCTGCCAGTTTAATTCAAGTTATTTTGGGATGTGGATTAGCATTGTTTACCAATTTTCAAATCCCGTTGAGCACAGACTGGTTCTTATTATTATTTATTGCGCCATTACTTTTCAATGATGGTCGAAGGTTTCCCAAAAAAGAGCTTTGGGAGCTTAAAATGCCAATTTTCGGTAATGCAATTGTTTTAGTGTTCTTAACAACGATTGTGGGTGGATTTTTAATTTATAAATTAATCCCTTCCATGCCACTGTCAGTTAGTTTTGCACTAGCTGCTATTTTATCTCCAACAGATCCAGTGGCAGTTCAATCAATTGCTAGTAAAGCCAACTTGCCATCAAATATTTTACATTTAGTTAATGGTGAAAGCTTAATTAATGATGCCAGCGGTCTAATTGCTTTTAAGTATGCAGTTGCCGCTACAGTCACTGGATACTTTTCAGTGTTTAAGGCTGCTAGTGATTTTGTCTATACAAGTATTATGGGAGCAGTTATTGGAATTGTTACCATGCTAATAATTACTTCAGTCCGTAAGTTTTTATATCGTAAGGGTATAAAGAACGTTATTTTTAACGTTGTGTTACAAATCATAGCTCCATTTGCAATTTACATGTTATCTGAAGAAGTTTTTCATGCTTCAGGAGTAATTGCAGTAGTTACTGCTGGAATTGTTTTACACATGAAAAATTCAACTAAGCAGGCATTATCACCTGAGCTAATTTTAATTAACGAAAAAACTTGGGATATAATAATTTATATTTTAAACGGAATTGTGTTTCTGATTTTGGGAATAGAATTGCCTTTTGCTACCGAAGCAGTTATTAAAAGTCTTAAATTTAATACTTTACAGTCTATTATGTACGCAGTTATTACATGGTTAGTACTTTTAATTATTCGAATTGTTTGGATTACTGGATATCAATTTTTCAGTAACTTATTTAGTGGAAAGCGTCCGTTTAATATTGACATTAGAGTTGCTACTATTGTTGGATTTTCAGGCGTTAGAGGTGCTATCACGATGGCCGGTGTTTTATCGGTTCCTTTACTAACTAGTACAGGTAAGGCCTTTCCTGACCGTGATTTAATTACGTTTATTGCATCAGGTGTAATCGTTTGCAGCTTGATTGCGGCAGTTATCGTGTTGCCATTAATTTCTAATAATAAAGATGTAGTTAAATATGAAAAACAAGATTTTTGGAATGTTGATAGAGCTAAGATTCATTTACTAAGAGCTGCAATTAATAATATCGATAAGTCTAAGAATGAAGTAAATAAAAATATTATTTATTCGTTAATTTGGCAATACCAAATTGTGATAAGAAAGCTAAGTTTGAAACTTTATAATGATGAGCAAACACAAAACTTTTTACAAGAAGAAGTAAGAATTCGGGAAAAAGCGATTGCTTTAGAAAGACAAGTTGCTAAAAATATGTTAAATAATCATCATATTAGCAAGGTTATTTTCGATGAAATTGATCAAAGAATTAATCATCGCGAATCTGAAGTATTGTCTGAGTTTGACCGATTTAGTTACACTTTGGAATGGAAATCTGCTTATCAGACGCTTAAAGTATGGTTATTTAAGAAAAATGAAAATGATAAAACAGTTAAAGACTTGAATAATGCTTTAGTGCTAGTGTTTAACTACACGATTCAAGAACTTAGAAAATCTTCTTTTTCTGATAATAAAGATTTAGTAAGACAAATTATTTTGGAATATGAAAATTTGGCTTATCTAGCTAAAAATAATAATAATAAATTTAATTACGATGAACAGTATCGAAAATTACAAATCAGAGCTTTTGGATCACAAAGAAAAGCTATTCAGTCGCTATTTGAAGATGGCAAAATTGATTGGACTACAGCTTCTGATTTAAGACAAGAAATTAATTATTTAGAAAATGTTGAACTTTATTCTTCAGAAGAGTAATAAAAAAAGAGGCTTAAGCCTCTTTTTTATTTGGTATTTTTAATGTTTTTGTACACCAATGACATAACCCAACAAGCGAACAATTGAATTGCCATCATTATAAACACAAACTTAAGCATTTCAGGTGACCACATCGATAGTAATTGTTTAATGACTACTTTAGGTGAAAGCATGATATAAACGGTGTGTAGTCTTAAAAATCTTCCAATGAATATACCTACTGAAGAAATAAAAGTTAGTGTAATTAAAATGACTAATTTGCTAATGATATTATTTAGGTGCATTTTATAAGCCAAAGCATTAGTAACTTTAAATAGACTATAGCAACCTAGTATTAGACATGCAATTACTGTAACCATCAAGCATGCATAGTTGAACCAAATTAATGAATCTAATCTTAAATTTCCCTGTATATACGGATATAGCTGTTCTAGATGAAATAAGTCAGTTAAAAGGTAGGGAACATTTGGGTAAAATACAATCCATATCATAAAAATAGGCCACATTAACCAGCTGTTCTTAATATGTTTATTATCTAGTTCTAAACTTAGTTCAATGGGGATATATCCTAAAAAAGTGTTTAGCAGCAGAAAACTAAATGGTTGCCTTATGTTGAAATACAAAAATATTAACCATAATATAAAAAACGTTCTTATTTGCCAGTTTATTGATTTATACATGCGCATACCCCTTACTATTACTTATATTAATTCTAACTTGAAAATGTTATTATTTGAACTGAAAATACTAATTATTTTTAATATTTTAAATAAATCTTTTAGATATAACATTTTATTGATAATCAAAGTACTACTCGTCGTGATATAATTAGGTTGAATTGTTATTGGAGGTTATAAAATGGGTTTAGACTGGGGTAAGTTAATTACACCAAGCAATATTTTAGATATATTTGTTGTTTGGTTTATAATTTATGAAGTTATTATCCTTTTGAAAGGTACTAAAGCGGTACAATTATTTAGAGGAATATTAGTAATTGTAATTTTTAAAATAATTAGTATATTTTTAGGACTATCCTCGGTATCTTGGATAACAGACCAAGTTATCAATTGGGGAGTTATTGCAATTATTGTTATTTTCCAACCTGAAATTAGAAGAGGACTAGAACATTTAGGACGAGGTTCTCTAATTAGACATAATCAGAATCAAAATGAATCTAACGAGAAAATGATAAATTCGCTAGATAAAGCGATTCAATACATGTCAAAAAGAAGAATTGGTGCTTTGATGACTATTCAAATGGATACAGGTTTAGAAGATTACATTGAAACTGGAATTAAGTTAGATGCTGATATTACCGGAGAATTATTAATTAATACGTTTATACCTAACACACCATTACATGATGGTGCCGTTATTATAAAAGACAATCGTTTAGCGGTAGCCGCAGCTTATTTACCTTTATCACAAAGTAATTTAATTCCTAAAGAATTAGGGACTAGACATCGTGCAGCAGTGGGAATTTCTGAAGTAACCGATGCTTTGACAATTGTTATTTCTGAAGAAACTGGTGAAGTTTCAATTACTAAGGATAATGAATTGATTCGTGGTTTGACACGTCAAGATTATTTAAAATTTCTAAAAGATCAGTTTATTAAAGAACAGAAACCAATCAATAATGGTTTGTTAAGCCTTCTTTTAAATACTTTTAACAAGTTTAAGAATGGGGGCAAAAACGATGAATAAGTTTTTGAACAGTCCATGGTTCTATCGAATATTAGCCTTAGTTTTTGCTTTATTGTTGTTTATTTACGTTAATCAATCAAAATTTTTAAATGGAAGTTATAATCAAAACTACACTGATTCTAGAACGACACAGTTAACTTCTAGTAAACCAGAGACTGTATCCGTTCCGCTACAACTTAACTTGAATAGTAATAAATATTTTGTAACAGGGTATCCTGAAAAAGTTTCAGTGAAGTTAGTTGGACCAGCAGCGCTAGTAACTACTACTGTTAATACCCAAAATTTTAAGATTTATGCTAACTTAGCCAATCTAAAAGTGGGTAAACACAGAGTTAAACTATACGAGGAAGGTTTGAATAATGAAATTAGATATGAAATCAATCCTTCATACATCGATGTAGAAGTTCAAAAACGTAGTACCAAAACATTTTCGGTGCATGCTAAATTTGATAAAAAGAATATCGCTGATGGTTATCACGCAGGGACTCCAATTTTAGGAACTCAATCGGTTAAAGCAACTGGTGCTGAAAGCGAAATTGATAGAATCGATAGCGTGGTCGCTAGATTAAGTATTCCACAAAATGCCAAAGAAACTGTTAGTGCCTCAGCAATCATAGAAGCTTTAGATTCAAAAGGTAGAACCGTGAATGTTATTTTAACGCCTTCAACTACAGCAGTTGATTTACCAATTAGTAGTGGTAATAATAAAGAAGTAAGTTTAAAATTTAAAGCAGAGCATAAGGATTCAAACAAAAAGTATTCAATATCTTCTGATATAAAATCAGTTAAAATATTTGGTACAGAAAAGCAACTATCAGGATTAAAAGATGTAACTGTGCCAATTGATGTTTCAGATATTAAATCAGATACTACTAAAAGCATTCAATTAAGTAAGTTAGTAGATGGATACAACGGATTTGATCCGGAAAAAATTAAAATAAATGTGAATGTGGAATAATTTTGAAAGAATGGGGAATAAAGTATGAAGTATTTTGGTACAGACGGAGTACGTGGAATTGCCAATAAGGATTTAAGTCCAGAATTAGCCTTTAAATGTGGTCGAGCTGGTGGTTATGTTTTAACTAAACATGCTGAATCAGATAAGCAACCACAGGTATTAGTAGCTAGAGATACACGAATTTCTGGCCAAATGTTAGAAGAAGCACTTATTGCCGGATTATTATCTGCCGGAATTGAAGTTTTACAATTAGGTGTGATTACAACTCCAGGAGTAGCATACTTAGTTAGAACTCAAGATGCATCTGCTGGTGTAATGATTACAGCATCACATAATCCAGTTGAGTATAATGGTATTAAATTCTTTGGGGCAGATGGTTATAAATTATCTGATTCCTTAGAGGAAGAAATTGAAGAGATTTTAGAAAATGATACTGACGATTTGCCAAGGCCAATTGCTAAGGGACTTGGCACGGTTGACGATTATTCTGAAGGTAGTCAAAAATATATTCGTTTCTTGGAACAAACAATTCCAGATGATTTATCAGACATGAAGATTTGTATTGATTCAGCAAACGGTGCTACTAGTAATCTAGTTTCTAGACTATATGCTGATTTAGGTATCGATTTTGAAACTATGGCTACCATGCCTAATGGCCTAAATATCAATGATGGTGTTGGATCTACTCACCCAGAAAAATTACAAGAATTTGTAGTTGAAAATGGTGCTGAAGTTGGTTTTGCTTTTGATGGTGATGGTGACCGTTGTATCGCTGTTGATGAAAAAGGGAATATTGTTAATGGTGATGTTTTGATGTATATATGTGGTAAATATATGTCAGAACATGGTCGTTTGAAACAAGATACTATTGTTACTACTGTCATGAGTAATTTAGGGATGTACAAAGCGATGGAAGCCCATGGCTTGACTAACGTTCAAACTAAAGTTGGTGACCGTTACGTAGTTGAAGAAATGAATAAAGACGGTTATAACCTAGGTGGAGAACAATCTGGTCATATTGTATTTTTAGACTTTAATACTACTGGTGATGGGCTTTTAACTAGTTTACAAGTTATGCATGTAATTAAAGATACTGGAAAATCATTATCTGAGTTAGCAGCTGATGTGAAGACTTATCCACAGAAATTAATTAATGTTAAAGTTAGTGATAAAAAAGCTGCCCTAAATAATGAAAAAGTTTCCGCAGTAATTAAAAAAGTTGAGCAAGATATGAATGGTGATGGTAGAGTTCTAGTTAGACCTAGTGGAACTGAGCCATTATTAAGAGTTATGACTGAGGCTCCTACAAAAGAATTAGTTGATAAGTATACCAATGAAATAGCCGATGTAGTTAAAGCTGAAGTTGGAATTGAATAGAAACTAGATAGTCGTTGATTATGTGATACATAGTGAACGACTTTTTTAATAGTTTACATTAACATATACCAATTTAAATAAATCATATTGACATATGTATAAAAAACTTGTAAAGTATATTTTGAGTTGATAATATATTGTATATACCAATTTCTTAATTGAATTGAAAGGAAACAATAATATGTGTGGAATAGTTGGAATTACTGGTAACGAAAATGCTACTAGTATTTTAGTTAATGGATTACAAAAATTAGAATATCGTGGATATGATTCTACCGGAATCTATGTTAATGATCAAAATGGTAAAGATTATTTAGTTAAAAGAACTGGATCAATCTCTAATTTAAAAGCAGCCATCACAGATGAAGTACACGGTTCTACTGGTATTGGACATACTAGATGGGCTACTCATGGTGGTGTTACTGTTGAAAATGCACATCCACAATTTTCACAAGATAATCGTTTTTATCTTGTACACAATGGTGTTATCGAAAACTTTGAAGATTTAAAAACAAAATATTTAAGTGATTTTCATTTTGTATCACAAACAGACACTGAAGTGGCAGTTCAACTTATTGATTACTTTGTTGTTAATAAAGGTATGGACACTAAAGCTGCTTTCTTAAAAATGATTTCTCTAATGCAAGGTTCATATGGGTTCATGTTGATGGATCGAGAACAACCTGATACATTATTTGTTGCTAAAAATAAAAGTCCTTTATTAGTCGGTGTTGGTAAGGACTGTAACGTTGTCTGTTCAGATTCATTGGCAATGTTAGATGTTACACATGACTTCTTAGAACTAAAAGATGGTGAAGTAGTTACAGTTAAACCAGATTCTGTAACAATCGAAGATCAAGACGGTAATGTTGTTAACAGAGATACTTTCCATGTGGATACAGATGCTAGTGAAACTGAAAAAGGTGTTTATCCTTACTACATGTTAAAAGAAATTGATGAACAACCTAATGTTATGCGCAAGTTATCTGCTAAGTATTTAGATGAAAATGGAGCACCTTTATTTGATAAAAAACTTTTAGAAGCTATGAAACAGGCTGACCGACTATATATTATTGGTGCCGGTACTAGTTATCATGCTGGTTTAGTTGGTAAGAACTTATTTGAAAAGTTAGTTAATGTACCTACTGAAGTTCATGTTGCTTCTGAATTTGCATACAATCAACCCATCATTTCGGACAATCCATTCTTTATTTTCTTGTCACAAAGTGGAGAGACTGCTGATAGTCGTGAAGTTTTAGTTAATGTTAACCAAAAGGACTTTCCTAGTTTAACCATTACTAACGTTGAAAACTCAACGCTTTCTAGAGAAGCAACCTTTACTTTATTATTAGAAGCAGGTCCTGAAATATCAGTGGCTTCAACTAAAGCATATACTGCCCAAATTGCTGTAGAAGCTATTTTGGCTAAAGGATTAGGTGAATTTAAAGAGATTGAAGTTGCTAAAAACTTTGACATCAAACAACAATTAGGTTTAGTTGCGACTGGAATGCAATCAATTGTTGATGAAAAGGCTACAATTGACGATTTATCTAAAAAATACTTTGTAGATGCTGAAAAATCATTCTATATTGGTAGAGGTACTGATTACTTTGTGTCACTAGAAGCTTCTTTGAAATTGAAAGAAATTTCATATATTCAAGCAGAAGGTTTTGCTTCAGGTGAATTGAAGCACGGTACAATTGCTTTGATTGAAGATGGTACTCCAGTTATTGGAATTATTACGCAGGCTAATACTGCTAGCTTAACTAGATCCAATTTACAAGAAACAATGTCTAGAGGAGCTAAGAAAATAACAATAGTAAGTGACGACTTGGCTAGAAATGATGATGATATTATAATTCCAACTGTTGATGAATTGCTCGCACCACTATTAAGTGTAATTCCTGCACAGTTACTGGCTTATTACACTAGTTTAAACAAAGGGTTAGATGTTGATAAACCACGTAATTTAGCTAAAAGTGTTACAGTGGAATAAAGCTAAAAAATAAAAGTCCTCTTAGAGGGCTTTTTAATTTGGAGGGAATATTTGTGAAATTTACTAAAAAACATAAGAATAATCAAGAAAGCAAAAAACGTAAGGATGCAACTTGGGAAAAATTTAAAAATCAACAAAATAATTTAAGTGCTAATCGCCGTGGCGTAAAAAGATAATTTTATATTATTGAATATTTTAAATAAAATTTAATAATATTATGGTATGCTTAACTCTGAAATTATACTTAAAATGGGAGCGTTAATTAATTAAATCATGTATAAAAATTTTATGAAGTTAACTTTTTTGTCGCTAGCCTTAGTGCTATTTGGTGCTAGCACCGTTACTTTGGCCGATGATAATCAAAACGTATCAAACAGTAGTAATAATAATTTTACTAATGCTCAACCTTATCAGGCTAATTTTTTTAATAGTATAAAAGATAGTGCTGTAAGTATCGCTAACCAAAATGACTTATTTCCATCAATTATGATGGCTCAGGCTGCTTTAGAGAGTGGCTATGGTACTAGTTCATTAGCCACCAATGCAAATAATTACTTTGGTATTAAGGGGAATTATCAAGGCCAAAGTACTAGTATGAATACAAGTGAGTATGGTTCTAGTGGAGCGTATAATACCAATGCTAATTTTAGAAAGTATCCTAGCCCAGCTGAGAGTCTTCAAGACTATGCTAACTTTTTAAATACTGCTAGGTACAGTAATGTTCATCGTTCAGTGGCTGGAACTTATCAGATTGCGGCACAAAACTTAGTTCAAGATGGATATGCTACGGATCCTAATTATTCATTTAAATTAATTAAAATTATCAACGATAATGCACTTTTTACTTTCGATAATAATCAAAATGCATCTTCTGGCAACAACCAGTCTAATAATCAGCAAAATAATTCAACAAATTCCAACAAGCCAAGTGATAATAGTTCTAATAATAGTGGTAACAAACCAAACAATAACAACAAGCAGAATAATAAGCCTAAGCAAACACAAAATTTATTAGCGACGGCTACTTATTTTAGTGGAAGTCATCAGATATCGGTAACCTTATCGAATAATTTTAATAAATATAATCTTTATAATCATGTAAAAGATACTCGTAAAAAAGTTGTTAAATACAAGTGGCTACCTAATTTAAAATCTGGTGATATTGTTAATGTGGACTTGATGGCTGTGCAAAATCATAATGGTAAAAATTCGATATGGTATCGTTTAGATTTACATGAAGGCAAATCGACCAAAAAATATTGGGTCTATAATAAAGCTATTGTATTTCCTAAAATAGACTATAAAAAAGTAAACAAAAATTTTGTTTTAGATCAATTTAATCCGCGTGATACCTATAATCACGTTTATAGTTACAATAAAATGGCTATGAAAATTGCTTCATCAGTTAATTTTCAAGTGAAAAAAGTTTTTTCTGATATGGAAGCTGCTTTTTATATTAACGGTATGAAATCAACTTGGTATCGTATTAGTGTAAAAGGATATGGAAAAGTTTGGATTGATTCTAATGGTCTGATTAGTACCGAAAAAAACGCCAAATACTACCAAGAAAATGGTACTAAGACGTTAGCAAGTAACTATAAACAATTTAAACTATATAATCATATTCCAGGTACCAACAAAAATGAGCTTAAACAAAATTGGAATGGAATTAACTTAACTGATAAAGTGGTTAGTTATGACTTAAAGGGTGTAAGAGTTAAATATGCAACTGTTTGGTATCGCATTCATTTGAATAATAAAAGTTACTGGATATCAGCACAAGCTTTTGCTCAATAGATTTTATTTATTAATTTGATATAATAAGTCATTAGTTTTATAATTATTAAATTGAAATAATTTATAGGAAGTATTGAAATGTCTAAAGATTACAAAATAAAAGTTGAAAACGTAACCAAAGAATACGATTTATTCAAAACACAAACTGATAAGCTAAAATCATTTTTTTCTTTAAAGACTAATGTTCCTCACTTCTGGTCTTTAATGGGAGTTTCATTTGAGGTAAAGCCAGGTGAGACTTTAGGTTTAATTGGAGTTAATGGTTCAGGTAAGTCTACTATTTCTAATATAATCTCTGGAATTATTCCACAAACTACAGGAACGGTTGATGTTAAAGGTGATACATCCATTGTTGCAATCAATGCCGGTTTGCGTAAAAACTTAACTGGAAGAGAAAACATTAGATTAAAATCTTTAATGCAAGGTTTAACTAATGAAGAAATCGATGATATGATGCAAGACATTATTGCTTTTGCTGATATTGGAGATTTTGTTGATCAACCAGTTAAAAGCTATTCTAGTGGTATGAAATCACGATTAGGTTTTTCAATTGCCGTGCACATTAAGCCAGACATTCTCATCATTGATGAAGCATTGTCTGTTGGTGATGATACTTTTTATCAAAAATGTGTTGATAAGATATCTGATTTTAAAAAAGAGGGCAAGACCATTGTTTTCGTCAGTCATTCACTTCGTCAAATTGAATTCTTGTGTGACCGAGTAGCTTGGATTAATTATGGTAAACTAAAATCAATTGGTCCAACTAAGGAAGTTTTGACTAAGTATCGTGAATTTATTGCTTGGTTTAAGTCATTGTCGAAAAAAGATAAAAAAGCTTTCGAAAAGAAGCAAAAAGATATTCAAAAAGAATTTGACATTAATAAGTATCAACAAGAATTGATTGATGAAGAAAAGCAAAATGTTAAAGATGTGCATGTCGCGGAAAATAATGTTAAAAAACGTTTATTTGGCTCAGTTATTAGTGAAAAGATGTCTTTATCTACTAAGCTAGTTACCTGGGTTGTAGCATTTTTAGCCATCTTCTTCTGTTTATTAAACGTTTCAGGACATACCTTAAAACATGTTGTAGAACATCCTAAATCAATTATTCATCCAACTAAAAAATTGAAATTACCTAAGAAGCTGGAAAAACAAGCTAAAATTAAGAAAGCTCATCATAAAGATGCTAAAAAACATGAAGTTAATACAAACAAAAAATAAATCCGTTAATTCTGACGGATTTTTTTACTGTAAGGAGGATTGATTCACTTGAAAAACGATGAGAAATTAGATTTGATTGAAGAAATAACGCTCAATGATGGAACTAAGTACATGGAAATAAGTAATATGGTTCAGAATGGTAGAGCTGAATTAGCTGCTGAAAGAGGCTTAATTAAGCAAGTAAGAATTTTACAGCTTAACATTCCGCACTCTGTGCATGTTGACAATTATGAAAAATATATTAATGAAAATTTTGATATGCCAGATGAAAACTTAACTAAATTTGAAGTTTGGAAAAAGACTCCAGAAATTCAAAATGAAGTTAAAATGATTTTGGATGAAAATCATATCGGCTAGTTTTTTGTAAAAAAGTGTAATCTTTCGTAAATACGTTTGTAATTATTAAATGTTACTATTTATGTAGAAATTAATTAGACTAGTTATTAAAATAAGAGGGTTATCATGATTAAAAATTTGAGTAAAAAATATGTACTTGTCTTAATTGCTGCTGTTTCTTTTTTTACATTAAGTATATTTAATGTAAAGTCTGTCAATTCTGCTTCTTTAAATGGTTACATTTATAAGCACAACATTAAGCCTGCTAAGATAACTGAAGATATTTGGAGTAAATTTCCTAAATATAAGTATTCAGGCGGAAAACCTAAGGGAGTTGTTATTCATGAAACAGCCAACCCGCACTCAAGTATATATAGTGAGATAGCTTATATGAAAAAATATTGGAGAAATGCTTTTGTACATTCCTTCGTTGACGATAAGCGAATAATTAATATAGCCAATACTAATTATTTATCTTGGGGAGTAGGATATCCTGGAAATGCTCGGTTTATTCAATTTGAGCAAATTGAAGTTCATAGTAAAAAGGCGTTTGCTAAGGAAGTAAATAATTCCGCTTATTACACTGCCTATTTATTGCATAAGTATAATTTGCCAGCTGTTAGCGCCGAAAATACTGGTAAAGGAACTGTCTGGTCACACAAATCAGTTGCTAAACATCTAGGTGGATCTAATCATACTGATCCAATTGGTTATTATAAAAGTAATGGTAAAAAGTTTTTTGGCAAGGCTTATACTATGTCTGAATTCTTTAGTTTAGTAAAACATTATTACAATAAGCATTCTAATAAAACAACTACTAATAATTCAAATGGCAACAATAGTAGTTCTAATAGCTCTAATTCTGATGTAAATCAGGGTAATAGTAATCCAGTGGAAGATAAAGCTATTTCTTCTAATAGCAGCAATGTTGTTAATGGAGTTACTTATAACGATGGCTCAGGTAAGGATGTCGCTAAATTAAGTTATAACTATTCTAAATATGGAATTTATAATCATGTCAAAAATGCTGGATACAAAACTACTAGTTATAAATGGAAAAAGCTAGGTGTTAAGGCTGAACAATTAGTTTACGTTAATAATCGAGCTGTTCACAATAAGAACCATAGTGTTTGGTATCGAATAAAATTTGCTAATAATAGTAATGCTAAGACTTATTGGGTTCCTGAAAAGGCTTTAACTTTTAATTCGGTTCAATATAGTAACAGTAGTGAATCAATGACTTTTAATGGTATAGAAAGTAAATTATATGATAACATTCCAAATTCTAGTCATCTATCAAATGAAAAAATGAGTAACTATAGTTTATTGGGCCATGCAGTTAATACGGTTCAAAAAGCAACAGTAAAAGATATCAATGGAAATCAAAGTACTTGGTATAAAGTTTCTATTGATGGACATAATTACTGGGCCAACGCTAATTCATTTTCAAATAACTAATTTAATAAACAAAAAAGGAACATGCTGGTTAAATGCATGCTCCTTTTTTTATGTGTCCGAACTCTTTTCCAAAAAATAATAGCAATAAACTAATAAATTAAGACCATTCGGTAGAATTGAGTAATTCCTAATGTATGTACATCTTATTATAACTGATATTAAAAAAAATCACAATTATGTTTTGACTATTTATAAGTTGTTTGTTAGAATTTGATTAAAATAATATTAAGAAAAGATGATGTTTATATGAGTAAAGCTGATGCAAAAAATATAGATTGGAAAAATTTAAGTTTCGCTTACATGGATTTACCTTATCGATTTAAGGCCCTTTATAAAGATGGCGAATGGCAAGATGGCGAAATGACTGAAGATAGCACTATAAATATGAATGAAGCGGCGACTGTTTTACACTATGGTCAAGCTGATTTTGAAGGTATGAAAGCTTACCGCACTAAAGATGGGAGTATTCAGTTATTTAGACCAGACCAAAATGCTCATCGAATGCATAACAGTTGTGAAAGATTATTAATGCCACCATATCCAGAAGATAAATTTGTTGAAGCAGTTAAGAAAGTAGTTAAAGCTAACGCTGATTTTGTTCCACCATATGGAACAGGTGGAAGCTTATATATTCGTCCATTAATGATTGGATTAGGACCAACTATTGGCGTACATCCTTCAGATGAATATTTATTTACAGTTTTTGCGATGCCAGTTGGCAATTACTTCAAAGGGGGTCTAACTCCTACAAACTTTGTAACTTCTGAATATGACCGAGCTGCACATATGGGTACTGGTCAAAGTAAAGTTGGTGGAAACTATGCTGCTAGTTTATTACCGGGTGATAATGCACACAAAAACGGATTTTCAGATGTTTTATATTTAGATCCATTAACTCATAAGAAAATTGAAGAAGTTGGTTCAGCAAACTTCTTTGGAATTACTAAAGATAATCGTTTCATTACACCTGATTCACCATCAATATTACCAAGTATTACTAAGTATTCATTACTATGGTTGGCTGAACATCGATTAAATTTAAAGGCAGAGCAATCTGATGTTTACATTGATGATTTAGATAAATTTAAAGAAGCAGGTGCTTGTGGTACTGCGGCAGTTATTTCGCCAATCGGTGGAATTCAACATGGTGATGACTTCCACGTATTTTATAGTGAAACTGAAGTTGGTCCATTGACTAAAAAGCTTTATGATTTATTAACAGGAATCCAATTTGGTGATGTAGAAGCTCCAGAAGGTTGGATTCAAAAAGTTGAATAGTATGATATAATATTAAGTATATATATAAATTTGGTTGAAAGTTACTACTTTTCAAGAATCTGTTCTCGTTTTGGGTTGGCGGGAACGGTGGATTAGTAGTAGCTTTTTTTGTTTTGTATTTAAGGAGGATTACATGCACTATTTATCAATACTAACTTTTATATTGTTTTTAAGTCTGATTTCTAATTATTTATGTAGAAAAATTCAGATGCCGGTAGTTATCGGTCAAATGTTTATTGGAATTATCTTTGGCCCAGCTTTTTTTAATATAATTAGGCAATCTGAATTTATTAGTACATTTTCTGAAATTGGAGTTATCTTGTTAATGTTTATAGCAGGGCTAGAAAGTAATTTATCGTTACTTAAAAAGTACTTTAAGCCTAGTATGCTAGTGGCTATTTTTGGAGTTGTTTTTCCATTGATTGGGATGTATTTAGCTAGTTATTATCATGGATTAACTATTAAAGATAGTATGTTTGTCAGTGTGATTTTTGCAGCTACATCAGTTTCCATTTCAGTAGAAGTTTTAAAAGAAATGGGTAAGTTGAATAGTAAGGAAGGGATTACTATTTTAGGTGCAGCAGTGGCTGATGATGTTATTGCTATTCTATTGCTTAGTTTTGCCAGTTTCTTTTTAGGTACACAGAGTAGTGGAAGTAGTAATATTTTAATGGTAATTTTTCTACAAATTTTATTTTTTGCTTTAGTTTTAATTTTTATAAAATTTGGTGCTAAATTATTATTATCATTTGCATATTATTTTAGAATTAATTTAACGGTATTATCACTGGTAATTTGTTTCTTTGCTGCTTATTTAGCTGAGTTATGTGATTTAAGTTCAATTACGGGCGCTTTCTTTGCTGGAATTGCTATTTCACAAACTGTTTTTAAGAAGAAAATTCGTCGTAATACTGAAACGATTGGATATTCACTATTTATTCCAGTATTTTTTGTTAGTATTGGTTTGAGCTTACAGTTTAGTGGAATGCTTAGCCAACTATTGCTATTAACGACAATAACTATTTTATCCATTTTTACTAAACTATTTGGAGCTGGATTAGGTGCAAAGTTAAGTGGTTTTTCATTAGACAGTTCAGCAATAGTTGGTTCTGGAATGGTTTCGAGAGGTGAGGTAGCTTTAATCATCGCACAAATTGGCTTAAGTAGAAATTTAATATCAGAAAACTATTATTCAGTTATTATTGCAGCAATTGTAATTACTACATTTTTATCACCGTTTATATTGAGACAAAGTATTGTTTGGAAAAAGAGGTTAAGTCATCATGAATAATCGGATGTTTTTTAAAGAAATATTCTTAAATATTATATTAGTGGTTTTTCCGGCTATTTTCATCATTAGTTCAATAGGAAATTTACCACACAGTCGTCCGTTGTATCTGGTCGGAATATTGTTACTAGGGATGATTAGTTTAATGATGTCACCAATCTATTTTTATTATTGGTATAGTCATAGACAAAAACAAAGTTTATTATATCGAAAAATATTAGCAATTGTTTACTTAATGGTTTTGATATTTTGTTTAATGAACATTGTATAAAAAAATGGAACTGACATTTAAGTCAGTTCCATTTTCTATTTTAACGTCGTTTCTTTCTTGAGTGAATTGAATGGAATATCTTTCTTTGGACTAGATATTGATCATGTTGCATTGTAATGAACAATGGTGATGATTCTTCTAGTACACTACTAAATTCAAGACCATACCAAGAAATTGGCGAAGCTGTGATGTTTTGTAGAAAAATTCTACCACTGATAAGTTGTCTATCAAAAGCACTAATTTCAGTGTTTAATGCTAAATCAGAAGGGCGTTCGTTAATGATAACAAACTTAAAGTCACCAACATTTCCACGATGTTTCATAGATGTGTAATGTTGTTTTTGCGGATCAACCACGCCTTGTTCAATTAAATAGTTAACAATTTGGTGTAAATAAATACTTACACTTTGTTGTTTTCTAAATCCTAAATATAGCTGAACATCTACAATGTTTTTAGTTTCTAATAAGTCTGCTGTGTAGTTACTTTCATAAGGGTTATTAGTTTCATTAACCGTAACGAACCAGTAGACTTTTGCACGTTTTGGTTCCTTATCTAAAATAGAGTACATTGTACTACGTTTTATTTCATAATTATTCTTAACCTTAGTCATGTAAACCAAGTTAGAAGTATATAATGGAATGGAATCGTCAGCACTCAATTCAGATAATTGGTCACGATAATCTAAAAGAGAAACATATTCACTTTCTTTTTCATAATGATCACGACGCTTATTACCAAAATACCAAATTATCATAACGTATAAGATGCCAAACATAATAAATAATGTTACGTAGCCACCGTGTACGAATTTTACTAAACTAGCAATTAAAAAGACAACTTCAATTGCAGCAAAGAATAGTGCAATAACAAATGCTAACCAACGTTTAATTTTAGTAGACATATATTCAAACAATAGCACAGTTGTCATTAACATCGTTACGGTAATAGCTAAACCGTAAGCAGCTTCCATGTGTTGGGAACTTCGGAATAGCCAAACTACCATAAAAGTAACTATACATAAAAACCAGTTAACAGTTGAAATGTAGATTTGGCTTCTAACATTACTAGGATGATGAACAATCATTCTAGGTAAGAATTTCAAACCGATTGCTTCATCTACCAAAGTAAATGAACCAGTAATTAAAGCTTGTGAAGCAATGATAGCGGCTAAGGCTGCTAGGGCAATTGCAAAAATACGCCAATGGCCTGGCAACATATCATAGAAAGGATTTGTATTATGTAATCCAGCGTATTGTGGATTATGTGCATTTTTAATAATCCAGGCACCTTGACCTAAATAATTTAGAATTAATGCACTGTATACAAATGGCCAAGTTCCGTAGATGTTTTTCTTACCAACATGTCCCATATCAGAATATAAAGCTTCAGCACCGGTAGTGGCTAAGAAAATACTTCCTAGAATGAAAATTCCAACTTTATTAGCGGGACTAAACAATATTTCGATTGCATAATATGGTGAAAATGCTTTTAGAACAGCAGGATATTGTAATAAATTAATAATTCCTACAATTGCTAAAAAACTAAACCAAACTAGCATTACAGGACCAAATGAATTTCCAATGATACCAGTTCCAAATCTTTGGATTAAAAATAATACCAAAAGGACACAAGATGTAATAATCAAAACATTCGTTTGAGAATTACTAAAATGAATAAACCCAATTGATTGACCCTTTAAACCTTCAATTGCTGAAGTTACAGTCACTGCTGGAGTCAAAGTTCCATCTGCTAGTAGAGCTGCTCCACCAATCAAAGCAGGCCAAACTAACCATTTGGCATTCTTTCTAACTAAAGCATATAAAGCAAAGATGCCACCTTCATGATTGTTGTCGGCTTTCATCGTGATTAAAACATACTTAACAGTTGTAATAATCATTAACGTCCAAAAAATTAACGAAATTGATCCAATTATGTAATCGGGCGTTACGTTAGACATACTTCCAACATCACCAATAATGGCATTCATAACGTAAAGTGGTGATGTTCCAATATCACCGTATACTATTCCTAAAGCAATTAACATTCCTGCTAAAGAAATTTTTTCAAATTTAGCCTTCATACTAAATCCTCCAAATACATGTTTATAAAATTACTCAAAGGTCAATCTTAAACTTTTCTTAAAAAAATTCAACCCTTAATCAGTTTATTTAAGCATTAATAATAAAATATTATAAATTCACTTTGTAAAAATGTACATATTATAGGTTATATAATATTGGGGAGGTGTAAAAATTAAGATTTTAAAAGATCCAATTTTAATAGTAGTACTCGTAATATTTTTAATCAGTACTGCTTTAGTTGGCAAGCCAAGTTTAAATGATGTTAATTGGAATACTATTTTTTCTTTGATGATGTTAATGGCTTTTGTGGCTTTAATTAGCGAGATGCATATTTTAGATTATTTCAGTAATCTTATTACTATGAAATCTAATAATTCACGAATAATCATTATTATGTTAGTCTTGTTCGACTATTTTGCATCTATGTTTTTTACAAATGATGTTTTAATTTTAGCTTTAATTCCATTGTTTATAAAAATTGCTAACCAGTATCATTTGAAAAAGGCTTATCCGCTAACATTGCTAACCATTGCAGCAAATCTAGGAAGTTCGGTTACTCCGATTGGTAATCCGCAAAATATATTTTTAGTTTCTAATTATTATGTTAATGTAGTTGAATTTTTTAAATATAGTTATATTTTTGGAATTATAGGGTTTGCTTTTATCTTATGTTTAAGTTTTTTTGCTGAAAGTAAAACAATATTTAATAGCGATAAGCATAGTGACATTTATCTTAAACCTGTAAATGTTTTTATAGCAGTTGCACTTATGGTAATAGTCTTACTAGGAATATTTAGCATAATTAATGTGGTGATTACATTAATAATTACCATATTAATTGGATGTATTTTTAATTATAAAATAATTTATCGTATTGATTATGGGCTTTTATTATCCTTCATTGGCTTTTTCCTAATTGTGGGAATTTTTAGTCGGTCGGTGATTATTAACAGCTTTATTTCTGGTTTAGCAACTAATCAAAGAAGCGTGTTTATACTTAGTGCTTTAACTAGTCAAATTATTAGTAATGTTCCGGCTTCAGTATTGATTGCTAAATTTAGCACATATATGCCTGCTATTTACTATGGAGTTAGTGTGGGTGGATTAGGGACTATGGTTGCTTCTTTAGCTAATCTTTTAGCTTTAAAGCAAGTAACTATTTATAGTAAAAAAGATGCTAAAAAGTTTATAGTTTTATTTTCTTTTTTAAACTTTTTGTTATTATTTTTGTTTATAATAATTTTTTATTCTATAATTTAAATTACTAGACTTATATATTAGGTCTAAGAGCTAATTTTATTAGGAGGTACAATTTTATGTATTCAGACTTAAATGGTAAAGTCGCAGTTGTAACTGGTGCTTCTAAGGGTATCGGTCAAGCAATTGCAATTCGATTAGCTAAAGAACATATGAAGTTAGTTTTTAACTATAATTCCGATGCTAAAGGTGCACAAAAAGCAGTTGAACTAATTAAAGATAATGGTGGGGATGCAGTTGCCGTGCAAGCTGACATTTCCTCTGAAAGCGATGTTAAAGATTTAGTTGAAGCTGCGGTTTCTAACTTTGGTGAACTAGACTTATGGATTAATAATGCTGGTATGGAAAATAAAGTACATACACATGAAATGGCATTAGAAGATTGGCAAAAAGTTATTGCTGTTAACCTAACTGGTGCTTTTCTAGGTACTAAAGCAGCTCTAAATTACTTCTTAGATAACAGTCGTCATGGAAATATTATTAACATGTCATCAGTACATGATACAATTCCTTGGCCAACATTTTCACACTATGCAGCTTCTAAGGGTGGCGTGAAAATGTTTAGTGAAACCGTTGCCTTAGAATATGCTAAAAAGAATATTCGAGTAAACTGTATTGCGCCAGGAGCTATTAACACGCCGATTAATGCTGAAAAGTTTGCTGATCCTGAACAATATGAGCAAACTACTAAGTTAGTTCCAATGGATCGAATTGGTAAACCTTCAGAAGTTGCCGCAGTTGCTGCTTGGTTGGCTTCAAATGAATCATCTTATGTAACTGGAGATACTATCTATGTTGATGGTGGAATGACTCTATACCCAGAATTTGAAGAGGGTAAGGGTTAAAATTAATAAAAAAGATGAGCCTATAATAATTAGGTTCATCTTTTTTTGTTAAAAGAATAATTTACTTACAATAATCACAAATGTTAGTAAAATAATGGAACTTATAAATGCAGCTAAAATTGGTTTTTTACCACGATTTAGAATAACTCTAAAGTTTACACTAATTCCCAATGCAGCCATGGCCATACCTAAGAAAATATAGGCAGCTTTAACTAATAAGTTAAGTAAACTAGCACTCATAGGAACGAATGAACCGATGATACTAGCTAAAATAAATCCACCCATAAACCAAGGAATAGGGAGCTTGCCACGAGTGTTGCTATTGTTAGTTTGACTACTTTTTTGGTACCAAATACCAATAATAAGAGCGGCCGGGGCTAACATCAACACACGCGAAAGCTTAGTGATAATTGCAATGTTTAAACCAATTGCACCTGCAGTACTACCAGTAGCTACAGCATGGGCGATTTCATGAAGTGAACCACCAGCAACCACTCCAAATTGGGTTGCATCCATATGTAGTAATGGTTTTAACATTATTTCGATAAGTGTAAAAATAGTTCCCATGATAGCTACGATAGCAACAGCTAAAACTTGGTCCTCTTCTTTTTGGGCCTGCTTTTCAGGAGAAACTTTAATTTGAGGCGAAATTCCCATAACTGCAGCTGCTCCACAAATACCGGTCCCACTAGCAGTTAAAATAGCTAATTCTTTATCGACCCCGAATTTACGGTTTAATAAATAGGTTCCAGTAATGGTTCCAGTGACAACTACAATGGCAAGTAAAATGGTTTTAATTCCAGATGACATTAGGGCGTTTAGATTTAACTTGAAGCCTAATAAAATAATTCCTAAACGTAAAAACTTATTGGATATAAAGCCAACTTCTTTTTTGATGGATTTGGTCATTTTGGGTTGTACTTGCAGTAACATTCCAAAAATTAGTGATAACACTAATGAACCAATGATATTTAAATAGGGTAAATTAGCTAAATAAGTACCAATCATGGTACAAATTAATGTAATAATAATTGCTAACCAAAATTTACTAGTTGATAAAATTTTCAAATTGAAACATCCTTTCATTGAATATATATTTTATTATATGAAGGTAATGTTATAAAATAAAATTATTATTATTAATTTAGCTATAAAATTTACTTATGGAGAATGAAATGATTGATCAACGATATATTACCTTTTTAATTCTGACTAAAACTAAATCTTACACTAAAACAGCTAAAAAACTGTTTATCACACAACCAGCAGTGACACAGCAAGTTAAAAGTCTGGAAAAAGAACTACAGCTGAAGTTGGTTGAATATCATCAACCACATTTGAAAATTACTGAACGAGGTGAAAAGTTAGCTAGCTTTGTCAATAATATTACCAATCAGCAAGCAGAGTTTATTAACTATTTAAAAAATCCGGATTTACAAAAGGAAATTGTTTTCGGTGCTACGAAATCAGTAGCAATATTTATGGTTCCAAAAGTGATTGAAGACTTTTCCAATAACTTTGACAAAATAAATTGTGTAGTTACTAATACTGAAAAAATTTTGAATATGATTGATAATGGGAAGTTAGATTTTGCTATTTTGGAAGGTAATTTTAATAAAAATAATTACAGCTATCATTCGATGCAAAAGGAACGTTTTATTTGTGTAGCTAATGCCAACAACCGATTAACTCAGTTACATGAAGTAAACATTAGTCAGTTATTAAATCAAACCCTGATACTAAGAGAAAAAGGTTCCGGAACTAGGTGTATTCTTTATAACTGGCTTAAATCACTCAACTTAAGTTTCAATGACTTTAACAAATTAATTAGTTTTAATGAACCTACGGGAATTATTGAACTAGTTAAAAACGATGTTGGTATTTCTTTTATGTATGAATCATTAGCTAGCAAAGAGTTAGCTAATGGGAATCTACGGGAAATTAATTTAACTGGCTTGGATATTTTTAGAACTATGAACTTAGTTTATTCGCGTAACAACTATTTTTCTAAATATTTTAATCAACTTTTTCAATCATGAAATTGGCTTTAATCAAATTTAATGAACCTTGTTTAATCATATCATTTGGATTTAAACCGGGTTTATTGAGTGGAATTTTCTTACCAATTTTTCGATAATATTTTTTCCAATAATTATCAATAGTGTGATTTGGGCCAAATTGCATAGGTATTAAATGAAAAAAGCGGTGTTCAAAGGATTCATATATGAAATCGGCACAATAAAATCCAGGCTCATCCGGACTGAAAGAATGGTTATAGGGCAATCCTAAATAACTTTCTGCCTCTTTGTATAATTTTTGAGTATTAAAAGTAGTTTTCAATCGATATAAATCAATGTTACTATTAATATCTTTGGTAAAGTTTATAAAACTAGTTTTACGAACGCCATATTTTGGACACGCTTCGTAAACATAAGGAATTTTACCGTTATAAATAATTATGGCAACATGGTCGTACTGTATTGCTTTATTATGACTAGTACTGTTTACAATGGCCTTAGATAGTTGATTACTATCTTTTCGAAAAAATAATAAATCACCATTTTTCAAAACAAACACTCCATTTTAATTTTTAGAAGGGAAAGAAATATATGTTAAAGATACATAGCTTAAAAGATGCTATTTGGGTTGAACTCTATAAAACAGATGCTACAGAAATTACAAACGTTATTCAAAAATATAAGCTGCCTAGAAATATTAAAGGATATATGTTGGATAAGCATGAGCATTCTCGCTTTGAGTATGATGATTTTAAAGACTACTCCATTTTAATTATGCGAGCTTTACGTAGTAAGAAAATTGACAAGGTAAAAACTTCACCAGCAGTAGTAGTTATTAAAGACAATCTAATTGTAACTAAAAATAACAAGAGTTTTAATAAAATTTCTGACGAAGGTGAATGTACTAAATTTGATTTGATTTTTGACTTCTTAGTTGAAATTAGTAATCCTTATTTTGCTAAAATTGATAATATCAATGCTCAAGCTGAAAAGCTACAATCTAAAAATAGAAGTGTAAATAATAAAAAACTACAAGAAGTTTCAAATTTAAAAAATGATTTAGTATATTTAAAATCAGCTACGGCTGCTAATTTATTAGCAATTCATCAATTGGAAAATACGGGTTCTAATCCTTCGACTCCAATTAGCTTTACTTCGCAGGAAAAACAAAAGATTGAGGATGTTACAGTTGAATATAACGAGTGTCAATACATGTTCGATGTTTTGAATGATATAGTAGGTCAAATTGAAGAAACTTATGGCAATATCATTAACAGTAATCTAAATCAAACAATGAAAGTTTTAACGATTTGGTCTTTAGTGTTAGCAATTCCACCAATCATATCCGGTTTTTATGGTATGAACGTTGGCTTACCATTTGCTAATAGTTGGTTCTCTTGGATATTTACAATTATAATTACAATCGTGATAATTGTTGTAATGCTAATGTATTTGCGAAAACATCATGATTTATAAATTAAAAAAGTCTACGATTGTGAAATCGTAGACTTTTTATTATTAATCTTATAGTTTAGCAAAGTGTAATAAGGTGCGAACCATGTTGCATGTAAAGCCCCATTCATTATCGTACCATGTCCATACTTTAACTAATTGATCATCGCCAAAAGTTGTAACGTCAGTTTGAGTAGCATCAAATACTGAACCGTGAGTATCACCAATGATGTCTGATGAAACAATAGGTTCGTCGTTCCAACCAAAAGCAGGGTTGTTTTCAGTATGCTTTTTCATAGCGTCATTAATTTCATCTGCAGTTACGTTTTTCTTTTCGACAATTGCAGTTAGTTCTGTCAATGAACCATCAACAACGCCCACACGTTGAGCAACTCCATTTAATTTTCCATTTAATTCAGGAATTACTAATCCCAATGCTTTAGCAGCACCAGTTGAGTGTGGAATTGTGTTAGTTGAAGCCGTACGGTTATTTCTAAATTTCTTACCTCTAGGGCCATCTAAGATAGCTTGAGTAGAAGTAAAGGCATGAATTGTAGTCATAGTACCAACTTTTATTCCAAAATCCTTGTTCAAGAAATATGCAGAAGGTGCAATACTTCCAGTAGTACATGAACCAGCAGATACAATTTTATCACTAGCATCTAATGTATCTAAGTTTACACCAGGTACTACTGTTTTAATGTCGCCAGCGGGAGCGGAGATTAAAACTCTTTTTGCACCAGCATCCAAATGGGCTTGTGATTTTTCTTTAGATGTGTAAAATCCTGTACATTCTAATACAAAATCAACACCATCGTTTTTAACCCATGGGATGTTTGCGGCATCTTTTTCAGCGTAAACTGGAATTTCTTTTCCATCAACAATGATAGCATTATCGTTAGAAGTTACTTCACCAGGAAATTTTCCGTGAGTAGAATCATATTTTAGTAAATATGCAAGCATAGAAGGAGTTGTTAGGTCGTTAATAGCAGCTACCTCAATATCACTTGATTTTAGTTCATGGATACGTTTAAAAGCTAGACGTCCAATGCGTCCAAAACCATTAATACCAATTTTTACAGTCATAATTTTCCTCCTAAATTTGTTGTTTATTTATAACTACGCTAAAATGATATCAGCTTATTTAAATAAAATCATTTAAAATGCTTACAAATTTTAAGGAGAATCGTCTTATGTCTTATCCTAAAGAAGAATTAAAAAAGTATGTTTTAAACTATTTTAAAAATAAAGGAATTACAGTTGAAGACATCGCAAAAGAATTTTGTAGTTTTGAAGGCAAATATTCAAAAGATTTAAAAGTTTCAGATGGGGTTAAAATTATAAATAACAAGGTATTATCTGACAAAGATATTCTTCAAACGATAGCTGTAGGAATTCAGTTAGATAAGTTAGCTGAAAAAAACATGTTAGATGAACCGTTACTTTCAATTATTAAAAAAGATTTGCCACAGTTTGGAACTGATGAATTGTTTGGAATTTACATTGCTAGTCACTTTACAACTGCTGGAATTGCTAATTACGGTTATTTAGATCAAACTAAAAATGGAATTGCTAAAAAATTGGATGTTTCACAAGACCATGGCAAACATAGTACAGTAAACACATTTTTGGACGATATAATTTCTAGCATTATTGCTTCAGCTTCTGGTTACTTCATTCATAAAAAAGATTAACTATTTCCAAACATATTCAGTTTGTTCGTTGTATGCAGGACCTTGTTTTACCTTTACGTAGCTGTTATTTAGGCTGGCTAACGAGAATGCTATGGTAATTCCTGAAATGACGGTTATAGTTACTATTTTTTTAATTTTATACATTTTTATCACTTCCAAGTTATATTTATAACTTTTATTATGATATTTTTTTCTTAAAAATAGCTTAAATTTTTTATATTTAAAAAAACAATGTAAGCGCTTTACTTTTTTTACAGTAAGGCCTATAATTATAAATACACACTTTATTGAAATTATTCTTATGTAATTTTTTAATATATGTTATATTCTATATATTCATGTTACATAAATATTTAAAATATTATTTTTTAGAAAAGGAAGTTTTTTATGAATATCTTAATTGGAATATTGCCGGCTTTTCTCTGGGGAATTGGTCCCATTTTAGCTACTAAGCTAGGTGGTCGTCCTATTAACCAATTAGTTGGTACAGGCTATGGTCAACTAATTATTGGAGTTGTTATTTACTTATTTACTAGACCTACTATTACTTTTAACGATTTTATTTGGGCCTTTATTGGTGGTTTTGCATGGTCAATTGCTCAGCTTATGCAATTTACAGCATTTACTAAGATGAATGTTTCAACTGCAATGCCAATTTCTACCGGTTTACAGTTAATTGAAATTCCGTTAGCCGGAGTTATTTTCTGGGGAGATTGGGGAACACCAACCGCAAAATTATTTGGTTTCCTAAGTATTGCATTATTGATTTTAGGAACTTGTTTCACTAGTTTCAGAGATGGTAGTGTTGATCGTCCTAAGATGGACTACAAATCAGGATTATTCCTATTGATTGTGGGTTCATTTGGTTACACAGCTTGTTCTGTATTTCCTAAAATTCCTGATGCATCTGGTTTAGTTGGATTATTACCACAAACAATCGGTATGGGACTAGGTGGAGTTGTGCTAGGACTATTTATGCAATCTAAAGATCATGAATCATATTTATTCACACGTGCAACGATGCGTGGTTTAATTATTGGATTGCTTGGTGGTTTAGGTACACTAGCTTATCTAACATCATTAAATCTTAACGGTGTTGCTACTTCGTTCCCACTTACTCAAATGAATGTGGTTGTTTCTACTTTAGGTGGATTATTGATTTTACACGAACGTAAGAATAAGCGTGAATTATTGTTTACAATACTTGGTTTAGCGATGATAATTATTGCAGCAGTAGTAATTAGTCGTCTAAGTTAATTTAATAAAACTTATAAAAGCTATCAATTATGATAGCTTTTTTTAGTCTAAATATTTGTTTAATCCTTTGTATTTCTGTATAATGTTCAACTGTTATTTTGCATTAATTTGATTATTTATTATAATTAAAATAAGTTAATTTAATAAAAAACAATTGCACCAGGAGATGAAAGATATGCCTAAAATTTACCCTAAAAAGTTCAAAGATAAAATTTTAGACTTAGCTATTAATAAAAATGAATCTGTAAACGATATAGCTGAAAAATATGACATTTCGGTCAACACTGTTAAAAGATGGGTTAATGAATCTAGAAAAGCAGTTATTGATGGGAAAACGTATTCATTAAAAAGGTATAATGAATTAGAAAAACATATTAAAGACATTGAAACAGAAAACGAAATATTAAAATTTGTTTTACAAAAAGGTGTTCAATGGAGTAACGATGTTGATAAGCTACTAAAATTAGTGCAAAAGTCAGTGGACAATGGTTATCACAGAACAACAGTTTTGAAACTCTTAAATGTTCCCACTAGCACTTATTATGATTGGTTAAAATATGAACCAACTGATACTCGTAAGCAAGATGAAAAACTAAAACCACTTATCAAGAAAATATGGGAAAATAATAATAGAGAATATGGCGTTCCAAGAATTCAAAGTTCACTTCGAGAAAAAAACATTTATGTGGGGAACCGTAGACTAAAGCGTTTAATGAATGAATTGAACATACATGCAATGACTCCAACGCATAAAGTATATCGAAAACCAGCGGTAGTTGATGATAAAACTTCTGTTGAAGATATGTAATTTTTTCTTATATTTTGCTAAATTAATTGACTTATGTTGCTGTTACATTAATAATTTATGTAAAAGCTATTAAAAGGAGCTCAGTTTATGTGGTGGATAATTTTAATTATTGTTTTGGCTTTGGTTTTATTTTATGTTTATGAACATAACCGCTTGCAACGTTTGAACATGCAAGTTAACCAAAGTGGTAGTGATATTGATGTACAATTAAAAAAACGTGCAGATTTAATTCCTAATCTAATCAGTACGGTTAAAGGGGCAGTTAATGCTGAACGAGGTACTTTAGAACGAGTTACTAAATATCGTACTCAAATTCTCGATGGCGTTGATAAAAAAGATTATAACGCTGCTTTACAAGCTAGCAATAATCTAACAACTGTTTTGAATGCTACTGCTGAAAGTTATCCAGAATTGCATACTAATCAAAACTTTATGCAATTATCTGAAACTATGACAACTATTGCTAATCAAATTGCTAGTTGTCAAAGTGCTTATAATTCTTGTGTAGCAGATTATAACTTGGCTGTACAAAATATTCCTTCATCTTTCGTTGCTAAAATGATGAATTTGAAAGAGAAAGATGCCATGATTCAGGCTACCTCAGAAGAAAAACAAAACGTCAATGTTAATTTTGATGACATTAAATAACTATTCAAAAAGGCGATGTTGATGCATCGCTTTTTTGTTAGGAGGAAGTTTATTGAAAAGTAATTGGTTTGAACAACAAAGAAGTAATAAGCATCGAACGATAGTACTGTTAGGATTATTTTTAATTTTAGTAACCGCAGTAGGCGCGGCTTTCGGTTATGCTTTTAGTGTTATTTCAAATGCGGGTGGTCAAAATACTACCTTGTATGGAGGCTTAATCGGACTGGTAATTAGTGGTTTCTATGCGTTGATTATGTACAATGGCTTATCAATGCAATCGGTTATGTCCGCTAATGGAGCGCGTCCTTTAGAACCAAATGAAATTCCAGTTTTAGAGCATATTGTAACTGAATTGTGTTTAGCTGCACGAATTCCCGAACCAGCCCTATATATCGTGGAAGTTGATGAATGCAATGCTTTTGCTACTGGGATTAAACCTGAAAAAGCTGGATTAGCTGTGACTGTTGGATTGTTAAATGCTTTAAATCGTGAACAGTTGGCAACTGTAATTGGTCACGAGGTCGCTCATATTAAAAATGGTGATATGAAAGTCACAACTTTAGCATCAGCATTTGGTGGTGCAATTAATTTTATGGGTGGTATTGCAACTAACCTAGCTGATTATGCATTAATCTTTGGTAATAGTCGGGATAGTAATGATGATGATCGTGATTCTAACGCAGGCATGCGTTTTATATTTTGGATATTAATGTATGTAATTTCAGCCATTGGGAACTTACTAGCTAGTATTTTAACGTTTGCAATTTCACGAAATCGTGAGTATTTAGCTGATGCTTCATCAGCAGAATTAACTAAAGACCCAGTCGCTTTAGCCGAAGCTTTATCTATTATTAGTGGTAACCCTATTGATGGTCGTAAAGTTAAAAAAACTGCTTCCATTGGCGATATTGTAGCTCCTAAACACGCTGGTATTTTCGATACACATCCATCTATAAGTGATCGAATTGAACGTTTGAACGCAATGTAAACTAAATTGACACTCCTGTTTATAATGATATACTTTTATGTGTATTACAAGTATTTTATATTATTATTGGGAGTGTTTTTTATGCATAATTTTATTAAAAAAAGTTCCATTGTTTTGTTAGGCTTTTCCTTATTATTTCCAATTGCTAGTAGTAGTTTGAATACGCTAAACGTTAGTGCAGCTAAACATCATAAAGTTGTTAAGCACCATAAGGCTACTAAGCATCATAAACAAAATGTACATAAAACTAGTCACAATGAATATGTAGATGTTCAAAAATATAATCATTTAGTTAAGGGCATTGATACTGGTTTTAATAGTGGGGTTAAAGACTATCAAACTGTTGGATTAAGTTTAAGCAGTTTCTCTGAAACTATTAATGGACTACCAAGTTCATTTACTGAACCTCAAGTAGAACATTATCGCGATTTTATGAAGAAAACATATAAATTATTTGATTACAAGTTAACTAAGAAAGCTAAAGCTGATATTAACGCTACTTTTAAAAAAATGCCAAGCACTATTAACTTTCAAAATAAAAAAGATGCAGTGTTAAAAATAGCTATCATTGCAAATGAAATTGGTTTCAATATTCGTTCATAATAAATTAACAACTCATTTTTGATGAGTTGTTTTTATTTGCGTTTTTAGCTTGTGCTATAATTAAACCAATAATTTATGTAAGGTTTGATCAATATTAAAACTAAAAAAATGACTGAAATGGTAATATCGGCTTCTTTAGCGTTGATTTTACATTATGTGGCAATTATACAATTACCGCAGGGTGGTAACATCTCATTGGTAATGGCACCAATTTTATTTATTGCACTTAAAAATGGTGTCGTTGATGGTTGTGTCTGTGGATTAATTGTAGGAATTTTTTCGTTAGTATTTGGTGGATTTTTTCTATCACCGTTACAAGTGTTGTGTGATTATTTTCTAGCTTTTTCGGCGATTGGATTAGGCGGATTATGCTCACATCAATTTATTAATAGTGTTAAAAATAACGGTAAAGTTAAAATTTACCTAATCATTTCGTCACTAATTTCTGGACTAGGGTGTTTGATATTTCACACTATCGCCGGAGTAGCCTTCTATGATGCATATGCTCCTAAAGGTATCAATATTTTTTGGTATGCTTTAACTTACAATAGTATTTATGTAATTCCAGATACGATTGTAGCAGCAATTTGTATATATGTACTAACCGGTAGAGCTAAAAATATTCTATTAAAGTAAGGGTTACTATTATTTAGTAGCCTTTTTATTGTGAAGGGGTAGATTAAAATTTATATAAGTGCTAAAAACAAACGTGATTATTTGCTCGGCTTTATTTTTATTTTATTAATGGTGGCAATGGCACAATTGCTTCACAATATCGAAGTAATTTTGCCCGAAATTGCGGCTCTGACTTCTGGAACTTGGATATATCATAAGCGTGATTGGATTAAATATCCATTATTTGTTTGGATTGTTCCTACCATTACATCTGCCATTGGTTTTACAATTAATCAATTAAAAATTTTTTATGCTTGGAAAGTTTTACTAGCGGTGATATTAATTATCAGTATTTTAAAAATATTTAACTCTTGTTTAGCCCCATCTTTTGCAACTGGACTATTGCCACTTGTTATTGATGCGCATAGTTGGACTTTTATTGTAGTTACAGGTACTTTAACTTTCATAGTAATGTTAGGAGTCTATGTCATGAATGAACATACTAGTCAGCTTGAGATTCCTTCTATGCAATTTCATAAAATGTTTTTTTATATTTTAATTACGTTGGCCTGGATTTTAATAATTTTAGTGTTTAATCAACCACATATGGCAGCTATTCCACCAGTATTTGTAGCTTTATTCGGAATTATTAATCAGTCAACTTATAATTTTAATTCATATTATAGACACGTTTTATCATTAGCAGGTGCCGCCACGATTGGAACCATTGTACATATACTAGTTGCTTCTTGGTTAGGGACGGCTGTTATCACATTGCCATTAGTTTTTATATGGCTACGCTTATGGAAAGTTAAATTACCAGCAGCTTATACATTGCCTTTATTAGCCATCGTGCTGCCTAGAAGTATGTTCAACATGTTTCCAATATCTACGTTGTGTGCTTCAACATTTCTGTTAGGGATGGCTCTGATTTATCATAAAATCTGTATAGACTAAAAAAGATTATTATCTCACAGCGGATAATAATCTTTTTGTTTAAATATATTTTAGAATGGGGCGTTACCTGGAGTTCTTGGGTAAGGGATGACATCTCTAATGTTAGCCATACCAGTTACGTACATAACTAATCTTTCAAAACCAATTCCAAATCCAGAATGAACAGTTTCCCCATATTTTCTAAGTTCTAAGTACCAGTTGTATTCTTCTTCATTTAAGCCGAATTCGTCAATCTTAGCGCGTAATTTATCTTCACGTTCTTCACGTTGACTTCCACCAACCATTTCACCGATTTCAGGAACTAATAAATCGGCAGCGGCTACAGTCTTGCCATCATCGTTATCACGCATGTAAAAGGCTTTAATATTACGAGGGTAGTCAGTTAGGAAGACTGGTTTGTTATAAATGTGTTCACATAAGTATCTTTCATGTTCTGATTGTAAATCGATACCCCATTTTACAGGTACTTCAAATTTTTCACCAGATTCTTCCAATAGCTTAATGGCTTCAGTATAAGTAACCTTAGCAAAATCTTCATTTACAGTTTCCTTAAGACGGTCAATTAAGCCTTCGTTAATACTATTTAAGAAATCTAATTCTTCTTTGGCGTGTTCAAACAAATAGTTAACAACATATTTAACTAAGCCTTCGGAAACTTCCATAGTATCCTTTAAATCAGCAAAAGCCATTTCTGGTTCAATCATCCAGAATTCAGAAGCGTGACGAGCAGTATGTGAATTTTCAGCTCTGAAAGTAGGGCCAAAAGTATATACATTACGTAATGCTAGGGCGTATGCTTCTACTGATAATTGACCACTAACCGTTAAGTTAGCTTTTTCTCTAAAGAAGTCTTTTGAATCATCAACTTTACCATCTTCAGTCTTAGGTAAGTTGTTCATATCCATGGTAGTAACACGGAAAGTTTCACCAGCACCTTCAGCATCACTACTGGTAATGATAGGAGTGTTTACATAGGTAAAATCACGTGATTGTAAATATTGATGAACTGCAAAGGCAGCCATTGAACGAACCTTGAATACAGAGTAGAAAGTGTTAGTACGGGGACGCAAGTGTGCTAAAGTTCTTAAGTATTCATATGATTGTTCTTTCTTTTGTAATGGGAAGTCACTGTTTGAATGACCTTCTAAAGTTATTTTAGATGCGTGAATTTCGAATGGTTGTGGAGCATCGGGAGTGCTTACAAAAGTTCCGTTTACACGAATAGTTGATGCAATTGGCCATTTTCTAATTTCATCAAAATCAGGGTTGTCGTTTTTAACGATAATTTGAGCATTTTTTAAAAAGCTACCGTCATTAGCTTCGATAAAGCATATTTTTTTGGATCCACGACTAGTTTTGATCCAACCTTCAATTTCAACTTGCTTATCAGCAAATTCTGTAGGTTTTGCATATAAATCTTTAATTGTAAATTTTTCCATTAAATATACATACCTTTCCAATTTAAATTTAGTTTAAAAAAGACCCTTCATCCAATAAATATAAGGACGAAAGGTCTATTCCGCGGTACCACCTAAAATACTCTTAAATAAAAGAGCCACTCAATCATGATAACGCTATGAAAAACGTCTATTCCTACTAAATTTCAGAATAAAGACAAATAGGGGTTATAAAAAATAATCAGGGTTACTAAGCTTACACCGACCTTAGCTCGCTGTTAATTAATTATTTTTTACCTATCCTATTTCATGTTTTAAACTATATTATTTAACTAAGTACAATAATAACATTATCCGTTATTTTTACAACGAAAATGTTAGATTTTTTAAATTATTCTCCGTGTTTTTTACCACGTAAAACATGGTCAGCATGTGAAAATGTTTCGTTGATAATATCTAAAATGTGGGGGTCATTAAGTATATAGTGGTTGTATTTTCCAACCCTTTTAGCGGATACTAATTGATGCTTTCGCAACATGGCTAAGTTATGTGATGCGGTAGGTTGATCAAGATTTAGCACTTCACAAATTTCTTTTACACTTAGTGAAGCTTGTTCTAAGATGAATAACATCTGTACACGTTTAGGATTATTCAATAGTTTAATTATTTCAGACATTTCAGTTAAATGTTTACTATCGATTGGATTAATTGATTGCAAGATATCAACTCCTTACAACAATTTTATCAGATGTTCAATTAATCCACTATCCCACAGTACATATAATCCCACTAATATATAACAAATCTTCATTAGTTTTTCACCATATTTTTGCATAACCTTATTAACTAATCTAATGTCGGCGATAAATTTAAC
The DNA here is from genome assembly GCF_001435995.1 of Apilactobacillus ozensis DSM 23829 = JCM 17196. Classification (GTDB taxonomy): domain Bacteria; phylum Bacillota; class Bacilli; order Lactobacillales; family Lactobacillaceae; genus Apilactobacillus; species Apilactobacillus ozensis. Next base: position 55,444 of record NZ_AYYQ01000035.1, read on the forward strand.
GATGATTGTAACTACAATTGTTAGTGTATTTATAAAAATTAATATAATTATGAATTGCTTTAACGATATACCGATTAATACTGGTAAAAAAATTGATAGGTTGCAACCAGCGCACACTGATAAATAAGTAATTACAAAACTTAAAATAGGTGATTTATGACTAGAGACGTTATCCTCATCGTCATCATCTTTTAAAGCCATGTAGATGGGTAGTAAACCTAAAATACCCATCATCCATTCAGGAATAAAGTAGGCGAGAGTTTGCCCAATAATAAAACTTAGCGTAAGTATGACTGTTACACCTATAATATATCCAATAATTGATTGTCTTAAATTATATTTTTTTACTAGAAAAATAAGCATGAAAAAGAAGTCTAAGTTTACGCTTAAAAAAGTTAGAGCTAATAACCAATAATTAATCATATAACCATCCTTACATATGTTTTTTTTGACATATGTATATTGTAGCATATTTATACATATTTTTTATGATATTATATTTTGGGAGGTTAATTTAAAATGATTAAAACAGTTAAAATAATTTCAATATTCTTTATATCAATGGTATTTTTTACTTGTGTAGCCAAGGCAGATAATAATTTATTAGGTAGAATTTCATACCATAAAATAAATCGTAGCTTTAACCTAAATAATAAATATACAAGGGCCAACGTTTACAATCATATTCCGAATACAAATATAAAAAACATTAAATCTAAAAGCATTGATAAAATTAATTTGAAAAATAATACAATCCATGTAGATTTAATGGCGACGCAAGGAACTCGCTATAATTGGTATCGCTTTTATATCAATGATAAGCATAATAAAACCATTAAATATTGGGTTTACGGTAATATTTTAAAATAGAGAAGTTCATTAATAGTGAACTTCTCTATTTTTACAATTTTCTACATATTTCCTATGATACAATTAATTAATAATAATTAACTAAGGATTGATAAATTGGCAGAACTAGATTTTGAAAAACAGATTGTAAAGCAACTATCCACTGACAGTAATCAGTGGACAGAACGAAAAGACTTATATGAAGCTACTCCAGATGATTTATGGAATAATTTTCGTGATAAATTAAACCATAATAACTGGGCGGCATTAAAACAACAACCATTAACTGATGAAGAATTTGCACGAGTAAAAAATATTATTTCACAGGTTAATAGTCCTTATGAAGCCGCTAAACTTTTAGATTCAGAAAATGGAATCGGTAAGTTAGAGATTCAAAGAGACGATGCTAAGTTAGGCTATGTACCCTTAAAGATTTTTTGGAAAGCAGACGTGGCGGGCGGTAATTCTAGTTATGAAATCGTACGTCAGGCCGTTAGACCACGTGGATTAGTAGAAGGCGATGAACAAGACCGCCGCTTTGATATAACCTTATTAATTAATGGGTTGCCCTTAATTCAACTGGAATTGAAAAAAAGTGGCGTAAGTATTTATCAAGCGTTTAACCAAATTAAAAAATATGCTAAAGAAAATAAATATGACGGAATCTATTCTTTGATTCAGATGTTCGTCATTATGAGTCCGGAAAGTAGTGCTTATTTTGCTAATTGTAAGCCAGATGAATTCAACCGTTCATTTGTATTTAACTGGCGTGACAAGCATAATCAACCCGTGCAAAACGGGATGGACTTTGCAAAACAAGTATTAAACATTCCAATGGCACATAAGGTTGTTAGTGAATACACTGCAATTGATGAAGAGCGGCAAAAGTTATTATTGTTGCGTCCATATCAAATATACGCAATTGAAGCGGTTATGCAACGAATTAAAAAGCATGAAAATGGTTTTGTTTGGCATACTACTGGTTCTGGTAAGACGCTAACTTCTTACAAGACAGCTAAATTAGCCGCCCAACAACCAGCTGTTGACCGCGTCGTCTTTTTAGTTGACCGTAAGGCTTTGGATAATCAAACCAATAGTAACTTTCAAGCGTATGCTAAAAATGATGACATGGAAATCAAAGATGCCAAAAATACTGGTAATTTGCGTAAAGAATTACTGAAAAATGATGGCAAAATTTTAATTTCATCGATTCAAAAAATGTCACGTTTAGTGAATAAAGAACGTAAGGCCATGGAAGCTGGTAAAAATACGAAATTAAGCCAAGTCCTAAAAATGCGGGTATGCTTTTTCGTTGATGAAGCACATCGTTCCCAGTTTGGACAAATGCGAAATGATATCAAAAATGCGTTCGTCAATAGTAATTGGTACGGTTATACGGGGACGCCCATTTTTGCGGAAAATCATAAAGCTATCAAGGGTGATATGGGTGTTACAACAGAAGAATTGTTTGGTAAAGTATGTCATACCTATAATTTGAGGGATGCACTGGAAGACCACGCAGTGTTACCGTTCAATGTGGAACACGTTAATACGATTGGCAACGTGGATGAAGTAGTGCAGCGAATCCTTGGAAATAAGCAAGCTGATAAATTAGCTGCCTATGGAAGAACGCTAGATACTAAGAGTAAATTAGAAATTGCAGCGACTGTTAAAAATATGTCACCAAAAGATAAAGAATCACATCTACCAAATTCCATTTATGAAAAGGACGAACATTTAGATGCGGTAGTAGATTATATCTTGCAACAGGGACCGCGGAAAACCAGCTTAGGGCATGGTAACTATAACGCAATTTTAACGACGAGCTCGATTGAAATGGCAATTCGTTATTATCAAAAAATAAAGGCGAAGAAGCAGTTAGTTAAAAATGACTTAGATAATGGCTGGCCACGGATTGCTGTTACGTATTCATTAAGCGAAAACGATGACAATAGTATCCAAAATCGTTCCCCAATGGACGCCATATTAGCTGATTATAATCAGCAATATGGCACAAACTTTCATAATAACAATGAAGAAATTGGTTGGTACAACGATGATGTAGCTAAACGAACCGCACGACGTGAAGCCGGCTATAGTCATTTGGATAAAGATAAAGAAATTAATATTGTAATCGTAGTTCGTCGATTATTGACTGGTTTTGATGCACCTAGGTTAAATACGTTATTTGTGGATAGAATTTTTGAAAATGCTGATTTAATTCAAGCTTATTCTCGAACGAATCGTTTAGAGAATAATGATTATAAACGTGAAGGTCAAATCATTACTTTTCGTAAACCGGCAACGACGGAAGAAAATGAAAAGAACGCCTATGCCTTATATGGTGGCGAGGGTTCTTATGCAGAGTTAGTCCGTCCACAGTATCAAGACGCAATGGGTGACTTTAAAGAAGTGTTGCATCAGTTGCGAACAGTTGCCCCCAATGCAGATGCTGTTGATAACTTAAAAGGCACGCAGGCTAAAATTGATTTTGTGAAAACTTTTAGAAAATTAAGTAATCAACTGAATTCTTTAGCTATGTACAATGATTTTAGTTGGCAGCAGATGGAAAAACAATTAGGCCTAACGGAAAATGAATTGCAGCATTATATTGGTAAATTTAATCGGATTAAAACAGAAGTATTAGAGCATCAAAATAATGATGATGCCAACAATGAATTAAGTAATTTAGACTTTTCATTATCAGTTGGTTCCACTATTTTAGTAGATTATGACTATATTACGGGATTAATCAAAAGTTTGATTAAATTGCGTCCGCAATATGATTCGGATGAAGCGCAACAAGAAAACATGAGTGAATATATTCAACGCGAAGCTGAAGTGCAGGAAAAGATTAATGAATATGATAAAGCCGGCCATCCAAAGCAAGCAGCGCTGCTACGTGAAATTTTAAAGAGTATTGATGACAATCAAGTTGCACCTAAAGATGTTGATGCCTACATTGATGGCTATCGACAAAATAAAATTAATGGTTTAATGCAGAACTTTGCTCAACAATGGGGCTTAGATACTGATATGTTAGCGAGGGTAGCTAATGAATCGAACGTGGATCAAGATGATTTTCCGCACTTACAAGATTTAGTTAATAGTGGAGACTTAGCAGTTGCCGCTGAAGCTCAAAATGATGGGCAATTGAATATTCCATTTTTATACAGTGCCAAGGCAGAAGACGCTATTAAACAATTCATTAAAATTCAATTAAGTGAATATCAAGTCTAAAGGAGACTAATTAATATGACTGACAAAAAACAATCAAACCAATTGGAACAAGCATTATGGAGTTCTGCCAATGCTCTACGTGGCAGTATGGATGCTTCCGAATATAAAAATTACTTACTAGGTTTAATCTTTTATCGTTTCTTATCAGCTAAGGCTTTAAAAGTTTTTGCGGAAAATAACCGTCTACAAGATGTTGACTTTGCAGATTTGAAAAAACAATATCAACAATACCTAGACCCAGAGAATGAAATTGCGGGTTATAAAACGCGTGATATTACCATCAAAGGCCTATTAAACAAAAACGGTTACCATATTGAACCAGAAGATTTATACAGTACTTTGATTGAAAAAATCAAAGCCCATGACTTTGCCCTAGAACAATTAGATGCAGCCTTGCATAATCTAGAAGTTTCCACCAATGAACAAACTTCACATGGTGACTTTGCCGGCTTATTTGCGGATGTTGATTTGCATAGTAATAAGTTGGGTAGTAGTTTACGTCAACGTAATCAAGCCATTAGTGAAACCATGTTGGCTCTAGATAGTATTGATTTATTTGGTCACAATGGAGATGTCTTGGGGGATGCTTATGAATATTTAATTGCCCAATTTGCTAGTGATGCTGGTAAAAAAGCGGGAGAATTCTATACACCACGTCAAGTTTCCGATATTATTTCCCAAATTGTAACTTACCAACGTGATGCTGGCGATGACCAGATTCGTACGATTTATGACCCAGCGGTAGGTTCAGGTTCCTTGCTATTGAACGTGGCGCAACACGTTGATAATCCAAAATTGATTCAATACCATGGTCAAGAATTGAATACTACTACTTATAACTTAGCGCGAATGAACTTAATGTTGCACGATGTGTCATATGAAGATATGGATATTCGCAATGGGGATACTTTAGATAAAGATTGGCCCACTGAAGAACCATATCAATTTGATGCAGTAGTCATGAATCCACCATATTCAGCTCACTGGGATAATAGTGACAGTCGTCTGGCAGACCCACGTTTTCGTGATTATGGCGTATTACCACCAAAGTCGAAAGCGGACTTTGCCTTTTTACTACATGGACTATACCATTTGAAGACTAATGGAACGATGGGAATTGTCTTACCACACGGAGTATTGTTTAGAGGTGCTAAAGAAGGTAAGATTCGTCAAAAGTTAATTGAAGATAATCGAATTGATGCGGTAATTGGTTTACCAGCGAATATCTTCCATTCCACCAGTATTCCAACGTTAATCTTAGTGCTTAAAAAAGATAAACAAGATTCTAATGTGATGTTCATTGATGCTTCCCGTGAATTTGAAAAGGGTAAGAATCAAAATAACTTAACGGCGGATAATATCGAAAAAATTGTTCAAACTTACAAAAATCGTAAAGACGTTGATAAATATGCCCACGTAGCCACATATGATGAAATTAAAGAAAATGACTTTAACTTAAATATTCCACGATATGTAGATACTTTTGAACCAGAACCAGATATAGATGTGGACGCAGTTAAACAATCGATTGCAGCCTTAGATGCTGAAATGGCACAATTACAACAAGAATTAGATGCCATGACCGCCGACTTGGTAGAAACGGATGTGAATAGCAATGAACACAAAGAATAATGGACGAGTGCCTAAGCTAAGGTTTAAAGAGTTTAGTAGTGAATGGGAAGAGAAGAAGTTAGGCGAGATATCTTCTAAAGTTAATAAAAAAAATAAAGATAATTTAATAAAAAATGTCCTCACTAACTCTGCTGAATTTGGTGTTGTAAGTCAGCAACGTTTTTTTGATAAAAAAATAGCTAATTCTAATAATATTAATTCATACTATATATCTAATCCAAATAGTTATATTTATAATCCAAGAGTATCCAAATATGCAAAATTTGGACCTATTAGTAGAAATAAATTAAACAAACCAGGTATCGTTTCACCACTTTACTACGTTTTTAATACACAAAATAACGATTTATATTTTTTAGACAATTATTTTTATAGTAGTAATTGGCATTCTTTTGTATATAAAAATGGGAATTCTGGTGCTAGATCAGATAGAATATCTATAAAAGATTCTGACTTAAAACGGTTACCTATAAAACTTCCAAATATACAAGAACAAACTAAAATCGGCGAATATTTTAGTAAGCTAGATAAACTCATTGAAGCACAAGAGCAAAAAGTTGAGCAGCTCAAGCAGTTAAAGCGTGGGTATTTGCAAAAAATGTTCCCACAAAAAGGAGCAGTAGTACCTAGATTGCGTTTTAGAGGATTTAGTGGTGAATGGGAAGAAATTTGTTTCAATGATATTTTTAAAGAAAAAAATCATATGCATGTAGAATCTATTGATTATCCATTGATGTCATTTGTACAAAAATTAGGTGTTATACCCAAAAGTGATAGATATGACAGGAAAGCTCTGGTTAAAAATATGGATAAAAAATATAAGATAACTAACTATGATGATTTTATATATAGCTCAAATAATTTTTTATCTGGATCAATAGGTATAAATAGAACTGGTAATGCCGTAATTTCCCCTGTTTATAGTATTTTTAAAATAAAAAATAATTTTAATGTTTATTACATTTATGCCATGTCTTCTTTAAAACTATTTTTATATAAAATGTCTAAATTTAAACAAGGAGTTACGTATGGCCAGTTTAAAATAAAGGAGAAAGACTTTCTCAAAATAAAAATGTGTATTTCTGATATAAAAGAACAAGAAAAAATAGGAAAAATGTTTTTTAAATTAGACAAACTAATTGAATTACAACAACAAAAGTTATCTAAGTTACAACAACTAAAAAAAGGTTACTTGCAAAAAATGTTTTGTTAAATAAGTAATGATTAGAGGTGAAATTTTGCGTTCAAAAGATATATATGTAGTTATGTCAAATGAAGACGATTATTTTAACTTTAAGTATGCCGGCTATAATAGTAATGGAAATGTTATAGCATATTATGTTCCAAGAGACATGATAAATGTTGTTTTAAAGGAGCATACTAATTTAAGCTCTTCAGGAGTTTACTTGCTTCTTAATTTAAAAAATAATCATATAAACTATGATACTAAAGTATATGTAGGACAAGCTAAAAATATTATTAAAAGAACTAATGAACATAATCGTATTCAAGAAAATTGGTGGAATTTAGCTATTTTAATTATCAAAAATAATGATATCTCGTTTAGCTCTGATGAGATATTATATTTAGAAAAGTATATGTATGATTTAATATATAATTCTAATAATATTGAATTATATTCTGATCATAGGCCCAGTGGTGCATCTAAAATTAGTTTGAGAGACAATAATAATTTTACTAACGACTTTCAAGACATTGATATGTTAATAAGAGTTTTAGGATTACCTATTTTTCATATGCGTCATAGCTATAAGAAAAATGGCCAATCTAATAATAATTCTATTATTAAAGAAGTTTCTTCTGATGAAAGTATTTTTAACATTATCTTTTATTGTAAATCTCGCAATAGCGATGCAAAAGCTACTTTAGAGAAAGATGGAAGGCTGAAAGTTATCAAAGGTTCAAAGGTATCTAAGAAGGAATTTTCATCTAGTTTTAAAAAGCAGGGTTTTTTAGATAAGTATTTAGATTTAGAAAAAAACAAAGTAATTAAAAATGGAGTCTTTTGCAGAGATTATATATTTAGTAGTCCTTCTTCAGCAGCTGCTATTGTATACAAGTCTTCCGCTAACGGTAAAACTATGTGGAAAGATATTAATGGAAAAACATTAAAAGAGCATTTAGAAAAACAAAACAAATAGATTACAAAGTTACATTTACGTTACTAATTTCTTAAAAGACTGATAAGCTCAGTCTTTTTTATTTACTTTAACCTTCAATCGCCATAGTATGTAACTACATTAACTAAGAAATGGTGGTGATTGTTATGGAAACTAAGTCAAGAATTTCATTATTTTATCCCAATCGAGCTAGTCATCGTGTGAACAAGATTAGTTCACGTGACTATTTACAAAACTATAATTACCAGTATTCTTACCGGGCAGTTTTAAGTCGCCTTAAGAAGTTAGACAATCGAACTAGTAAGTTAAAATATCTAGACAAGGCGATTAAGTATAATTACTGGCACAAACCGGCAATTTTTACAGCTAACCAAGTTTCAGGTAAACCTCGATCGTATGATAACGAGATATTGATTAATTTTTATAAACAAGCTTTAAAGCTAGCACCACGCGACCAAAAATATTTAGCTGGATTAGCCTCAGTCTATCGTATGGATAATCAATTAGACAATGCGGCCATTATTTGGCAATACTTAATCAATCACGATGCCAATGACTATCGTTCATTGTTGAGTTTGGCGTTATATGCCCAGATGGAAAATAATGAGCGGGCGTTCAATAAATCGATGCGTCGATTAGACCAAATGGATACTACTGAAACTAGTCAGATTGAATCTTTAATAGGCTTAGTGTCAGATGCTTACAAACTACAGCCTAACTATGCAATAGATGACCTTAATTTATATGATGATGCAAGTCATTATATTGTGATATTAGGTGCCGCATTAACGATTCACGGTAATATCAAAGATAAATTAAGGCGCCGTTTAGCGGCTGGTCTAAAATTAGCCCAACTTCAACCTAAAGCAAAGATTATCGTGAGTGGGGGCCAAGTTCCACAAGAACCCACGACTGAAGCTAGTATGATGATTGAATGGCTAGTGGACCACGGAATTAAACGTCAACGTATTTTAAAAGAAGATAAATCTCGTGACACCGTGCAAAATGCGATTAACTCTAATTTGATTTTAAAGACGGTGAATGCACAAAAAGTAACGTTAGTATCGAGTTCAAGTCATATTCAACGAGCTTATATTCTGTTTCAAACTGCTAACTATGCTAACCATATCAATTATGATTTAGACCAGTATGTAGTACGAGATACGGATAAATTAGTTCGTCCAGCTCAACATAAAATCATTAGTGACATGTTGAGAGTAAAAGGGTATTGGTTGTTGCCAGGAATTCAACCATAATAAAAAGGTATTTGGAAATTTCTGTTAATTTCTAAATGCCTTTTTGTTTTTTCATGACTTTACAGTACAATATAAATAAAATATTTTACATACGGAGTTGTTTAAAATTACTTTTTTTATTTACACCATGATATTTTACTTAGTCGTACTAGTATCCTTTCTGTTTATCATATTTCATAAATATAAATGGTACGCATTTTTAATTATTTTCTTGTATTTTTATCTAGCCCATTCGTTTATTTTTGCACAATCATTAATGAATTTAGCAATTCTAATATACGATGTAATTATATTATATGAATTTTTGCGCACCAAGGTAAATGCCCACAAGCATAAGCAACACCAGCATCAACAGCAACCTTCAAAAGACTATCATCAGCATGATGATAGTTATAATGCTGACCATAGCAATCAGTATTATAACTTTAATGACACATTTAACGATGATACGAATTTAAATAGCAATGCTGACCTAAAGCATAAGTTAGATAAATTAGATGATTTAAGCAGCAAGTTGCAATTTTTATTTATTAATTCTAATTCCGATAACAAATATTATGATGACGGAGTTAGTAATGAAGAATTCATTCGTAGACAGCCAGCTAATGTAGCTTTCTTAGAACGTCAAGTGGGCTATGATTGTAAAAATCTATTTGAAAATATTCAGACTACTAACAACCTTTTAAGTATGAATGGAGTTGATCGGGTAGTCGATGTGAAACGTGTAAAAAAATATTTTATACGTAATTTAAATATGGTCAAATGTGATATTAGAAACGTTAGAAAGGGGATGGACGGTGAAAGTCGCTTTTGTGATCGTTTCAATGAATATATCCGAGCCAATAATCTATCTAAGCAAGTTGTTTTGTTACAAAATGTGAAAGCTCCATACTATGGAAATTATAGTGATGGGGTAACTAAACATAATCAAATTGATGCCTTGATTTTAACTGTTAAAGGTATTTTCATTGTTGAAATAAAAAATTATGCTCCTCGAGATGTTAATCATCCAATGTTTAAAGTTAATTATGCTGGTCGGATATGTTTAAATAATGAAAAACCAGTTAATGCGAATGTAGCACATCAATTAATAGACCATGAGGGCGCAGTTGCTAAGCTAATATATGAATTGAATCAACAGTATCCTAACTTAAACTTGGTTAATAATAAACAAGAAGTGCACAGAATTGTTATTGCGGCTCACCCAAACATTGCTAGTAAAAGTGTAAGTTCCAGATTAGGCTGTGGCAATATTTTTTCACATCGATATTATAAAATTAATAAGTATGATCGTGATGTTTGCCAAGATTATATTAAGCATAATAAAAACTATGATATGAAATATAATTCAATTATTCATCCATTATTTAACCTTGAAGCATTTAATACCGATACTTTCATTAATAAATTTAAAATGTTTTTTGAAAATAATAAACCAACATTACATGAATCGCAACTTACTGCAATTGCCAATGCTTTTGTAAATCAAACCAATCAAATCCCGGAAAGAAGACAGAATCATATTATTATTGATGATAATAATTTTTGGATTATTGATGAATATATACGTACCTTGAATGAAATTACCAGTTTAATGAAATAAAGCATCTACAATTAAAATATCGTAGATGCTTTATTATTATTGATTGCTACTTTCAGAACTATTACTTTCACTGTTAGCGTTATTGCTATCTGAACTACTATCATTTTGATCTGGATTATTCACGTGTTTAGCTTGTTGACTGCTTTGTTCTTGATTATCTGTGTCGTTGTTGTTTTCTTGATTATCTTGCTGTGAAGATGATTCACTAGTTTGGTTTTGTTCATCTTTGTTATTGTCATGACTATTATTTTGGTCATTAGTTTGAGATGAACTATTTGAACTGGAACTGTCGCTATTGGCAGAACTGCTATCTTCAGATTGACTATTTTCGGATGCATGGTTTTGGTTATCTGAAGTGTTATTATGGCTAGACTCGCTAGTTTGGTCTTGCGACTGACTGTCAGACGATTCATCGCTATCATCACTACCGGGATCAATTAGCTCGGGGCCATTGTCATTATCATCTGAATCTTCATGATCAGAATCATGGTCTTGCTTATCTTCATCATTATAACTTTTGCTACTATGGGAATCTTTTTCTTTTTTATTTGATTCGATAGGATTAGTATTATCAACTTGCTTTTGAGGTGTCCCGGCAGCAATTGCGATTAATTTAATGCCCATTAGTAATGATAAAGCTGTAACGATTATTATTATCCAATTAAATCCTTTACTTTGCCATCTATCATCAGCTGGTTTGGTAGTTACACCGTGACGGTTATCATCAGATGTAGGCAACATGAATAGAACTAATAGAATTATCCAGCCAATAATGGGGATTAAACCTAGCCATAAGAAATTCCCATTTTTATTAATATCGTGTAACCTACGAATAGCAGCAGTTAATAACATGATAAAATTAAATGCACCAAAAATAGAAAATATAAGTTGGGTAATAATGTTACCGTTAGTAATAATCATTAAGCTGCCTAAAATGAGATTTATGAAAGTAATCGTGATGGCACCTAGCCAAAAGTCAATTCGATTAGTTTTTCCCTCGATGTAAAACATATTAGACCACATTAATTTAAATGCGGTTATTAAATTGTGTTTAACTGGTTCGTTATGCATGTTTGATTAAACTCCTGTAAAAATTATTTATATATCTATTTTACTATATCTTATGATACTTTCCTTAAAAAGACTTTAAAACTAACTAACAAGTAGGTGAACATCATTAAAAATACTCATCAACTATTTATCAAGTATCTTATGATAACCATCATATATAATTCGGCATTAGGGATTTGGAGTGGAACTATCTACTTATTCATGCGACATATAGGTTACACCTATGCTCAAATCAATATGTTTTTAATGGCTTTTTGGATAGTTACATTTATAGCTGAACTGCCATCAGGGTGGCTTTCCGATTATTTTGGTCATATTAATATTTTCTTGTTGAGTTGCGTTATACGTAGCCTGGGGTTATTGATTTTATTTCTTACTGCTAACAATGTGTTTAATTTAATTATGGTTGCCATTTTAACTGGCATTGGTGATTCACTTTTTTCAGGGACCCTCGATGCTTGGTTTGTAAATAAAGCTAAACGAATTGACAAGCATTTTAAATTGGAAAATGCATTTACGATTACTTCAACTTGTTCAACTATCTTATCATTGTTAACTGGATTTATTGGTGCACAGTACTTAGCTAATTTAAATTTAGGGTATCCCATTTTAGCCGGAAGTATCTTATTAATTTTGTGCATTCCATTTGCGATTAATGAAGCTGAAGGCCTGCAACGTTTTAAATTGAATAATGTTAATAGGTTAAAACATTTTAGACTCACAAATCCTTTGAAATTTGAAAAGTTAAAACAAAATTTAAAAATAAATCGTGATTTTTACTTTTTGAGTTTAGCTGGCTTACCACTATCCTTAATTGTGAGCGGTCCATTCAATCAATGGCAATTATTGTTCCAGTCTAATCATCAACCAATTCATACGGGATGGATACTAATTGGAGTTAACATGTGTGGGGTTATAGGGTCGGGTTTATCCGGAATAATTATGAAACATTTTAATAAACTTGCAACTTTGATTTTGTTGAGTGTCATAATGACTTTTACAACGTTACTATCAGTGTCAATTAATTCAACATGGTTAGCTGTTATGTTCTTTTTATTGCATGTACTAGCGACTTCACTAGATGAAGTCTTTAGGTACACGATGTTGCACAACGTGATTATTGGAGATAACCGGAATACTTTGATTTCCTTTAATAACACGATTAATGCTGGAGCGACTCTAATTGCGTTGTCTTTAAATGGTTGGTTGTCAGATACCTATTCGATTAAATTTGCATGGGGTGCTTTAGCTATTATAGGCGAAATATTAACTTTAGTAGGGTATTTTTGGATTTTTATTTATACGAAAAATAAAAGCAACAAGGTTAATAAAAATTAACTTTGTTGCTTTTTAGTTAAGCCTATCGATTTAATTTTTTTAGTCTTTTTAATTCAGCTGCAATTTGACCGAAAGTACCATCTTTTTTTAAATTATCTTTAGTTATTTTGTAACCTTCTTCACTTTGTTCAACGATATCTTTAGATTTTTTTTGAGCATAACCGTTTAGCACATTTTTGGAGCAATTATTGATTAAGCTACTATAATTTAATAATTGATTGATTAATTGGTTAGCTTTGTTATTAAAATTGATATCTTTAATATCTAATAAGTATAAAATGTTATGTAAATATTGAACATTATCAAAGTGCATGTCCAAATTAGCCTTCATTCGCATAGCAACTTCATTATTATCTTTATCTACTGTAAATACAAAGACTCCGTAGAAAGTATCTTTAACTTGCAAAAAGTTAGTTTTCATCTTACTAACGTTTTTTCTAACTTTAATAATGTCACTTATTATGTCTTCCATTGCCTTATATTTTTCTAAATAAATAGCATCGTCAATTGACCGTTGATTATTTGCATTGATAATATCATTTACGCAAGAAATTGTAGCAACTGGTATCAATACAACACCAGACATGATACCAAAAGTTATTAACCATGCACTAGCATGCGCATTACCAAAAAATAAGTGTTCTTTTAAATTAGCTAGTATTATGTATACAATTACCAATATAATAGCATCTTTAAAAATGTATTTTAGGATGTTTTTCATTATCTGTATCAACCCCTTAATGCTTATATCATAACAGAGATTTGTTACATTAGCTTTTTAAAAATGTAGTTAAAAAAACTATCATCATATTAATCATGGTGATATTTTTGGTAATTTATTGAATGTTTTGAGTTAATGGATACTTTTTATCCATCTTTGGTTCAATAATATATATTTTAATTAATTTGATAGCATAGAAACCTAACGGCCATAAGAATACCCATATAATGCCTAATACACTTGTATAGTTAGAGTGTGATAATAAGTAACCGAAAAGCATCATTGCTAAAATAAAAATCATTTGTATAGTATTACGAATTAATTTGCCTTCTTCTCGACGTTTTTTAATTTGTAAAGTCTGCTTATCATTCATAGTTTTGATTTCACTTCCTTTAGCATTGTCAGAAATGGATTCAAATAAATCGCCTATTTTAACGTTAAAAGCATTAGCAATTAGCCTTAACGTTTCTAAACTTGTATCATCTCCTGCCTCAATTCTTTGAATCGTTCTGACACTTAGATTACATTTAGTTGCTAGGTGTTCCTGTGTCCACCCATGTTGCTTTCTTAAATCAGGAATTAATGTTTTATTCATATCTTCATTATAGTGGTTAGCCGATTTTTGTACACGACATTAACACGACAATGGTATGACAGTAGGGCGACATTTTAATAAAATTTATATATAGGTAAAATAACGGTAAAAATTTGTCGTTATTTGTTATCTTTAGCGTTAATTAATATTCTATTACTTTTTAAAGTCGATATTTTTTTATTTCCAATTTCGTCTGGATAATACATAATGATGCTTTTACCCATATTTTTAGAGTATGGATATGCTCCTAAAGTTACTTTATATGTTTTATCGTGTAATTTTAAATTTCTAAAGATATTTAGACTATTTCTAGCTGACATACTTATAAATAAATTACCAGATGGATCTTTGTAATTTTCTACTGATGGATATTCTATATATGAAAAAGTTCCATTATACTTAAAATATATATCATATTTATAATCCTTGTGTTTTTCTATATTTTTTAATTTATTTTCTTTAAAGTAAAATGGTATTTTCTTAATCTTAATTATTTTTATGGAACTTGGCTTTATAGTTGAAAGCCCAGCATTGTAACATGAAATTGAAAACCATATCATTATTGATAACATTGTTATTATTAAAGCGGTAGTTAATATTAATAAATGTTTTTTTCTTTTTGAAATACTAATTTTTTTTAACAAAATTTTATCATTCCTTATTAGGTAGTCTATCTTTACATTGAAGAACTTACATATATCCATTATTGTTAGTAAATCTGGAATACTTCTATTTGTTTCCCATCCAGATACAGTAGTTCTAGAAACGTTTATTTTATTTGCCAAATCATATTGAGTTATATTGTTTTTAATTCTTAGTTTTCTAATTTTTTCTCCTAAATTCACTTTTTACTCCTTCTAATTATTTTTGTTAGATGGCAATATAATATATTTTTTTTGTGGTTTATTTTCATTGGTAACTATACAGATGTTTTTGCCTTTATTTAGACTTCCTTCTTCATCTTCAGCATAAGTAGGTATTTCTAATTTTTGAATTCTTTTATTTTGTTTTAGATTTTTAAATATATTTAAAGAATGCTTAGCTTTAAAAGAAGCAGTAGTATACCTTTTATAAGAGTCGCATTGCATTGATGGGATATTGGCTGCAAAAGTTCTAAATGCAGAGTTAAATTTTACATAAACGTAATATTTATAGTCCTTTTCTGTTCTTATTTTGTTGTATATCTTTTTGTGTATGATTACTGGTATTTTTTTAACTTTTATGACCTTTATTTCATTAGCGTTGATGCCTGTTATCATTGAATTATAAATTAATACGAAAGAAGTAAGCATTACAAATAGAGAAATAATAGTTATGTATGAATATAACTTTATCTTCTTTTTATCATTTTTAAATTTTTCAATTATTTTTTTATCTTCATTTAAGATATCATCTATTGAAATATTAAAATAATCACATATTTTTACAATCATTTTGATATCTGGATAGCTATTTCCGTTTTCCCAACTGGATACTTTAATTCTGTAAGTACCTAGTTTGTTAGCTAATTCTGATTGAGTATAATTTCTTTTTTCTCTGAGTAGCTTCAATTTATCTTTAAATTCCATTACTATTCTCCTAAAACTTAATTTTAATCTGATAATATTGTACTCATAAAAGTTTTTATACATAAAGACGTAATTTAATACAAACCTACTAGTTCGTGATTATTAAGTTAACTATAAAGTAAACGGTAAATTTACTTAACGAAAACTCGTTTTTATATTGACTATTACGTTAGGTTATAGGAGATAATAAATTTGTTTGAGGAAATGTACAAGGTTAAGTGAAATTTCTTAAATATAAATATTTTAATTATTATTAATTACAATATTAATTTTTATTTAGATAAGTAAAAAATAAACCCTTGTATTAACTGTTATGATATCCTTTATAAGGTCTTTTAAACTCAAATTAGGTAATACAATATTCATACTTTTAGTCATATTTATTAAGTTGTTTACATTCTTTATTAAAGTTTATGTTAAGAATTGGCACAATATCTATAATCAATTTATTTACTATTATTATTAAGTTTCTGAAATTAAACATTATTCTAATTAATAGCCTTAAAATATTTGACTTAACCGAAGTTGGCTTTTAATTAATTAAAAAATGACTATCAAGTGTTGAATATTATTATCCAACTTTTGATAGTCATCTTAACTTAAAGTGTTTTTTAGTTTTTAAAAATCATAATCATAAATAATTCCGTTCTTATGAACACTGTAAATATTACCAGTTCCAGTAAAACCTTCAGATTGTAGTTTAAAGTTCGTTGGTCTAACTATATAAGATTTGCTTTTTTTATCGTAAGTACCGCCCCAAATATAGTTATGAGCTGATTTACCAGTAATAATAGAGCTAGCATACTTAGTAGCTTTAGCAACAGTATTAATATTAATGCCTTTGGTACTATACAATCTGGCATAAACATTTTTGCTCATTTTATTTTTAGTTAAATGGAATTTAGTTAGTTTGTTATAGCGAATACTGTTTTTTAAATAAATTCTAAAATAACCTTTGGTGTTACTTCTAATATTTTTGCCTAAAACATTAACATTAGTGTATTTATTTGTAGTACCTGATACAAAGTGTTTAGAGACGTTTTCAATATTAAAACTTAAATTATTATTTGAATTCGTATTAGCACTAGCATGGTAAGAAACTAAATAAAATAAAATAAATGACAATGGTACAAAAATTAAGACTTTTAGTTTACGCATATTATTACTTCCTTAATAAATATTATCTAAATTATATAGCTACAAATAAAAAATACAAATTAGAAGTTTTAATTTAAGAAATAGCCTGGTACTTTATCCTTGGTTATAATTATTCTAATACAGTCGTAAATCACGACACTATCATAATATTTATAGGAAATGTCTTTAGACATACATTAAAACAGTGTTTGTAAATCATACTCTATATATAAAATAGCTTAATAAATACACTCTTTTTTGTACTTAAATAACGTAATCGTGTATCTACTACTATTAATATATTTTATTTTAATGTCGCTAAAAGCCTTACAAAACCTAAATATTTTTGTGAATTCGTTTATTTAATGCTACTTTTCCCAAATGGAGAACATAAATAACTAATATCATGGGCTTTCCCTAACATAGGGCAAGCGACTTATTAATAAAAATGAATTATAGCAATAGAATTACATCATTTATTCACTAGTATTGAGATGAAGTAAAATGTGTTTACAAATCCATATATTATAAGTAAGCACATTAATGAATAAAATAGTTTCGAATTTTGTAAAACCCCTTTGGAATATCCACTAACAATAGTAACTAATATTATTATTATCATTAAAATATTAAAAATCTCCATTTAAATATATACAACCTTTCTTATTATGACACTTTGATAGTAAATAAAAAAGCAACTTAATATAGCAGTTTAGACCTCCCAGGTTAGTGACAAATATTCACCACGTCTAATGCCAAAAAGGGATGCTAAATTAATGGCATCCCCTTGACATATCATTCCCCAGATATAATTTATTTATGTGTTTTTTTAACTAAGAAAATAACTAATACTAACTAAGAAAACAACTAAGATTTAATTGTTCCATTTGTTTACTTATTAGTACTAAAAATAATAAAAAAGCTGATATAACAACGATTATTACCGTTAGTTATATCAGCTTTTTGTTGGCTAATGGAGTCGGCGGGTTTTGAACACCACAACTTTACAAATGCTTTAATACCGCTATCCATAGGACTGTATTTACATATTTAATTGTTTGGTGGCTACCATATTGGCTACCATTGACCTAAAAATTGAGATATTTAACTAATTTATTTACAGCTTCTTGGTTTTGTTGATTAGTAACGTGGGTATAAATATCCATTGTAGTTTGGATGTCCTCATGACCTAATCGCTCTTGAACTTCTTTAATAGATGCACCAGCGGAAAATAGGGCGGATGCGTGTGTATGTCTGAAACCATGCACGGTTATTTTAGTTAGGTTATGCTCTTTAATAATCTTCTTTAACCATTTAGCAGGTGTATTTAAACACTTATGATTGTTAGTGCTAGAAGCAAACACTAACTGACTTTTCTGAAAGGTATTAAATCCAAGCATCAAGTAGCGTTTACGTTGTGATAATCGCCATTGCTCTAAATAGTCCATTGTAGACTTATCCATTTTAATAGTTCTGCGACCTTTACGTGTTTTTGGAGCTTGTACGATTTGCTTACCTTTAAGCCCTTGTGTCAATGTTTTATTAATACGGATAGTTTGCTCGTTAAAATCGATATCATCCCAGGTTAGTGCCAAGCATTCACCACGTCTAACGCCGGCAAATGCTAATACACGGAATAGGGTATACTTTTCTAGTTCTTTATCTGGATAAATGTAACTAAAAAAGTTTAATAATTGATTCTTATCCCAGAAGTTTGCTGGTTTATCTCCATAAGCAATTTGTTTCTTAGGGATGTTTACCAGCTTACAAGGATTGTCTTTAATGTATTGCTCCTTAATAGCGTAGTCAAAGACGTTAGAAGTGTAGTTAAACCACTTTTTAAAGTTATTAGGGGCGAGCTTGAACCATTGATTAACAGCTCTTTGTATCTCATTAATCTTAATTGTGCGAATGCGTTTATTGCCAAATGCTGGTAAGATATGATTATTAAACATTGCATCAGTTCGAGCATAAGTAGATTCACGTACTGTATTAATGTATGCTTGATACCAATGGTGATATACTTCTTCAAATTTAATATTATTTTCTTTCTGAATGCCACCTTGTGCGACTTCAAGCTCTAATCTTGAAGCTTCTAGGGTGGCTTCTTTTTTGCTCTTAAAACCACGTCTGTTGATTCTTTGAACCTTACCAGTTTGTGGATTCAAACCACCATAAAGTTGTATTCGGTAAAGTTTATCTCCATTTTTATTTTTATAACTTTTAATACTTGCCATTCTATACATCCCTTTTTATATCGTTGGGGAAATTGGGTATGTATTTATAGTTATTATTTTAATATTAAATTTAATATACTAAACGTGTTTAATTACGTAACCATTTAAATATGGAAAATAGTCCATTTCTTCTAATCTTACATAATATTATTTTTTTAAACTTCCATCATCATTATATAACTCTAACACGTCATCTAGCAGTTTTTCGGTTATGTTACCAGCATTTCTATTACAATGGCGACTAGATACAAAAGCGATAAAGACTCCATTTAAAATGAATAACATAGTTTCCACAGAACTACTATCTGTGCGGTCATTATTAATAATAGATCGTTCAATTTTTTTAAATTCCTCATCGATTTGTTGAAACTCTTTATCTGGTAAATCGGATTCATTAGTAGTTAGAAATAATTTTCTTAATTGTTTGCATTGAGCATATAACCGCTCTTGTTGAATATTTTCTAATTCACGCGTAGAAAGTTGGCTTAAGTTAACATTTTCAGGTTGGCGAACATTGCTCAACCCTTGAATATAAGTAATGCTAACTTGAAAGTAATGAGCTAATGCATTCCAAGTGGATAACTTAGGTTCACGGACTTCACGTTCATATTTAGCCAACGCATCGGCTGAAATATTTAAATTTTCTTTTTTCTTTAATTCGTCTGACAGTTTAGCTAGGGAAATCCCTTTATCTGTACGGACTTCACGTAATCTATTGTACATATTTAACACCTCGCTTAATAAGAGTATAACAAAAAATAGCACAATTCAATACTAAATGTCTTGACAGCCGAAAATATTTTGTATATTATTAATCTCATCAACAAGACAAATCGTCTTGAAAAATATTTGGAGGCTATTTATTATGAACAACAATGCACGTTACTTGAAATACAAGGAAGCTATGAAGTATTTGGATATCAACAGTTACATTACATTAAAGAAAATGATTGAGAATGGATTACCAATTATCAAGGTAGGAAACGTCAAACGTATCGATAAACAACAACTTGATCAATACATGTTAGGTAATACTGTGCAGGAGCGTGCTTAATGGAATTTAAACTCCCACCAGCTCAAGAAACTGCTTTTTACAACTATGTACAAGAACTAATGCATCAAGCAATCTTGAATGCGGAAGATAAGGTTAATCTAAACACGCCCTGGCTTAAAGGTAAGAAACAAGCTGCTAAGTGGTTAGGGATTAGTCCACAGTCATTAGCGAAACTTATGGCGCAAGGTTTGCCCGTCCATTATCTAGATGATATGGAAGTTGTATTTTTTAACAAGCAAGAAATTAATAAATATTTATTAGCACAATAAAAAACATGTCGTTGGGGAATGGGATGTTAACAAGGAAGTTACAAAATGGATAAATTAGGGTATAAAAAAAGACCGTTTTACTTTGGCGAGTAACGGTCTGATAAGTCTTCAGGTATAAGGCTTTTATACCCTTTATTATATCAAAAAATACAATTAAATAAAGGGGTACGCACATGGCTACCTGGGAATACATTCAAGCACTATCTAGTAATGGAATTTGTCTTTATCCATTGATTAAAGGCACGAAACGTCCAGCAATTAAGGACATGTTGAATCAAGCGACCAATGATATTGAACAACTAACGGAGTGGTTTCAACCGCAAGCAGATGGAAATGTTTTATATGATGTAGCGATAAACCCTAGCAAGAGTAATTTAATCGTGATTGATGTGGATAATCACGACCAACAGTTGAGTGGTACGAAGTGGTTAAATGATAAAGAACTAGCTGGTTATAAAATGGATAGCTCTGTTATTGAAATAACCCCTAATCAAGGGATACATTTTTTCTATCTAAATGATTTGGAGATTGATGTACCAAGTCAACTAAGTTTGGATAAATGTGGGGCGATTGAAGTTAAGACCACGTCGACAATTATTTATCCGAGTGCTGGCTATCGACAAACCGCTAACGACCAGTTATTAATCAATACCACGGTGCCACCGATGCCAAAATGGTTAAAGCGTTTGATTACTAAGTCTATTGAAACTAAAGCAAGGCAACCAGCATCCCCAACTACGGATGATAACATCAATGTTAAGGCTCATAGTTGGTTGTTAAAGCTCACGGACATGTATATTCATGGAATTAAGCAGGGACAACGTAATACTCAAATGGTGCAGATATTAGGAAAGTTATTTTTTACAGGTGCAGATCAAACATTAGTATGGAAATGGTTCAACCACATTAATGATAACTATGTGCAACCATCCCTTAAGCCTAGTGAAATGAAAGCAATCTTTAAAAGTATTGCTAACAAGCCCCACCAAGTCATTCATACCGAAAACTTTGATGAATTACAACAAGCATGTAGGGATGCGAAAAGGTTAGTACAACAGAGTAGGGATGGTAAGCTAAGTTATTTAAATGGTGCGCAAATCATGTTGAAATACTTTCACTTCACACGTTTTTCAATTGATGAGGGTGAACGAGTGGCCGTCTATGTAAGTGATGAACGCAGTCCGTGGTTTGGGCTGTACACACGTAATTATGATTATATCCGTCGTTTAATCAATGCAATGTACATGAACTATAGTAGTAAGGGGATTGGCGAAGTTCTCAACAAGATTGAAATGTTGATTACAGAAATTCGTCAACCAGAACACACCAAGGACTTAATTCCAGTTGGTAACGGGATTTTTAACCTAAAGACCAAGCAGCTAGAACCATATACGCCTGCTCACGTCTTTTCCAGTAAAGTTAGTACTCGTTATGATGCTAAATACAATGAACCAGCTAATACCCCTAATTTAGATGGATGGGATGTTGATAGTTGGTTGATGAACTTAGCTAAAGATGAAGCAGGTAACGTGGATAAGCAAGTAGAGACTTTATTTTGGCAAGTCTTAGCCGATGCTTTAAATGGAAACTATACACGTCGTAAAGCGATTCTCTTAAACTCCGAACTTGGTAACAGTGGTAAGGGGACGTTTCAGAGCTTGATAGCTAATCTAGTCGGTCAACATAACGTGGCCACGCTTAAAGTGAATGAATTTGGCGAACGTTTTGCGATGTCACGCTTAATGGGTAAATCGGTCTGTATTGGCGATGATAACCCGAGTGGCTATATTCGTGATAGTAGCAACTTTAATAGTGTGGTAACGGGGGATGTGGTTAATATTGAGTATAAGGGCAAGGATAGTTTTACCACTCAACTAACTCCGACTGTCATTCAATCCTTTAATGGCTTACCGCACTTTAGTAATAAGGGTGGAACGTATCGTCGGATGTTGATTGTGCCATTTCGTCAACATTATCAAGGCAATTCAGATAACTGGAAGATTAAGGATATTTACTTAAAGCGTGCTGATGTCTTAGAATATGTATTATTTAAAGCTCTGAACGTGTATTCAGACTTTGATAAGTTCATTGTTCCCGATGTATCTAATCAAGCTTTAAATGAGTTTGAAAAGGAGAACGATCCAATTAAGGAGTTCGTGGATGAAGAGTTTAGGCAATGGGATGTTGCACGGATTAGCACTAAAGCGGTTTATATTGCTTATACCCGTTATTGTAGCGAGAATGGGTACGCAGCGACTTCCCGCAGTAAGTTTGTCCGCCAGATTCAAAATATTCTAGAAGATTATAACAAAGGCAAAGTTAGAATGTCATTCAATGAATATAGTGATTTATATAGTAAGGTGAACAATCTACCTATTAGGTTATTATCCAACGTTGATTTAAGTTCTCATGGTATGGCCATTCAATGCTTTTATAAATAAAAAATGCTCCTAAAATAGGAGCATTTTTTATTATTTTTTAGGTAAGCTTAAGTTATTATCCCAGCCAGATTGATGATCAGCGGTAAATTTATTATCTGAAACTTTAGCCGTTAAATGTTTTCCTGCGCTATATTCGTCATAATTTCCATTTTTTATATCTATTTTGATATATGGTGTGTCTCCATCCTGTTTCCAAGTTCCTTCAAAAGTTTCGTAAATTCCACTTTCTTTTTTATTAGTACTTCTATGTACATATTTAATAGTTCCATCTTTATTTAAGTCCACTGAATCATTTAAATAGCTATAATCACTATCATTAGCTTCATAATGACCTGCTAAACTTTTTTTACATGCTGTCATTAATATACATACAATAGAAAGAAGCGTTAGTAATCCCAAAATTTTTCTAAGTTTCATAATAGTCCTCCAAAGTTAATTTAACCATTTTATGTTAACATAAAATAATTATTAATAAAACTTATTCTATAAACGTGTGACCCAGTTTGTATAAATGTGGGACAAATGCCTGTACATACTGATTTAACAATGATTAGAAAGGTTATATAGGCTAAGGGTGTCCCATTACTGATTATAGAAGTGGGACAGCTTAAAATATTGTTATTACTGCTTTTATTACACTTATGTCCCACTTGTCCCATAAATATATAACTCTATACACGGAAGTGAGTTTGTATATATATTAATATATATAAAGAAGTTGAAAAGTAGTGGGACAAATGGGACACAATGCTTATAAAGGTTATATTATAGGGGTTTCAGTCCGTCCCACTTATGAATTACAATAAGGGACACTTCATATTGATTAGCACTCATAAATGCGATGATGTAGCTGTAAATACTAATTGTCCCACTTTATTATAAATATGGGACAAACTGTTAAACTCTCCATCCGCCCCCTAATCTGTTATTTGTTAATTACTTATGAATAGGAGAGGGCAATGGGCTAATCCGCCATGAATATTCTAGCAGGTGGCGAATTACTGAACTCATGTGAATATTAAAAGGGCTATCAAATATTCTAACCCAGCACCACAAGGTGTGCTGGTAGCTTAATAGTTG
Source organism: Apilactobacillus ozensis DSM 23829 = JCM 17196 (assembly GCF_001435995.1). Classification (GTDB taxonomy): domain Bacteria; phylum Bacillota; class Bacilli; order Lactobacillales; family Lactobacillaceae; genus Apilactobacillus; species Apilactobacillus ozensis. The sequence continues at coordinate 79,676 of NZ_AYYQ01000035.1, forward strand.
ATAGCCCTTTAGCTTATTTAATTAATTATAAACGCCACCTGCTAGAATATTGGCAACTCCTTAGCCCATTGCCTAATATACAGTTTTACTATGCATAAATTAACAGATTAGGGGGCGGATGGGTAGTATGATTATGGGTAGTTATTTACTGTGTATTGTTGTTATAATATATTCTTATAGAAAGGATTGTATTTATATGAGCAATGAAGATAGTAATAATAAATCTCAAAGTGAAAAAAAATTTAATGCTATTGAGTACTTGAATTATTTAATAAGTGAATCTAATAATCCTAGTGATATTGAAAAACTAGAAAAAATAAGTAAAATGTTAAATTCTAAGAAATATGGTCTTGTATGGGAAGAACACCCAGAGAAGGTTGAGGAAGAAATGAAGTCCAAAATACCAGTGTTTTTAGAAAATAAATGTAAAAAAATACATGATAGTGATAGTGAAGATTTTAACTTTTTACTAGAAGGAGATAATTTACATAGTTTGCATCTTCTTGAAAAAACGCATCTTGGTAAAATAGATGTTATATATATAGATCCACCTTACAATACTGGAAATAAGGACTTTAAGTACAATGATAGTTTTGTAGATGAAGATGATAAATTTAGACATTCTAAATGGCTTAGCTTTATGGAGCGTAGACTTAAAATTGCTAAAAAACTTTTAAGTGAAAACGGCGTAATTTTTATATCCATAGATAACAAAGAAGGATATCAACTCAAATTGTTGTTAGATGAAATATTTGGCTATAAAAACATGGCAGCTGATTTGCATGTAGAAACATCTGCTGTTGCGGGTCCTAGAAGATTTGCTGCTATGAATGGAAGCGTAGTTAAAACCACTGAATTTGTATTTGCTTATAGCAATGGTAATACCCAAATTATTAAAAGACCATTATATGATAGTGTTTTAGGATATGATACTCATTACTCTAAGTTTGATGATACTGATAAAGGAATTATTAACCTTTCTGACAAAATAAATAGTGAACTAAAGATAAAGAATGAATTTTTAAATGCTCATTTAAAAGTAGATATGCCAAGTTTAAATAAGCTTATTCAAGTTAATTCAACTGTTAAAAATTGGATATATAGTGAAGATATTTCTAAAAGAATTTTTAGGATAGGAGATAAATTAAATAGTGTTAATAGTGAAGATTTATCGACTCTTAGCTCTCATCATGTGAAACGTTTAAATAACAAATACGTAATTCTTAATAAAAATAACAATCCTGTATCAATTTTTAGGTATTATGACAGAATAGGAACAGCCGATGATTACTTTAATAGTTATGGTGAAAGAACATTAAGGGGAAACCTTTGGAAAGGTTTTTCTTCAGATGGTGGGAATCTTTCATCTGAAGGAGGAGTTAAATTTAAAAATGGTAAAAAGCCAAAACGTTTAATAAAACAGCTTATAGAAACTTGTACGAGTGGTAAGGAAACAAATGTTAATGTATTAGATTTCTTTGCAGGTTCTGGAACAACAGCTGAATCTGTTATGGAGCTAAACAATGAAAACAAGGGAAACTATAGATTTATTCTTGCTAACAATGATGAAGTAATTGATACAACTTATCAAAGAATGGTTAATATTAATAAAGAAGTACCTATGAATCTTAAATATTTTAAGACAGATTTTATAGATAAAAATACAGATGATTTAGAAACAAAATTATTAAGCAATATAAAAGCATTAGTAGAGTTAAAACATGGAGTTGATTTAAATCGTTCAGATATTGCGATAGTTAATAAAAGGGATGACTTAAATAAACTGGATTTATCAAAAATATCAACTATTTATATGAGAAGCCAAACTCATAAGATGCTCAATCGTGAACTATTGAAAGAATTAGTTGACATAGACATCATAGATATTCCAGAAACATTTTTTGCAATGGAAATGAAGGAGGCAGGACTATGATTGGTATAGAATTAAAAGATTTTCAGGAACTGGCAGTTACAAGGCTGAGAAATATTTTCTTTAATCCCAATTCAAAAAAAACTACTATTTTTTCATCGCCTACTGGAAGTGGTAAAACCGTAATGCTAATTTCTTTAATGGACTCCATTATTAAAAATAATCCTAATGACTATGAGTATGCTTTTGTTTGGCTTACTCCAGGAAACGGTGAATTAGAAGAACAATCATATAGAAGTGCTTTAAATAAATCTAGTTTAGTAAAGCCACAAATGCTTCAAGATGCTTTAACAAATGGGTTTGATAATAATTCGGTAACTTTTATTAATTGGGAACAGGTTACAAAAAAAGGTAATATAGCTACTAGGGATGGAGAGGTAGCCAATGTTTTTGAAAGAATTTCAGAAGCACATTATAATAACATTCACTTTGTAGTAATTGTTGATGAAGAACACAGAAATCGTAATGCGAATACTCAAACTTTCATTGACTCATTTTCTGCAGATAAAATCATTAGAACTTCTGCTACACCACAGTCCAAGGGCGAAGCATATGAACTAGTTCAAGTAGATGATGAAGATGTTATTCGTCAAGGTATGATTACTAGGTCTGTTATTTTGAATATTGGAGCTAATGAAGGAGATAACGTATCTAATCCGGTTAGTTACTTTTTAGATTTAGCAGACGAAAAACGTCGTGAAATTAAAAAGGCTTACCAGGAAATTAATAAAGACATCAATCCGCTTGTTCTTATACAACTTCCGGACGAAAAGAGTGGTTCTAGAAATAAAGAATACATGAAAGCTCGAGGAGAATTGATTGGAAGTATAGAAGATTATTTAAAAGACATTGGGCAACAAGAAGAACAAGTTGCCCGTTGGTTATCAGGTGATCATTTTAATATTGAAAACATTGAAAAAAACAATTCGCCTATTAACTACTTATTAATGAAACAAGCGGTTTCAACTGGATGGGATGCTCCTAGAGCAAAAATATTAGTTACTTTACGTGTAAATATGGAAGTTGAGTTCACTTTACAAACAATTGGACGTATAAGAAGAATGCCTGAACGAATTCATTATGATAATGAATTACTAGATAATTCATTTGTTTTTTCAAATGATACAAATTATATCAATGAAGTTCTAAAAGATAAAAGTAGCTGTCGTATTGCGCAATATAGTTTAAATCCTGATGTTCCTGACTTTCACTTGAAATCTATAAAGTCAAATGAGTTATCTAAGATGACCATTGAAGAAACTACCCGTTCATATTGGAATTTATTAATGAAAAAATATAATCTTTCTCGTGATAAACAAAATTATAATTCTATTAATAAAAGAAAATTAATGGACGGAGGTTATGTATTTTCAGATTTTATTATTCAAAAAATTGGTAAATCTAATAATTTAGTAAAAGATGTTCAAAACGACCATGTAAAATACATTGAAGTTAACAGTTTATTTGACATTAAAAAGAACAGACTAACTTTACTGGATAGAGAACAAGATATTCAAAAATACCTTCACACATCTAGCCCAAGAGATGTTAATGCAATCTTAGTTGAACTTTTTAGTAATCGTGGAGAGGGATTATTTGTACCCCCAATACTATCTTTAAAAAATATAGAATTGTTATCATTTATAATTAATAATTATAAAAAATTGCGTGATGATGCTAAAGAGATGGATAGTAATAATCTTAATTTGTTCAATGCTAATCCTGATTTGGTTGACGAAGTACCATTCACTTTTCCTAAAATAGAATCTTATAAAGTTTTGATGGATAAGGAAAAACAGAAAAAAGTTTTAAAGAAAAATGTTTATCAAGGGTATTCAGAAGCTAATTGTGTTGGAAAATATGGTCCTGAATTACAGCTTGAGGAATGGTTAGAAAAGTCTGAAAATATTAAATGGTGGTATCGTAGTTTAGATCGTGGACATCAATACTTTTCCATTGCTTATGGTGCTAAAAAGGAAGGATTTTTCCCAGATTATTTAGTTCAAGATATATATGGAAAAATTTATATCATAGAAACCAAGGGTGGAAAAAATAGCGATATAGATGATTACTCTACATCTAAATTTAATGCTTTAAAAGATTACATTAAAGAAGTTGCACCTGAAAAGAAGTTTGCTTTTGTTCGTCCTGATGGCAATAGATTAGTTTATAGTAATACTTTTTATGATAAAGATATTACTAATCATAATGTTTGGAAACCATTAGAATTATTATTTGAATATAAACAAAATTAAGTTTCAATTGAATATATTAACTTGTATATAGGCTTGAACATTATAATAAAGGCAGTTAGCAAGAATCGCTAACTATAACATCAAAAAGTATGAAGCTTAGGGGACACTTCATACTTTTATCTGTTGGTAATAAAAACACTACGTTTGAATGTATAACAAAAGGGATGCTAAAAAATAGCATCCCTTTTGTTATACCAAATCCCCAACGATAATTATTTTATTTTTGGCTACCATATTGGCTACCATTGTATTTGATTATATGTGTTTATATTGTTACCTTTTTTAAATAAAAAAGCCGATATAACAAGACTTTTAAGTCCTTTTATATCAGCTTTTTGTTGGCTAATGGAGTCGGCGGGAGTTGAACCCGCGTCCGAGCATATCGCCATCCGAATATCTACGCTCATAGGGATACTATTTAAATTTCACCAGGTAGAACACCGTATTCCAGGGTTACCATACCTAGCTAACCTGATTAGTCTCTTCCAACAACTTCAGGTGGGAGCTGTTGGCGTAAGTCTACTTTATATAAAACCCAGATCTAACTCATAGACGAAGCTAGGAGGATTGTCGTTGTCTGCTTATTAGGCAGCTAAAGCGACGTTGTTTGAATTATTTTTTGCAGTTATAATTTAAAAACTGGACGTTTTTACGTAGACGCCGCTACGGAACGCAATTCGAATTCGAACTATACCCGTCGAATCCATAACGACCCCAAAATAGGTATATAAAAAATATTATCATATTTTTGCCAAAAAATAAAGTAATCCGTTCAGCTGTGATAAGGATTTATAATGATATTGGATTTTTTCACCATTAGGGGATTAATTTGTTTTATAATGTTATGATATAACGTCTTAGTTATTGAAGGGATGAATCCATGAAAAATAAGGAAATAGCATTTGAAAATTTAATGCCTTTTTATATCAAATTAAAACGTTCTAGAATGGAAAAATGGTGTCTCCAAGAAATGACCCAATCCAGAAAAGAAAAACGTTCATTTAAACGCTTGGATAACAACAAAGAATTTATGATTAATAAAATGGGCTTTTATAAAAAACATGCTTGGTTTCATTTTGATGATTCGATTAATGGAGCGGGGTGGGTACCTTTTAAATTTATACGTAACAATTATCGTCGCTTGAACTTAGAACCTCTAAAAAGCCAAACTAATGATACTGAAATGTATTTTTGCGCGGTTAAAATGATGTTGAATTTTGCGGGAATAGATATTGATATGGATACTTTTAATAAGTATATGAATGTTAGTCAGTATAGTCATTTCATATATACACCCCAACACTTCTTTAAATTGTTTGTTAACTTGAAGGGTTCTTACAAAGATTTAACTAATAAGTCTTTTCGAAGAGTTAGAAGTAAGCTATTGCGTAATCGTCCAACTATGCTGTGGATTAAAAATAATGATGATGTGATTGTTCCAATTATTATTGTTGGTTTCAATCGTCGCGTATTCTTCTATAATGATCCGCTGTCAGGTAGTATGAAAACCATAACTGTGAAAAGTTTAAATAAGCAGTGGCGTAAATGTTATTACTTTGCTCTAAGTTACTAGTGAAACGAAAAAAGCACTTAGCAATATGCTAAGTGCTTTTTAGTATGAATCACCCACATGGGGCTCGAACCCATAACTCCGCCTTGAGAGGGCGACGTCTTAAACCAGTTTGACCAGTGGGCAATAACTATAAAACAATACACCAATATTATATATAAGATAGTGACGAATGTCAATTCAATTATATATTGAATAAAAATTTGACAGTATATTTATTTAAGTTTAATATATTTATTGTAATATTTATTGGGTATTCGCCAAATTGGTAAGGCAGCGGACTCTGAATCCGCAATTTACTGGTTCGAGCCCAGTATACCCAATCTCTAAAAAGGTCTGCTTCGGCAGACCTTTTTATTTTATTCAAATGATAAATCAATGATGAATTTATGGTGATTAATAATATGGCCAGTGGTTACCCAAACTTCGGTGTAATTATTTTCTTCATCGTTAGTTAAATTGTAAAAATAGTTAATTAAGTCGTTATTATTTTCCATGAAGTCAGTATTCATGCGATTGACACGTAGCCTGCTTTTTGGAAAGAATAAATTAGTGTTACCTATTTTAATATCGTCGGGAATAAAGATTTGTATGGAATTTTTATATTGACCACTTTTAAAAATAGCTTTTTCTGGATTTTTTTGAATATAGAATAAAATATTACTAATCGTGTCAGAGTTACTGCTCATGATGTTACCCCCGTTAGTTGTGTTTAATATTCACAAGTAGAGTTTATACTTTTCAAGCAAATTATTAAAGTATATAATGGCTATTACGTTTATTTAAAATATATATAAGTAAGGAGTGACGATATTTGCTTAAATTATCCAAAAAATATTTAGTATGGAGTGCGGTAATTGCTGCAGTTCTTTTTTTAATTGTACAAGTTGCTTGCGATTTGTATTTACCCACGGTGACTGCCAACATTATTGATAATGGAGTTGCTAAAAATAATATTGGTTACATTTGGAGCGAAGGTTTCAAGATGTTATTTGTGGCAATGATTGGAGTTTTAGCAGCTGCTGGAAATATTTACTTTGCAGCGACTCAATCGCAAAAAATGGGTAAAAAGATTCGTAGTGCTATGTATCGCAAGATTATGTATCTATCGGATCAAGATTTAGATAAGTTTGGGGATGCATCACTAATTACACGTAACACTAATGATGTAGTGCAAATCCAAAATGTTATGATTCAGGTTTTAAGAATGATGTTTATGTCACCAATCATGCTTATTGGTGCAATCTCATTAGCATTTATCAAGAGCCCACGATTAACCATTGTTTTCTTTGTATCATTAATTGTTCTAGCAATTGTAGTAGTTATTATTATGTCCTTTGCAGGGCCATTATTTAAAAAATTACAAAGTAAAACTGATAAGTTGAACTTAATTTTTCGTGAAGGTTTAACGGGTGTTCGGGTTATTCGTGCTTTTAACCGTGATAAATATGAACAACAGCGTTTTGACGGACAAAACCGTAACTATGCTAGTAATGGAATAAAAGTTTTTATGATTGTTTCATTGATGTTTCCAATTATGACTTTAATTTTAAGTGGTACGAATGTTGGAATTGTATGGTTCGGTGCCAAAATGATTTCTAATAACGCCTTAGCAGTAGGTAATCTAGTTGCTTTTATGACGTATGCAACACAAATTTTAATTAGTTTCATGATGTTATCATTTATGTTTGTTTTTATTCCGCGAGCTAGTGCTTCTGCTAAACGTATCAATGAAGTATTAGAAGTAGAAACTTCAATTAAAGATCCAGAAGATGATCGAAACCAAAACCTAGCTGATAAAGAAAGTAGCTTATCGTTTGAGCATGTTAATTTTAAATATGGTCAAGACAATCATTTAGCTTTGGAAGATATTAACTTTAGTGCTAAACGTGGTCAAACGGTTGCCATTATTGGAGAAACCGGTTCTGGTAAATCTTCATTAGTTAATTTAGTACCACGCTTATATGACGTTACTAGTGGTGAAATTAAATTAAATGGCTTACCCATCCAAAACATTAGTCAAGCCGAGTTACACCGTAATATTTCTATTACGCAACAAAAAGCCGTTCTATTTACTGGAACGATTAGAGAAAACATGCAGTATGGAAATGAGCATGCCACTGACGATGAAATTTGGGAGGCTTTAAAAGTAGCCAAAGCCGATGAGTTTGTAAACGATGAAATTGGTGGTCTAGATGCACCGGTTGAACAAAATGGTAATAACTTCTCCGGTGGTCAAAAGCAACGGCTAGTAATTGCGCGAACTATTTTGAAAAACGCCTCCGTTTATATCTTTGATGATTCCTTTTCAGCACTAGACTTTAAGACTGACGCAGAGTTGAGAATGGCTTTGAATAAAAATGCAAAAATTCAAAACGCAATCACTTTAATCGTAGCGCAAAGAATTTCAACCGTTGCTAACGCTGATTTAATTCTAGTATTGCGTGATGGAAAATTAGTCGGTTCTGGCACTCACGATGAACTAGCTAATAATAATCCAGTCTATCGTGCCATTTTAGACTCACAACTTAAAAAGGGAGGTGCTAATAATGGATAATGATAATGCTAAGAAGAGAAAACCTGATAATTTTTGGAAAGCAACCTGGCGCTTAGTTAAATATATGCGTCCTTGGTTATGGGGCGTAGCGTTTGTGATTGTACTATCAATCGTGGCAGTTATACTACAAATTGTGACGCCTAAGATTTTAGGTAATGCTACGACTGAAATTTATAATGGTGTTACTAAGGGTTACATGGCTAACCAACGTGGAATTAAATTAAGTAGCATTCCAATTGACTTTAGTGCGGTTGGACATATCTTATTAGTAGTTGCTATTCTATATATTATTGGTGCCTTGTTTAACGTTGCCGAGCAATTCATTATGACGTATATTTCACAAAAGGTAGTTTATCAATTACGTAAAGACTTTAAAGCAAAAATGCAACGTCTACCAATTTCATATTATGATAAAACTTCTAACGGTGATATTATGTCCAGAATGATTAATGATATGGATAATATCTCCACGATGTTACAGACTAATTTAACACAATTTATTACCAGTATCATGTTATTCTTTGGTGTTATATACATGATGTTTACAATTAGTCTAACGCTAACTTTGGTTGCCTTAGCAACTTTACCAGTGATAGCAATTATTGTTGGATTAATCACACCACGTTCACAACGATACTTTAGTAAACAACAAAAACATTTGGGAACTGTAAATGGTCAAGTTGAAGAAACTTTTGCTGGTCATAATATTATTAAAACTTTTAATCGTGAAGAAGAAGCAATTGATAAATTTGAAACGCAAAATGAAAAATATTACGGAGCTGCTTGGAAAGCTCAATTTATTTCTAGTTTCATCTTTCCTTTGATGAACTTTGTTAAAAATCTTAACTACGTATTTGTAGCAATTATCGGTGGGATTCAAGTTGCACATGGTAGTATTTCACTAGGTAATGTTCAAGCCTTTTTACAATACACTAATATGTTCAATCAACCCATTAGTAATCTAGCTAATTTAACTAATACAATTCAATCAACAATTGCATCTAGTGAACGTATTTTTAAAATACTAGATGAACCTGAAATGGATGATAATCTAGCTAACGTTCCAGCCATTGAAACTGATGATGAAGTAACTTTTGATAATGTGAACTTTAACTATGAACCAGCGGTACCTTTAATTAAGGATTTTAATTTATCAGTTAAAAAGGGCACCACCGTAGCTATCGTAGGACCTACTGGAGCTGGTAAAACTACGATTATTAATTTACTAGAACGATTTTATGACATTAAAGCTGGTTCGATTCGTTTTAGCGGTGTGGATACTCGTGATATGAGTCGCCCAGAATTACGTTCACGCATTGGGATGGTATTACAAGATAGTTGGCTATTTACAGGTACTATTTTTGATAATATTAAATACGGACGTGCCTCAGCAACTGATGATGAAGTTTATGCTGCAGCTAAAGAAGCCCATGCTGATACTTTCATTAAAAAGTTACCTGACGGTTATAACACAATTCTTAATGAAAGTGCATCTAATATTTCACAGGGACAACGTCAATTGTTAACTATTGCCCGTGCCTTTTTATCTAATCCAGAACTACTTATTTTAGATGAGGCTACGAGTTCTGTGGATACTAGAACTGAATCATTAATTCAAGCTGCAATGGATAAATTAATTCAAGGTCGAACTAGTTTTGTGGTAGCCCATCGTTTATCAACGATTAGGGATGCTGATAATATTATTGTAATGAATCATGGTCAAATTATTGAGACTGGTAATCATGATCAATTAATGCAACAAAACGGTTTTTACGCTGACCTATATAATTCACAATTTATCGGTAATGACTTGAAATAATTAAAAGCAATCTGAAAAAGATTGCTTTTTTATTTACACTTAATTTAAAATATAAACAAGGTGATTAAAAGATGGAATTTACACATACATTAGAATTAATTAATAAATTAGTGGAAAACAAAATTGTACCAGGGGTTACATATGCATTTATTGATAATACGCAAATTAAGTCTGGAGTATTAGGCGATAAACAATGGGTGCCGAGTCCACAACCATTGCTAGAAAATCAAATTTACGATTTGGCTTCTTTAACTAAGGTAGTGGGGACAGTTCCAGCTATTTTACAATTAGCGGAACAGGGACGTTTAGCTATTAATGACTCAATCAGTTTATATTTGCCAGAGTGGAAATATCCATTGGTTACGATTAGAAATTTAATTACGCATACTTCGGGAATTGAAGGATATATTCCGCACCGTAATGAGTTAAACCATGACGAACTAATCGATGCTTTATTGAACCTGAAAGTTGGTAAAGATATCAACCGTAAAATGAACTATAGTGATACTAATTTTATTTTCTTAGGTTTGATTGCTAAGAAAATTACTGGACAAAGTATTCAAACTTTAATTAAAAGGCGAGTGTTGGAACCACTAAATATGTTTGATAGTTCATTTAATCCTTTAGAAAAAAGTCAATGTGTGCCAACTGAGGTCACACCAGATAAAGGCTTATTACAAGGCGTAGTTGATGACCCTAAAGCCAATATTTTGCAAGCAGACTGTGGTTCGGCTGGCTTATTTAGCTCACTTGATGATTTAATTAAATATGTTAAATGGCTAATTAATCCCCAAAATAATGGAATTATTTCGCCTAACTTAGTTGATGAATTATTTGAAGACCAAACAATTAATGGAAGTTTAGGACGCAGTTTTGGCTGGGCGATTGATAAAGATAAGCACGGTCAAACTTACATTTGGCAAGGTGGTTATACGGGAACTTTTATTGTTATTAAACCGAAACTGAAGCAGGCACTGATTTTCTTATCGAATCGAATTCATCCAAAAGCACCTAATGAAAAATACATGACTTATCGTGCAGAAATAATTGATAGTTTTTTAAATGATTAAAATAAAAGAGTGCGAAATGATTTCGCACTCTTTTTTAGTATGAAGCTGGGACTTCAAGACTAGCTGGTTTACTTAAATCTTGGTCTGGATATTTACGTTTTAGCGCTTCCATTAAAATGTTTTTAGCTAAATTACCGTTACGTGCTAAGATGGGTCCATGAAAGTATGTGCAGTAAACGTTTTTGTAAATTGCTCCTTCAGTATGATCTTGACCATTATTACCATAGCCCTTTTCAACCATACCCAATGGCTTTTCGTTTTTACCAAGATGGGTAACACCTTGATGATTTTCAAAACCATGATATTCTTCACCGTTTTCCGGATTCTTAATTAAAATATTACCAATAAAACGATTATTGTCTTGGGGTTCAGTATAGTGATCTAAAGCTCCAATTCCGGGAATTTTATCACCTTTAGCGTCAATATAGTAATGACCTAATAGTTGAAAACCACCACAGATAGCTAATAGACAGCCGTCGCTTTCAATATATTTAATTAATTCCGCTTTTTTAGTTTGGATATCTTTAGAAACAATTACTTGTTCAAAATCTTGTCCACCGCCAAATACGGCAATGTCATAGTCGTCAGCTTTAAAGTCTTCATCTAGACTTACGACTTTTGAATTAATTTTGACGCCCATTTGTTTTGCATAATATTTTAAAACTAAAATATTACCTAAGTCACCATAAGTGTTCATTAAATCACCATATAAATGAGCAATGTTCAATTCATATTGCATTATTCCATACCTCCTTTAATGTAACCTTTATTGGCAAAAATACTACGCAATTTTAGCATGGCAGTATACGTTGCTAAAATATAGACTTTTTCAGTAGGAACATCTTTTATCTTTTCTACTACTTTATCTAAATTAGGTTCTATTTCGTGGATTTCTGACGGGGCACCAGCAACTTTGAGACGGAATGTGATGTCTTTATAACGTTCTCCACCAGTAATATATTTTTTAATGTTCATATTTGGCAGGCGTTCAAAATCACCGTCCCAAATCCAGCTAGTGTCAATTCCATCAGCATAGTTGGCGTTTAATAATCCGATAAATGAAAATTTATGTTTATCGGATGAAATCATGTCAATGACTTGATTTAAGCCGACGGGATTCTTAACTAAAATTAAAGTAACATCTTTACCATGAACATTTATTTTTTCTTGACGTCCGAAAACTCGTTCATTACTAGTGAATGCTTGAGCAATTTTGTTATCTTCAACGCCTAAAAATTTACCAACGGAATAAGCAGCAAGTGCATTATAAATGTTATAAACACCGCCAATGTCAATTTTGATTTTTTGATTATTAATTTCAAAAGTGGATGATTCCGGGGTTAATTCATTAATCTTGTTTAAGGCAAAGTCTAGCTTAGGACGTTCAAATCCACAGTTAGGACAGAAATATTTACCTAAGTTGGCATAACTAATGTAACGATAGTGCACAATATTTTGACAGTTAGGACATAAGACGCCGTCAGTATTAGGCTTTGCTTTGATATCATCTTCGTCACTTCCATTTTTAAATCCATAAAATAGTTTTGGATTTGGTAAATCGACAGAATTAAAGATAGCAGCGTCACCGTTCGCAATAATGGTAGCATTTGGGGCTAGTTTTACACCGTCAATGATTTTTTGATAGGTAGTGTAAATTTCACCATAGCGATCCATTTGGTCACGAAAGATATTAGTAAACACGAAAGCAATAGGTTTAATATATTTTGTTAATTTAATCACATTAGCTTCATCCACTTCTAAGACTGCTAAATTACGTCCGGTTTTAGGATTTTTAGCTTTTAAAAAAGTTGTAACTAAACCTTGTTCCATATTTGAGCCAGAAGGATTGGTTAAGATGTTAGGGTATTTTTGCTTTAATACTTGAACGGTTAAGGCGGTAGTTAGTGTTTTTCCATTCGTACCCGTTATTACAATTACATCATAGTTCTTACCTAAGTGTGATAAAATATTTGGATCGATTTTAGTAGTTATTTTACCAGGTAAGGAACTACCTCCATGCAAAAAAGTGTGTAAGAACCAGTAAGAAGATTTACCGGCAAAACTTGCAATACCACTGCGAATTGACATTTTAAAAGACTCCCTTTATTTACGATAATTATAATAGAAAATTTTACCATACTTTCATTGGATATATCTTTAAATAACATTATAAATGAATAATTTAATAGATAAGTTAGGCTTAAGGACTGAATGTTTAAACCACTATCGAAATTGTTTATTAAATTCGCTATAATAGAGTATGAAAATTAAATGAAGAAAGTGAGTTTTTAGATGGCTCAGCTATTTTATCGTTACGGAGCAATGAATAGTGGTAAGACAATTGAAATCATTAAAGTTGCTCACAACTATGAGGAACAAGGAAAGTCAGTTATCATTATGACTAGTGCTTTAGACACTCGAGAAGAACATGATGTAGTAGCTTCACGAGTTGGACTTAGCAGAAAGGCGCATTCAATCAGTGACCAAGATAATTGTTTTGAAATGGTTCAATCATTGGACCCACAAGCAAGCTGTATTTTAGTTGATGAAGCACAATTTCTAAGTAAGAAAAATGTATTAGAGTTAGCTAAAATCGTGGATGAACTTAATATTCCAGTAATGGCGTTTGGTTTAAAAAATGATTTTCAAAATAATTTATTTGAAGGTTCAAAATATTTATTATTATATGCAGATAAAATTGAAGAAATGAAAACAATTTGTTGGTTTTGTGGACATAAGGCAATCATGAACTTACGTTTTCATGATAATGCACCTGTGTATGAGGGTGAACAAATTCAAGTGGGTGGTAATGAATCTTATTACCCTGTTTGTCGTAAACATTACTTCAATCCAGATTTTGATTCATTAAATAAATAAGGAGATTAACTAATTATGGATGAAATTTTTGAAAAATTACAATCAGTAGTTGACCGCTATGACGAATTAAATGAATTAATTAGTGATCCAGAAGTTATTGCGGATACCAAAAGATTCATGAAGCTTTCTAAAGAAGAAGGAAGCTTGCGTGATGTAGTAGCAGCTTACAATAAATATAAAGATGTTACTTCACAACTAGATGACAATAAAGAAATGCTTGAAGAAAAACTAGACTCTGAAATGGAATCAATGGTTAAAGATGAAATTAGTAGTCTAGAAACTGAAAAAGCTGATTTAGAAGAAAAAATTAAAATTATGTTACTACCTAAAGACCCTAATGACGATAAAAATATCATCATGGAAATTCATGGTGCTGCTGGTGGGGATGAAGGTAGTTTATTTGCTGCTGATCTATACAATATGTACACTCGTTATGCTGAAAGCCAAGGTTGGAAGACTCAAGTCATTGACGAAAGCGACACTGAAGTGGGTGGCTTTAAAGAAATTGCTATCATGATTACAGGTGACAAAGTTTACTCTAAGCTTAAGTTTGAAAATGGTGCGCATCGTGTACAACGTGTTCCAGCAACTGAATCTGCCGGTCGTATTCACACTTCCACTGCTACAGTGGGTGTGATGCCAGAAGCTGAAGATGTTGATATTGATATTGATCCCAAAGACATTAAAACTGATGTATACCGTGCTTCTGGTGCTGGTGGACAACACGTTAACAAAACTTCATCAGCAGTTCGTATGACCCACTTGCCAACTGGGATTGTAGTAGCTATGCAAGATGAACGTTCTCAACAACAAAACCGTATGAAAGCAATGCAAGTTTTGAAGTCACGTGTTTATGATTATTACCAACAAAAAGAAGAAAGTGAATACAACGCTGAACGTAAGTCGGCAGTTGGTTCTGGTGACCGTTCTGAAAGAATTAGAACTTATAACTATCCACAAAATCGTGTAACTGACCATCGAATTGGTTTAACATTAAATAAATTGGATAAGGTTATGAATGGTGAATTAGATACGATTATTGATGCTTTAATTGTTTCAGACCAAGCTAAAAAGTTGGAGCAACTTAAAAATGAATAAGATTACTTACTTTGAAGCCCAAAAAAGGGCTTCTTTGTGCATAAAGGCACAAAACTTACCCGTAGATGCTGCTAAATATTTGATGATGGAACGTTTAAATTGGGATGATGTTCACTTACTGATGCATTATCGTGAAATTATGCCTGAAAATGAATTGAAACAATTTCAAACTGATATCAACCGGTTTATAAATGGAGAACCGGCACAATATATCATTGGAAAAGCTAATTTTTATGGGAACGATTTAATTGTAAATAGTAATGTTTTAATTCCGAGGCCAGAAACCGAAGAATTAGTAGATTGGATTTTAAATGATAATGCTGATGGACCTTTAAATGTTTTGGATGTTGGAACTGGTAGCGGGGCGATTGCGATTGCTTTAAAGCAACAACGTCCGCAATGGAATGTTTGGGCTAGCGACATTTCATCGGCAGCCCTAGAAGTTGCTGAAAAAAATGCAATAAAAAATCATGTTGATATTAATTTTAAGCACAGTGACCTATTTACAAACATTAATTCGAAATTTGATATTATTGTTTCGAATCCTCCGTATATTTCGGGTGATGAAACTCCATATATGGATGAAAGTGTGGTAAAATACGAACCACATACAGCTTTATTTGCTAAAAATAATGGTTTGGAGTTGTATCAACGCATCTCACTTGAAAGGGGTGATGTTTCTAAACAAAATTCTACTTTATATTTAGAGATTGGTTTCAAGCAACAAGATGCGGTCGTTGATATTTTTAAACAAAAAAACCCATTATCTAAGATTGAAACAAAGCAAGATTTAGCTAATCATCCAAGAATGGTTAAAATTCAAGATTAAGGAATGTGATAGTTTTTGGATACGAAGATTTATACAGTAAACGATTTACCACAAGCAGCCAAAGAAATTCAAAATGGTAATCTAGTTTCTTTTCCAACTGAAACTGTTTATGGATTAGGTGCAGATGCTACTAACGAGGTTGCGGTAAAAAGCGTTTATGCTGCTAAAGGACGTCCAAGTGATAATCCTTTAATAGTACATGTAGACAGTATTAAAATGGTAGAAAAATATGCACAACCATTGTCTGAAGCAGCTAAAAAATTAATAAGTACTTTTTGGCCAGGACCTTTGACAATTATTTTTAAATTAAAACCAGGTAGTTTATCTAAAGCGGTTACTGGTGGACTAGATACAGCTGCATTTAGAAACCCTAACAATAAGGTAACTCTTGAATTAATTAAAGAAGCAGGAGTTCCAATTGTGGGACCGTCAGCTAATACATCGGGTAAACCTAGTCCAACAACTGCTCAACATGTTTATCATGATTTAAAAGGTAAGATTGCTGGTATCTTAGATGATGGCACTTCAAAATTTGGGGTAGAATCGACGGTTTTAGATATGTCAACTGATACACCAGCAATATTAAGACCAGGAGCAGTTACTTCGGACGATATTTCTAAAATAATTGGTCCTGTTTTAGATGAACATCATAAAGTAGCGAAAAATGAAGTTCCTAAAGCACCAGGCATGAAATATAAACATTATGCACCAAATGCGCAAGTTTATATTATCGACCATGAAGATGATTGGTCTGATGCTTTAGTCTGGGCCAGCAAGCAAAATAGTCCAGTTGGAATGATGGCAACTGACAGCAGGATTGCTGAATTTAGCATTCCTGATAATGTTGAAACGTTTAGCCTAGGTCAAGATGTTAATTCAGCAAGTCATCTATTATTTGCCGGACTACGTCATTTTGATGATGAATCTGAAGTTAAATCAATTTTAACGCAATCATTTGATGCTAATGGAATTGGTGAAGCTTATATGAATCGTTTAAATAAGTCTGCTGGTCAGACTCATTTTACAAAGTAAAGTTAACTAAAATTAAAATTCTTATGAATCCTAAGGAGTTGTCTCTATTATGAATTACGATTACAAACAAAAAGATCCAGAATTATGGAATGCAATTAGTAATGAAGAAAAACGTCAAGAGCATACAATTGAATTAATTGCTTCTGAAAATGTTGTATCGAACGCAGTTATGGCAGCTCAAGGGTCTGTACTCACCAATAAATATGCTGAAGGATATCCTAAACGTAGATATTATGGTGGATGTGAATTTATTGATGTATCTGAATCTTTAGCAATTGAACGTGCTAAGAAATTATTTGGAGCTGAATTTGCAAACGTTCAGCCACATTCTGGTTCACAAGCAAATCAAGCTGCTTATGCGGCCTTTTTGAAACCAGGAGACAAAATTTTAGGAATGAATTTAAATGCTGGTGGTCATTTAACACATGGCGCCAAAGTTAACTTTTCAGGTAAAATTTATCAATCATATTCTTATGGTTTAGATCCTGATACTGAACATTTGAATTATGATGAAATTTTAAAAATTGCTAAAGAGGTGCAACCACAACTGATTGTAGCTGGAGCATCAGCTTATAGTAGAACTATTGACTGGCATAAATTTAGAGCGATTGCTGATGAAGTAGGCGCTTATTTGATGGTCGATATGGCCCATATTGCTGGATTAGTAGCAACTGGTTTACATCCAAGTCCAATTGGCATTGCTGATGTAGTTACAACCACTACGCACAAAACATTACGTGGACCACGTGGTGGAATGATTTTATCTCAATCCAAATATGCTAAACAAATAAATTCAGCTTTATTCCCAGGAACTCAAGGTGGTCCTTTAGAACATGTAGTTGCTGCTAAAGCTGCTTGTTTCTTTGAAGATTTACAACATGAATTTAAGACATATTGTGAACAAGTTATTAAGAACGCTAAAGCTATGGCGGAAGAATTTAAAAATTCTGAACATATTAAAGTGGTTTCTGGCGGAACTGATAATCATTTGATGGTATTAGATTTAACTGATACTGGTTTAAGTGGTAAAGAAGTTCAAAACTTGTTAGATGAAGTTATGATAACTACTAATAAAGAAGCTATTCCTAATGAACAAAGAAGCCCATTTGTTACTAGTGGTTTACGTTTAGGTACACCAGCTATAACATCACGTGGATTTAATGAAGATGATTCTCGTAAAGTTGCTAAGTTAATTATTGATGCAATTGAAAATTATGATAACGAACAAGTTATTGAAAAAATAAAAAAAGATGTTCGTTCTTTAACAGATGCACATCCTTTAGCAAAATAAAAATATAGTGGGAGTGTTTAGATTTGGGCAAATTCCAAGTTATGAATCATCCGTTGATTCAACACAAACTAACAATTATAAGAGATAAAAATTGTGGAACTAGAGAATTTCGTGAAGTTGTTAACGAAATCTCTACATTACTAGCTTTTGAAGTTTCAAGAGATATGCCATTGGAAGACATTAAAATTGAAACTCCAATGGGAACAGCTAATTCGAAGTGCTTATCTGGAAAAAAAGTTGCAATTGTTCCAATTCTTCGTGCGGGAATTGGGATGGTCGATGGAATTTTAGATTTAATTCCAGCAGCTAAAGTTGGTCATATTGGTATGTATCGTGATGAAGAAACTTTCGAACCCCATGAATATTTTGTGAAGTTACCAAGTGATATTGAAAAACGTCAAATATTTGTGGTTGATCCAATGCTAGCAACTGGTGGCTCTGCAATCATGGCCATTGATGCCTTAGTAAAACGTGGCGTAGCTGAAGAAAATATTAAATTTGTTTGTTTAGTAGCTGCTCCTGAAGGAGTCGAAGCATTGAGAAAAGCTCATCCAAGTATCGATGTATATTCAGCTGCACTTGACGAAAAACTTGAAAATGGTTATATAGTCCCAGGACTAGGCGATGCTGGTGACCGTTTATTTGGTACTAAATAAAAAATTAAGATTAATTTTCAATTAACTATTACAAAAAAGCTTATAATGGTGTATGTTACATATAAGAAATATTGTCTATCTTTTTGTCAAATTTGTAATTAATTTTTAAAAGTTTGTTAATTTTCTTTTGAATTTAATTTTGAATGGTGGTAATATTTCAATGTATTTTATATTAAAATACGCCATTAATGCTTTGCATTTTTGTAAAGTGACTGGGGTTACGAAAAGGGGTGATAGTCTGTGAACGATCCAGTTTCTACTTTTAAGCTTTTTGGATTAACCTTTAATGTTGGTAACATGGTTTCTGTTGTTATTGCATCGGCAGTGGTATTTATTTTGATGTTCGTGTTATCTCGAAAATTACAATTAGTACCAACCGGTAAG
Organism: Apilactobacillus ozensis DSM 23829 = JCM 17196; assembly: GCF_001435995.1. Taxonomy (GTDB): domain Bacteria; phylum Bacillota; class Bacilli; order Lactobacillales; family Lactobacillaceae; genus Apilactobacillus; species Apilactobacillus ozensis. The sequence continues at coordinate 99,044 of NZ_AYYQ01000035.1, forward strand.
CAAAACGCTTTAGAAATGATGGCTGATTTTACAAATAATATTGTTAAGGGTTCGCTTGATAAGAACACTTCACGAGCATTTAGTTTGTATGCATTCGTGCTATTTTTCTTCATTTTTGTTTCCAACCAATTAGGATTATTTATCCAATTGACTTATAACGATGTCTCTTATGTAAAGAGTCCAACTGCTGATCCAATTGTCACTATGACTTTAGCCTTAATGACATTAATGTTGGCTCACTTTGCGGGAGTATCGAAATTTGGTTTTAAGAGTTATTTTAATAATACTTACTTAAAACCATTTAAGGTATGGTTACCACTTAGTATTTTTGAAGAGTTTACTAACTTCTTAACTTTAGGGTTACGTTTGTTTGGTAATATCTTCGCTGGTGAAATGCTACTTAGTGTTATTATGAATTTTGCTTTTTCTCATGGACCAATTACCATGGTTATTGCTGTTCCTTTAACACTACTTTGGCAAGGCTTTTCAGTCTTTCTAGGTAGTATTCAAGCCTTTGTATTTGTAACCTTGACATCTGTATATATTTCTCAAAAAATAGAAGTTGAGGAATAAGATTATTTATAACTAAGGAGGATTTTAATTATGGGAGCAATTGCTGCTGGAATCGCTATGGCTGGTGCCGCTATCGGTGGTGGTATCGGTGATGGTATCGTTATTTCTAAGATGCTAGAAGGTATGGCTAGACAACCTGAATTATCTGGTGAATTAAGAACTAACATGTTCATTGGTGTTGGTTTAGTTGAAGCTATGCCTATTATTGCCTTTGTTATTTCTTTACTTGTAATGAACAAGTAATTTATTTTAAAAATAACAAATAGAAGGAGGTGTCGATAGATGTTTTCACATTTGTTATTTGGTAGTCCATTTGTTTTAACAGAAGGACTTTACACTGGTAACCTTTTATTTACAGCATTTTGTTTTATTATTTTAATGTTACTAATCAAGCATTTTGCTTGGGGTCCATTAAACGAAATGATGGACAAACGTGCTAATAAAATTGCCAATGATATTAATTCTGCAGAAAAATCACGTCAAGAAGCTGAAAAATTAGCTGCTCAACGTCAAGAAGCTTTATCAAAATCACAAGATGATGCTTCTGCAATTGTTAACCGTGCTAAAGACACAGCTAAGCAACAAGGTGAACAAATTGTAAACTCTGCAAGAACTGATGCTCAAAGTATCAAAAATTCTGCTCAAAAAGAAATTGAACAAGAACGTAAAGATGCTTTAGCAAACACCAAAGATGATGTGGCAAATTTGTCTATTGAAATTGCTTCTAAGATCATTCAAAAAGAATTGAAAGCTGACGACCAAAAAGCATTGATTGATTCTTATATTGAAGGGTTGGGGAAGCAAAATGCTAGATAAAATCACATTCGCAAAGCGTTATTCAAAAGCACTTTTTGAAGTGTTAAAAGCTGACGGCCAACTTGACTCAGGCTATGCTGAATTAAAACAGATTGAACAAATCTTTAATGATAATGCTAACTTATCGCAAGTTTTGGCTGACGTTAGTTTTCCAGAAAGTAAGAAACAAGAATTAATTAAGCCTTTGATTGATAATGCAGATTCTAAATACATTAAGAACCTACTTAAAGTATTAGTTGGCGCAGGCAGAGTGGATGCTTTACAAGCAATCGTTGAACATTTTGAAGCTTTGTATGATGAAGAAAACAAAATTGTTCACGCTAATGTGATTAGTGCAGTTCCATTAACTGATGATCAAAAAAATAATCTTTCTCAAACTTTTGCCAAACGTGTAAATGCTGATAGAGTTATTTTTAACTGCAAAGTAGATCAAAGCATAATTGGTGGTTTAGTAGTTAAATCATCAAATGTTATTTTTGATGGAAGCGTTAAGACAAAGATATCTAATATCAAGAAACTTCTATTGAATTAACAATATTCTATCAAAGAGGTGAAACTTTTATGAGCATTAAAGCTGAGGAAATCAGTGCTCTAATCAAGCAACAATTAGCTGGTTATAAAGACGAGTTATCTGTTGAAGAAACAGGTACTGTTACTTATGTTGGTGATGGTGTTGCTCGTGCTCATGGGTTAGATAACGCCTTGTCTGGCGAATTACTTGAATTTGATAATGGCGTCTTTGGTATGGCTCAAAACCTTGAAAGCAATGATGTTGGTATTGTTGTTTTAGGTGATTTTGATGGAATCCGTGAAGGCGATACTGTAAAACGTACCGGTAAAATCATGGAAGTTCCTGTGGGCGATGCTATGGTTGGTAGAACCATCAATGCTTTAGGACAACCTATTGATGGTAAAGGTGATATTTCAACATCAAATACTCAACCAATTGAAAAAAAGGCTCCAGGTATCATGGACAGACAAAGTGTTTCTGAACCATTACAAACAGGTATTAAAGCGATTGACTCATTAGTTCCAATCGGTCGTGGACAACGTGAGTTAATCATTGGTGACAGAAAAACTGGTAAGACTTCAATTGCCGTAGATACTATTTTGAATCAAAAAGATCAAGACATGATTTGTATTTATGTTGCTATTGGTCAAAAAGATTCAACTGTACGTTCACAAGTTTCAACACTAGAAAAATATGGTGCAATGGATTATACAATCGTATTATCAGCTGGTCCTGCTGAACCTGCTCCATTGTTATACATTGCTCCATATGCTGGTGCTGCTATGGGTGAATACTTTATGAATAAAGGTAAGCATGTTTTAATCGTTTACGATGATTTAACAAAACAAGCTAATGCTTACCGTGAATTATCACTTATTCTTCGTAGACCACCTGGTCGTGAAGCATATCCTGGTGATATTTTCTATACTCATTCACGTTTACTTGAACGTGCTGCTAAATTGTCAGACAAATTGGGTGGCGGTTCCATGACTGCTTTACCAATTGTTGAAACTCAAGCTGGTGATGTTTCTGCTTATATTCCAACAAACGTTATTTCCATTACTGATGGACAAATCTTCTTGAACTCAGACATGTTCTATTCAGGAACTCGTCCAGCGGTTGATGCGGGTACTTCCGTATCTCGTGTTGGTGGGGATGCGCAAATTAAAGCTATGAAGCAAGTTGCTGGTACCTTAAGACTTGATTTAGCTTCATATCACGAATTAGAAGCCTTTGCTCAATTTGGTTCTGATTTGGATGAAGCTACTCAAGCTAAATTAAATCGTGGTGCTCGTACTGTGGAAGTATTAAAACAACCACTACATTCACCACTACCAGTTGAAAAACAAGTTCTTATCTTGTATTGCTTAACACATGGATACTTAGATAAAGTTTCAATTGACGATATCGCACGTTACCAAAGTGAACTATTTGCATTCTTTGATGGTTCTCATAGAGACCTATTAGATCAAATCGTAAACACTGGTAAATTACCAGATATTGATAAGATGGATGAAGCTGTTCATGCATTTGAACAAACTTTTCAACCAAGTAAGTCAACTGAAAAAGAACAAAAAAATAACTAGCTTGAAGGATGGTGAGAACTAATGGCTGAATCTATTAATGATGTTAAACATCGTATTGCATCAACTAAGAATACACGTCAAATTACGACTGCGATGCAAATGGTTTCAACTTCTAAGTTGAGTCAGATTCAAAAGCATTCAGTTGCTTATGAGGAATATGTTTCTCGTGTTAAAGCTGTTGTAATGCATTTAGCTCAGTCTCATTTGTTAGATAGTTTAAATTCCTCAAGTAATGCAAACTCCCAAAAGAATGGGAAAACAGCATATCTAGTTGTTACTTCTGATCGTGGAATGGTTGGAAGTTATAATAGTAATGTTATTCGTGAGACAAATAATTTCATAAAAGAACACACTCCTAACGAAGATGATTATATTATTCTTGCAGTAGGTAGCAATGGTGCTGATTTTTATAAGAAGCGTGGTGCAAATGTTGCTTATGAATATAATGATGTATCCGATGTTCCTACTTTTAAGGAAATACAAGAAATCGTTAAGACAGTAACTTCTATGTATGATGATGGTGTATTTAGCAAACTTTATGTTTGTTATACCCACTTTGTTAATCGAGTATCTTCAACATTTAGGGCAGAAAAAATGTTGCCAATGGATAGTGAAGCGTTTAAAGAAGACGCAAGCAATGATATTAAACCAGCTGAAATCAATGCTGAATATGACATCGAACCTGATGAATCAGCTGTTTTAGATGTTGTATTACCTCAATATGCTGAAAGTTTAGTATTTGGAGCTATTTTAGATGCTAAAACTGCTGAACATTCTTCTAGTTCTTCTGCTATGAAGTCTGCTTCAGATAATGCTAATGATTTAATATCTTCATTGGAATTACGATACAATCGTGCTCGTCAAGCTGCTATTACCACTGAAATTACTGAAATTGTTGGTGGTCAAGAAGCCTTGAAGCACTAATATGATGGGAGGAATTAACGAAAATGAGTACTGGTAAAATTGTACAAGTTATTGGACCAGTCGTTGACGTTGAATTCCCAACGGACGTTAAATTACCTGATATTAACACTGCTCTTAAAGTTAAGAAAAGTGAAAACGAAGATTTAATTACCGAAGTTGCTATTGAATTAGGTGACGGTGTTGTTAGAACTATCGCCATGGACGGAACTGATGGTTTACGTCGTGGTATGGAAGTTGAAAACACTGAATCACCAATTTCAGTACCAGTAGGTGATGATACTTTAGGTCGTGTATTTAACGTTCTTGGTGAAACAATTGATGGTGGCCCAGAATTTGATAAAGATGCAGAACGTTGGCCAATTCATAGAGATGCTCCAGAGTATGATGAATTGAACCCATCTGCTGAAATCCTTGAAACTGGTATTAAGGTAATTGATTTATTAGCACCATATATTCGTGGTGGTAAAGTTGGATTATTCGGTGGTGCCGGAGTTGGTAAAACTGTTTTAATTCAAGAATTAATCCATAATATTGCTCAAGGTCATAACGGTATCTCAGTCTTCACCGGTGTTGGTGAACGTACTCGTGAAGGTAACGATATGTACTTTGAAATGAAAGAGTCAGGTGTTCTTGAAAAGACCGCCATGGTATATGGTCAAATGAACGAGCCACCTGGTGCACGTATGCGTGTTGCCTTGACAGGTTTGACTCTTGCTGAATACTTCCGTGACGAAGTCGGTACTGATGTGCTATTATTTATTGATAACATTTTCAGATTTACTCAAGCTGGTTCAGAAGTTTCAGCCTTGCTAGGTCGTATTCCATCAGCCGTTGGTTACCAACCAACATTGGCTACTGAAATGGGTCAATTGCAAGAACGTATTACTTCTACTAAGAAGGGTGCTATTACATCTATTCAAGCAGTTTACGTTCCAGCCGATGATTATACCGACCCTGCTCCTGCAACTACATTTGCTCACTTGGATGCAACTACCAACTTGGAACGTTCCTTGACTCAACAAGGTATTTATCCAGCCGTTGATCCATTAGCATCTACTTCATCTGCACTTGATCCTTCAATTGTTGGTGAAGAACATTATAAAGTTGCTACAGCTGTACAACAAGAACTACAAAGATATCGTGAATTACAAGATATTATTTCTATTTTAGGTATGGATGAATTGTCTGACGAAGAAAAGACTGTCGTAGGTCGTGCTCGTCGTATTCAATTCTTCCTATCACAAAGTTTCAGTGTTGCTGAACAATTTACTGGTTTACCTGGTAAATATGTTCCAGTTGACCAAACTGTTGCTGGATTTAAAGCTATTCTAGAAGGTAAGTATGATGATCTTCCAGAAGATGCCTTTAGAAATTGTGGTCCTATTGAAGACGTTGTAGAAAATGCTAAAAAAATGAAGCAAGCTGCAAACAACTAAGGAGGGTTCTGATTGGCTGATAACAGTTCAGTTTTAACCGTTAGTATCGTTACTCCTGATGGTAAGGTATATGAACGTGAATCTGCCGATTTAGTTGTTGTTAAGACTAAAAGTGGTCAATTAGGAATCATGCCTAATCACGTTCCGGTTATTGCTTCGCTAGAAGTAGATATAGCAAAAGTTGAATACGGTGAAAATACTGATGAAATTGCTGTTAACGGTGGTTTTATAGAATTTTCTAACAATAACGTATCAATTATTGCTGACAGTGCCGAAAAACAAGAAGATATTGATGTTGAACGTGCTAATAAAGCACGTGAAAGAGCTCAACGTAGAATTGAAGAAGCACGTCAAAAACATGACGATGCTACTTTAAGACGTAGTCAAATTGCTTTGCAAAGAGCGATTAACCGAATCAATATTTCTAAACACTAATAAAAAGCTTCCACACTTATTGTGGAAGCTTTTTTCATTTTACATAACAGACAAAAAGGCCATTTTGTGTTATAGTATAGGTTATTAAAGAGGTATTTTATGCTTTATTCTAACTTAAAAATAATCTTAAATATTGTATGTTATTTATTTTTTATCTTTATTGCATTTTGGTGTATTGTAGATTTGCACTTGGAAAAATTTCTAAGAATGCATGAACCACAGTTTAAAGCGCTAATAATTATGTTATCAGTAGCTTTAGGCTATTTATGTGCTTCTTTTTTTATAACGTTACTTTATGAAATTCACGATTTATTTAATCAAATTTGAGGTGTATACATCTAGGAGGTTTACCATTGAAAAAGATAATTGTTGAAGGCGGTAATCGCTTGCATGGTAGTGTAAATATTGAAGGCTCAAAAAATGCAGTGTTACCGATAATGGCAGCATCTATACTCGCTGAAAATCAACTTGTTCATTTAAATAATGTACCGAGACTATCAGATGTTTATACTATGCGTTCAGTATTGAAATTTTTAAATATTGACGTTGACTTTGATAGTGAAAATAATTCAATGACTATGGATGCTTCAAACAATATTTCTACTGAGGCTCCATTTGAATATGTTTCTAAAATGCGCGCATCAATCGTAGTAATGGGACCTTTATTAGCTAGAATGGGACATGCCAAGATTGCATTACCTGGTGGTTGTGCAATTGGATCTAGACCAATTGATTTACATCTTAAAGGTTTTGAATCCATGGGAGCTAAAATAGAGCAACATGATGGTTATGTAGAAGCTTTTGCAAAAGAAGGCTTAAAGGGTAGTAATATTTATTTAGATTTTCCAAGTGTTGGAGCTACTCAAAACATTATGATGGCAGCTACTTTAGCCGACGGAAAAACTACTATCAAAAATGTTGCAATGGAACCAGAAATTGTTGACTTAGCTAACTTCTTAAATGCTATGGGTGCTAAAATATCTGGTGCCGGAACTAATACGATGACCATTGAAGGTGTTTCTAGCTTGCATGGTGTAGAACATAACGTTTTACAAGATCGAATCGAAGCGGGGACCTTTATGGTTGCTGCTGCTTTGACTAATGGTGATGTTTTAGTTAAAGATGCTGATGCTGCTTACAATTTACCTTTAATAGCTAAATTAAAAGAAATGGGTGCGATGGTAAAAGTTAAGCCAGAGGGAATCCAAGTAATTGGTCCTAAGCAATTAAAGCCAACTAATGTTGAAACTTTACCTTATCCCGGTTTTCCTACTGATATGCAGCCACAGATGAGCGTCCTTCAGTTAGCTGCAAATGGAATTAGCATGTTAACTGAAAATGTATTTGAAAATCGTTTTATGCATTTGGAAGAATTACGTCGAATGAATGCAAAATATAAAATACATGGCCGTAGCGCGGTTTTAGAGGGCCCAACTAGTTTTAGTGGCGCTGAGGTTGCGGCTACAGACCTACGTGCTGGTGCAGCTTTAGTATTAGCCGGATTAGTTGCGGATGGAATTACTCAAGTTAGAAATCTTAAATACTTAGATCGTGGATATTATGATTTCCATAATAAGCTAGTTAAATTAGGCGCTAAAGTAAGACGTGTAAACATTGATGAAAATAGCAAAATCAATTTAGATAAAATTAAACAAGATATTAATAATGAAAGATAATACTCAGGAGGAACAATGATGGCAAAAGATATTGGCATCGATTTGGGAACAGCTAACGTTCTTATATATGTAACAGGAAAAGGAATAGTTTTAAATGAACCATCAGTAGTGGCAATTGATGTTCAAACTAACAAAGTATTGGCAGTGGGCTCAGAAGCTTACCGTATGGTAGGTAGAACGCCTAGTAACATCCGAGCAATTAGACCTCTAAAAGATGGTGTAATTTCAGATTTTGATGTAACTGAAAAAATGCTAACTTACTTTATTAATAAATTAAATGTTAAAGGTTTTATGTCTAAACCTAAAACTATGATTTGTGCACCAACAAATATTACTAATATCGAAAGAAAAGCAATTATTCAAGCTGCTGAAAAATCAGGTGGTGGTAAGGTCTATCTAGAAGAAGAACCTAAAGTTGCCGCCATTGGTGCCGGAATGGATATTTTCCAACCAAAAGGTAACATGGTAATCGATATTGGTGGTGGAACCTCAGATATTGCAGTACTGTCATTAGGTGATATTGTTGCAAGTAATTCAATTCGTTTAGCTGGTGACCAGATGAACTTTGATATTGTTAATTACGTTAAAAATAACCATAGTTTAATTATCGGTGAACACACTGCTGAAAAAATTAAAATGACAATTGGTAATGCTGATACAAACTCAGACGACTCTAAAACTATGGAAGTTAGAGGTCGTGATGCAGTTACAGGAATGCCTAAGTCACTAACGCTAACTAGTAAAGAAATTGGTGAAGCACTATCAGACACTGTAAATCAAATCATTACTGCTGCTAAAGATGTTTTGGAAGTAGTGCCACCTGAATTAGCATCAGATATAGTTGATCGTGGAGTTATGTTAACTGGTGGTGGTTCTTTACTTAAGGGAATTGATAAGGCCATTGCTGATGTTTTAACAGTGCCGGTAGTTATTTCAGAAAATCCTTTGAACAATGTTGCTAAGGGTGCTGGTGCATTATTAGAACATATTAGTAAAGCTGGTAAAGAAAGTAAATTAATTAACGCTAGTGAAGAATAATGAGAACTATATTAATCTTACTAGTAAATTTTTATAAAAAGTTTATATCACCATTGTTTCCACCGACTTGTAGATACTATCCTTCTTGTTCTACATATATGATAACTGCCTTGCAAAAGCATGGAGTTATTTTAGGTTTAATAATGGGGATATCCAGAATTATCAGATGCAACCCCTTTATTAAGGGGGGATATGATCCAGTACCTGATAAGTTTTCAATTTATAGAAATAAGCGAGCAAGAGATCAATATCGTCGCTCAATTAACTTAAAGTAGCCGATATTAAGTCGACTATTTTTATTTTGGAGGTAAGTATGTCAAAAAGTAAAAAAAACATTCAAGTTCAACTGGAAAGCGAAAAAATAAACGGTGATGTTTACGATGTTCTTAAAGTAGGCAATGAAAGCATCGGTAAAATTCGTGAAATTGAAAATAATAAGTATGAAGTTACATCATCAAATGATGACGTTTTTCGTGTAAAAAATGCTGATGAAGGAATTGAAGTTCTTTTAAGCGAATATCACTTACACAAAAATTAATGACGCCTTTTGAAGTCATTATGATGTAAAAGGGGACGTTTCAATTGGTTACAAAAAATCAAAAATCAAACGAGGAAGATAACCGTATTGATTGGGGAATTATTTTCTGCGTTTTAATGTTAGCATTGGTAGGTCTAGGCTCGATTTTTATTGCAATGTCACATGATTCTAGTTCTAATAACATTGTTAAGCAGCTTATTATGCAAGTTATTTGGTATTCAATCGGAGTTGGCATTGTTATTATTATGATGCAGTTTGATTCGGAACAGCTATGGAAAGTAGCGCCAATTATTTATTGGGGGGCTTTATTGTTATTAGGAGCCTTGCTAATTTTTTACAGTCGTTATTTCTATGTACAAACGGGTGCTAAAAGTTGGTTCAAGATTGGGCCTTTAACTTTTCAACCGGCTGAAGTTATGAAACCAGCATTTGTGGTTATGTTAGCTAGAGTAATTGTTGAACATAATAACGCTTTTAATTATCATAGTGTCAAAAATGATTTTATTTTAATTGGTAAAATGGTTTTATGGACTTTACCTATTTGTGTACTGTTAAAATTAGAAAATGATTTTGGAACTATGTTAGTATTCTTGGCAATTCTTAGTGGTATGGTGATTATTTCAGGTGTTACTTGGAAAATTATCGTGCCAGCTTTTACTGCTGCTGCTACTTTAGGTGGAACAGCATTACTAATGGTAATTATACCTGGTGGTAGAAAATTTTTAGAGTCAATTGGCTTCCAAGAATATCAATTTAATCGTGTTGATGATTGGCTTAATCCAGCTAGTAACCTAAGTAGTTCTGGCTACCAACTATGGCAAAGTATCAAAGCTATTGGTTCTGGTGGTATTCACGGAACTGGTTTTAATGTGTCACATGTATACGTTCCAGTTCGAGAATCAGATATGATTTTTTCAGTAGTAGGTGAAAATTTTGGATTCATTGGTGGCTTATTACTAATCTTGTTGTATTTCTTATTAATATATCAGATGATTAAGGTTACATTTCAAACTAAGAATGTCTACTACGCATATATATCCACCGGAATTATTATGATGATTTTATTCCATGTTTTTGAAAATATTGGTATGAGTATTGGTTTATTACCACTAACTGGAATTCCGTTGCCATTTGTTAGTCAAGGTGGTTCGGCATTGATTGGTAATATGATTGGAATTGGTTTAATTATGTCCATGCAATATCACAACCGTGGTTATATGTTTAGCGGACAAAAAGATTTCATTTAAAATAAACAATTTAATTGACTTTTTATTACACTTTATATATACTTTGTTAAAAATTGATTGTGGGATGAGTAAATAGGCGTTGGCTGCATTAGAGAGCCCTGATTTGGTGAAAAAGGGAGAGCTCACCTTATTGAATATGGTCCTTCGTAAAAAAATTATAGGTAAGTATAATTTTATGAGCCTGTAGTGTTTGGCAAGCATTATAATGCCAAAGTTAAGATTTCTATCTTAACTTGCTAAGTTAGTTATTGTGAAATAACTATAATATAAAGGTGGTAACGTGAAGCTTTTCACCCTTTACTATAATTTTTTTATAGTATAGGTGGAAAGCTTTTTTTATACGAAAGGAGAATTATTTTAATGATTGAGTTTAAACAGGTTTCTAAAAAATACCACTTAAGTAACTCGGAATTAACAGCTGTTAACAACGTTAATTTAAAAATTGACGATGGACAAATATTTGGAATTATTGGTTATTCTGGTGCCGGAAAAAGCACTTTAGTTAGAATGCTTAATGGAATTGAAACTCCAAGTAGTGGTGAAATTCTGATTAATGGGAAAAATATTTTAAAACAAAATAATCACGATTTGAGAGAAGAACGTAAAAAAATTGGAATGATTTTCCAACATTTTAATTTATTATGGTCTAGAACAATTATTCAAAATGTTGAATTGCCTTTAGAAATTGCAGGGGTAAAAAAAGAGCAACGCCATCAAAAAGCATTAAATCTAGTTAAGTTGGTAGGGTTAGAAGGTCGTGAAAATGATTATCCATCCGAATTGTCTGGTGGTCAAAAGCAAAGAGTGGGAATTGCTAGAGCCTTAGCTAATGACCCTGAAATTTTAATTTCTGACGAAGCCACTAGTGCATTAGACCCCCAAACAACGGATGAAATTTTAGATTTATTATTGGACATTAATAAAAAATTAAATTTAACTATTTTGCTTATTACTCATGAAATGCATGCAATTAGAAAAGTGGCTGAACAAGTTGCTGTAATGGAAAAAGGTCAAGTAGTTGAACAGGGTAATGTCGTTAACATTTTTAATAACCCGCAAAAAGAAATTACTAAACGTTTTGTTAATGAAGATTCGAATGTAAATGCAGATGATTTAAACTCGACTGTTAATAATCTAATTAAAGAATATCCTAACGGGATTATTGTTAAGCTTACTTTTAATGGTGATAAAGCTCAAAAACCAATCATTTCTCAATTATTAAGGAAGTTTAATTCAGTTGATATTAGTATTTTAGAAGGTTCGATTCATCAAATCCAAGGTGGTTCTATTGGATCTTTAATTATACATTTACAAAGTAAAAATGCAGAAGAACAACAAGCAGCACTTAACTATTTGAAATCATTGAAAATCGAAACTGAGGTGATAAGTCATGAATAATCAGGGAATTCAATCTTATTTTCAATTTAAAAATGTTAATTGGAGCTCAATGCAACAAGCTACTTGGGAAACAGTTTGGATGACTGCCATTTCTATGATTATCGTCATTTTTGTAGGAATTACATTGGGTTTAATTTTATTTGAAACTAGTGATAAAAAAGGAATCGGTTATAAAGCTATTAATTGGTTGGTTTCGTTTTTAGTTAATGTTTTTCGCTCAATTCCGTTCATCATTTTAATTGTTTTATTATTACCATTTACGCAAAATTTAGTGGGGACAATCATTGGACCAAAGGCAGCAATTCCTTCATTAGTAATTTCAGCAGCTCCATTCTATGCTAGAATGGTTGAAGCCGATTTTAGAGAAATTGATGCTGGGGTAATTGAAGCAGTTAAGTCTATGGGTGGAACCAGTTGGGATGTAATTTGGAAAGTTTTATTACCTGAAAGTATGCCAGCATTAATCGCTGGTGGAACGGTAACTGCTATTTCACTTATTTCTTATACAGCAATGGCTGGAGCAATTGGTTCTGGTGGACTTGGTTATTTAGCATATTTAGATGGTTTTCAATCTAACAACAATACAGTTACATTGGTCGCTACAGTTATTATCTTACTAATTGTTTTAATTATTCAATTTGTAGGTGACTTATTAGTTAAACATGTAGACAAAAGAGCTTTATAAAATAGGGAGGAGAAAGACAATTATGAAAAAAATTACAGTCATTATTTGTCTATTTTTAGCCCTTATTGGTTTAATTTCGGTTGGTCCGGGAACCTATGAATCTAAAAATACTTTGATTGTAGGAGCTTCTAACATTCCACATGCTGAAATTTTAAGACATGTTGCTCCACAACTAAAAAAAGAAGGCATAAAATTAGACATTAAGACTTTTCAAGATTATGTTTTACCTAATCGTGCTCTAGTAGGTAAGCAAACTGATGCTAATTATTTTCAAACCATACCTTTCTTAGATACTTGGAATAAAGAATATCATGGAAATTTAGTCAATGTAGGTCCAGTTCATTTGGAACCGATGGGCATATATTCTAAAAAAGTTAAAAAACTGGCTGATTTAAAAGATGGTGCAACTATTTTAGTAAGTAGTAATGCTCCAGATTATGGTCGAATTATTCAATTGTTTCAACAAAACGGTTTAATTAAAATAAAAAAAGGCGTTAAAGTTGAACAGGCTAATTTTTCTGACATAAGTTGGAATCCTAAACATTTAAAATTTAAAACTGGTTATGAAGCTAAGTTAATGCCAATGATTTATCAGCATAATGAGGGTGATGCAGTTGCTATCAACTCAAATTATGCAGTGCAAAGTGGACTTAATCCAGATAAAGATTCAATTGCCTTGCAAAAATCTTCTCCTAATTCTCCCTACAATAATATTTTAGTAGCTAGGAAAGATAACGAGCATAGTCGTGCAATTAGACTATTATTAAAAGCGTTGCAGTCAAAGGAAACCCAACAATGGATTAAAAATAAATATCATGGAGCAGTTTTACCAGCAGGAAACGTTAAATAGTAATTATAAGAGTTGAAAATTTCAACTCTTTTTTTATGTAATTATTGACAGATTAATGTTTTGAATATATAGTTAGTTACAACAGTAACAAACCTAAAAAATCTTTTTATTAGATTGAGGTGAAAGATTGATGAAGTTTAATTTTAATAGTGCTAAACCTATTTTTTTGCAGGTAGCAGAACAAATTGAAGATGCTATTTTTACAGGAACTTTTAAAGAGGGCAGTCAGATTCCATCTACAACTGAAATTTCTAAAAATTTCCAAATTAATCCTGCGACAGTTTTAAAGGGTATGAACATATTAGTTGACAATAAACTGTTAGAAAAACGACGTGGTAGAGGTACTTTTGTTAGTGTAGGTGCACAAAGCAAGATTATAAAGAATCGACAAGAAAATTTTTATAATGATTATATTGTCAATTTAGTACATGAAGCTAAAAATTTAAATATTGATGAAATTCAAATAATTAATTTAATTAAGCGGGGGTATAAAGCATGAGCGAAGGTATCATAATTAAAAACTTAGTTAAAAGTTTTCGTAAAGATGTTATTTTAGATAACGTTAGTTTAAAGATTGAACCTGAGAAAATTTATGGATTATTAGGACGTAATGGTGCTGGTAAAAGTACGCTTATGAACATTATAGCTGACCGTAAATTTAGTAATAGTGGTTCAATAACACTTAATGGTTCTACTATTCATGATAATGACGAAAATTTGTCAAAAGTTTATTTAACTAGTGAGATTGATGTTTATCCAGATAAATTTAAAATTAAGGATTTATTTCATTGGGTATCGGACATATATAAAGATTTTAATAATGATTTATGTAAAAAATTATCTGATGAATTTAAATTGAACTTAAATAGTAAATTTGGAAATCTTTCTACAGGATATAATTCTATTGTTAAGATAATAGTGGCGTTATGTGTACCTGCTGATTATATATTTTTGGATGAACCTATTTTAGGCTTGGACGCTAAAAATAGGGATGTTTTTTATAACGCTTTAATTCAAACTTATAGTGATAGACCTAGAACATTTGTTATATCGACACATATTATTGAAGAAATCGCCAATATTATTAGTAATGTAATTGTAATTAAAAATAGTAAAATATTAATAGATGACTCTACAGAAAATATTTTAGCCTCTTCTTATGCGGTTACAGGGCCTGCTTCTCAGGTAGATGAATATACAGATGGGTTGAATATAGTTGGATCAGAAGCACTTGGAAAAATAAAATCAAATTATATTTTTGGTGAGTTAAATGATAAGCCTATTCCTGATACAGTTACTATATCTAATATAGATTTACAAAAATTATTTGTTAATTTGACTGATAAAGAATAGATTTTTCGAGGGAGTTGTTATGATGCATTTAAAATTAAAAAATTATTTGATTCATAGTTATATAAATATTACGTTTTGGGTTTTCTTCTATTTCTTATTATTGTTTTGGATTTTACCGATTGTTTTACGTATCTTTACGGGTAATTTTTCATTTGGTGATGTTTTTACTGGAATTTCTCCTGATTTCATCACTATTTCTCTGGGTATTTCATTAATAATAAATACTTTATTTAATAATACAAATTTTAGATTTGCAATATCTAACGGAATTTCTAGAAAATCATATTGGAAAACTAGAACTTTACTCCTTTGTGGTTTTGTTTTAATAATAGAAATAGTATCTTTTGCTTTAATGCTAATTGAAAAACCATATGTTTTTAAAAGTGGCAATAATTTTATCCCATACAATTTATACGGAGACGTTTCTTTATATTCTTATTTTCATAATCCAATTCTTAATTTCTTTATGGCTTTCTTGTTGTCTATTTTATTAACGTTATCTTCAACATTCTTTTTTATGGCGCTGAATAATTTTTACTTGATGTTTACTAAAAAAGTTAGAAGAATATTAATCTTTGTGATTGTTGCTTTAGTTTTTGCAATTCCATTTATGATTGGTTTTATAATTGCATATTTACAGTATGTTGGCGGTAACAATCTCATATTTTCACTGGGTAAGTTTATTCTTTCTATTTTTGGGATAAATGTTGTAAAGCAAGGTCTATACTTTAATCCGTTTTTATTTGCCTTTGATATGCTAATTGTTGATTTAATATTAGCTACCTTAAGTTATAAATTTAATTCTAAAATTCAAATTTATAAAGATTAGAGCTACTTTTTTAATATATTTTTTAAGTAAACAATGCTATAATTAAGTTTCTTAGATTTATAGATGGGACGGGATTTAATTGAATAAAAAATTACATTTAGCATTATTATTCGGTGGGAATTCATCCGAACATGATGTTTCAAAAAGATCTGCACATAACATTTACGATGCAATGGATAAAGATAAGTACGATATCAGTTTGTTTTTAATTACCAAAAATGGTGTCATCTTGAGTAACGAGGCTTCACACCGTGTTTTTAATGGTGAAAATGAAGACGATGTAGTTGCTGAAGAATTACCTAAATTAGATCAATCTAATCCATTAGCTAACATTATTAACTTATCTAAAGTGAAAGATATAGACGTATTTTTCCCCATTATTCACGGTAATTTAGGTGAAGATGGTACTATTCAAGGATTATTAAGATTAATGAATAAACCTTATGTTGGTAGTGGTATCTTAGAATCTGCTATGGGATTTGATAAAGATATTACTAAAAAAATGCTTAATTTAAATGGAATACGAAATACTAAGTATGAACTTATTACACCTTTCAATAAAGATGACTGGAATTATGATAAGTTAAGTCAAAAATTAGGTAAAGTTATCTTTTTGAAACCTGCTAACCAAGGTTCATCAGTAGGTATTCATAAAGTAACGAATGAAAAAGAATATGAAGATAGCTTAAGTGATGCTTTTAGATATGATTATAAGATACTTGCTGAACAAGCTATTGACGGTCCAAGAGAATTAGAAATCTCAATATTAGGTAATGAAAATCCGATTGCTTCGTGCTTAGGTGCAATTAAAGTTCCAGAAGATGATGCATTTTATACTTATGACAATAAATTTGTTGATGCAAGTCAAGTTCAATTTGATATTCCAGTTGAAGTATCAGATAAATTATCTAAAGAAATTACAGAGATGGGACTAGCTGCTTATCGAGCTTTAGGATTGAAAGGGATGGCTAGAATTGACTTTTTAGTTTCTAAAGATGATATACCATACTTAGGTGAAGTTAATACGCTACCAGGATTTACAAATATTAGCTTGTATCCACAACTATGGGAAGCTTCAGGAATTAGTTATACTGAACTAATTGATCGTCTAATTAAACTTGCTTTCGATGAATTTAGTAGAAAAGCTGAAATTATTCATGATTTTAAACCACTTTCATAATTAATAAAAAAAGATAATATCTATAATTATGATATTATCTTTTTTTGTTGAAAAAATACTGATGTTATAATATAATATTTATTTATGTCATATTTTAAATATTATAAAAGGAGCTTATAACAATTTGAATATAAAAGGCGATGTTATAAAAAAGTACAGGGAATCTAGAGGGTTAACCCAAATGCAATTGTGTAAGGGAATTTGTACACAGCCTAACATTAGTACAATTGAAAAAAATGGTAGTTGTCCTAGCATTAGTACCGTAAGCTCTATATGTAAAAAGTTAGATATATCGATCGACGAAGTAGTAAATGGTTCAGAAAATAATTTTAACCATTCAGAAGATGTTGATAATTACATTTTTAGTAACCAGTGGTTAAAAGCTAGTGACTATTTGCAGAATGTTAATTATGATTTGATTGATTCCAAGACGAATCGAATTAAGTACAACTATTGTAATGGTTACTTACAATTTCATTTACATAAAGATTTAAATCAAGCAATGTTTTTTTATAATCAAGTTATTAGGCTTTGTAAAAATATTCCTAACAATGTTTACAGCATTGGTGCATCAGTTGGCATTTTAGAAATCTATCTTGTTCAAAAACAACTTGATGTAAGACATTTACTTTCTCAAATAAATTCTTTAAGTTATGATTTGTCCAAAATTGATTTTGATGAGCATAATGGTAAATTTTTAACATTGCTTTACTCAAAAATAATTGAAAATTATCAGCTCCTAGGTATGTATGAAGAGTCTTTAAGATTTTATGGCTCTGTAATATCAAATATTAAAAGAAATTTTGTTGCATTTAAGCTCTGTGAATTGAAAAATTTAAAGGCTATAAGCCTATTTAAGCTAGATAATAACATTGAAGCTTTCAAACATTTAAAATTTGCGTTGGATTTGGGTAGCTTCTATAAAAATGATATGTCTGTTGCTATTTCCAAGAAATTATATATTCAATTCAAAAAAGGCACATTGGAAGAAATATAAACTTCTAATGTGCCTTTTTATAATTATTAAATTATTTATTATCTAAGTCAGTCCTTACAATTAAAACATCGCATTTTGCAACCCTAGTTACGAAAGAGGTAACTGATCCAATTAAAAATCTTTCAACTGAGTTAAGTCCAGTTGCACCCATCATAATTAAATCGATTTTTAGTTTACCTACAACATCCTTAGCTATGACAACTTTAGGTGATCCATATTCTATTGAATAGTCAGTACCATCTAAACCAAAATCTTTTGCTTTCTTTAAATATTTTTCGAGAGTTTTTTTAGAACTTTCAGTAATTTCTTCTATCATTTTAGCATCAAAACTGGATAAGTTTTGAAAAGCTCTTTCATCTACCACGTGAACTAAATGTAGATGAGCCTTATTACGTTTAGCTACTTCCAGAGCTTTGTTAAAAGCTAATTCGGCATTTTTGGATCCATCAATTGGTACTAAAATATTGTTGTAATCTTGCAACATAACAATCACCTCGCAACCTATATTTTACTTTATTTTTAAAAAATGTATAAGCATAAGCACTTACTTTAAGAAAAATTTTGATAGGGTGAGTTGTAGTGCCATGACAACCATGCAACCAACAAAAAGTACTATCATCATAAACACAATGTTCGATATTATTATTGAAATTAAAGTTATCACAAACGTGCTTAAGAAGATAAAACTAAAGTTTTTAATTATTTGACTTAGAATGTTATTTTTTTCTGGATGAAAAGACATAAATGGTTTATTTTGATGCTTAAATAAAAATAAACCTACAACTAATTGTAAAGCGGCAAACACTATCATTAATATAATTATTGCTGTCATTTATAAATACCTCGTTAATTAACTATTGTTATTAAAATTTTGAGCTTTTAGCAGTTTATTGTATTGTTGCTCAAAAGCAGTTTCAAATTTTCCATTATTCTTTGGTATATAGTAGCAATCGTCTTTTATTTTGTCGGGTAGATATTGCTGTTTTACCCAGTCGTTTGGGTAGTTGTGTGGATATTTGTAATCTTTTCCAACACCCATCTTTTTTGCATCATAATAGTGATTATCTTTTAAGTAACTTGGAATGTTTCCATAATTATTTTGCTCAACACGTTCAATGGCTTTATCAATTGCCAACATTCCGGAATTAGATTTAGGAGATAAGCATAGCTCAATTATAGCGTCAGCAATGGGAATTCGTCCCTCTGGCAGGCCTAATTGATTAGCAGCATCAATGGCCTGGATGGTCCGATTACAAGCACTTGGATTAGCTAAACCAATATCTTCGTAGGCAATTACCATTAGTCTTCTGCAAAGTGATTGCAAATCGCCAGAACATATTAATCGAGCTGCATAGTGAAGAGCAGCGTTGACGTCTGATCCACGAATAGATTTTTGAAAAGCTGAAATAACGTTATAGTGACTATCACCATTTTTATCACCAGCAATAGGTTTCTTTTGTAAGCAGTCTTCTACATCAGCTAATGAAATGTTTACGACCTTTTTTTCAGACAATCCTGACATAACAATAATTTCTAACGTATTTAAAGCGTTTCTTAAATCACCATTAGTTCCTTCAGACAAAAATTTAATTGCATTCTCTGAAATATTTACATTATATTGACCTAAACCATTAGTTTTATCTTTAATAGATCTTTTAATTGCTTCACTAATGTCATTAGGTTTCAAAGAAAATACTTCAAAAATGCTAGCTCTACTTCTAATCGCTGGATTAATGCTAATATATGGGTTCTCTGTAGTTGCACCAATTAGAATAATTTTGCCACTTTCCATTAATGGCAGTAAAAAGTCTTGTTTAGTTTTATCTAGTCGATGAATTTCATCTAGTAATAGAATTACGGTACCGCTCATTTTAGATTCTTCAGCAATTGCTTGTAAATCTTTTTTAGTATCAGTGGCAGCGTTTAAAATTCGGAACGCATACTTAGTAGTTCCGGCAATAGCACTAGCAATGCTAGTTTTTCCTGTACCAGGGGGGCCATATAAAATCATTGAAGATAGTGTTTTAGATTTAACCATACGATAAATAATTTTATTTTTTCCAACTAAATGTTGTTGACCTACAATTTGACTAATGTTTTTAGGCCGCATGCGATAGGCTAGGGGCTTCAAATAATGACCTCCTATTTAAAAATATTTAACAATTTACTGAGAAATCCTTTTTTATCTTTAGTTTCTTTACTATTTACGTTTGCCTGTTTTTTAGGATATTTTTCTTTATAATCAATCTTATCAATATTTATTGCTGATTTGTTAGCGTATATAACACCGTAGTCATCGGCACCGTCTTTATAAAAAGAATCATTTTTTACAGTAAATTTTATATTGTTTTGGGATGCTAATTTAATGAATGGAGATAGTAAATCATGACCAATATTACCATTAAGAATTATTTGGTAATCACTGTTCTTTTGAAATTCGTTTACTAGACATTTAATTGCATATTTATCTGATAAATCTTTAACTTTGATACCTAAAGAAACACGTTCTCTAAATGTACCTAAATATTTTCTTTGCTCATCTGGATTTATTTTTGGGGATGTACCACTAACTGATTGGTCTAATCGACCTTTTACATTATCATTAGAACTCATTTTAATTCCTCCTATAAGTTAATTATTAACTATAATATTAACAATTAAAAGTATAATAAAAAAGCGCCTTGCATATGCAAAACGCTTTTGGCAACAAAATATAAATAAATTATAGTTTGTTGTAGTATTCAACGATAAGTGAAGCATCAATATCAGCATTCATTTCATCACGTTGAGGTAATCTAGTTAGAGAACCTTCTAGCTTATCAGCATCAAATTCAACGTATTGAGGACGTCCAACAACGGCTTCAACAGCATTTTTAATGATTTGTAAGTCTTTTGATTTTTCACGAACACTAACAACTTGTCCTACTTTAACTTCGTATGAAGGAATATCTACACGTTTACCATCAACAGTAATGTGACCATGGTTAACTAGTTGACGAGCTTGACGACGAGTAGTAGCCAAACCTAAGCGGTAAACAACGTTATCTAAACGACGTTCTAGTAAAATCATAAAGTTATCACCATGACGACCTTCTCTGATTTTACCTGCACGAACGAATAGTGATGAGAATTGACGTTCAGTCATTCCATACATAAAACGTAGCTTTTGTTTTTCCTTTAATTGAAGACCGTATTCTGAAAGTTTTTGACGACGACCTTGACCGTGATCTCCTGGTGCATAAGGACGACGAGCTAATTCTTTACCAGTACCTGATAAAGAAATACCAAGACGACGTGAAATTCTCCAACTTGGACCTGTATATCTAGACATAAAAAGTTCCTCCAATAATTTTTTTGGAGTAAAATAATCTTTTGTGTATTTAGTATTCGTGCATATTGTTTTGCAACTTTCACCCCAGCAGCCGTAGGGGTACTTGTAGAACCAATATGGCATCAATATGTTGACGAGCTTACCATACACTGCTGCATTATTTTACACGTTGATTATTCTACTTAATTATTATTAATTTGTCAATGTTTTAATGAATATATTTGCCATTGATTCTAATAGTGATTGATCATTTTCTGAAAATCTACTTTTTTTGGGCGAATCAATATCTAATACGCCAAATTTTCCTAAGGGGATAACTAGTTCTGACATGCTATCAGCATCACATGCAATATGTCCTTTAAAATCATGAACATTGCTTATGCGTTGTGTTTCCTGTGTTTTAAAAGCCTTACCACAGACGCCCTGACCATTTTTAATGTGCACGCAAGCCATTTTTCCTTGAAAGGGTCCTAAAATTAACTCATCGTTATTTTCTTCGTAGCGATAAAACCCAACCCAATTAATATCATCAATAAATTGCATTATAAAAGCTGACATGTTAGCCATATTAGCCCATTTATCAGTTTCTATTCCAATTAGTGCTGATAGTTGCTTATTCAAAATATTTTTATTCATGTATGAACTCCTTTCAAATTATGTATTGGACTATGTTTTCAATATGATATAATGTTATTTAACGATTCTATTATTTGCTACAATAAAAATCAATTAATACATACTTTTTATTTTAAGATTAAAATTACGAGGAGACGGATAACACAATGTCTAACCACATATTAACTTTAGCTTTAATAATTATTATAATAATTCTCATTATTTTGGGGCTCATTTTCTATACTGCTAGATATAGCCTACAAAAGAATATAAAAAGAACCGAAGAAAAGTTAAATAGTGTTATTAATAATTCTCTTGAAAATGACTTTAAAAATATAAAAAAATTGAAATTAAACGGAGAATCACTAAAGCAGTTTAAAGATTACTCTAAGAAATATAACGTAATTTTTGATGTAGAGATTAATAGCATAAAAGACGCACTTTCTAAGGCTAAAAAGTTTGCACATAATTACAAAATTATATCTGCCAATAATTTACAAAAGCGAAACTTATCGCAAATTGAGTCGATAAATAAACGCTTACAGGTGTTAAAAATAGAACTTTCTGATTTTGAAAAGTTAAATGAAAAGCACACTAAAAATATTAGAGAGTTCAATAAAGAATTTAAGCAATACAATAAAAAAATTCTTAATGAAAATTATTTATATGGTGATAGTGCAGCAAAAATTGAAGATAATCTTGGAAAATTAGAAAAAGAGATTAATCAGTTTACTAAGTTGGTGCATAGTGGTGATCACAGCTCAGCGGAAAAAATGTTAGGCACAGTAGATAATCATTTTAAACAAATTAAGCATTTAATGGAAAATATTCCTAATTTATACAAGAGTCTTAATAAAACATTTCCTAGTCAGCTTAGTGAGATAAAAGCTGGTCATAAAAAAATGATTGAAGAATCTTATCGTTTTTCAGATGATAATTTTGAAGTCTTAATTTCTAAACTTGAGGCTAAAGTAAGTGAATCACTAAGACTTTTGAAGGATTTAGAGATTGGAAAAGTGGTTTCTTATAATAATGCTATTTCAGACCATATTGATTATATGTACGAAGAGATGGAAAAAGAAATTTTAGCTAAAAAGAAAGTTATTAAAAACATGAAGATAGTTCATGATTTTATTTTTCATGCTCAAAAACAAAATAACGCTTTAATGGCAGAGCTAGAGAGATTAAGCAAAAATTATACTCTTGAACACGATGAAATTAAAAATGCTAAAAGCTTCGCAAATGCTATTAATGAGATATACAGCATTTATAAAACTGATTATCAATTATTTAAGTCTGGCGAAGCAGTTTATTCTGAAATATTGTCTAATCAACAAGAAGCTAAAACCAACTTAAGTAAAATTGAAAAAGAACAAAGAGATATTAATGATTCTGTTGCTGATTTAAATGATGAAGAGATTAAGGCGCGCGAGTCAGTTCAACAGTTTGAATTAAACTTATTAAATATGCAGAGGGAAATCGATAGGCTAAATTTACCTGGAGTAAGTAAAGATTATTTAGAAAAATATGACGCTCTTTACAAACGAGTTAAAGACTTGTCCAGAGATATTAATCAAGATAAAATCAGTATGGACTTTATTAATAAGAAGCTTTCTTTGGTTAGTGAGGATATGCAGGAATTATTGCACATAACGCAGTCAATTGTTGACAATGCAGCTTTATCTGAACGTCTAATGCAATACTCTAATCACTATAAAAATGATAATGAGAACGTTTCGTTGGCTTGTGAAAAAGCTAAAAATTATTTTGATAATACTTACGAATATGATAAAAGTTTAGAAACTATTGCGACAGCTTTAGAAAAAGTTGAACCAGGTTTACTAAAGCGAGTACAATCTGAATATAACAGAGAAAAAAATAACTAAATTATTTAGTTATTTTTTCTTTGCTTTTATTTGCCTAGATATATATAATAGTTCTATTAATTGGGAGACTAGTGAATTAAATGATTTATTTTGATAATAGTGCAACTACAAAAGTTAACTCTGAATCTTTAGATACTTATGTAAAAGTTTCAGAAAGTATTTGGGGTAACCCATCAAGTTTACATGATTTTGGTGAAAAATCTTTTCAGCTTTTACAACAATCAAGAAAACAAATTGCTAATTTATTAAACGTGAGAACTAACGAAATATATTTTACTAGCGGTGGCACGGAAGGTGATAACTGGGTAATTAAAGGGACTGCCTTAGCTAAGCAACAATATGGCAAGCACATTATTACGACATCTATTGAACATCCAGCTGTTATCAATACTTGCAAGCAATTAGAAAAACAAGGATACGATGTTACTTATTTGCCAGTTGACAAAAGCGGTAGGATATCATTATCAGCTCTTAAGTCTGCAATCCGTAAAGATACTATTTTAGTATCTATTATGTTAGTAAATAATGAAATTGGATCAATCCAACCAATCGTCGAAGCTGCTGAAGTTTTAAAAAATTTTCCAAGTATTCATTTTCATGTCGATGCAGTTCAGGGAATCGGAAAAGGGTTGAATTATATTCTAAAAAATAATAGAATTGATTTCTTGACTTTTTCAGGTCACAAGTTTCATGCTCCACGTGGAATTGGTTTCATATATAAAAAATTTGGTCGTCACATTGAATCGTTGATGGATGGCGGAGGACAAGAAAGTAATTTGCGTAGTGGAACTGAAAACTTACCCGCAATTGCATCGATGGCTAAATCGCTAAGATTACTAATGGAAGATGAATCTTCGAGCGTTAATAATCAAATATCTATTAAGAAAATAATATATAATCATTTAGATAAATTTGAAAATGTGACTATTTTTTCTAAATTAGATGAAAAAGAGTTTGCTCCACATATACTCTGCTTTGCAATTTCTGGAGTTAGGGGTGAAACCATTGTACATGCTTTTGAAGATAATGGTATTTATATTTCTACCACTAGTGCTTGTTCGTCAAAGAAAAAAGAAACTTCAGGAACACTAAATGCGATGGAGGTTCCACAATCTTTGTCTGATAGTGCAGTTAGGGTTTCATTAGACGAAAACAATACGATTGAAGAGGCACGACAATTTAACCAAGTTTTTGATGTTTTATATGCAAAATTCAGTAAAATAAATGGTTAACTTTATAAAAAGAAAGGATAACTTCATGAAGTACTCTGAAATAATGGTTCGTTACGGTGAATTATCTACTAAAGGTAAAAACCGAAAAGACTTTATTCAACAGCTAGGAAATAATGTAAGACATGCTTTAAAAGATTTTAGTAGTCTGCATATTTTAGCTCAACATGATCGATTACACGTTAAGCTAAATGGTGAAGATTCTGATAAAGTAATTGAGCGTCTGAAGGGCGTTTTTGGTATTGAAAATTTTTCGCCAGCTATAAGGATTGAAAAAGATATAGATAAGGCAAAAGAATTTGCTGTATCTATGATTCAAGAACAATTTAAGCCAGGAATGACTTTCAAGATTAAAACTAGACGTCAGGATAAAAATTTCCCATTGCACACTAGAGAAATAAATGATGCTTTGGGTGGTTATGTATTAAATAATGTGAATGGTATTAAAGTTAAAATGAAGAATCCAGACATAGTTTTAGAAGCTGATGTCAGAATGAATGGAATCTTTTTATCTAGCTCCACAATTGAAGGTGCTGGAGGCTTACCAGTAGGAACTGGCGGTAAGGCTACTATGATGCTATCTGGTGGAATAGATTCACCAGTAGCTGCTTACTTGGGAATGAAAAGAGGAGTTAAAATTGATATGATTCATTTTTACAGTCCGCCATATACTAGTCCTCAAGCTTTAGCTAAAACTAAAGAGTTAACTGCTAAAATTGCTAGATTTTCTGGTAATGTTCAATTTATCGAAGTTCCATTTACTGAGATTCAAGAAGAAATAAAAGCTAAAGTTCCGGAAGGTTATTTAATGACCATCCAACGTCGAATGATGTTAAAAATAGCTGACGTAATTACCAGGCAACGTAACTGTAAGGGTATCTTTACAGGTGAGTCATTAGGGCAAGTTGCATCACAAACTTTGGAAAGTATGATGGCCATAAATGATGTGACAAATTTACCCGTTTTGAGACCTTTAGTTTCAATGGATAAGACTGAAATCATTAAAATTGCTGAAAAAATTGGTACTTATGATTTATCTATTTTACCATTTGAAGATTGTTGTACTATTTTTACACCTCCAGCGCCTAAAACCAAGCCTGATACTTCAAAAGCTAGAATGTTTGAGGGTAATATTGATGTTGACGATTTGGTAGAAAAAGCTGTTAAAAATATAAAAGTTACTAACATCGGTCCAGGTGATGAATTTTTAAATAGCCAAGAAGATGTATTTGCAGAATTACTTTAAATATAAAGTCTAAAACTTTTTATAAGTTTTAGACTTTTTTATTACATAAATATTTAATTTATTAAATTTATCGCTTATGATGATATAATTATCACTATTGAGAGAAGGATTAAAACATGAAAATTAAAATATTTATACTATTTACAATACTAGTAGTTATCTCTTTAATTAAAACATTAAGTCCAGGTTTAAATGTATACAGTGATAGATCAAATAAAATGTATGGCGTTAACTTAGATTGTGCTAGAGTTTATCATTCTCCAGATTACATAAAAAAATACATTAACGATATTCATGATCATGGTGGCAATTATATATTATTGCATTTAAATGATAACGAACGATTTGGTGTTGAGAGCAGTACTTTAGGACAAACTGTTGATAATGCAAAAATAGTTGGTAATACTTATTATAACCGCGATACTAACTTAGCTTTTTTATCTAAAAATCAGTTGCTAGATATCATAGATTATGGTTATACACATAAGGTTGAAGTAATTCCTGAAATTGACGTTCCAGGACACGCTCAATCCATTTTTAAATTATTGTCCTATACAGATAATGGCAAACAAATTGTTGATAAAATAAAGAATCCAGATGGATATAATGAAATGTATTATCAAAAAAATGAAACAATTGATTTTTGTAAAACATTACTCAATGAATATGTAGATATGCTGCCTAAAAATTCATACTTTTCAATTGGTGGTGATGAAATATCAGTTGATAATCAAAAAAATGAAAATGATGTAGTTAACTATATTAATAAAATGGATGATTATATAAATAGTCATGGCTTAAACATGATGATGTGGAATGATAGTTTTCATAAGTCAGTTATTAATAAATATAATAAAAATATTTTAATTAATTATTGGAGCTTGAGCGGTGAAGTAAGTGATAAAGATGAATATAATAAAAATGTCCATTTACGAGCTACCATGCCCGAACTAAATCGTGCTGGTTTTAAAACCATAAATTGCAATAACTATTACACATACATTATTTTAGATAAAAGTTCATTTACAAAAAGTTCTTTTAATACCTGGAAAAATGAATTAAAAGCTTGGAATCCATCTATTTGGAATGATGAACATAACAAGGATATTGATAAAAGTAAGAACAATATTGGTGCTTCAATTTCTGCTTGGGGCGAAACCAATGGACAATACAATGACGTTAAAACTTATAATGCTTTTTCGCCATTTGTTAGAATTTTTCTTGATAAATTTAAAAACAGGTAACCCATATTCACATGAGTTACCTGTTTTTACTTATTTTTTAAGTTTTCTTTTATTTTATCAGACACATTAAATTTTATATGTCCGTTTTGAGCTAAGAAAAATATCTTATTTTGTTCATTGTTATAAGTTATAGCAATGTTTGCGTATTGTTTACCATAATTACCACTAATCCATTTCGTAGCTTTTAATAGTTTATGGGCCATTTTATCCCATGTGTCAGTTGTTCCATGATTTAATTGATTAATTAGATCACTATTTTTAGGCAAATTAATTATTAGATATTCAGATTTATTAAAACTAATTTTATAATCACCATATATTTTTTTATTTAATAATATTTTATTGTTGATATGGTTAGTTAATTCATTATGCCTTTGTTTTTGTGAAACTCCTGAAAATACATTATTATTAACTGTATTAGGTGCTTTAATTTTTTGCTCTTGAGCAATTCGGTTGTTGTTTCTTTGTTTTTCAACCTTTTTATAAACGTAAGATGATAAAACAAATATGCATATTAAAACAACGTATATCCACCATTTTGTATACCAGTGGCTTTTAAATTTTTTTTCTAATTTATCTTGATTTTTTCTATCATTTTTTGGCAATCAAAGATACTCCTCTCTATACATGAAACATTATAACATTTAGTTATGTTATAATTAATTATAAAACTATGTAAAAAATATGTTATATTAATCATAGTATTACATATTTTTATAAGGAGTGTACAATGTTAACCTTAAATATAAATCCAAACTTAGGTAATCAAGAAGTACAATTGTCAGACAAGAGTACTGGACAGCTTTCTGGAGTTCGAATTTCGGGAGGATTTTTAGGTAATGCTGTAATTCAATGGACTTTCATTTCAACTGGTCATAAACACGAAGGATTCGTTTATGCTGGTGATTTACAAGAAGGTCAAGTTATTACCTCTTTAAATAATGTTGATAAATACAGAGTTCATTTTATTTAATTATTTTGCTAATATGCACACCAATGTTGGTGTGCTTTTATATTATAAAATTTATTAGGAGGAAACTTGATGAAAGTTGGAATTGATAAAATAAACTTTTTTACACCAAATATGTATATATCGATGTATGACTTAGCTAATGCTAGAAATGAGGATCCCAATAAATATTTGATTGGAATAGGTCAAAAAAATCAATCAGTTATACCAGTAACCCAAGATGCTGTAACTATGGCAGCTAATGCAGCTTATCCAATTATTTGTGACTGTAAAAACGATATTGATTTAATTATTTTTGGAACTGAATCAGGAGTTGATAACTCTAAATCTGCTGCAATTTACTTGCAAAATCTTTTAAAACTTAATTCAAATGCTCGAGCCTTTGAAATTAAACAGGCTTGTTATGGGGCTACGGCTGGAATCCAAATGGCTAAAGATTATGTAAAAGCACATCCAAATAGTAAGGCGCTTGTGGTTGGATCTGACGTTGCTAGATATGGATTAAATACTCCTGGTGAAGTTACACAGGGGGGCGGCGCTGTTGCAATGATTATCAGTGCTAACCCAAGTATTTTAGCTTTCAATGGAGATAGTTCTTTTCACTCAGAAGATATTATGGACTTTTGGCGTCCGTTAAATAAAACAGAAGCTTTGGTCGATGGTCATTATTCTAACAACATATATGTAGACTTTTTTCAAAAAACTTGGCAAAATTATAAGAAGATTAATAATGTTGGTGTTAATTCCTTTAAGGCATTCGTATTTCATTTACCATATGTAAAAATGGGCATTAAGGGGTTACGCTCAATTTTAGATGAAACAAGTATTGAATCCCAAGTTAATTTAAAAAAAGGATTTGATGCTAGCAAAATTTACAGTGAACAAGTTGGTAATTTGTATACGGGTTCATTATATTTAAGCTTATTATCATTGGTTAATAATTCAAAAGGACTTAAATCAGGAGATAAAATTGGGTTATTTAGTTATGGTTCAGGTGCACAAGGTGAATTTTTCGCTATGTCATTGCAACCCAATTTTAAAAAATTCAACAGTAATACTGAGTTGACAAATATGCTAGAAAAACGTCATAAAATTAGTATTAGTAGATATGAAACAATATTCCAACAATGGACTAACTCAATCGTTAATGATATTGAATTGGATGTATCAAATGATTTATCACGTTTTGTATTATCTGGCGTTAAGAATAATCAACGAATTTATTTAGAAAGAGGTTAGTATTATGAAAAAAATATACTTAGCTGGTCCATTTTTTGATGATGAACAGGTATCAAGAATTGAAAAATTAGAAAATATATTAACTAATAACCCAACTGTCGAAAGTTTTTTTAGTCCTAGAACTACTAATTTGCCAGGTGAAAAGCCAGGAACTCCGGAATGGGCAAATAAAATATATCATGAAGATGTCAATGAAATATTGAAAGCTGACTTAGTGTTTGCAGTAATTGATTTTACTGGTGAAAATGTTGATAGTGGAACGGCCTTTGAAATTGGATACGCGGTAGCAAATAAAAAACCGGTAGTTGTATTTCATGAAAAAACAGGCATCGTCAATCTCATGATTTCTGAAAGTATCAGTAGTTATTTAACCACTTTTGAAGATGTAGAGAAATATGATTTTGATAAAATGCCTGTTAAAAAATATAATGGTCCGGTTATTTAGTTAATGTGAGAGCGATATAATCCGACTACAATTCCTAAAATAGTTACTTTTTTTAGTATAATTGGAGCCATATCGTCATTTTCTGGTTGAAGTCGATAGTGATCACTTTCTTTAAAAAATCGTTTACAAGTTGCCTCGTTATTGTCATTCATGGCGATGACAATATCGCCATTTTCGGCGGTCGCTTGTCGTCTTATGATAACTTGATCGCCGTCAAAAATGCCAATTTTAGTCATGCTATCACCTTGAATATTTAGCATGAATAGTTGGTCACTAGACTGATAGAAATTATTAGGTAATGGGAAATAATCATTTGTATCCTGAATAGCTAAGATGGGATTTCCCGCTGCTACAGTACCTACTATTGGAATCTTATTAACGTTTTTGTTAACCCCAAGTATTTCAATTCCTTTAGGGGTGATTTCTATTGCACGTGGTTTAGCCGAATTACGTTTAATTAGTTCTTTCTTTTCTAAACGTGTTAGATGGCCATGAACAGTAGAAGTCGATGACAAAGATACAGCATCTCCAATTTCTCTGACTGTAGGCGGGTAACCTTGTTCATTGATTTTTTTCCAAATAAACATTAAAATATCAAATTGTTTAGAATTTTTAGTATTATCTATTTTCAAAACTATATCACCTCGTTATACTAATAATGTTATCAACAATGTTAGCATAGGCTGATGGGACATTCAAACTAATGTTCCCCTAAAAATATTTAATAACTAATTAAGGAGATATAAAATGGCAGAAGATAAAGTTTTAAAAGAATTAATTCCTAGAATTAATGAATTAGCTCATAAAGCAAAAACTGATGAAGGTTTAACAGTTTCGGAACAGGAAGAACAAAAAAAATTACGTAAAAAGTATGTTAAAAGATTTAAAGAAAACTTTCGTAGTCAAATTGAAATGACTAGAATTTTTAATAAAGAAGGTAAAGAAGTAACACCGGAAAAAGTTAGAGAAGTTCAACGTAAAAAGAATTTAAGGGATGATTAAGACTTTTTAACTTTACCATCTTTAAATATTGATTGATTTTGTGTAGAATTAACCATATAAGTTAGTTTAACAGAGGGGAAGTGTAAATAGTGAGCACTGGAATCTGGATTATGCTAGTAATCGTTGCATTATTAGTTGGAGTTGTGGGTGGATTTTACATTGCACGTAAATATATGGAAAAATACTTACGTGACAATCCACCAATTAATGAAGACCAATTAAGAGCAATGATGCTACAAATGGGTCAAAAACCTTCTGCTAAAAAGTTACATCAAATGATGAATAGCATGAAGGCACATGCAAAATAAAAAGAAGTGTGAACTAAAATTGAACCGCCTTACAAAAGTTGGACATTAAAACTAACTTTTGTAAGGCGGTTCAAAACTCACACTTCTTTTTATTTTTTCTTAGATACATCAACGTACTTAAAACTGGGGTTTATTTCTTTGTCTAGTTTGTCAAAAGCATCTTGCATTCTTTTTTCAATATCTTTTTGAGCCTCGTCATTTAGCTTTATCTTGCGATCTATATAGATTGGTTCACCAAAGTTTACGTAAGTTTTCTTTCTAGAAAACAATGCTTTTAATGACAGTGGTCCTTGATATACGGCAGGTACTAACGGTTTATTTGCTATCTTAGCAATTAAAGATGCTCCACCTTTTAGCTCGCTTGAATGTCTAGTTCCTGAAGGAAATATTATCAATGATAATTCACTTTTGGTTAGAGCTTTGACAGGTTCTTTAATTACTGATGGACCTGGATTTTCTCTGTCAACACTAATTACGTGGGCATGCACTAGAATGAATCGTAAAATAGGATTTTTAAATAACTCCTTTTTTGCCATGAAAGCAAATTTTTTAGGACTAGCAGCCAATGCGAAATAAAGCGGGTCAAACCAAGTTCGATGTGGTGCTACTAGTATGTAATTGCCCTCCGGAATTTTTTCTTTATTTTTAATTGACATTTTTCCATTGATTAAAAAGAAAATAACACGTGCCAATACTCTTAAAAAAGAATACATTATATTTCTCCTCTCTATTTTTCCCAATCTATATTATTATATAAATTATGTTCTATGTAAATTTTTTATTTTTAGGATGGTCTTATTTATGAATGTAAAATTAAATGAAAATGAAAGAATTGATCAGCTATATAGTAGTGATGTTAAAATAATTCAAAATCCAGAAGTGTTTTCTTTTTCATTAGATGCAGTCTTACTGGCTTATTTTACTAAAATACCATTAAAAAAGGTTAAATTGGTAGACTTATGTGCAGGAAATGGTGCTGTAGGTCTCTTTTTAGCACATAAAATTAATGGTTCAATTAATTCAATAGAATTACAAACTAAATTAGCAGATATGGCTAAACGCAGCGTATTATTAAATCATTTAGAGAATAAAATAGATGTTTTTCAAGATGATTTATTGAATAGTTTTAGACATGTACCAAAAGACTCTGTAGATATTATAACTTGTAATCCGCCGTATTTTCCTAATTTTAAAGCTAGTAAAAAGAATCCAAATAAATACTTAGCAATAGCTAGGCATGAAATAACCACCAATTTAGATGACATTATGCAAATTAGCCAAGGTTTGTTAAAAACTAACGGGAAAGCTTTTTTTGTTTATCGTCCTGATCGACTAACTGAATTAATGAATAAAATGAGTAAGTACGGAATTATTCCTAAGCAAGTGCAATTTGTATATCCTCGGGTTAATAAAAACGCTAATATTGTCTTAGTTGAAGGTATTAAGAGTGGTAAAGTTGGTGGGCTAAAGGTTTTGCCACCTATTACAGTTTATAATCAAAAAAATGAGTATAATCCTTTAGTTAGAGAAATGTTGTATGGAAAATAATAATTATTTTTTCTATGTATTAAGATGCGGTGATAATTCTTTATATGGTGGATACACTAATGATGTTCAAAAAAGACTTATTAAGCATCAAAGTGGAAAAGGTGCTAAATATACTAGATTTCATTTGCCAGTGAAACTTATATACTATGAGGGCTTTACCGATAAAAGTTCAGCATTAAGAAAAGAATATTGGTTTAAACATCAAACTAGAAGTAATAAGATTAAGTACTTATTAGGGCATGGAGTGGATTGTCGCTTACTTTAGTTGATGTAAATGTTATAATTACTATCGTTAGCAATTATTAATTACTAATATTAAATAATGTGCTGGAGGTTTTTTCACATGAAAATTATTGCTTATGGTGTAAGAGATGACGAATTACCATATTTTAAAGAATGGGAACAAGAAAATCCGGAAGTTGAAGTAACGATAGAAAAACGCTTACTTGACGACTCGACAGTTTCAGAAGCTGAAGGTTGTAATGGGGTAGTTGCATATCAACAAAAACCATATACTAAATCAGTGTTAGATAAACTAGGCCAGTTTGGTATTAAGGCATTATCATTAAGAAATGTTGGAGTAGATAATGTTGATTCTAATGCTGTTAAAGCCAATGAAATCAAGGTTACTAATGTTCCTGCTTATTCTCCTCAAGCAATTGCTGAATTTACCGTAACTGAACTAATGAGATTATTAAGAAGAACTAAAAAATTTGATCAAAAACAAGCCGCTGGCGATTTAACTTGGGCCCCTGACCAAGCAGATGAATTAAATAAAATGACGGTAGGAGTCTTTGCTACTGGTCGTATTGGACGCGCAGCAATTAATATTTATCGAGGGTTTGGTGCTAAAGTTATTGCATATGACATTTATCATAATCCAGAACTTGAAAAAGAAGGTATTTATGTAGATACTCCTGACGAGTTATATGCACAATCAGATGTATTATCCATTCATGCACCTGCAGTTAAAGAAAATGAACACATGTTAAATGATGATGCCTTTGCCAAAATGAAAGACGGCGTTTGGATTTTAAACCCAGCCCGTGGAACTTTAATAGATACCGATGCGCTAATTAGAGCTTTAGATAGTGGTAAAGTTGCTGGAGCTGCTTTAGATGTTTATGAAGATGAAGTTGGTATTTTTAATAAAGATTTTGGTAGCTTTGATAAAATACCAGATGAAAGACTGAAGAATCTAATGCAACGTGAGAATGTATTAGTTACTCCACATATTGCCTTTTATACTAAAACGGCCGTACAAAACATGGTTAAATTTTCAATGAGTGCAAATAAAGATTTGATTGAAAAAGGAACTTCCGATAAATTAGTAGAATTTAAATAACTTTTAGTTGATTGTTACTTAAATTTTAGTTATAATACTTATCGGTATTAATAAATATCAATTCACACCTGTAGTGATAGTTAAGATAGTGCTGAATAAGTTTCTTATCTACATGACCTGCGGGGAGGAAAAAACTAATTTGGAGGACTAATAACATGTCTGTTATTTCTATGAAACAATTATTAGAAGCCGGTGTTCACTTTGGACACCAAACTCGTCGTTGGAACCCTAAGATGGCTAAATACATCTTTACTCAACGTAATGGTATCTACATCATCGATTTACAAAAAACTGTAAAGATGGCTGATGATGCTTACAACTACATGAAAGATGAAGCTGCTAAGGGTGCTGTTGTACTTTTTGTTGGTACTAAAAAACAAGCTCAAGATTCCATCGAAGAAGAAGCTAAAAGAGCTGGCCAATACTACGTTAACCATCGTTGGTTAGGTGGTACTTTAACTAACTGGGATACAATTCAAAGTCGTATCAAGTACTTAAAAGACCTTAAGAAGATGGCCGAAGATGGTACTTTTGAACGTTTACCTAAAAAAGAAGTTTCCTTACTTAAAAAGAAAACTGCTAAATTAGAAAAATTCTTAGGTGGTATCGAAGATATGCCTAAGATTCCTGATGTTATGTTTATTGTAGACCCTCGTAAAGAACAATTAGCTGTTAACGAAGCACACAAATTAAACATTCCAATTGTTGCCATGGTTGATACTAACACTGATCCTGATGATATCGATGTTATTATCCCATCAAATGATGATGCTATTCGTGCTGTTCGTTTGATTACTTCTAAGATGGCTGATGCTATTGTTGAAGGTAACCAAGGTGAAGAACAAGTTGACGAAAACACCTTCAAAGAAGAAGATAACGAAAGTGAAAACAAATAATTATCTAAATAGTATTTGTTAAACACTTAGGCTGACTTATGTTTTTAGACCGGAAAAGGCCTGGGCTAAGTCAGCCTTTTATAATATTTTTGTTTATTGTATAAAGATAAGGAGGCCATTAATTATGGCAAAAATAACTGCTGCTCAAGTAAAACAACTACGTGACAAGACTAGTGTTGGTATGATGGATGCTAAAAAAGCTTTAGTTGCTTCTGATGGTGACGAACAAAAAGCACTTGATTACTTACGTGAAAAAGGTATTGCAAAGGCTCAAAAGAAGAGTGACCGTGTTGCAGCTGCTGGTTTAACTAGAATTGCTGTTGATGGTGACACTGCTGCTATTGTTGAAGTTAATGCTGAAACAGATTTCGTTGCTGGTAATGATGATTTTATTCAATTAGTAGAACTAATTGCTAACAAAATTGTTCAAGAAAAACCTGCTGATGTTGAAGCCGCTTTACAATTAAAGACTGATAAGGGTACAGTTAATGATACTATCATTAACACTACTCAAATCACTGGTGAAAAAATCACTTTACGTCGTTTCCAAATCTTCAACAAATCTGAAAACGAACACTTTGGTGCATACTTACACAACGGTGGTTTAATTGGTGCTTTAGTACTTATTGATGGTGCTGATGATGAAACTGCAAAACACGTTGCTATGCATACTGCAGCAGCTCATCCTGAATACTTGGACCGCAATTCTGTTCCTCAAGACCGTTTGGAACACGAAAAAGAAGTTCTTAAGAAAGAAGCCTTGAATGAGGGTAAACCAGAAAATATTGTTGAAAAAATGGTTGAAGGTAGACTTAACAAGTTCTTATCAGGAATTAGTTTAGCTGACCAAGACTTTGTTATGGATTCTGACCAAACAGTTTCTCAATACGTTGCTTCTAAGGGTGGTAAACTAAAGGATTACGCTCGTTACGAAGTTGGAGAAGGTATTGAAAAACAAGAAACTAACTTTGCTGATGAAGTTAAAGAACAAATGAAATAATTCATTTAAAAAAAGATGTGCGTGGCACGTCTTTTTTTGTATCTTTATATGGTAATAAACTATCGTTGTTTTATATATTATGCTAAAATTATAATTAATAAACAACATCCTGGGAGGAACATTGATGTCAGACTTGAAATATAAACGTATCGTTTTAAAGCTAAGCGGAGAAGCTTTGGCTGGCAATCAAGGATTTGGAATCAATCCGCCAGTTATTAAAAAAATTGCTGAAGAAGTCAAAGATATTTATGACTTAGGTATACAAATTGCCATCGTCGTAGGTGGTGGTAACATGTGGCGCGGAATTGCTGGTTCGCAAATGGGTATGGAAAGAACTCAAGCAGATTACATTGGAATGCTTGCTACCATTATGAATGGTCTAGCATTACAAGATAATTTGGAGTCCTTAAATGTACCTACAAGAGTGCAAACATCAATTGAAATGCGTCAAATTGCTGAACCATACATTCGTAGAAAAGCGGTTCGTCATCTAGAAAAGAATCGTGTAGTTATTTTTTCAGGTGGAACTGGGAATCCTTATTTTTCTACTGACACTACTTCAGCACTTAGAGCTGCAGAAATACATGCCGATGCAATTCTAATGGCTAAAAATGGGGTAGATGGAATTTATTCAGATGATCCTAATAAGAATCCAAACGCTGTAAAGTATGATGAATTAACTCAAATGGATATTATTAATAAAGGATTAAAAGTTATGGACTCCACAGCAAGTACATTGTCTATGGATAATAGCATTCCTTTAGTTGTATTTAATTTAAATAAATCTGGTAACATAAAAAAAGTTGTTCAAGGTGAACACATTGGAACAACAGTGAAAGGAAAATAAATTTATGAACTCAAATGAAATAATTAGCTCATCTAAAGATAGAATGGGTAAAGCTGAACAAGCTTTAAAAAGAGAACTAAGCACCATTAGAGCTGGACATGCAAATGCTAGCTTATTAAATAATGTAACAGTGAGTTATTACGGCGCTGACACACCATTAAACCAAATTGCTTCTATAACTATTCCTGAACCACGTGTAATTATGGTGACACCTTACGATAAAAGTGCTTTGGATAATATTGAAAAAGGTATTTTGGAAGCTAACATTGGAATTAATCCAGCTAACGATGGTGACAACATTCGTTTAGTAGTACCTCAACTAACTGAGGAACGAAGAAAAGAAATCGCAAAGCAAGTAAAGGCAACTGGTGAACAAAGCAAGGTTGCGGTTAGAAATGTTAGACGCGATTCAATGGATTCAGTTAAAAAAGGTAATAAAAATGATGACTTTACTGATGATGAAGCTCATCGTTTAGAAGATGAAATTCAAAAAATCACAGATGCATCAATTAAAAATGTTGAACAAATCGTTGCTGATAAAGAAAAAGAAGTAATGAACGGTTAATAAATTTATTTATATAGGAGTTTTTATTTTATGGCAGAACAAGAGATAACACCTGGAACTAAAGAATTTGAAAAAATGATTTTTAAACTAGATAAACCCTTAACTGGTAAAAATCTACAAGCATTATCATACAATGGTAACCAACTTAGAGAAATACAAGATGGTATTTATGTTATGCCAGTTTTTGTTGCTGATGACTTTAATATGTTTTTTGTAGTTTCTCAACTTATTGAAGAAGACTGGATTATGGCATTTACTCAAGCAACTATCGAAAATGACAATGAAATTACAGACTTAAGCGATCCAATTCCTACTGGAGAAGGTTTAAATATGTTAGGTTCACGCAGCGCTGCTGATGCTAACCAATTATTAAAATACTTCAATACCTTAGCTGAAACAAAACGTGGAGAATGGAGATTAATCCAATAATTTATTTTTATATTTTATAAAGGATGAGATTATTCTCATCCTTTATTATTTTTAAAGTGGTGAAATGATGTTTAAATCAAAAAATGTTGAAAGTTTTAAGATAGATAATAATAATATTCCCAAACATGTTGCAATTATTATGGACGGTAATGGTAGATGGGCTAAAGCACGTCACATGCCTAGAATTGCTGGACATAAGAAAGGGATGAATACTGTTAAGACTATTACTAAGGCCGCTTCAGCTTTAGGAATTAAGGTTTTAACTTTATATGCTTTTTCTACTGAAAACTGGCGTCGACCAGATAAAGAAGTTAACTATTTAATGGGATTACCTAGTAAATTTTTTAATGACTTTATTCCGGATTTAATAGCTAATAATGTTAAAGTTCAAGTTATGGGTTACATTAACCAACTTCCTGAACAAACACAACAAGCAGTAAAAAAAGCAATCGAAGCCACCGCTAATTGTGATGGAATGATTTTAAATTTTGCCTTGAACTACGGTGCTCAAGATGAAATAGTTACATCTATTCAAAAGATAGCCCGTTTGGTTAAAAATAATGAAATAGATATCGATGATATTTCTAAAGAAACGGTACAAAATAATTTAATGACCACTAACTTAGGTAAATTAGCCAATCCAGATTTGCTAATTAGAACTAGTGGTGAAAAAAGATTGTCTAACTTTTTACTTTGGCAAGTTGCATATAGTGAATTTGTCTTTAGAAATGAAAATTGGCCAGACTTTGATGCTGAAATACTGTCCGATTGCATATTAGAATATCAAAATAGACATCGCCGATTTGGTGGATTAAAATAGTTAATTAAATATATAGGAGATATATAGATTATGAAACAAAGAGTTTTAACTGCTGTAATAGCTTTGATTATTTTTGTTCCGATAGTTATTGCTGGTGGAATATTTGTAGATATTGCTGGTATATTTTTAGGTTTAGTAGCAATGTCTGAAATATTAATTATGAAGAAGAAACTATTAGTTTCTCCAGAAGCTTTTCTATCATGGATAGGAGTATTCTTAGTAATTGTTCCGGCTACCTGGTTATTTAGCACCTTCAATATTGCTAATCCTTCTTTTTGGATTTATTTGGTGGCAATGCTTTTTTTACTCAGAACTGTTGTTACCAAAAATACTTTTTCATTTGATGATGCAGCAGTGCTTTTCTTAGCTATGTTTTATGTTGGAAATGGTTTCCATTACTTCATTGCGGCAAGAAATGCTGGATTATCAGTTTTATTTTATGCCTTATTGATTGTTTGGATGACTGATAGTGGTGCATATCTAATTGGTCGTAAAATTGGTAAACATAAATTAGCTCCAAATGTTAGTCCTAATAAAACTTGGGAAGGATCGGTTGGAGGATCTATAATTGCTACAATTGTTGGGGTATTATGGATTTGCATTTATCCAATTGCTGGTTTTAATATTTTTGAAATGTTGATTATTACGGTCGTTCTTTCAATTGCTGGTCAATTTGGTGATTTAGTAGAATCGGCTCTAAAGAGATATTATCGAGTGAAGGACTCTGGGAAAATTTTACCGGGGCACGGTGGAATTTTAGACCGCTTTGATAGTCTAATTTTTATATTACCGTTATTACATTTATTTGGAATCATTTAAGGTTCTTTATTAAGGAGGAATGCTTTTGATTACTACGATAATTTCATTTATTATAGTTTTTGGTTTATTAGTAATTGTGCATGAGTTTGGACATTTCATTGTAGCTAAAAAATCAGGAATTATGGTACGTGAGTTTTCAATAGGAATGGGTCCTAAAATTTTTTATTACCGTAAGAATAATACTACTTACACTTGGCGATTATTACCACTAGGTGGGTATGTTAGGATGGCAGGTAGTGCTGATAATGAGTCCCAAGAAATTAAGCCTGGCACGCCTATCAGTTTGAAATTTAATAGTGACAACAATGAAGTTATTTCCATTAATACAAGTCATAAACAAACACTATTCAATGGAGTACCCTTGACGGTTACTAAGGCAGATTTAGAAAAAGATTTGTTCATTGAAGGTTTTGAGAATGCTGACGAAAGCGAAAAAAAGACTTTTAAAGTAAATCATGATGCAACAATTATTGAAGAAGATGGAACTGAAGTTCAAATTGCTCCAGAAGATGTTCAGTTTCAAAATGCTCCACTGTTTAGAAGAATTTTAACTAATTTTGCTGGAGTTTTTAATAATGTTTTGCTTGCAATCGTAGCTTTTACGGTCGTTTCTTTCATGCAAGGTGGCGTTTCTAGTTATACTAATAAGGTAAATTTAGCCTCTAACGATTCAATAGCTGCCAAAGCAGGTTTACAAAATAATGACAAAATACTAAAGATTAACGATGCTAAGGTTAATAACTGGTATGATTTAACTAAACAAATTCAAGCTAAACCCAATCAGAAAATTGCTTTAGATGTAGAGAGAAATAACCAAAGTCGTAAAATTAATTTAAAAACTGGTAGTTCCGAATACAATAACAAAAAAGTGGGTGTAATTGGAATTACGCAAACCACTGATAATTCATTTACAGCTAAAATAACTTCTGGATTTACACAAACTTGGCGAATGACAACTACTTTAGTGTCGGCACTATATTATATGATTGTTGGACACTTTAGTTTAAATGACTTAGGAGGTCCAGTGGCCATATTTGCTAGTACGTCACAGGCAGCCAAATTAGGAGTTTTAGGAGTCGTTAATTTACTTGCGTTTTTATCTATAAATTTGGCGATTATGAACTTAATACCAATTCCAGCTTTAGATGGTGGTAAAATATTATTGAACATAATTGAAGCCATTAGAAGAAAACCAGTTTCAGAAAAGGTAGAAACCATTATTACTGTAGTTGGAGCGGTGTTCTTACTAATATTAATGCTACTAGTTACTTTCAACGATATACAAAGATATTTTATAAGGTAATATATTTCTTTTAAGGAGATTCATATGAAACAATCAAAAATTTTAATGCCTACATTAAAAGAAGCACCAAAGGGTGCAGAGGCTTTAAGTCATCAGTTAATGCTTAGAGCAGGATACATTAAACAAATTTCAGCAGGTATGTACGCTTATTTGCCATTAGCATATCGAGTTATTTCAAAGATTGAAAAAATTATTCGTCAAGAAATGGATAAAATTGATGCTAATGAAACTTTAGTTCCTGCTATCTTACCCGCAAAATTATGGGAAGACTCAGGACGTTTAGCTACTTATGGTCCTGAATTGTTTAAACTAAAGAATCGTCATGATACTGACTTTATACTAGGTCCTACACATGAGGAAACATACACAACAATTATTAAGGATTCAATCAAATCTTACAAAAAATTACCATTAGTTTTATATCAAATCCAACCCAAGTATCGTGATGAAGATCGCCCTAGATATGGTTTGCTACGTTGTCGTGAATTCTTGATGAAGGATGCTTATTCATTTTCAATCAACGATGACGATTTAGACCGCATCTACAAGGATATGAAGAAAGCTTATGAAAACATCTTTAATCAAGTTGGTCTAAAATACCGTAGTATTATTGGTGACGGTGGCGCAATGGGGGGCTCGGATTCCACTGAATTTTCTGCCCCAGCTGCAGTGGGTGAAGATACAATCGTATACTCTAATGAAGGTGATTACGCTGCCAATATTGAGATGGCAACTAGTAAGTACACTGGTGAAAAGTCATCTGAAGTAGCTAAAGATATTGCAAAAATATCTACACCTGATGTGGAATCTATTGAAGATGATGTTAACTTATTAGATACTGATGCACAGCACGTCATTAAAAGTATTTTGTTCATTGCTGATGGTAATCCAGTGTTGGTAGCTTTACGTGGCGACCATGAGATTAACGAAGTAAAAGTTAAAAATTATCTAAAAGCTGATGAATTAGATTTAGCTTCGACTGATGATATTCAAAAATACATGCACACCACTAGAGGTTACGTAGGTCCCGTTAATTTAGACGATTCAATAAAGTTACTAGCCGATAACTATGTTAAAGATATGGTTAATGTTTACAGCGGTGCTAACGAAGATGGTTATCATTTTGCAAATGTTAATCCTGAACGTGATTTTAATGATGTTAGTTATGGTGACTTTAGAATGGTTGAAGAAGGAGAAATTTCTCCAGATGGTTCCGGAGTACTGAGCTTTACTCGCGGAATTGAAATTGGTCATATCTTTAAGTTAGGCACTAGATATTCTAAAGCATTGAATGCTAACGTTTTAGATGAAAATGGACGTGAAGTACCCGTTGTGATGGGATGTTATGGAATTGGAATTAGTCGTTTACTTACAGCGATTGCTGAACAACAAGCTGATGAAAATGGACTCATTTGGCCAAAAGAAATTGCACCTTTTGACATCCATGTCATTCCAGTAAATGCTAAAAAAGCTGATCAAATGGATTTAGCAAATGAGATTAATGATGATTTAACTCAATCAGGATATCAAGTGTTGGTTGATGACCGTAAAGAACGTGCGGGAGTTAAGTTTGCTGATTCAGATTTAATTGGAATTCCAATTAGAGTAACAGTTGGTAAAAAAGCTTCAGAAGGTATTGTTGAAATTAAAATTCGTAAGAGTGGCGAAACTATTGAAGTGAAAAAAGAAGAATTGAAAAATACAATTGAAATTTTACTTAAGGATGTTCAATAGCAATAAAAAAGACCAGTGAAAGATGTAACTGGTCTTTTTTAATCTTTGATTAGGAGGGCTTAAAATTAATGGATAACCCTGATTTGTTTATTAAATTGCTAAACCAACTTCAGATGACAGATTCAGTTAGTGATGAAGATTTTAAAAGTGGTTTAATTGATGAAATTAATGTTCATGAAAAATCTAACTGTTGGGATTTTTTAATAAGTTTAAATAACATTTTGCCATATAAAAAATTTATCGACTTTTATAGTCGTATGCAGGCTACTTTTAGTCCAATTGCCAAAACCAATTTATTTATAAAGACCAGGAATAATAACTTTAATAACAAACTGCTTGGCGAATATTGGATTTGGATTATTAAAAATAGTGGAGTTTCAACTTCTTTAATTCAAACTTTATTAAATTCAGAACCACCTAAGTTGATAGAATCTAAGGTTGAATATGTAGCTGAAAATGAAATTGTTAAAAACTTTTTGGTTCAAAAAGCTTTAGGACCAATTGAAGAAATGTATGCTCAACTAGGTTTTCCTAAGTTTCATATTAATATTAGAGTTGATAATACAGCATCACAAGAAAAAATAAATGAATTTAGGCAAAAAAAAGAAATGGATGATGCTAAGTTAGCTCAAAAAGCAGTTGAAGCGATAAAAGATGCTAATCAAAAACGTGATAACAATAAAAAAGCTGCTATTCCCAATGGAAAAGTTACGATTGGTAAAAAAATAAACAGTGATGAATCGGTTACAAAGCTAGCTGATATTTTACAAGAGGAACGCTCAGTAATTGTTAACGGGCATATTTTTGATAAAGAAATTAGGGAATTACGTTCTGGTAGACAATTAATGATTTTAAAAATTACTGATTATAGTTCTTCTATTGTAGTAAAGAAATTTTCTAACAACGATGAAGATAAAAATCAATTTGCTGCCTTACAAGAAGGTGAATGGATAAAAGTTAGGGGAAGTGTACAAGAAGATAATTATACCCATGAACTAACTTTAAATGCATACGATATTAATCCTTTGCAGCATGAAGAACGTCATGATAATGCTGATGAAAAACGTATTGAATTACATCTGCATACTCAAATGAGTCAGATGGATGCAACTAATAGTATTGATGACTTTGTTAAGCGAGCTAAAGATTGGGGACATCCAGCAATTGCTATCACTGACCATAGTGCTATTCAAGGCTTTCCCTTTGCGTATAAAGCAGCTAAAAAAAATGACATTAAGATGCTGTATGGTGTTGAAGCTAATGTGGTCGATGACGGTGTCCCAATTTCATTTAATAATGATGGTCGTGAACTATTAGGTGCTACCTATGTAGTTTTTGATGTTGAAACAACTGGATTATCAGCGATTTATGATCGAGTTATCGAATTATCAGCCGTTAAAATGGTGCATAATAATGTTGTTAATCAGTTTGAAGAATTTATTGACCCTGGATTTCATTTGTCAGAACAAACGACTAATTTGACTTCTATTACCGATGAAATGGTTAAAGGTTCGAAAAGTGAAGAAGAGGTTTTTAAACTATTTAGAGAATTTTGTGGAGATGCAATTGTAGTAGGTCATAATGTTACTTTTGACGTTGG
Source organism: Apilactobacillus ozensis DSM 23829 = JCM 17196 (assembly GCF_001435995.1). Lineage (GTDB taxonomy): Bacteria > Bacillota > Bacilli > Lactobacillales > Lactobacillaceae > Apilactobacillus > Apilactobacillus ozensis. The sequence continues at coordinate 143,537 of NZ_AYYQ01000035.1, forward strand.
GTTTATGAATACTGGATATAAGAGACATGGAATGAGTGAAATTTCTAATCCAATTATTGATACGTTACCACTTGCGAGGTTTTTATACCCACATTACAAAAGTTATCGTTTAAATACTTTAGCTAAAAAGTTTAACGTTTCTTTAGAGCATCATCACCGAGCTGTTTTTGATGCGGAAAGTACAGGTCATCTGAACTATCTATTCTTGAAAGATGCTGAAAAAAGATATGGCATTACAACGATTGACCAGTTAAATGACCATATGACTGATAATGGAGCCTATCGTCATGCTAGACCTTTTCACGCAATTTTAATGGCTAAAACACAAGTTGGTCTTAAAAATATGTTTAAACTAGTTTCTTATTCTAACGTTGATTATTTCTACCGAGTTCCTAGAATTCCTAGAAGTGTTTTAGAAAAATATCGTGATGGTATCTTAGTAGGTTCAGCGTGTGCCAATGGTGAAGTTTTTACCGCAATGATGCAAAAGGGTAAAGATGAAGCTCGCAAAAAAGCTGAATTTTACGATTATCTGGAAGTTCAGCCATCAGCTGCCTACCAACCACTAATTGATTCGCAATTAATTCATGATCAGAATCATTTAGAGGAAATAGTTAAAAATATGGTTGATTTAGGAGAAGAATTAAATAAACCAGTAGTAGCAACTGGGGATGTTCATTATTTGGACCCACATGATTATATTTATCGTAAAATTCTAATTCATTCGCAAGGTGGGGCTAATCCACTAAATCGTCAAAAATTACCAGATGTACATTTTTTAACTACTGATGAGATGTTAAAAGACTTTTCCTATCTTGGTGAAGACATAGCTAAAAAAATTGTAGTTACTAATACCAATAAAATTGCTGATGAAATTGACGACGTACATCCAGTTAAAGATAAGTTATATACTCCACATATGGATGGTGCTGAAGATAAGATAAGAGACAAGACCATGGCTACAGCCTATAAATTATATGGTAACCCCTTACCCGATATCATTGAAAAAAGACTAAAAAAAGAATTAAAAAGTATTATCGGTAATGGATTTTCAGTTATTTACCTAATTGCTCAAAGGTTAGTTGCCAAAAGTAATAAAGATGGATACTTAGTTGGTTCTAGAGGCTCAGTTGGTTCTAGTTTAGTAGCGACTATGGCTGGAATAACTGAAGTTAATCCACTTCCGCCACATTATCGTTGTCCTGAATGTAAGTATTCACATTTTTACACGAAAGGTGAATATAGTTCAGGATACGATTTACCACATAAAAAGTGTCCAAAATGTGGGACCTTAATGATTGGTGACGGGCATAATATTCCTTTTGAAACTTTCTTAGGCTTTACTGGTAATAAGGTGCCAGATATTGATTTAAATTTCTCGGGAGATTATCAACCAATTGCACATAATTATTTAAAAGTGTTGTTTGGTGAGAAAAGTGTTTATCGTGCTGGGACTATTGGTACCATTGCAGATAAGACGGCTTATGGATACGTAAAAGCCTATGAACGTGATACTGAGCAAACCTTACGAACTGCTGAAATTGATCGTTTAGCTAAGGGAGCGACTGGAGTTAAACGTACAACCGGACAACATCCCGCCGGAATCATCATTGTGCCAGATGATATGGATATTTATGATTTTACGCCGGTACAATATCCGGCTGATGACCAAAATGCAGCTTGGGAAACGACGCATTTTGATTTCCATTCTATTCATGATAATATTCTTAAAATGGATGTTTTGGGACATGATGATCCGACTATGATTAGAACACTACAAGATTTATCAGGAATTGATCCACAGTCCATACCAATGGATGATCCAGGCGTTATGTCAATTTTTTCTAAACCTGATATTTTAGGAGTAGACGAAAGACAAATTAATTCTAAAACTGGAACGCTAGGAGTTCCTGAATTCGGAACTAAATTTGTTCGTGGAATGTTGGAACAAACTCACCCAAGTAATTTTTCAGAATTGTTACAGATATCGGGACTATCACATGGTACGGATGTATGGTTAGGAAATGCTGATGAGCTAATTAAAGAAGGTAAGGCAACGATTGCGAACGTTATTGGTTGCCGTGATAATATTATGACCGATTTAATTAACTGGGGATTAGATTCAGAAACCTCATTTCAAGTTATGGAATCAGTGCGAAAGGGCCGTGGTATCACTGATGAGTGGCAATCAAAAATGCGTCAAACAAATGTTCCTAGTTGGTATATTGAATCTTGCTTAAAAATTAAATATATGTTCCCACGAGCCCATGCAGCAGCATATGTTTTAATGGCGTTAAGAGTAGCTTATTTTAAAGTTTACTTTCCACTAGTTTATTATTGTGCATACTTTTCTGTGCGTGCTGATGACTTTGATATTGTGTCTATGTGTCACGGTAAAGAAGCAGTTAAAGCTGCTATGAAAGAAATTACCGATAAGGGGAACGATGCATCTGCTAAAGAGAAAAATTTATTAACAGTTTTAGAATTAGCTAACGAGATGCTAGAGCGTGGATTTGGTTTTAAGATGATTGATTTAGATAAGTCTGATGCTTCTAAATGGTTGATTGATGGGGATAAGCTTATTGCACCATTTAGATCAGTACCAGGTCTAGGACTAAATGTTGCCAAGCAAATCGTTGCTGCACGTGAAGATAAGCCATTTATATCTAAAGAAGATTTATCTAAACGTGGTAAAGTCTCTAAAAAGTTAATTGAATTTATGGATTTAAATAATGTCTTAAAAGGTTTACCAGACGAAAATCAGCTTAGTCTGTTTGATTTTTAATTGAGAACTTTGTATTTTTATGTTACTCTAATAAGAGAGATATAGAGTACTTAAGTGAGTGAGCAGGGATGCTCACTCTTTTTATTGAACTAATATTTATAGATTAGGAGGTATTCTTTTGAGTAAAGTAATTGAAACTGTAACTCCATTATTAAAACCCATTTTAGAAAAATATGATTTTTATTTATACGACATTGAATTTGTTAGTGAAAGTGGTAGCTGGTATTTGAGAGTTTACATCGATAAAACTGGTGGTATTACAATTGAAGATTGTGCTCTAGTTTCTGATGAGTTAAGCGAGAAATTAGATAGCATTGAGCCCGATCCAATTCCACAAGCTTATTACTTAGAAGTTTCTTCGCCAGGCGCTGAACGTCCTTTGAAAAAAGATTCCGACTTTCAAAGTGCTATTGGGGATTATGTAAACGTATCACTTTATGCGCCTATTAAGGGAAATAAAGTATTTGAAGGAACTTTAAAAGATATTAAAAACGATACATTATTTATTGAATATAACGATAAAAGTGTTATGCGAACCGTTGAAATACCAAAGAGTTCAATTGCTAAAGCTAGGTTAGCAATCAAATTTGATTAAGGAGAAAAAATATGAGTAAAGAATTAGTTAGTGCTTTAAACTCTTTAGAAGAAGATAAGGGTATAAAAAAAGAAATTATTGTTGAAGCATTAGAAGCTGCACTAACTTCAGCATACAAGCGTAATTATGGACAAGCACAAAATGTTGAAGTTGAATTTGATGATAAAAAAGGCAATATTCATGTTTATGCTGTTAAAAAAGTAGTTGAAGAAGTTGCTGATAGTCGCTTGGAAGTAAGTATTAAAGATGCTTTAGAGCTTAATAAGGGTTATGAATTAGATGACGAAATTAAGTTTGAAGTAACACCAAAGAATTTTGGTAGAATTGCTGCTCAAACTGCTAAACAAGTTATTATGCAACGTGTCCGTGAAGCTGAAAGAACAATGGTTTACAATAAATTTAGCAAATATCAAGATGAATTAATTACTGGTGAAGTTGAACGCCAAGATGGTCATTTTGTATACGTTGATTTGGGACAAGTAGAAGCAGTTATGCCGGCTGGCGATCAAATTCCAGGTGAAGTCTACCGTCCACAAGACAAAGTTAAAGTTTATGTAAATAAAGTAGAAGATGCCACTAAGGGACCACAAGTATTTGTTAGTCGTACTTCACCAGGTTTGTTAAAACGATTATTTGAAGAAGAAGTCCCAGAAATTTATGATGGTACCGTTGAAATTGTTTCAATCGCCAGAGAAGCTGGTGATAGAGCTAAGGTTTCAGTTCGTTCTAACAACCCAGATATTGATCCAGTTGGGACTACAGTTGGAACACGTGGACAAAGAGTTCAAACAATTGTAAATGAATTAAGTGGAGAAAATATGGACGTTGTTGAGTGGACAGACGATAATGCTCAATACATTGCGAATGCACTTAATCCATCAGAAGTAGTTGACGTAATCTTTGATCCAGAAAATGAACGTGCATGTACAGTCATTGTACCTGATTACCAACTATCTTTAGCAATTGGTAAAAAAGGACAAAATGCTCGTTTAGCTGCTAAATTAACTGGATATAAGATAGATATTAAATCTGAATCTGAGGTTTCTGGTAACTCATCTGATATAATTGAAGATAATGAATAATTGATGACATAATATCAATATGGGAGGAGATTGCACATGAAACGTAGAAAGATTCCTATGCGAAAAGATATTGTCACTGGCGAAATGGCTCCCAAAAAGGAACTAGTTAGAATCGTTAGAGATAAAGATAATAATGTTTCAGTTGATGAAACTGGTAAAAAATCAGGTAGAGGAGCATATTTATCAATTGATGTTGAAGTTGCTAAAAAAGCTAAGCAATCAAGAACTTTTGATAAGGTATTTTCTGTTAAGTTAGATGATGATTTTTATGATGACTTGATTGAGTACATTGATCATAAACAAGCAAGAAAGCAATTATTTGGCGATGAAAAATAATATTTTAGATCAAAAATTCCTAAATTTAATAGGAATTGCTAAAAGAGCCGGTAAAATAGTGACTGGCGAAGATATTATATTGAATTCGATTAAAAAGAATAAAGTTCATTTTCTTTTGATTGCAAGTGATACTGGTAGTTCGGTATATAAAAAATTTAACGATAAAGCTAAATTTTATAATATCCCCACTAATTGTAAATTTAATAAATCTCAGATTAGTGATGCAATTGGGATGAAAAGAACTATTTTAGGCATAGATGATTTAGGTTTTTCTAAAAAATTATCTGAATTAACAATGCAAAATAACGAAAAAGGAACGTGATGATATGGATAAAAAGAGAATTTATGAATTGTCCAAAGAAATTAGAGTGGATAGTAAGAAGATTTTAGATAAGGCAAAAGAAAAGGGCTTTGACGTCAAGAACCATATGTCAACATTAGGTGAAGATGAAGAAAAACAAATGCGTGATTTCTTTGCTAAAAACAAAAATAATCACAAAAAAAATAATTATCACAATAATAATAACCACCATAATAGCTACCACGGAAGCGTAAAAAGTAGTGGTCAAAGTCATGGTAATGATAATAAACCAAGCCATGATAAAAATACCACCAATAAAGCTAATAATAGCCATGTAAGCAATAATACTACTAACAATCATAGTAACAACGATGCTAACAAAGGTAAAAACAACAAAAAACGTTTTAATAAAAAACGTAATAAATTTAATCGTCGCAATAAATTTAGTGGTATGTATACTAAGAATCAACGTATTCGCCAAATTCATAAAGAAAATAAATCAAATCAACGAAAAGAAAGACCATTACCAGAAACTTTAGTATATTCCGTAGGTATGAATGCTCAAGAAATTGGTAAACTATTACATCGTGAACCAGCTGAAATCGTTAAGAAATTGTTCATGTTAGGAGTTATGGTTAACCAAAATGTTTCATTAGATAAAGAAACAATTGAATTATTAGCTGCTGACTATGGAATTAACGCTGAAGAAAAGCAAGAAGTTAATGTTTCTGATATTGATAAATTCTTTGAAGAAGAAAATAACAATACTAAATATCAAGAAGCTAGAGCTCCGGTAGTTACTATCATGGGACACGTTGACCACGGTAAAACTACTTTGCTTGATTATCTAAGACATTCTCATATTACTTCGGGTGAAGCTGGAGGAATTACGCAAGCTATTGGTGCATACCAAATTAAACATGATGATAAGAATATTACTTTCTTAGATACTCCTGGACATGCTGCATTTACTGAAATGAGAGCTCGTGGAGCTGATGTTACTGATATTACTATTCTAGTAGTAGCTGCTGATGACGGTGTTATGCCTCAAACCATAGAAGCTATTAATCATGCTAAAGCTGCCGAAACTCCAGTTATAGTTGCTGTTAATAAGATTGATAAACCTGGTGCAAACCCTGATCACGTTATTGAACAACTTACCGGTTATGGTCTAGTTCCTGAGGACTGGGGTGGAGATACTATTTTTGTTAAGATTTCTGCCAAAATGGGAACTAACGTTGATGAATTGTTAGACATGATTTTATTACAAGCTGATGTTATGGAACTTAAAGCTAACCCTAAACAACATGCTGCTGGTTCGGTAATTGAAGCTCGACTAGATCGTGGTCGTGGTCCTGTAGCCACTTTATTAATTCAACAAGGTACAATGCACGTTGGTGATCCAATTGTTGTTGGTGATACATTCGGACGTGTGCGTACAATGAATAATGAAAATAACAAAGAAATTGATAACGCTAAGCCATCTACCCCAGTTGAAATAACTGGTTTAAATGATGTTCCAAAGGCCGGAGATCGTTTTGTAGTATTTGATGATGAAAAGACTGCTCGTGCTGCCGGTGAAGAACGTGCCAAAGAAGCTCAAGTTGAAGAACGTAAGAAGAACAATAGTATTACTTTAGATAACTTATTTGATTCACTTAAAGAAGGTGACATGAAAGAAGTTGCTGTAATTATTAAGGCTGATGTACGTGGTTCAGTTGAAGCTATTAGTTCTAGTTTAGAAAAAATTGACGTTGAAGGTGTTAAAGTCAACATTGTTCATAGTTCAGTAGGTGCTATTAACGAAAGTGATGTTGCTTTAGCTGAAGCAAGTAATGCTATTATTATTGGATTTAACGTTAGACCAACACCACAAGCTAAGATTCAAGCAGATGCAGACAGCGTTGATATTCGTTTACACCAAGTTATTTACGATGCCATTGATGAAGTTGAATCAGCTATGAAAGGGATGCTAGCTCCTAAGTACACCGAAGAAGTTACAGGTGAAGTTGAAGTTAGACAAATCTACAAAGCATCTAAGATTGGAACTATCGCTGGTGGAATGGTAACTAGTGGTGTAGTTAAGAACGATAGTAAGCTAAGATTAATTCGTGATAACGTTGTTATTTACAGTGGTGATATTGATAGCTTGAAACGTTTCAAAGATGATGCAAAAGAAGTTAAACAAGGTTTCGAATGTGGTATTACCATTGAAAATTATAACGACATTAAAATTGGCGATGTCATCGAAGCTTATGAAATGAAACAAGTTCCTGTTAAATAGTATTTATTGCTAAGGGAGTGTAAATATCATGACACAAAATTACAGAGTTGGTAGATTAGAACAAGAAATACAACGTGAAGTAAATGATATACTGTTGAAGCGTGTTCGTGACCCGCGTGTGAACGGTGTTACAATTACTGGAGTAGATGTAACTGGTGATTTACAGCAGTCTACTATTTACTACAGTATTTTGTCTGATAAGGATAACGATGAGGAAAATACTCAAAAGGGTCTAGAAAAAGCTACTCCATTAATTCGTGGCGAACTAGGTTCTAGATTAAGTATTTATAAAACACCTGAAATTAAATTTGCCTTAGATAATTCGATTCAATATGGTAGTAAAATTGACCAATTAATTAATAAATTGAAACGTGAAGACAGATAAATAGAAAATATGAAAAGAGAGTTCGCTTTTATAACGGGCTCTCTTTTTGTGTATGATATAATTTTCAAATAAGAAGATATCTAGGAGGCAATTATGTTAAATGGAATAATACCATTATTTAAAGAACGTGGAATGACTAGTTTTGACTGTGTGAGAAAATTAAGAGGTATTCTTAAAATGAAAAAAATTGGGCATAGCGGGACTCTTGATCCGAACGTTGATGGTGTCTTACCCATTTGCTTAGGTAATGGAACTAAGGTTGTAGATTACTTAATGAATTCTGGAAAAATCTACCGTGGTAGTATTACATTAGGCTTTTCCACTACGACCGAAGACTTAGACGGCGAAGTAGTTGATCAAAAAGAATTAGTATCGCCACTAACCGATGACCAAATTAATCAGGTCTTACAAGAATTTGTACAAAAAGAACTTATTCAAATTCCACCAATTTATTCAGCCGTAAAAGTTAACGGAAAAAGATTGTATGAATATGCTAGAGAAGGCTTACCAGTTGAAAGACCAAAAAGAAAAGTTAGAATTGATTATTTTAAGCAGACAAAACCTTCCGTTTATAATCAAGATAAAAAGCAACAAACAATTTATTTTGAAGTAGGTTGTGGTAAGGGGACCTATGTTCGAACTTTAGCAGTTGATTTTGGTAAAAAAATTAACATGCCAGCGGTGATGTCTGATTTAACACGTATTAAAAGTGGTAATTTTGAAATAGAAAATACCGTAACACTGCACCAAATTGAATCAGCTGTAAAAGAAAACCAATTATCTTCTATAATTTATTCAATTGATCATGCCTTAAAAGAATTTGAACATTTTGAATTAGACGAAAAACAATGGAAAATTGTTCAAAATGGTGGTTTCTTATCGGCAAGGGTTATCAATAAAAATAATAATTATATTGTGTTAACATATGGAAATGACGTTAAGGCTTTATATTATTTCGATACAGAAAAAAATATTTATAAGCCTGAAAAAATGTTCAATGTAAATTAGGAGTTAATAATATTGAAAATAATTAAGATTCACCATCCTTTAAAAAAGGAACTAAATCTTAGTCAACCATTAGTAATAGCTATGGGATTTTTTGATGGACTACATTTGGGACATCAAAAAGTAATCAATTCAGCTAGAGAAATATCTGAAAAGAAGAATTTACCGTTGGCTGTGATAACTTATGATCATAAGCCTGAATTAGTTTATAAAAAAATGCAGGGGAATGATAAACGATACATTACGGTTTATCAAGACAAAATGCAGTTGCTAAATCAATTAGGTGTAGACTATGTTTTTTACATCAACTATAGTTATGCTTTTCAATCACAATCACCACAAATGTTTGTAGATGATTATCTTGTGCAAAATTTTAATGCCGACACCGTAGTTGCTGGATTTGACCACACTTATGGTGATAAAAATGCGGATATGGATTTATTGCCTACATATGCTAAACATCGTTTTGAAGTTGTTCAAGTAGCCCCCAATTTAATTAACAACAAAAAGATTAGCTCTACACGTATTAGACGTAATTTGGAAGATGGGCATATCGAGACGGTTAATAAACTATTAGGACGACATTTTAAAAATGATGGAGTAATTGTTCATGGATACGCGCGTGGTCGTGAACTGGGGTATCCAACTATTAATATTGATTATGATGGATTGCAGATGATGCCTTCTATTGGTGTTTACGTTACCAAAGTTAGAATTGGCAATGAATGGTTTGAAGGAATGGCTTCAATTGGTAGAAATGAAACTTTTGGAGAGAACAATCCAATCACTTTGGAAATCAACCTATTAAACTTTAATCGTAATGTTTATGGAGAAACAGTCCGTGTGGAATGGCTATATAAGATTAGAAATCAAGTTAAATTTACTGGAATTGACAATCTAATTAAACAGATGGATCAGGACAAAATCATTACTGAAAGATTTTTCAAAAATATTTGATATTATCGAGTTCAATTCTTGACTTATAAGTATCGTTTTGTTAAATTATATATGTGGTTAGCACTTAAAGTGTTTAAGTGCTAAAAAGGGGTGATTGATTTGATACTTAGTGATAGGCAAAAAATGATTTTGCGAGTTATTATAAATGACTATACATTGTCTGGTGTGCCTGTTGGTTCTAAAGTTTTATCTAATCAACTGCCGATACATGTTAGTTCTGCAACGATTAGAAACGAAATGGCTTATCTAGAGAAAATGGGCTTAATTAATAAAACTCATTCATCTTCTGGTAGAGTACCTTCAACTGAAGGATATCGTTATTACGTTGATAATTTACTAGCATCGAAACCACTTACTAACGAAGAACTATTAACGATTAAAAAGTCTTTGAATGGGAAATTTCATAAAATTGATGAAATTGTTAAACATTCAGCTGATATATTATCTAACCTTACTAGCTATACTGCTTTGACTTTGAAACCAGAGAAGGCAATGAGCAGTAAATTAGAGGGGTTTAGATTAGTACCACTTGGTAACCATCAAGTTATGGCAATTATTGTTACTGATAATCAAGATGTTGAAAATCAAATCTTTCATATTCCTGATAATGTTACAGGTAGCCAGCTTGAAGCTGTGGTGCGAGTTATTAATAGTAAGCTCGTTGGTAAACCGATTCCAGTCGTTATTAATAAGTTAAAAGATGAAATTAGGCTAGAGATTAGTAAATATATTAAATCGCCTAACGGATTTTTAGATACTTTTTATGACGTATTAAGTGAAGTAAATCGTGATAAATATTATGTTGGTGGTCAACTTAATTTACTTGATTTTGTCGATAACACTGACGTTAGTTATATAAAACCACTTTATGCATTACTTAATCGGGATGATGATGTTTATAAAATGCTTAGTAATCCTCGTGACCCTATATCGGTACAAATAAGTCCTAAAACTAATAATGACCTATTAAAGAACTATAGTGTAATTACGGGTTCTTACGATGTTGGGCCTTATGGCAAGGGAATGATAGCGATTTTGGGTCCTACGAGAATGCCATATTCTAAGATAATTAGTATTGTGAATGGATTTAGTGATGAATTGTCAAAGAAGCTATTGCAATACTATAATCATTATGACTGATAAAGGAGGATTCAAATGGCTAAAGATAAAGAAGAAAAGAATACTGATCAAAAGGTTTCATCAAAAGAGAAATCTAATTCTAAGTCAGTTAAAGATGATTCTTCCAAGAAAAAAGCTAAGACTAAGGAATTATCTCCTGAAGCTAAAAAGATTCAGGAATTAGAAAATAAAGTAGACGAACTTTCTGATAAATATTTAAGATCCGAAGCTGAAATGCAAAATATGCAAAGTCGTTTTAAACGCGAAAAAGCTAGTATGCTTAAATATGATGGTCAAAAATTAGCTTCTTCAATTTTACCGGTTATTGATAACTTGCAACGAGCGGTAGAAGTTGAGGTAGATGATGAAAGTGGTAAACAACTTAAAAAAGGTGTTGAAATGGTAATTAGCCATTTTAACAAAGCACTTGGCGAAAATGATATTGAATCAATTAATCCATTAAATGAAAAATTTGATCCAAACCTATGCCAAGCAGTTCAAACTGAGGCTGCTGATGATGAGCATCCGGCTGATACAGTAGTTAAAGTTTTACAAAAAGGATATAAATTATCTGATCGAGTTATACGTCCAGCCATGGTTGTCGTAGCTCAATAATAAAATTTAGGAGGAATTAATATTATGGCAAGTAACAAGATTATCGGAATTGACCTTGGAACAACTAACTCTGCTGTTGCTGTTCTTGAAGGTAAAGAACCAAAAATTATTACCAATCCAGAAGGTTCAAGAACTACTCCTTCTGTTGTAGCATTTAAGGATAACGAAACTCAAATTGGTGAAGTTGCAAAGCGCCAAATGATTACTAATCCAAACACTATTGCATCTATTAAGAGTCACATGGGTGAACAAAATTATACTGTTGATGTTAACGGTAAGAAATACACACCTCAACAAATTTCTGCAATGATTTTACAATACATTAAAGGTTTTGCTGAAGATTACCTAGGCGATACAGTTAGCGAAGCAGTTGTTACTGTTCCTGCTTACTTTAATGATGCTCAACGTCAAGCAACTAAAGATGCTGGTAAAATTGCTGGTCTTGATATCAAGCGTATTATCAATGAACCAACTGCTGCTGCATTGGCTTATGGACTAGACAAACAAGACAAAGATGAAAAAGTATTGGTATATGATTTAGGTGGAGGAACTTTTGATGTTTCTGTACTGGAATTAGGTGACGGTGTATTCCAAGTACTATCTACTAATGGTGATACTCATCTTGGTGGTGATGATTTCGATAAGAAAATCATGGATTGGTTAATTGAAAACTTCAAGAAAGAAAATGGTGTTGACCTATCACAAGATAAGATGGCCTTACAAAGATTGAAGGATGCTGCTGAAAAAGCTAAGAAGGACTTATCAGGTGTTTCTGAAACTGAAATCAGCTTACCATTCATTTCATCTGGTGAAAATGGACCACTTCATTTACAAACTTCATTGAGTAGATCTAAATTTAATGAATTAACTGCTGACTTAGTTGATAAGACTAGAGTTCCATTTGAAAATGCATTGAAAGATGCTGGATTACAAACTTCTGACATTGATGAAGTTATCCTAAATGGTGGTTCTACTAGAATTCCAGCTGTTCAAGAAGCTGTTAAGAACTGGACTGGTAAAGAACCTAACCACTCAATTAACCCCGATGAAGCTGTTGCTTTAGGTGCTGCTGTTCAAGGTGGAGTTCTAACTGGTGATGTTAAAGATGTTGTATTGCTTGATGTTACTCCATTATCATTAGGTATTGAAACTATGGGTGGTGTGTTCACTAAGTTAATCGATCGTAACACTACTATTCCAACTTCTAAATCACAAGTATTCTCAACTGCTGCTGACAACCAACCTGCTGTAGATATTCATGTTTTACAAGGTGAACGTCCAATGGCTGCTGATAACAAAACTTTAGGTCAATTCCAATTAACTGACATTCCTGCTGCCCCTCGTGGTGTTCCTCAAATCGAAGTTAAATTTGATATTGATAAGAATGGTATTGTTAACGTTTCTGCTAAAGACAAGGGTACTGGTAAGTCACAAAACATTACCATTAAAGATTCCAATGGTCTTTCAGATGATGAAATCAAGAAGATGATGGATGAAGCTCAAAAGAATGAAGAAGCAGATAAGAAACGTAAAGCTGAAGTTGATTTGAAGAACGAAGTTGATCAACTTATCTTCCAAACTGATAAGACTTTGAAAGAAGTTGAAGGTAAAGTATCTGAAGATGAAATCAAGAAAGCTAAAGATGCTGAAGATGCATTGAAGAAGGCCAAAGAAGACAACAACTTGGATGATATGAAAGCTAAGAAAGAAGAATTGAGCAAACAAGTTCAAGCCTTAGCAGTTAAGTTATATCAACAAAAACAAGCTGAAGGTCAAAATGGTCAAGACGCATCAGCTTCAGATGGTGACGCATCTAATAAAGATGACAGCACCGTTGATGGTGACTTCCACGAAGTAAATGATGATAAAGACAAAAAGTAATTTACGATTCGAGTAATTACTAATGAGTGAATAAGAAGTCAAAGTCTGACTCGTTAGGCTTTGGCTTTTTATTTAACGATGTGCTACTCTTAGCATGACTTTTGAATAAAAATTGTGGGGGATTAAACATGGCTAGTAAAGACTATTATGATATTTTAGGTGTTTCTCGAGATGCTAGTGATAGTGATATTAAGCATGCATATCGAAAATTATCTAAAAAATATCATCCCGATTTAAATAAAGCACCAGATGCTGAAAAAAAGTTTAAAGAAATAACTGAAGCTTATGAAGTTTTAGGTGATAAAAACAAGCGTGCTAATTATGATCAATATGGTTCTGCCGATGGTCCACAAGGCTTTGGCGGTGCCGGTGGCGGTTTCGGCGGTGGTGCCGGAGGCTTTGGCGGCGCTGGCGGTTTTGGTGACTTTAGTGATATCTTTGGTTCTTTCTTCGGTGGTGGCGGACAGCGTCGACGTGATCCTAATGCTCCACAGCAAGGAAGAGATCTTCAATATCAAATGACGTTGAATTTTGAAGATGCTATTTTTGGTAAGAAAACTACCATTAAATATAACCGTGAAGCTCAATGTGACACTTGCCATGGAAATGGTGCTAAACCTGGAACTCATCCAGAAACTTGTCATAACTGTAATGGTAGTGGTTATGTCACTGCAGTAAGTAATACACCTTTAGGTAGAATGCAAACCCAAAGACCTTGTCCAGTATGTAATGGTTCAGGTAAAGAAATTAAAGAAAAGTGCCCAACTTGTGGTGGTTCAGGTAAAACTAATCAAAAACATGAAGTTGAGGTTAATATTCCAGCCGGTGTTGATGATGATCAACAAATGAGATTACAAGGTCAAGGTGAGGCTGGTACTAATGGCGGGCCTTATGGTGATTTATTCATTATCTTTAGGGTTAAAAAGAGTAATGAATTTGAAAGAAATGGTTTTAACTTAGATTATCAACAAGAAGTTTCATTTGCTCAAGCGGCTTTAGGTTGCGAAATTCCAGTTAAAACAGTTCACGGGGATGTAGAACTAAAGATTCCAGCTGGTACGCAAACTGGAACTACTTTCCGTCTTCGTGGAAAAGGTGTGCCTAAGCTAAATGGTAGTGGCAATGGTGATCAACACGTTCATATTAAAGTTGTTACACCTAAGAACTTGAATAAGCGTCAAAAGCAAGCTTTACAAGCATTTGCTGAAGCTAGTGGTGATAAAGAATATAAAAACGGTGGTTTCTTTGAAAAAATGAAAGATGCTATCAATGGTAATAAATAATAGATTAGAGCTATTTTTAAATAGCTCTTTTTTATTTGTTATAAATTATTACGATTGTTATAATTAGAGTATAAATTTAAGAGATTGAAAGTAGGAATAAACAAATATGGACATAAACAAGATGAAAGAGCATCAAAAATACATTCGTAATTTTTCGATTGTTGCCCATATCGATCATGGTAAGTCAACTTTGGCTGACCGAATTTTGGAAATGACCGATACAGTTGCTAAAAGAGATATGAAAAACCAACTGTTAGATAATATGGATTTGGAAAGAGAACGTGGAATTACAATTAAACTTAATGCGGTGGAACTAAATTATCATGCCAAGGATGGTCATGATTATGAATTTCATTTAATTGATACTCCGGGACATGTGGATTTTTCATATGAAGTTTCTAGAAGTTTAGCTGCCTGTGAAGGGGCTATTTTAGTGGTGGATGCTGCGCAAGGAGTTGAAGCTCAGACCTTAGCTAATGTATATTTAGCAATTGATGATGATTTAGAGATTGTGCCAGTAGTTAACAAAATCGATTTACCTTCTGCTGACCCTGACCGTGTTAAAAAAGAAATTGAAGATATCATTGGATTAGACACTTCCGATGCAGTTTTAGCTAGTGCTAAAAAAGGAATTGGAATTGAAAAATTATTGGAACAAATCGTTCGTAAAGTTCCAGCTCCACAAGGTAATTTAGATGATCCTCTAAAGGCGTTAGTATTTGATTCAATTTATGATGATTATCGTGGGGTTGTGCTAAGTGTTCGTTTATACGATGGAGTAGTTAAACCTGGTGATAAAATTCGCTTAATGAACAGTGGTAGCGAATATGAAGTTAATGAAGTGGGAGTTAATTCACCACATCCAGTTCAAAGAGAATATTTAATGGCAGGAGACGTTGGATACATTACTGCTAGTATTAAGGATATTGCTCAAACTCGAGTAGGTGATACGGTTACTAATGCTGATAATCCAGCAGCCGAATCATTACCAGGTTATCGTGAAATGGAACCAATGGTATATTCAGGACTTTATCCTACAGACAATGCTAAATTTGGTGATTTGAGAGAAGCTTTAGAAAAGCTAAAATTAAATGATGCAGCGTTGGAATTTGAACCAGAATCGTCACAAGCCTTAGGTTTCGGTTTTAGATGTGGATTCTTAGGATTGTTGCACATGGATGTAGTTCAAGAACGATTAGAACGTGAATTTAATTTAGATTTAATTACGACAGCTCCCTCTGTTACTTATCATGTAAGTACTACTGATGGTGAAACTAAACTAGTTGAAAATCCTTCTGAAATGCCAGATGCTTCAGAAATTAAACAAGTTTTAGAACCATACGTAAAAGCAACTGTTATGGTACCTAATGACTATGTGGGTGCGGTAATGGAATTATGTCAGCATCGTCGTGGACAATTTGAAACAATGGAATATGTAGATGATTACCGTGTCAATGTTATTTATCACATTCCATTATCTGAAATTATTTTTGACTTCTTCGATAATTTAAAATCAGCTACGCGTGGATATGCATCATTAGACTACGAATTAGAAGATTATAAGCAATCAGATTTAGTTAAAATCGATATTTTATTAAATGGTGAAAAAGTTGATGCTTTAAGTTTTATTTCACATCGTTCTTTTGCTGCTAGTCGTAGTCGTGACATTGTTGGTAAGTTGAAGAATATTATTCCAAGACAAAACTTTGAAATTCCGGTTCAAGCTGCTGTAGGTGCAAAAATTATTGCTAGAACTAACATTAAAGCATATCGTAAAGATGTTACCGCTAAACTTTATGGTGGTGACCGTACAAGAAGAATGAAGTTGTTAGAAAAGCAAAAAGCTGGTAAAAAACGTATGAAAGCAGTTGGAAAAGTTGATATTCCTCAAGAAGCTTTCATGGCAGTGCTACAAACTGATGAAGATGAAAAAGGAAAAAATTAAAAAATTTGACAAATTAAAGTTTTTTCTTTAGTATTATTGCAAATAACATAAGAGCTTTAAAATGGTCCCGTGAGACTAAGAAGCATTCGTTAAAAAATGAAAGTCTACTTTTCTTACGGGATTAGTAGGCTTTTTATTTTAGGACGGAGGAATTCTTTTGAAACACGACAATGATGTTATATTAGATGTTAACGATAAACCTAGTTTATTAATGTGGATTGGTCTATCGTTGCAACATATGTTTTCAATGTTTGGTAGTACGGTAATTGTGCCATTATTAGTTGGATTAAGTCCAAACATTGCTTTATTTGCATCAGGCGTGGGGACATTGTTGCATATTTTAGTTACCAAGAAACAAATACCTGCTTATATGGGCTCTAGCTTTGCATTTATTGTCCCCATGACAGCCTTAATGAAAACTACTGGATATCCCGGAATTGCTCAAGGGGTAATCGCAGTAGGAATTATTTATTTAATTGTTGCTTTAATTGTTTGGATGGTTGGTTCGCAATGGATAGATAAACTTTTACCACCAATTGTGGTAGGCCCTATCGTAATGGTAATTGGATTGTCCTTGGCAGGTAGTGCAGCACAAAATGCAACTATGAATAATGGTAAATACGATTTAAAGTTTGTAGCAGTAGCATTAATTACTCTAGCTTTAGCAATTTTATTTAATACATTTTTAAAAGGATTTTTAGGACTGATTCCAATTTTACTAGCGGTAGTTTGTGGATACGTTGTTTCAATAATGTTTGGTTTAGTTAATTTGCACACGATTGCTGTAGCACCATGGTTTGCAATGCCTAAATTTGAAATTCCATTTATTAATTATCATGTTCATTTAGAAGTCGGAGCTATACTGTCGATTGCACCTATAGCGTTAGTGACGATGACGGAACATTTGGGTCATATTATGGTTTTGGATGAATTGACAGGACGTAATTATATTAAAGACCCCGGGTTAAACCGAACTTTAACTGGGGATGGATTATCTTCAATCGCTGCTGGATTACTAGGTGGCCCAGCAATGACTAGCTATGGTGAAAATATTGGAGTTATGGCTATCACGAAAGTGCATAGTGTTTATGTTTTGATTGGTGCAGCCATCTTTGCGATTATCTTTTCATTTGTAAATAAGCTAAACGTTCTAATTATGCAAATGCCATTACCGGTTATTGGAGGAATTAGTTTCTTACTTTTCGGAACAATTGCTTCTAGCGGGATTAAAATACTAATCGAGAATCATGTTGATATGAATATCAAACGTAATCTTATGATAGTATCAACAGTTTTGGTTGTAGGTGTAGGAAACTTTAGCTTAAACATTTTTTGGTGGTTACCCCTTAGTGGATTAGCAGTTGCTACATTGTTAGGCATTATTTTAAATGCATTTCTACCACGTAAAGAATAATAAAAATGGCTCTTATAAGAGCCATTTTTTTATTGAATTGACTTTAATTTTTAATTTAAAGCGTATCTATTAATGATATAATACGGTATGTGTGAATTCGTTTTAGAAATTAAAAATGGAAAGAAAAGGAATGATTTTAGTTTATGAAATTGAGTATTATTACTCCTTGCAAAACTAAAGATATTGAAAAAATAAAACAATTAGCTACTAATTTAAATCGTCAAGATAACAAAGAAATTGAATGGATAGTAGCTTGTAACAGTAGTGAACTTGATTTAAGTGGATTAAATTTTCCAGTAGACATCATTAAATTTGATGGAGATAATGTTGCTCAAGCAAGGAATGCAGCAATTCGTGAGGCACATGGAGAATATTTAATGTTTGTAGATGCCGATGACTTCTTATTACCTGGCACAATTAACAATGTGATTGATAAATTAAAACCGGGTTGCTTAGTTGATTTAAAAGTGTATCCAACCTATGAGCCCGTTAACTCTTACTTCAATGAAATTAATCAAAAGCAAGAATTTAGAATGCCTAATTGGGCTTTTAGACGTAAGCCAGAGCCAGAAGCAGAAGAAACATTACTAAATGATAAATTTCATAAAGTTGATAAAAAATCAGTTTTTGAAGAAATTAGCCATTATTTAAAAATTAGCGGGAAAATAATCCCTAAGGGGGTCATTTGGGATAATGACATTTTGTTTGATGAAGAAAATCCTTTATATGATGACTTTTATTTTATGGGAAAAGTTTTAAATATCATTAATAGCTTCATTGAATTTGATACTTTTAAATATGTAAAGGTTAAACATAACGACCCAATTAACGACCCTTCATTAAGTCAAATTGAATGTGATGATAGATGGAATCAAATGCTTAATTCATTCATTAAGACTGCTGATTTGATCAATGCTAATAACTTAAAAGATTGTATAATTATACATTCAATTAAAAAAATCAATAAGTATTTTTATAATGCTGTTGTTAACAATCACTTCAGTAGTAGTAAGCAAAGTGAAATCATGGATATCATGAGTGGATATTTTGCTAGCATCGATCACAGACTATTTAAAAATGTAAACATTATTAGTCGCCATATTTTGTTTAATATTAGAAAACACAATTACGCTAAAGCTATTCGACAAATGAAATTAATTATAGCTTTGAGATATACACATAAAATACTACGCAATAAAGGGCGTGGAATTACTAGAGCTTACTATGAAGTTATTTGTAAAAAATTGAAAGTTAATGAAAAAGTCATAGTTTATGAATCATTTTTAGGTCGAAACTATTCAGATAGTCCTAAATATATTTATCAATACAGTCAAAAACATTATCCTGGTCAATTTAAACACGTTTGGATAGCTGCTAAAGGCTCAAATGTCAAAAAAGATTTAGCTAACGAACCTAACACTAAAGTAGTTAAAAGATTTGGCTTTAGATATATGTATTATTTAGGAATTTCTAAGTATCAGGTTATAAATATGCGTCAACCACGTTGGTTTAATAAGAAACCAGGAACTGTTTTTATGTCTACTTGGCATGGAACACCCTTAAAACATTTAGTTTTTGACATGGAAAATGTAGCCAGTGCAACTAGACTATATAAAAAAATATTTTATGAGCAATCTCGACAATGGGATTATTTAGTGACTGCTAATCAATTTTCAGTTGACGTTTTTAAGCATGCTTTTATGTATCCTGAACAAAAAATGATTAAGTCTGGTTATCCTAGAAATGATATTTTAAGTGCGCCAAATCGTGAAGAATTATCCCGAAATATTAAAGAAAAGTTGGGAATTCCATTAAATAAAAAAGTTATTCTATATGCTCCAACTTGGCGTGATGATGAATATGTTGATGTTGGTCAATATAAATTTCAGTTAAAATTAAATATTGCTAAATTAAGAGAACAGTTAGGTGACGATTATGTCATGGTACTTAGAACGCATTATTTCATCACTAACAATTTAGATACTTCTGGATTTGGCAATTTTGTATATAATGAATCTAGTTACGATGACATATCGGAATTATATTTGATTTCCGACATTTTAATAACTGATTATTCTAGTGTGTTCTTTGATTATTCAATATTGAGAAGGCCAATTTTATATTACGTTTATGATTATGATAAATACGCTAGTGTGTTACGCGGATTCTATTTAGATATGAATAAAGACTTACCAGGACCACTTTTGAAAACTAGTGATGAAGTTATTGATTCAATTAAGAATATTGACCAAGTAAGCACTGAATATGCTGACAAATATGCTAAATTTAATGAACGATTTAGTAAATGGGAAGATGGTCATGCATCCGAACGTGTGGTTAATATGTTGTTGAAAAATGATGCAAGAGTTAAAAAAATTGATTGAGGTGAACTTTTAAATGCAAAGACCTGATCTTAGTGTGGTAGTGGCCTGTTACAATGTAGACAATTTTTTAAGAGATTGTTTGGATTCAATTGCTAATACTGAGTTTCCTAAAGAAAATTTAGAAGTTTTGATGATTGACGACGGTGCTACAGATAGTACCCCGCAAATTATAGATGAGTATGCTAAAAAATATGACTTCTTTAAAGCTTTTCATAAAGAAAATGGTGGAATCAGTTCTACTAGAAACTTTGGAATTGACAAAGCTAACGGAAAATATCTAGCTTTTGTTGATGGTGATGATATTGTGCCATCTGACGCTTATACTAAAATGGTTTATAAAGCTGAGATGAATAATTCTGATGTAACATTAGGTTTTGTTAAAAGATTTGATTCTAGTCGTTATCAAAATTCATTTTTACACAAATTTGCTGTTAAAGATGATTTAGACCGAACTCATATTAGTAATAATCATGACCTTTTGTATGACACAACTGTCTGGAATAAAGTGTACCGGCTAGATTTTTTGAAAGATAATAATATTAAATTTATTCCAGATATTATTTATGAAGATATACCTTTTACAATGCTAATTCACTTGTTATCTAAAAATACCACAGTAATTAGTGACGTAGTTTATAATTGGCGTTGGCGAGAAACACATGATTCAATTACGCAAAGTCGTAATGCGATTACTAACTTTAATAGTCGTTTAAATGCTTTAAATATTTGTTGGGATATTTTGAAAAAGTATGATTATCTGAAAAATGATGATTTAATTAATGCTTTTAAAACTAAAATATTGAATTTGGATCTATACATTTTCTTAGAAAATGTTGGTGATAATGAAGAAGATTATATCTACAAGATTCAAGAATTAGTGTATAAATTTTTAAGAGATTGGCAAATGCTAGACTTAAAACTAGCTAGTTCATTATCTATAAAACATCAAGTGGTATACTATGCAGTTAAAACTGGCAATTTAAATTTGTTGAAGAGATTTACTTACGATAAAAACGTAATTGAATTTAAACATACACTTAGAGGTAAAAAGTATTCTGTAAGCATTGTAGATAATAATGACCCTGAACTAATAAAAAACATTAATTTTTACGATGATTCTTTAAATATTGCGCAACGTTTAAACAATTTTTATTACGCTAAGCAGGATACCGAAATTGCTGGCTCTGGCTTTTTCAAAATAAATCATTTGCCATTAGTTAAACGAGTGGGTAAGGAAAATAATGTTAATGAAAAAATATCTGCAAAGTTAGTCAATGTTGATAATGGCAAGCAGATGTCAATTTCTTTTAAAAGAATTGCAACATCCAGATATAAGCGAATTTTAAGGCCCAAGTCAGCTTGGAAAAATGCTAAATATCGATTTAGATTTGATATTGAAAAAGCAGTCAATACTTTAGGCATAGGGACTTGGAAAATCCGTTCTACCAATCAAGTAGACGGGAAATTTATTGCTAGTGAATTCATTTCTAATCCTAGAGGTAAAGCTACTGATAAAGTTTTAAAACCATTAGATAAGTATAATGTTAGAATTTCTTCTAAATTTAATACTAATAATGAATTATCTTTTACAGTTGATTCTCTAAATTTAATTGGTTCAGATAAAGCCAATTGGATTAGAAAACCAGTTATCAACGAAAATAAGATTAATTTTGAAGCAGGAATTATTAATCCAGATACAGTCAAAGCCATTATTAGTGATGATAACGGAAAATTTGTTGATGGTAATATCTCTTCAAACAATGGTAAATGTTTAATAAGTTTTGATATTAAAAGTATAGAAAAAACATTTATGCATAAAAAAGGTCATTTATTGCTGTTGCATACTCGTACAAATCATAAAATTAATTATGAATTTGAAGTTAATAGTTCTAATGAACATTTTAATGTTTTGGATAATAAAGATTTAAACGTATATCAAAACAATACACCAAATATACTGATTTCTATGAGTTATAGAAACGCTAATTTGAGCAGTATTAAAATTGTAGGTCATAAAACGTTAAAAATTAATACTAGTTTAAATATTGATTTGGCTAATTATAAACTTGATTTATCCAAAAGCAAAATTGAAATGATTAGTACTGATAAATCGGTTAGAAAAGTTATCGATGCTGACAATGGTAACTTTAAAATTAATAATAATGCGTTTTCTTTTGAAGTTGAGATGCTAAAAAAACACCAAGATAATTTGAATATTTTAAAGGGAAACTACGTATTTAAGTTATATTTAAATATTAATAATTCAATTAAATTAGTTAAATTACTTAATACGGATGCAATTAAACTTAATAAAACTAAAATAGCTTTGAATAGTAAGCAGGATGTTGCCTTTGTAAATGCTAAAAGTAATCATTTAGATGAGCTAACTGTAAGAGTAACTCAACCATTTGTGGGCTTTTTAAGTAAAAGTAAGGCTCGTCGAGCAATTAGCTATTCCGTATTGTACCCATTAATGCGTTTATTACCATTGCGTAAAGTTATGGTATTTGATGCTTATTGGTCCAGTAAGTTTGATAGTAATGAAAAATTAATGTATGAATATGTTCAAAAACATCATCCCGAAATTAAAACAGTGTGGTTTTTCAAAAATAGTCAGACTGAGATAAATGGAAATGGACTTAGAGTTAAAACTGATAGCTTTAAATATTGGTACTATTTAGCTGTATCTAAATATTTAATTCAAAACACTAATTTTCCTAATCAATATTTGAAACGTAAAAATCAAATTGAAGTAGAAACATTGCATGGAACTTTCTTAAAGCATATGGGATTCGATGAACCATATTTCAGAACTGCAACACCCAAAATTCAAAATGCTTTTGCTAGACGGAATCGTCGTTGGGACTATATGGTAGTTCCATCTGAATATATGGCTAGGACTGCCAGCTCAGCCTTTGATTATCATCAAAAATTAATTAAGGCTGGTTTTCCACGTAACGATGAACTTTATACTAACAATAATGAGACTTACATTAATCATGTTAAAGAAAAACTAGGTATTCCAAAAGATAAAAAAGTTATTTTATACGCACCAACATATCGTGCTGACGAAGGATTTGATTTTAATCTTAACCTAGATGATTTAGAGAAAAATTTATCAGAAGAGTACGTACTGTTAGTTCGTTTACATTACTTTGTAGCACATTCTAATAGTTTTTATGACAATCCAGGTTTTGTTTTTGATGTTTCAGATTATGAAAATATTAATGATTTATATTTGATTAGTGATTTAATGATTACAGATTATTCGTCTGTAATGTTTGACTACGCACATCTTAAACGTCCAATGTTATTTTATGCGTATGATAAAGATTGGTATTTAGATGACGAAAACCGAGGAGTTTATTTAGATTACGAAAAAGAAATTCCTGGTCCAATTGTCGAAAACCAAAATGATTTAGTTAAATGTATCAAAAATATTAGTAATATTTCCGTGGAATATGATGCCAAATTATCTGATTTTCACGATAAATTTGCTGAGTTTGGTAATGCTGGGGATGCCTCTAAAAACGTCGTGGAAACTATCCTGGCTACCAAGAATTCTGATTTAGATCAAGAACCAGTTAAAAAAGTTATTTTTAATAAATTCTGGCATTTCTTTAAAATTAAGAATTTTCAAGCGACTATGCTTAACTATCTTTCTAACAAATTATCTAAGAAGAATATTATTATGTTCGAAAGCTTCTTTGGTACTCAATATTCAGATAATCCTAAAGCAATTTATGAATACATGAAGAAAAACCATCCAGAGTATAAGATGTATTGGAATGTTAACTCTGAGTATGTTGATTACTTTAAGGAACATAATATTCCTTATATTGTTAGATTTGGTTATAAAGGTATTTTTAAACAATCGCGTGCTAAATATTGGGTAACTAATGTGCGAAGACCATTTAGGTGGCATCCAGCCAAAGATACTACTGTATTGCAAACTTGGCACGGGACACCTTTAAAAACAATTGGGGCCGATGTTAACATTGTTACTATGCCTGGGAATAATCCGGCTAAATATCATAAACAAGTTTATAACGATGACCGTCGTTGGAGTAAATTGATTGCACCTAATATGTATTCTAACTTAATCATGCAAAGAGCATTTAGAAAAAATGAAAATCAAATGATGCTAACCGGATATCCTAGAAATGATATTTTATCCAACTATACTGATGCTGATATAGTCAGAATTAAGAATAAGCTTGGTATTAGCGGTGATAAAAAGGTTATTTTATATGCACCGACTTGGCGTGATGATGAGTATGTTAAAGATAGTGAATTTACTGCCAGGTTACATCTTGATTTAAATAAAATAAAATCTCATTATGGTAAAGATGTTTTGATTTTAGTTAGAACGCATTATCTAATATCTAATAGTTTAGACTTATCCGACTTTAGTGATATTGCCATGGATGTAAGTTTGTATGAAGATATTTCAGAACTATATTTAGTTAGTGATGTGTTAATCACTGATTATTCATCTGTAATGTTTGATTATTCTATTTTAAAACGTCCAATTATTTTCTTTGCTTATGATTTAGAAAAATACGCTGGAGATATTCGTGGCTTTTACTTTGATTTTGTTAATAGTGCTCCTGGTAAAATTGTTAAAACCAGCGATGAAGTTATCAGTGAATTAGATAATATTTTCAAAAATCATTGGGAGCCAGATGATAAATACATTGCATTTTATAATAAATATAATAAATGGATGGATGGTTCCGCTACTGAAAGAGTAGTTAATCAGTTATTAAATGATAATAACGTTAAGATGAATTTCGATGATAATTTATCTAAATATAATTTACGCAATCTGATGTCATTAAAAGACGGTACAGCAGTTTGGGATGTAAACAAAGATTTTACTGTGGATGACAGTCGTGGATTTTTAGAAAATTACAATTGTTCTGTTAACGACAAATTCAAAGTCAATAAAGTTATGTTTTTACAGTCACAAGCTTTTGATGAGCAAGTTGGAAATATTGTATATGCATTAATTGAATACAATGGTAAACCAGCATATGTTAATGCTGACAACTTAGAATAAGCTATAAGATCTAACACTTAGTCAAGTGCTAGATCTTTTTTAGTTTATTTAAAAATAGGGGTTTATTTTATAAATGAAATGTTATATAATTCTTATTGTTATAAAATTCACAATGAAAAATAACTTTGGTGATTTAATTTTTCTAAGTATTAAATAGTAAAATCACATTCATTTTTGTATAATAAACACTTGTATTTTATGAATTTTTGTTTATAATTAGAATGTGATTGTGATTAAGTTAACTATTTATCTTATAATATTTTTGCACTAAATAGTATATATATTCACAAATGACTGAAGTTATTTTAAATTTAATAAGGACGAGTGATATTTATGGAAAATAGCGTTAAAGCTAAAAGAACTATTTCAATGACTAGTTCAATCATTTATTTTGCAATTTCTCTAATCATTAATTCTTGTGGTAACGTTTTAACACTTGTAACTAGTGCTAAAATTCATCCTCAATTTTTAGGATCTGCTTACTGGACAGCTGCAGAAAATAATTTAGGAATTGCCGTGTTAGGAAACGGAAAATGGAGTTTATTTTGGGCTTTCTTTGGATTAGGTATGTTGACTACTGTACTTAATGCAATTTTAGTTGGACACTGGAGTTGGGGCCGAGCAATTGGTAATGCCATCTTCCTTGGACCTTTCTCACTATTAATTCAATTCTTTAATAACGTATTTATTAAAGTTCTACCTGATGCTAACAATATGTTTATGATAGTGCTATATGTATTATTGAACTTCTTGGGTGTTGCTTTAATTGCGGTTGCTATTTCAATTTACCAAAGGGTTAACTTAGCTCTACATCCTGCTGATGACTTAATGCAAATTCTTCGCTTTAAATACTGCAATGGTAATGCTGCCAAAGCAATGTGGTTCTCTTACATTCCACCTACTGTAATGGCTGTTATCGCCGTTATTCTTACTGGTAAGATTGAATACTTTGGATTAGGTACTGTGTTTGCCTTCTTCTTCCAAGGTGGTATCACTGGTATTTCTGATAAATTTGTCTTTAGAAGTTTGAAACATCAAGCACTTGATGTTGGTGACAGTAAAAAATAGTTCAAAAACACCTTTGATGATTGTCAAAGGTGTTTTTTTGTTAGATAAATTTTCTTGCTATTTTGTTAAAACTTTATTATGATATTAATTAATATAGTCAGTTCGATTGTTTAATTTATTAACTAATTCTGGGGGGTGTATCACGATGTTAAATCGTACTAAACAATTTTTACGCAGCAATGGTTATTACTATAAAAAAACTTACATTCGACCTTTGTTTACTCCAGATAATGTTTATGTATTTAGATTTGGTAAAAAGCATTTGAACAATCGTTTAATTGTAAGATATGGTCATAAATGGACCGGTAGACAAAAAATCAATGAAATTGATTTAAGACTTCATAAGCAAAACCATCCGCGTATTTTTAACGATGAAAATGGACTGCTAATTTATTTAGAAAGCCATTTAAAAGAGCATGAACAAAAATTAGCGGCAATTAAAGCAAAAGAATTAGAAAATAAAAGTGCGTCCAAGTAATTGGAGGCACTTTTATTCTTAAATAACGAGTATAGGAGTTTTGAAATGATTTGGAAAGAACTAGAAGTAAGCGTTAATAATGAAGCTAAAGATGCAGTTATTAATATTTTGATGGACTTAGATTCATCTGGAGTAAAAATTGACGAATTAGAAAATAATCGAATAACGATAACTTCGTATCATTCTAGCGACATAGACTTAGATACTTTATTACCGGGACTTAAGTCTAAAATAGGCAATCTAAGCGAATATGGCCTAAATCCCGGTGAAATTAAAGTTACTACTTCTGACAATAATGATGATGCTTGGAGTCACGAGTGGGAAAAATACTATGAAGTTACGAAGATAACTAGATATTTAACGGTTGTACCTAAATGGAAAGCTTATCAACCAACAAATAGTGACGAAATAATTTTGAAAATGAATCCTGGAAAAGCTTTTGGAACAGGATTACATCCAACCACTATCCTTTGCTTACAAGCACTAGAAATGTATATAAGAGGACAAGAAGAAGTTTTAGATGTAGGAACCGGTACCGCAATATTAAGTATTGCGGCTAAAAAAATGGGGGCAGGTAAAACTTATGCCTTTGATAACGATGACAATGCGATTGTGTCTTCGAAAGAAAATATTGAATTAAACGACTTATCAAATGAAATTGTGATTAAAAAGAATAGTTTGCTGGATAACATAAGCCGTAATGTTGATTTAATAGTTGCTAATATGTTACCTGAAGCCATTTTTCCATTGATTCCACAAGCTTTTAATAATTTAAAAGAAAACGGTGTCTTTATAATATCAGGAATTATAGATGAAAAGTTAACTGATACTATCAATAAACTAAAGACTAATCATTTTACGATTAAACAAACTTTTGCGTTGAAAAATTGGCGTGGCATTGTAGCTATTAAAGAAGTTTAGGAGTGTATATTTAATGCAACACTATTTTATAGATAAAGAATTAACTGAGCATCAAACATTTATTTTACCCAACGATATATACCATCATTTTGTATCGGTATTACGTTCAAAAGTTGGTGAAAAGTGTGAGATAGTAGACTCTAGCGAGAAAAATTTTATTGCTCAATTAATTTCTACTGCTAAAGATGAAGTTAATATCAAAATTTTAGAATTAAATCCTAAAAATGTGGAGTTTCCTTATTCAGTAAATATTATTTGTGGAATTCCTAAAAAGGAAAAGGCAGAGTGGATAGTTCAAAAGGCTACTGAAATGGGAGCTAAGAGCATAACATTTGTTGATACCGATTGGTCTATTGCTAAATGGACTGGTAATAAGATAAACCGCAAACTAGAAAGATTGAATAAGATTGCTAGAAGTGCCGCTGAGCAATCTCATCGTAACATCATCCCTAAAGTTGGTTTTTATAATAACATTCAAGAAATTAAAAATGTTAACTATGATGTTAAAGTTTTAGCTTATGAAGAATCAGCTAAGCAAGGTGAAAAGTCAGCTTTAAAAACTTGTTTAGATAATCTAAAACAGAATAATTCTATCGTTGCTTTCTTTGGACCTGAAGGTGGTATTTCACCCAAAGAAGTCAACTGTTTAAATGAATTAGGTTTCATAAATTGTGGATTAGGGGCTAGAATTTTGCGTAC
Organism: Apilactobacillus ozensis DSM 23829 = JCM 17196; assembly: GCF_001435995.1. GTDB lineage: Bacteria > Bacillota > Bacilli > Lactobacillales > Lactobacillaceae > Apilactobacillus > Apilactobacillus ozensis. The sequence goes on from NZ_AYYQ01000035.1 coordinate 172,136, forward strand.
AGAAACAGCACCTTTGTATTTCTTATCGGCACTATCGTTTGAATGTGAATTACGGTAGTTTTCCTTAATTTTTCAAACTGTGCTAAAATGTGGAATTAATAATTAATTTATTTTCAAGGGGTGACTTCATATGTCTAAGCATGAAGAATGGTCTTCAGTCGATGTTTTTGATCAAGCTAGTAAATATATGAATCAAAAACAACTGTCTTTGGTTAAAAAAGCTTATGAGTTTGCTAAAATTTGTCATGATGGTCAAAAACGTCAGTCTGGTGAGGCTTACATTATCCATCCTATTCAGGTTGCTAGTATTTTAGTATCTTTAAAAATGGATGCTGAAACGATTAGTGCTGGGTTTTTGCACGATGTAGTGGAAGATACGGGAGCTAATTTGTCTGATATTAAAGAACTATTTGGTGATAACATTGGTTTAATTGTTGATGGAGTTACTAAATTAGGTAAGATTAAGTACAAATCTAATCAAGAGCAATTAGCAGAAAATCATCGTAAGTTATTGCTAGCAATGTGTCAGGATATTAGAGTGATGATAGTTAAACTAGCGGACCGTCTTCATAACATGCGTACACTTGGACATTTAAGACCAGAAAAGCAACGCAGAATTGCTAATGAAACTTTGGAAATTTATGCTCCTTTAGCTGATCGTCTAGGAATCGGTACAATTAAATGGGAACTAGAAGATATATCATTGAGATATCTAAATCCACAACAGTATTATCGAATTGTTCATTTGATGAATTCTAAGCGTAATCAAAGAGAAGAATATATACAAATAGCTATTAAAGATGTTAAAAAGTCGATTAAAAGTTTAAACATGTCTAACGTCGAGATATATGGTCGTCCTAAGCATATTTACTCTGTTTATAAAAAAATGAAGGATAAACATAAACAGTTTAGTGAGATATATGATTTGCTGGCAGTTAGAGTAATTGTTGATTCAATTAAGGATTGTTATGGAATTTTAGGGGCGATTCATGCACAATGGCCTCCAATGCCTAGAAGGTTTAAAGATTACATTGCTATGCCAAAAGCTAATATGTATCAGTCGTTGCATACTACAGTTATTGGACCTGAAGGCAGACCTTTAGAAGCGCAAATTAGAACCCATAAGATGCAACAAGTTGCTGAATATGGGGTTGCTGCTCATTGGGCTTATAAAGAAGGCGTCAGGGATGAAGTTAAATCTTCAAACGATAATAATCGTTTAAATTGGTTTAAACGAATTATTGAATTACAAGAAGACACTGATAATGCTTCAGACTTTATGACTAGTGTGAAGGGCGAACTATTTGGTGATCATGTTTATGCATTTACTCCTAAGGGGGATGTGCTTGAACTTCCTAAGGGCGCTGGGCCATTAGATTTGGCATACTTAATTCATACTGATGTTGGTAATAAAACTACTGGGGCTCGTGTTAATGGGAAAATTGTGCCACTAGATTATAAAATCAAAAATGGTGATATTGTTAGTATCATGACATCAACTAATTCTGCAGGTCCTAGTGAAGACTGGATACATTTAGTTTCAACTAGTCGTGCTCGTCATAAAATCAAACAGTTCTTTAAAAAAAGAGATCGCGACAAAAATATTTTAAATGGTCATGAAACTTTAAATAAATTGATTAAAGAAAATGGTTATGATGTTAAGGCTGTTTTAGAAAAAGATAATCTCAACAAAGTTCTTAATGCAATGAAATTTCATCACATTGATGACTTATATGCAGCGATTGGTTTTGGAGATGTTCAGCCACAAAGTGTTGTTAATAACCTAACCTCAGATATTAGAAATGCTGAAGAAAAAGAAAAACAAGCACGTGAACAAAAAGAATTGTTAGAAAATCACCAGACTATTTCACCAGAAGAAAATGACAAGTTTAAAAATATCAGCAGTACATCTGAAGGAGTTATTATCAAAGGTGTCGACAATTTACTTTTAAGGTTAAGTCATTGTTGTTCCCCAATTCCAGGCGATAAAATTGTTGGATATATTACTAAGGGTCGAGGCGTTTCAGTTCACCGTTATGATTGTCCAAATATTAAAAAGGCTGAAGATAGTGGTGAAAGACTAATTAATGTTAGCTGGGCTGATAATTTAGAAAATAAAAACATTTATGAAGCAATGATTGAAGTGCAAGGATATAATCGTGGTGGATTTTTAAATGACGTGATAAAAACAGTTAATAACGTAACTAAACAAATTAATTCAGTTGAAGGTAAAGTTACACATGATAAACTTATTACTATTTCCATGAAAATAGGTGTTAGAAACATTAATCAACTTAAAATGATTATTGATCACGTTAAAAACATTCATGATATTTATGTCGTACAACGCCCATTTAAATAATTAAATAGGATGTGAGTAAGCATGCGAGTGGTTTTACAAAGAGTAAACAGTGCAAGTGTTTCAATTGATGGTAAAGAATATAGTTCAATTAAATTAGGATATTTATTACTGGTGGGTATTCAAGATGATGATACCGAAGAAGAATTAGACTATTTGATAAGAAAAATAACTAATTTAAGAATTTTTGAAGATGACCAACATAAAATGAATTTAAACGTTAAACAAGTTAACGGGTCAATCTTGTCAGTATCTCAATTTACTCTCTATGCTGATACTAAACATGGTAATCGTCCATCATTTGTTAAAGCTGGTAAACCTGAATATGCAGAAAAATTATATAACAAATTTAATGATAAATTGGCACTTAGCGGAATTAAAGTCAGCACCGGAATTTTTGGTGCTGACATGAAAGTTGATATCCAAAATGATGGACCATGCACCATTATTTTTGATACGGATAATAAATAAAAGAACCTAGAATAGGTTCTTTTATTATGGAGTGATTTATATGAAAAATATAATTTGGGACTTTGATGGGACTTTATTTGATACCTATCCCCAAATGGTTAACAGTTTTCTGTTGGCATTGAACAAGATGCATATCGATGATTTTGAAATTGACGAGTATGAAATATATGAAATAATGCGGAGACATTCTCTATCTATAGCTATTCAAAAATATTCAGCACATTTTAATTTAGATCCTGAAAAGTTAAGAAAAAACTATTCACACTTTGAAAATCAAAATGTTTTGAATGCTAAACCATTTCAGAATGCTGAATCATTATTGAAAAATAGCGTAGATAATGGAATGAAAAATTTCATTTTAACGCATCGAGACCAAGAAACACTTTTTAAATTACTAAACAATAATCATTTGTCCAAATGCTTTGAAGATATAGTTGATAAAGATAGTGATTTTCCGCGAAAGCCCAATCCAGCTGCTATTAATCATTTAATTGAAGTAAATAAGTTAGACAGATACGCAACCATGATGATTGGCGATCGGATTATAGATATCAAAGCTGGTCTAAATGCGGGAATTAAAACGGGACTATTTGATCCAGATGCAATTATTATTGAAAAATCAAATGCGGACTATCAGTTTTCTAACATGTATGATTTAAATTTATTTTTGAATGATTCCAAAAAAGATAAATAGTAAATCTTGACTTTTTGTATTTTTTAATTTAATCTGAAATAGAATTAAATATTTTACCTATGATAAAGAATAGTACGGTTTATCTTGTTGCAAAGAGAACATCTGAATGCTGAAAAGATGGGTTCAAGATTACTGAAAGACGCTTTTGAGGTTAATGACTTCGGTTATTCGCAGTTTAATTGCGTTATTTTTAGAATCAAAAAGGTGGTACCGTGCTTTTTAAGCGCCCTTGGCTATATATATATTTTAGTCAAGGGCTTTTTATTTTACATTTAGGAGGGTTTATTTATGAGATATCAACGTCCAAAGGGTACAGCTGACATTTTACCCGGAGAATCTGAAAAATGGCAATACATTGAAGAAACTGCTAGAATGCTATTTTCTGATTATAGATATAGAGAAATAAGAACACCAATGTTTGAAAATTTTGATGTTTTTTCTAGAACTTCAGGAGAAACATCTGATATTGTAACCAAAGAAATGTATGATTTTCATGATAAAGGTGACCGTCACATTACATTAAGACCGGAAGGAACTGCTGGGGTAGTTAGAGCTTTTATCGAAAATAAATTATATGGCCCTGACGTACAAAAACCAGTTAAAGTATTTTATGCTGGCCCTATGTTTAGATATGAAAGACCTCAGTCTGGCCGACTACGTGAGTTCCATCAAATTGGTGTAGAAGCATTTGGTAGTGAATCACCAGAACTAGACGTTGAAGTAATTGCAATGGCAATGGATTTATTGCAACATTTTGGTATTAAAGATTTAAAACTAACCATTAACACTTTAGGTGACAAAGAAACTCGTGAAAATTATCGTCAGGCATTAATTGGTTATTTGGAACCACATTTTGATGAACTTAGTGATGATTCTAAGGAACGTTTACATAAAAACCCATTACGAGTTTTGGATAGTAAAGCTCCGGAAGATCAAAAATTTGTTGAAAATGCACCATCCATTTTAGATTACTTGACTGACAATGCTAAAAATCATTTTGATAAAGTTACGAACTTGTTAGAACGTTTAGGCATTAACTACGTTGTTGATTCTACGATTGTTCGTGGCTTAGATTATTATAACCATACAATTTTTGAAATTATGGCTAATTCTAAGGCTTTAGGTAGTGGATATACTACTATTTGTGCTGGTGGCCGATACGATGGCCTGGTTTCAGAATTAGGTGGACCGGAAGTTTCAGGAATTGGTTTTGGTCTTGGGGTAGAACGTTTATTGTTATTAATGGATTCAGAAAAAGTAGAATTTCCTCAATTTAATCCATTAGACGTGTATGTAGTGGCTATTGGTGAAAATGCTAGTTTGGAATCTCTAGAAGTCGTGCAAGCTTTGAGATATCGTGGATTTTCTGCAGATAGGGATTATTTATCACGCAAGCCCAAAGCACAATTTAAGTCTGCAGATAAATTACACGCTAACTTTACAATTACCATCGGTGATAAAGAGTTAGAAAACAATACAGTAAATTTAAAATCAATGGAAACTGGTAAAGAAGTATCAGTATCATTAAATTCAGTTAAAAATGATTTTTCAGCAGTAATAGAAAAAAATTTTGATTAGAGGAGATGGTTCATATGGATAGAACAACATATTGTGGACTAGTTGACGAAAGCTATTTAGGAAAAGAAGTTTGTTTAGATGGATGGGTTCAAAAACGTCGTGACCTAGGTAAATTGATTTTCGTAGATTTACGTGATCGTGAAGGAATAGTTCAATTAGTTTTTAGTGAAGAATATAGTAAAGAAGCTTTAGACATTGCTGATGAAATTCGTAGTGAATATGTAATTCAAGTACGTGGTAAAGTCGTAGCTAGAAGCGATAAAGAAGTTAATAACGACATGCGTACTGGTAAAATCGAAGTTGATGTAACTGATGTTGAAATTTTCAACAAAGCCAAAACCGCTCCTTTCGATATTAAGGATGGAATTTCAGCTTCTGAAGATACTAAGCTAAAATATCGTTACTTAGATTTACGTAGACCAGAAGTGCAAAAAGGAATTTTGCTAAGAAACCGTATCATGCAATCTGTACACAGTTACTTTGACAGTCAAGGTTTTATTGACATTGAAACGCCAAACTTAACTGTTTCTACTCCTGAAGGAGCACGTGATTACTTAGTTCCTTCGCGTTTATACCATGGTTCTTACTATGCTTTACCACAATCTCCACAACTATTTAAACAATTATTAATGGGTTCTGGATTTGACCGTTATTATCAAATTGCTCGTTGTTTCCGTGATGAAGATTTACGAGGTGATCGTCAACCTGAATTTACTCAAATCGATATGGAAACTTCATTCTTAAATGCTAAAGATATTCAAGATATTACAGAAGGTTTAATTGCTAAAGTAATGAAAGACGCTTTAGACATTGATGTAAAACTTCCATTCAAACGAATTAGTTGGCAAGATTCTATGGATAGATTTGGTACTGATCAACCAGATGTTAGATTCGGCATGGAATTGAAAGATATTTCAGATATTGTTAAAGATGTCGATTTCAAAGTATTCTCTAGCACTGTAGAAAATGGCGGTAAGGTAAAAGCTATTTGTGTTCCTGGTGGCGCTGATAAATATTCAAGAAAAGACATTGATAAATACACCAAATATGTGGAAAGATTTGGTGCTAAAGGATTAGCTTGGATAAAAGTTACTGATGAAGGATTTAATGGTCCAATTGCTAAATTCTTTAAAGATGAAACAATTGATGCAGCTATTAAAGAACGTACGGATGCTAAAGTGGGTGACTTATTACTATTTGTAGCTGACCGTGAAAAAGTGGTTGCTGATACCCTTGGATATTTACGAGTGGCAATTGCTGAAGAACAAAATATGATTCCAAAGGATGTCTTTGACTTCTTGTGGGTTGTGGATTGGCCATTATTTGATTATGATGAAGGAATTGATAGATGGGTTCCAGCTCACCATCCATTCACAATGCCTAATGAAGGTGATGAACATTATCTAAATGACGGTGAAGACCCACATAAAGCACATGCACAAAGTTATGATATTATCTTAAATGGTCTAGAACTTGGTGGTGGATCAATTCGTATTCATAAGAAAGAATTACAACTTAAAATGCTAAAAGCATTAGGCTTTGATCGTGAAAAGGCTCAAGCCCGTTTTGGATACTTCTTGGATGCTTTAGATTATGGTTTTCCACCACATGGTGGTTTAGCAATTGGATTAGACCGTTTTGCTAGATTATTAGCTCAAACTGAAAATATCCGTGACGTTATTGCTTTTCCTAAGAATTCTAAAGCAACTGAGCCAATGACTAACGCACCATCTCCAGTTTCTAAAAAACAACTAGAAGATTTAGGAATTGAACCAGATGATAGTGCATATTAATAATAAAAAAAGCTGATTTATTCAGCTTTTTTTTACTATTCACTTATTCATTTCAATGTTATACTAATTTCATATTTTTGTTGAGGAGTAATAATTATGGATGATGTACAAAAAGTTTTAAGAAGACATCAATATATAGCTAAAGCTTCTACTGCTTTTATGTATGGAATAATGGTTTCAATTGCAATGAACTTTTTCTGGACGCCAGGAAATATATATTCTTCTGGTTTTACAGGTTTGGCACAATTAATTAATACACTATCTTCAAGATACCTACCTTTTACAATATCTGCATCTTGGGGATTGTTACTTTTTAATATACCGTTATTAGTTTTAGCGTGGAAACAAATTGGGCATCAATTTGCTTTGTTTACACTATTAACAGTTTTTTTAGCTAGTTTTATGATTAAAGCTTTGCATCCGGTTTATTTAACACATGATCCTATGATTTGTGCAATTTTTGGTGGTGTAGTTAATGGATTTGGAACAGGTTTAAGTTTAAAGAATGAAATTTCAACTGGTGGATTAGATATTTTAGGTATCGTAATTAGGCGTAAAACTGGTAAAAGTATTGGTAATATTAATATTATGTTCAATGTATTTATTGTGTCTGCAGCCGGTTTTGCATATGGTTGGCCATTTGCTTTTTACTCTGCAATTGGAATTGTTGTTAATGCTAAAGCAATTGATTTTGCTTATACTAGACAGCAAAGAATGCAAGTGTTAATCGTTACTAATCGCCCTAAACGAGTAGTTGACAGTATTCAAAATCATATGCGTCGCGGTGTTACCATAATACATGGTGCTGAGGGAGCATATCGTCATGATGTTAAAACAATTTTATTCACAACGATTTCTAGATATGAAATGGCTGAACTAGAAGAAGCCATTGATGAATCTGATCCCAAAGCGTTTGCTAGTGTGACCGAAGCTGATACTATTTTAGGTCATTTCTATGAGCATAAGTTAAAATAATTAGGCAAAACTTTTTAATTATTGTTTTTAAATTATGTTATAATTACCATTTGTATCAAACATTATAAATTATATGGTGGGGTATAGATTGAAAGTCTTTTATCTGTGGTTGATAAAAATTATTTCGTTTGTATGTAATTTTAGAAAAAAGCGTAACGTTATTTACATAATGAGTTTTGATAATAACTTACAGTTAATAAAAAAAATTGCAAACAATTTGCCAAAAGATTGTAACTTGATTGTTCTTTACAAACCAGTTACTGAAGCTGCAGCGACGGATCTGGCTGCTTATGGGATAGAAACGATTCCATTTTGGGACGGTTTCCATTTTGTATTCAAGATATTGCCTATAATAATGACTGGTCAATTAATTTTCTGTGATAACTATTTTCCATTTCTAGGAGGACTTTTTCACTCTAAAAAAATTAAGATAATCCAGTTATGGCATGCCAATGGAGCTATTAAAAAATTTGGATGGGAAGATCCTACTACTAATTTGAGAAGTAAGTCTGATAAAAAACGTTTTCAAAAAGTATACAATAGTTTCGATGATTACGTAGTTGCTTCCGAGACAATGGGGAAAGTTTTTGAGAATAGTTACCATGTTCCATTTTATAGAATGAAAATGATTGGTTATCCTAGGTCTGACAGACTGTTTCATAATAAATGGCAAGATTTAGCTAAAAGGCGTGTCTATAAAGCTGCTCCCGAATTGAAAAATCGTCGAGTAATTTTATATGCACCTACTTATCGTGAAGATATTGGATTTAATCCGCCTAAGGATTTATCAAAAGTATTATCCTCAACTGAGGATGCGGTAGTAGTTGTTAAGTTGCACCCGTTGTTAAAAGATAAAGAACATGAATTACAAAGAATTAGTAATAATAAGAATATGTGTTTCTACAGTCAATTATCAACTAACGATTTATTGTCAGTTACAGATACTCTAATAACTGATTATTCATCAATCGCATTTGATTTTGCATTACTACCTAATGCACATTCTTTACTATTTTTCATGTTTGATTTAGATAAATATAAAAAAGATCCAGGTATTCAAGATGATATGTTAAATTGGTTACCAAGTAAACCAATTATGGATACTAAAACTTTAGCAAAAGCTATAAAATCAAATCAAAAAACTGATTTTAGCAAATTTAATCAAAAATGGAATACTTACAATGATGGTTTTGCAATTGAAAGATTAATTGATAAGTATATTAAAACATTAAAGTAAAGGAAGTGTGACTGACTTGAAAGAAGTCATTACATTAATTAAAGAGCAATTTGGAAATCTAGGCATTATGTTTAGAATTTCTAGGTATCAAGATAAATCTGACTATCAAAGTCACTATTTAGGATTAGTATGGGAATACCTATATCCAATTATTCAAATTGGAATTTATTGGTTAGTATTTGGATTCGGCCTTAAAAAAGGAACTTCTGGTGGAGTAGATTATTTATCATGGATGGTAATTGGAATCACACCTTGGTTCTACATGAATAGTGTAGTTTTAGATGCTTCGAAGAGTATTTATCAACAAGTTGGTATGGTTTCTAAAATGAAGTTTCCGGTTAGTGTATTACCAACGATTAAAGTTATTTCCAATCTTAGCTCATTTTGGGCAATGTTAGTGGTATCAATCTTTATTGCTTTCTTTAAAGGCGGAATTGTAATAAATATGTACTGGATTCAATGGATTTACTATTTCTTTGCGATGATATGTTGGTTAGTAGCATTCAGTATATTTAATTCAACTATTACTATTTTAGTAAGGGATTATCGAATTTTCTTACAATCATTAATGCGAATGCTTTTCTACATGTCTGGGGTATTATTCAATTTTGAAACGAACGCCTTTCCAGCTCCATTAGTAAGAATTTTCCAATTAAATCCATTTTTCTACATTATTTCTGGATTTAGAGAATCTATGCTAGGGGATGACTGGTTCTGGCAAAAGCCAATTTTAACAATAACCTTCTGGCTTTTCGTATTATTCTTTTTATTGGTTGGTTCACATCTACATTACAAATTCCGTTCTAGATTTGTGGACTTAATTTAAAAATAGAAATGAGGATTTTTATGAATAGTTTAAAGCAAAAATTTATAAATTGTATTAAAATTCTCATTAGAGGTGGACTCATCGTTATTAACGATGGGTTTATTTGTTTACCTGTAAAAAAGAATTTAGTTATTTTTGAAAGTTTTAGTGGTAAAGACATTAATGATAATCCGGCTGCTATTTATCGTGAGTGGATTAAACATCATGATAAAAATTTAGCTTATTTTAGTGTTAAACCTAAATTTTACAAGCAACTTAAGGCAGTACATCCAGATATTAAAATTGTTAAGCGATTTATGCCGAAATGGGTTTGGCTAATGGCACGAGCTAATTTTTGGGTTTTTAATGCTAGAATTCCAGGTTGGTGGAAGAAAAATAGTAAAACTACTTATATTCAAACTTGGCATGGAACACCTTTGAAAAAATTAGGTATAGACATTGATAACGTAGAGATGCCTGGAACTAATACTAAAAAATATAAGCAAAGATTTGTTAAAGAATCTCATCGTTGGGACTATTTAATTGCGCCAAATCAATATTCTAAAGAAATTTTTAAACGGGCATTTGATTTTAAAGGCGAATCTTTAGACTTTGGCTATCCCCGAAATGATGTATTATACCAATACAGGGATGCTGATATGAGAAAACTAAAAAATGATTTAGTAGGAAATCCTGACTGTAAAGTGATTACCTATGCACCTACTTGGCGTGATGATGATTATACTAGTAAGGGAGCATATAATTTTGAATTGCCGTTTAGCCTTAGTAAATTCTTTTCTAAGGTTTCTGATGATACTATTTTAGTCATTAGGCCGCACTATTTAATTAAGGATTATATTAATATTAAGGGCTTTGAAAGTAGGGTTAAAATTTTAGCTGATGATGACATCAGCAAGATATATTTAATTTCTGATTTGTTAATTACTGATTACTCATCTGTAATGTTTGATTATGCTAATTTAAAACGACCAATGCTTTTTTATGCTTATGATTTAGAACATTATCGAGATAGTCTAAGGGGTTTTTATTTTGACTATCAAGATGAATTGCCAGGGCCTTTAGCTGAATCCGAAGCTGAATTTTTAAAAGCAATAAGTGACTTTAACTTAAATGGTAATTTTAAAGGTTTTGCAGGTAAATTTAATAATTTTTATAATAAATATTGTGATTGGGAATCTGATAAATCTTCAAAACAAGTTGTTAACTTAATGGAGGATATTTCAAATGGAAAATAATTTTTTAATTGGATCACATGTAAGTATGAGTGGAAGTAAGATGTTGTTAGGAGCAGCTGAAGAAGCTAATAGCTATGGTGAAAATACATTTATGGTATATACAGGTGCTCCACAAAATACGGTACGTAAGAGCATTGATAAATTTAGAATTGAAGATGGTCATGCATATATGAATGACCATAATATAAAGTGCATAGTAGTACACGCCCCTTATATAATTAATTTAGCTAATAATAAAAAATTAGAAAGTTATAAGTTTGCTATTCAATTTTTGCACGATGAAATTGAAAGATCTGAAGCAATTGGTGCTACACAAATAGTTTTACACCCCGGTTCACATGTCGGTTTAGGCGAAGATAAGGGAATTGAAAATATTGCAAAAGGACTTAATGAAGTAATTGATTCTAATCAATCTGCTCAGATTGCATTGGAAACAATGGCTGGTAAAGGAACTGAAGTTGGCCGAAATTTTGAGCAACTGGCTTCAATTATGGAAAAAGTAGATTTAAATGAAAAATTATCCGTAACGTTTGATACTTGTCATACTAATGACGCTGGGTATGATGTTAAAAATAACTTTGACGACGTTTTAAATGAATTTGATAAAGTGATAGGATTACCAAAACTTAAAGTAGTTCATTTAAACGATTCTAAGAATCCTACAAGTAGTCATAAGGATCGTCATGAGATTATTGGATTAGGAACAATTGGTTTTGATAGTTTGGACTATATAGCACATCATGAGTCCCTGATTAACGTACCTAAGATTATGGAAACACCAATCGTTAAATTAGAGGATGGAAAAACTAAGAAATCACCACATTATTTTGAAGTGGAAATGTTAAAAAATCATCAATTTAATTCTAATTTGATGGACGATATTAAAAGTCAAAAATAAAAGAGTGGTCACTTTTAAGCGACCGCTCTTTTATTTTTCTCTAGTATCGATGTTTAGACTTTCCATTATGATTGTTGCAGTTTCCTCAATTGATTTATCATATACGTTAATGTTTAAGCATCCAATTTTGTTATATAATTTTCGAGCATAATCTAATTCCGCTTCAATATGCTCAGTATTGGAGTATGGAGTTTCCATATCTAGGCCATAAGATAACATTCTAGCTTCTCTAATTTTTTTCAAAGCAGCAACACTGTTAGTTAATCCAAATATTTTATTTTTATCAATTTTCCATATTTCATCAGGTAGTTGGGTTTCTGGACCAATTGGAACATTAGCTACTTTGAGATTCTTATTAGCTAAGTACAGTGACAGTGGAGTTTTTGAAGTTCTTGACACACCTAAAATAACAATATCAGCTTGCGATAAGTTTTGTGGGTTTTTGCCATCATCATTAGCAACAGCAAATTCCATAGCCGCAATACGATCAAAATAGTTTTCATTTAAGTCATGAACTAAGCCGGTAATCTTTTCGGGGTGTTCATCAGTTTGGTCTGATATTAACTTGAGTGGCTCTTGAATGCAGTCAAAGTTTCTTAACCCATGTGATTTAGTAAAATTTGCAACGATGTTACTTAAATTAGTATCCACCAATGTATTAAAAATAATTGCTTTTTTCTTTTCTGCTAGATTTAAAATACCATTCAAAATAGATTCAGTTGTAATGAATGGGTATCTTTCATATTCAATCTCAATATTTTTAAATTGCGAACATGCGGTTTTGGCTACTTGCATAGCGGTTTCACCACTTGAATCAGATACAGCAAATACGATTAGTTTTTTCATAACATGATTCTCCTTTGCCTTTTTATATATTTTAGCATAATTATTTTTATTTTATTTTCAATAGAAATATTGACGTACAATATTTAATTTTGTATAATTATTAAGAACCGGTTTAAGTTGTTAAAACACATTTTAAACAAGTTGTATTTTGAATTCGGAGGGAGGGAATTTTCATATGTCAAAAACAGTTGTTCGTAAAAACGAGTCTTTTGATGATGCTCTTCGTCGTTTCAAACGTACAGTTTCTAAAAACGGTACATTAAGAGAATACCGTAAACGAGAATTCTACGAAAAACCAAGTGTTAAACGTAAGTTAAAATCTGAAGCAGCACGTAAACGCAATAACAAGAAAAAACGTCGCTTCTAATTATTGTAAAAAACGCCCCTGTTTAAAATCAGGAGCGTTTTTTATTATTTACTTAAAAAGGGGATTTTATTATGAGTATAGCTAGTTCTTTAATGAATGATTTAAAAAATGCAATGAAAGCACACGACAAAGTAAAACTTACAGTTGTAAGAATGCTTAAAGCTTCTTTGATGAATGAAAAAATTAAGCTAGGACACGATTTGTCTGATGAAGAAGAAATAACAGTTATTAGTCGTGAAGCTAAACAACATAAGGAATCTATCACTGAATTTAAAGCAGCCGATAGAGATGATTTAGTTGAACAACAAGAGGCTGAGTTATCGATCTTACAAGAATATTTACCTAAACAATTATCAGAAGATGAAATAAATCAAGTAGTGTCAGATGCAATTAAACAAGTTAATGCTTCTAACATGTCTGATTTTGGAAAAGTTATGGGTGCAGTCATGCCCAAAGTAAAAGGTAAAGCTGATGGAAATCTAGTTAACCAAGCTGTTAAGTCTCAACTAAAATAAACTTATTAATAAGCTAATTAAATTTTATGTTAATTAGCTTATGTACATAGAACAAACCGCTTTTTTTAAGTATAAAATTATGCTAGTATTTGATTAATAAAACTTGTAAAGGAGAAAGCTGTATTGGCTGAAAACTCTAAAACTAAAAAGCAATTTATCTTAAAAAATTTAGATGACGAATCCTTATTATTAGGTGCTCAAAATAAATTTATGTCTTTGTTAGAAGAAGGCATGGAAGTAACTATCAATCCTTTTGGTACAGAAATTAATGTTTCTGGAGCAGAAGACAATGTAAATGCTGTCATGCAAATTTTAGGCAACTTATTAGATATAATTCAACAAGGAATATCGATTAACAGCAGTGATGTTGTTAGTGCCATGAACATGGCTAAAAATGGTACTTTAAAACATTTTCAAGACTTGTATAATCAGATATTAATTAAAGACAATAATGGAAAACCAATTCGAGTTAAGAATTTCGGACAACGTCAATACGTACAGTCTGTTTCTAGAAATGATATTACATTTGGAATTGGTCCAGCTGGTACTGGTAAAACATTCTTAGCAGTAGTTATGGCTGTCGCAGCTTTGAAAAGGGGCACAGTCGAAAAAATAATTTTAACCAGACCGGCAGTTGAGGCTGGAGAAAGTCTTGGATTCTTACCTGGAGACTTAAAAGAAAAGGTTGATCCTTATTTAAGACCAATTTATGATGCTTTGCATGCGGTTTTAGGTACTGAGCATACTGCTAGATTAATGGAACGTGAAGTTATTGAAATTGCACCACTAGCATATATGCGTGGCCGAACTTTGGATTCTGCTTTTGTAATACTAGATGAGGCACAAAATACTACTACTGCTCAGATGAAAATGTTTTTAACTCGTTTAGGATTTAATTCTAAGATGATTGTTAATGGTGATATTTCACAAATAGATTTACCTAAGCATGCTAGTAGTGGATTAGTACAAGCACAAAAAATCTTGCAAAATGTTGATAAAATTAGGTTTGTTAAGTTTAATTCTGCTGATGTTGTTCGTCATCCAGTCGTTGCCAAGATTATTGACGCTTATGATAAATATAATGACCAAAATAATTAATTAAGGAAGATAACATGGATTTAGAAATTTATGATGAAACAAAAAATAAAGTTCCACAAAAACACATTGATTTAATCAAAGATATTTTAGAATATGCAGGTAAATACATCGAATTAGCTGAAAATACTGAAATGTCAGTTACATTTGTTAATAATGACAAAATTCAACAAATTAACAAAAAGTATCGTGGGGTAGACCGTGCTACTGACGTAATTAGTTTTGCAATAGAAGATGATAGCGATGATTTCCCAATTATCATGGATGATGAAATGCAAGCTGAAATTCCTAAGAACATAGGAGATATTTTTGTTTCGATTGACAAAGTTGCTGAACAAGCAGAATTCTTAAATCACTCTTACGAACGTGAATTAGGATTTTTGGTTGTGCATGGTTTTCTACACTTAAATGGTTATGACCATATGAAGCCAGAAGACGAGGCAGTTATGTTCCCATTACAAAGAAAAATAATGGATTCTTATGGCCTTAAAAGATAGTAAAAAGCAGATTGGCAAGAATAAAAACTTTTGTCAGTCTCTGGCACATGCCCTACAAGGAATTTGGGCTTTAATAACTGAAGAAAGAAACTTTCGCTTTCATGTTTTTGCTTCAGCATTTGCTTTTATAATGGGAATTATTTTAAAAATTGATATAAATGGATGGCTGTGGATAGCTACTGCAATGTTTGTTGTTATTGCAGCAGAAGTTTTAAACACAATTGTGGAAACCGTTGTGGACTTAATAGTTGATAATCATTACAGTATATTAGCTAAAAAAGCTAAAGATGTTGCTGCTGGTGGTGTTTTAATATCGGCCTTGTTCGCAGTTATTATAGGATGTCTTATTTTTATACCATCTTTTTTTAAGTTGATTAGATAATGGAGGATAATTTTATGAATGATAATAAAGAATTTCACTCAGGATTTGTTGCGATAGTAGGACGTCCCAATGTAGGTAAATCTACATTTTTAAACAGAATTATTGGTCAAAAGATAGCAATTATGAGCGATAAAGCTCAAACTACTAGAAATAAGATTCAAGGTGTTTACACTACTGATAATGCTCAAATCGTATTTTTAGACACACCGGGTATTCATAAACCAATCAATAAATTGGATGACTTTATGGAAGACTCTGCAATGTCTGCTTTAAATGAAGTAGATGCAGTTTTGTTCATGGTGAGTGCAACTGAAACTAGGGGCGCTGGTGATAACTTTATTATTGATAAGCTTAAAAAGGTTAATAAACCAATTTATTTATTAATTAACAAAATTGATGATATTAACCCTAATAAATTGTTAGATATCATGGACACTTATAAAAATGCTTTAGATTGGAGCGAAGTTTTCCCAATTTCAGCATTGCAGGGTAATAATGTAGATGAATTACTCAATAATTTAGAAAATAGATTGCCAGAAGGTCCACAGTATTATCCTGAAGACCAGGTTACTGACCATCCAGAAAGATTCATTGTTTCTGAATTAATTCGTGAAAAAATTTTGATGCTAACTAGACAAGAAATTCCATACTCAGTTGCAGTGGAAATCCAAAGCATGAAATCACAAGATAATGGAAAAGTTCATATCGAAGCTACAATTATTGTTGAACGTGACGGTCAAAAGGGAATTGTAATTGGTAAAAAAGGTGCAATGCTGAAAAAGATTGGTACGTTAGCTCGTCAGGATATTGAAGACTTGTTAGGAAGTAAAGTTTTCTTAGAATTATGGGTTAAAGTGCAACCGGGATGGCGCGATAAAGCTTCTATGCTTAAATCTTTAGGCTATCGTAAAGATAATTATTAATATTTTTAGGTGATGTTATGAAGGATTATCATTGTATAGATTTTCATGGCATTCTTATGTATCGTAAAAATTACCGAGAACATGACATGCTAGTTAAATTTTTCACTGCTGAATTTGGTCCAAAAATGTTTTTTTTGAGAGGTGCTCGAAGAAAAAATTATAAAATGGCAGCCGATATTTTACCGTTTAGTTATGGCAGTTATACTGGTAATATAAAAAAAGACTTACTTTCATATATAGTTAATCCGATTGATGTTCAGCATTACTTGAATATTTCTAATGATATTTATTTAAATGCTTATGCTACTTACATTATGAATTTATTAGATACGGCCTTTGATGATGGTAAAACTAGCATAGATTGGTTTAACAAATTATTCTATAGTTTAAGATTAATTGATGCGGGGATAGACCCAGCAATCATAACCAACATTATCGAATTGCAGCTACTTTCGGTATTAGGAGTAGCACCAGAACTTCGTGGATGTATGGTTTGTGGACGTTCTGATTTGAATTTAGACTATTCTGAAAGTATGGGCGGTTTGCTTTGCGAAAACCACTTTGACAGAGATTTATATCGACTTAGGTTAGATAAAAAAACTATTTTTTATCTAAGAAAGTTTTCAATAATTGAAATTTCTAAAATAAAAAATATCAAAGTTAATAACCAAACTAAAAAAGAATTGAGAAGTTTCTTTGATAATATTTATGAAAATAATTTAGGAATTAAGTTAAAAAGTAAAAATTTCTTAGATCAAATCAATAATTTTAAAATATAAAATTGACTTTTTATAATAGCTAATTTAATATTAAAATATATGAATAATTAGAGTTAAGATAAAAGAATTATCTTACAATTTTTTGCAGCGAGACTAGGTAAGGTGTGAGCTAGTTATTAATTGTAAGACCAATTGGCACTTTTTGAACTCTTTAAATTAAGTTGTTGGATTTATTTAATCCAAAATTAGGGTGGAACCGCGATTACATCGTCCCTATGTAAAATTGTTTATTACTTTTTTACATAGGTTTTTTTTATGGATTAAAAATGGGGAGGATAACAATGACAAAAAAACTTTCAATGCAAGAAATAATTTTAAAATTGCAACAATATTGGTCATCACAAGGTTGTATGTTAATGCAATCATACGATACTGAAAAAGGTGCAGGAACTATGAGTCCATATACTTTCTTAAGAGCAATTGGACCAGAACCATGGAATGCTGCGTATGTAGAACCTTCGAGAAGACCTGCTGATGGTAGATATGGTGAAAATCCTAATCGTTTATACCAACATCATCAATTCCAAGTGATTATGAAACCTTCTCCAGAAAACATTCAAGAACTATATTTAGGTAGTTTGAAAGAATTAGGAATTAATCCACTGGAACATGATATTCGATTTGTTGAAGATAACTGGGAAAATCCTTCAATGGGTTGTGCTGGTGTTGGTTGGGAAATATGGCTAGATGGGATGGAAGTTACTCAATTCACATATTTCCAAATCGTTGGTGGCCAAGTTATGGATCCTGTTGCAGCCGAAGTTACTTATGGACTAGAGAGACTAGCTTCATACATCCAAGATGTTAACAGTGTATATGACTTGGAATGGGGCGATGGCGTTAAATATGGTGACATTTTTAAAGAACCTGAGTATGAACATTCAAAATATAGTTTTGAAGAAAGCAATCAAGAAATGCTTTTGAACATGTTTGATTCTTTTGAAACTGAAGCTAAAAAACAAATTGCAAATGGTTTAGTTCATCCAGCTTATGACTATGTTTTAAAATGTAGTCATACATTTAACCTGTTAGATGCTCGAGGTGCGGTTTCTGTAACTGAACGTGCTGGATACCTATCTAGAATTAGAAATATGGCACGTTCTATTGCTAAAGCTTTTATTGCTGAACGTAAAAAACGTGGTTTCCCATTAATCAAAGATGAAAAGAAACGAGCAGAATTATTAAAAGATGACAAGGAGGATAAATAAAATGGATCATACATTTCTATTAGAAATTGGTTTGGAAGAAATGCCTGCACATGCAGTAACTCCTAGTATTAAACAATTAGTTGATAGAACTAAAAAGTATTTAAAAGAAGCAAGAATGGATTATTCTGAAATCATTCCATTTTCTACTCCGCGTCGATTAACTATTAAAATTAATGGACTAGCTGATAAACAACCAGATATTGATGAATCAGTTAAAGGACCAGCTAAAAAAATTGCTTTAGATGCTGAAGGTAACTGGTCTAAGGCAGCTATTGGATTTTCTAAGGGTCAAGGTATGACTACCGATGACATTACTTTTAAAGAAGTTAAGGGAACTGAATATGTATTTGTTCAAAAACATATTCCTGGTAAACCAGTTGCTGAAATTCTTTCAGGCATGAAAGATATCATTACTAGTATGAACTTTTCTACAATGATGAAATGGAACGTTTATCATTTAGAATACATTCGTCCAATTAGATGGATAGTTGCATTATTAGACGATGAGATCGTTCCTATGCAAATTTTAGATGTTAAATCTAATCGTATCAGTCGTGGACATCGTTTCTTAGGTAAAAACGTAACTATTAATAATGCTGATGATTATGAAGCTGATTTGAAAAAAGAGTATGTTATTGTGGATGCTAAAAAGCGTAAGAGCTTGATTGAATCTCAAATCGATGACATTGCTAAAAATAATAATTGGACTATTAACATCGATGCCGGTTTATTGGAAGAAGTTAATAACTTAGTAGAATGGCCTACTGCATTCTTTGGTAGCTTTGATGAAAAATACTTAGAACTACCATCAGAAGTTTTAATTACTTCAATGCGTGATAACCAAAGATTTTTCTATGTAAAAGATGCTAATGACAGCAAAATTTTACCTTACTTTGTTTCGGTTCGTAATGGGAATTCAGATTATCTAGAAAATGTATCTACGGGTAATGAAAAGGTGCTTACTGCTAGGTTGGAAGATGCAATGTTCTTCTACCATGAAGATCAAAAAAATGATATTCAATTTTACGTTGATAAGCTTAAAAAAGTCAGTTTCCATGATAAGATTTCTACTATGTTTGAAAAAATGCAACGTGTTAATGTGATTTCAAATTGCATTGGTAAAAAAGTAGGTTTAAGTGATACTGAACTTAAAGATTTATCTAGAGCAGCTGACATTTATAAATTTGATTTAGTAACAGGTATGGTTGGAGAATTTTCTGAGTTACAAGGAATTATGGGTGAAAAATATGCCTTAATTAATGGTGAAAACCAAACTGTAGCTACGGCAATCAGAGAACACTATATGCCAATTTCTGCTAATGGTGAATTACCTGAAAGTAAAGTTGGTTCAGTACTAGCTTTAGCTGATAAATTTGATAGCATTTTAACTTTCTTTGCAGCAGGAATGATTCCTAGTGGTTCCAATGATCCATATGCTTTAAGAAGACAGGCTAATGGAATTGTTAGAATTGTTGAAAACAAGCAATGGAATTTACCATTAAAAGCTATGATGAATCAATTTGTAGAATTAGAAAATGATAAACAAGTTGCTCCGCAATTAGATCAAAATAAAGAAATATCAGATATTGTAAACTTTATTAAAGACCGTATTGTAAAAGTTCTAAAGAGTGACAAATTATCACACGACATTATTGAAGCTGCTGCTAATGGTCTAAACAATAATATTAAATTTATTTTTGATAGTGCTAGCGTTCTTAACGAAAACAAGAACAAAGATGATTTTAAAGACTCTATGGAAGCCTTAAATCGTGTCTTGAGAATTTCCGAAAAAGCATCATTTAAAGATGATGAATTAGCTGTAGATAGCAACTTATTTGAAAATGATTCTGAAAAAGATTTATTTGATAAAGTTAATGAAACAATTGATGGATACTTTGCTTTAGATGCTAGGGATGCTTATCAAAAACTAACAGAGTTACCAGCTTTAATTAATAGTTACTTTGATCAAACAATGGTAATGGCTAAAAATGAAAAAATTAAAAATAACCACTTAAAGCAACTTACGATTGTATCTAATATGATTAAATGGTTTGGTGACCTAAATGAATTAATTATTAAGTAATTCATTTGGCATACTAATTAAAATGTGATAAGATTTAATATCTATATTTTTAAAGTCGCACTTTAAAGTGCGACTTTATATTGCTATATGGGAGGTGTTTATTTTGGCTATGATACCAGAAACAGTCATCGAAAATGTTAGAAGCCAAACTAATGTTTTAGACGTAATTAGTGCATTTGTGCATCTAAAGAAGTCTGGAAATAATTACTTTGGTTTATGTCCGTTTCAAGCTGAAAAAACACCTTCTTTTTCAGTATCGGAAGACAAACAAATTTTTCATTGCTTTAGTTGTGGACGTGGAGGAAACGTCTTTAAATTCTTAATGGATTTACAAGGGCTGTCATTTCCAGAGGCCGTGGTTAAAGTTGCAGAAATGCAAGGTATAGAACTCTCTAAAGATTATTTAAGCAAAAATACTGGTCATGTAAATAATGGTAACCAAGAACTGATTAAGTTACATGAAGATGCTAGTAAACTTTATCACCATATTTTGATGAATACTGAAATTGGTGAACCATCACTTAAATATCTTCAAGCAAGAGGCTTAACCAAAAGCACAATTGAGTATTATCAATTAGGATTTGCGCCTAAAAATAAAATATTAGAAGAATTTTTTAAACAGAAAAACATTTCTACTGATTTACTGAGAAAGTCAGGCTTATTTGCTGAAAATGATGCTGGAAACTTAAAAGATAGATTTTTTAATCGGATAATTTTTCCTATTAAGAATAATAATGGTTCTATTGTTGCTTTTTCTGGTAGAGTATTTGATGAAGATAATCAAGCCAAATATCTTAATAGTCCCGAAACTGATATTTTTAACAAACGTAAAGTCTTATTTAATTTTAGCAATGCTAAAGATGAAATTCGTAAGCAATATTCAGTTATTCTTTTTGAAGGGTTTATGGATGTTATTTCTGCTTTTCAATCCGGCGTTAAAAATGGGATAGCTTCAATGGGAACTAGTTTGACCAATGATCAAGTTTATCAAATAAAAAGGCACACCAAACATTTATATATTTGTTATGATGGCGATGCTCCGGGGCAAAATGCGATTAATCGTGCCTTAAAATTACTACAAAATAGTCAACTAAAATTAGGCGTTATTCAAATGCCTAAAGGAGTTGATCCAGATGAATATCGTAAACAATATGGTGAGCAAAGGTTCTTAGAGTACATTAACTCAGCTAAGGAATCACCAGTTTCTTTTGAGATGCAATATCTTAAATTGAATCGTAATCTTAATAATGAGCAAGATTTGGCAGCGTATATAGATGATACATTAAAAATTATTGCGACAATGTCTAAACCAATTGAACGTGAAATCTATTTAAATCAGCTGTCTGAGCAATTTGGGATTGATAAAAAAACTTTAGTTATTCAACTGAATAAAATAGATTCATTTAGTAACCAAAAAATTAATGTTGACAATTCAAACAATCAAAATATTTCTTCTATTACGACTACCACTAAACACCGTCAAATTAGTAAGGTCGAAAGTGCCGAACGGATGTTGCTATATCGGATGTTACATGATCATGATGTTTGGATAAAAATTATGGGAATTGACGGATTTAATTTTGTTCATGAACCGTATCAGATGCTATTTCTCTTAGCACAGGGCTATTTTACTGAACATGATGAATTCGAAATTTCAGCTTTTACAGATTTTATTAAAGAAGATAATTTGCAAAAACTAATGATTGATATTGAGGTTACTAACATTTTAGGCACAAGTAGTACAAAAGAGATTGATGATTATGTTAATATAATAATGAACCAGGCACCGATAGATATTAAATTAAAGTCCAAAAAAGATGAATTTAAAGAAGCTACTAGATTAGGTGATATTGATCGTCAAACACAGTTAGCAATTGAAATCATTGGATTAAAAAAGAAACAACAGTTGATTGACAAGGATTAACAGGAGGCTCTTTGAATGACTGACAAAAAATTAGAAAAAAAAGAATATAAAGATTCTTTAAATACTTTTATTAAAAAGTATAAAAAAGTAGGGCATGTAACTTATGACGTCATTGATAATGGAATTGCTTTACCATTTAAGTTGACTACTAATCAAACTGATAAGCTATTAGAAAAAATTGAAGATTCTGGAATTAGTGTTGTAGATCAAAATGGTGATCCAGACCCACGTGCTTTGAAAGCTGCTAAAAAGGTAACTCAAAAGGAATTAAAGAACACGGCTTCAGCTCCATCTGGTGTCAAAATAAATGATCCAGTTAGAATGTACTTGAAAGAAATTGGACGAGTTTCCCTATTAACAGCTGACCAAGAAGTTAGTTTAGCTTTGAGAATTGAAGATGGTGATGAAGCAGCTAAGCAAGAATTGGCTGAAGCCAACTTAAGATTAGTTGTTTCCATTGCTAAACGTTATGTAGGTAGAGGAATGCAATTCTTAGATTTAATCCAAGAAGGTAACATGGGATTAATGAAGGCGGTTGAAAAGTTTGATTACCGTAAGGGATTTAAATTTTCTACTTATGCAACTTGGTGGATTAGACAAGCTATTACGCGTGCTATTGCTGACCAAGCACGTACAATTAGGATTCCAGTGCACATGGTTGAAACGATTAACAAATTAATTCGAATTCAAAGACAATTACTTCAAGATTTAGGTCGTGAACCAACTCCTGATGAAATTGGTGCTGAAATGGATATGCCAACTTCAAAAGTTCGTGGTATCTTGAAGATTTCTCAAGAACCAGTTTCATTGGAAACACCAATTGGTGAAGAAGATGATTCACATTTAGGTGACTTTATCGAAGACCAAGATGCCACTAGTCCATCCGAACATGCTGCTTATGAACTTTTAAAAGAACAATTAGAAGGTGTATTAGATACACTAACTGATCGTGAAGAAAATGTGCTTAGACTTCGTTTCGGTTTGGACGATGGACGTACCAGAACACTTGAAGAAGTTGGTAAAGTGTTTGGTGTTACCCGTGAAAGAATTCGTCAAATTGAAGCTAAGGCCTTACGTAAGTTGCGCCATCCATCACGTAGTAAACAATTAAAAGACTTTCTTGAATAAAATGAGATGTTTAAAAAGCAGATGCATGTATGCATCTGCTTTTTATTTAAGATATAATAAATTTAATAAATTTTTTAACAAAAGGAGCTTAATGATGGACTCTAATCATTTATCAGATCGTTTAAAAAAAGTTGCCAGTTATGTTCCACTAAATAGTAGAATGGCTGACATAGGTTCTGACCATGCTTATTTACCAGTATATTTAGCTAAAAATAACAAAATTTCCTTTGCAGTGGCAGGTGAAGTTGCTAAGGGACCTTTAGAAAATGCTGAGCATGAAATTAACTTAGAAAAATTTGATGATATCATACTACCACGTTTAGCTGATGGTTTAGACGCAATTAAACTATCAGATAATATTGACTGCATAACGATTGCTGGAATGGGTGGTACTTTAATTCGTGATATTTTAAAACGTGGTCAAAATAAATTAAGTGGTAAGGAAAAATTAGTTTTACAGCCAAACGTTGGCGAATTTATACTTAGACTATGGTTAATGAACAATGAATATAAAATAACTAATGAAGACATTATTCGTGAAGATGGCCATACTTATGAAATAATAGTGGCTGAAAAAGTAAATGAGACAATTCATTATAGTGATGATGAATTGCAATTTGGACCCTTTTTAATTAAAGAACAATCACAAGTTTTTATTGATAAGTGGTGTAATGAAAAGATAAGAATGCGTGAAGTCATTAATCAAATGAATCAAGCTAAAAAGCATAGGCCTATTGACCGAATTAATGCAATTGAAGATAAAATTTCTAAGATAGATGAGGTGTTGAATAAATGAAAGGAATTGATTTAGTAAGTCGATTTGAACAGTTTGCACCGAAAGATATAGCGGTTAAAGGAGATCCGGTTGGATTACAGATTGGTTCTTTAGATGCTGAAGTGCATAAAGTGGTGACGACTTTAGATGTTAGGCCGGAAGTTGTAGATGAAGCAATTGACCATAACGTTGATTTCATATTTGCCCATCATCCAGTTATGTTTCGACCAGCTAAAAATTTGGATTTATCAGTTCCACAAAATATGATGTATGCTAAATTAATTAAACATAATATAACTGTTTATGCAGCACACACTAACTTAGATAATGCTTTTGATGGAATGAATGATTGGTTGGCTGAAGCCTTGCAATTACAAAATACTGAAGGCTTATCTTTCATGTTAAATAAACATGATAAAGATTTTTATATGGGAAGAATTGGAGAACTAGTTGCTGAAATGCCTTTAAATGAGTTCGCTAATTTATGTAAACAGATTTTTAATGTTAAGGGCCTCAGACTTATTAGTAATAATCCTCAAAAAATAGTTAAAAGAGTTGCCATATTAGGTGGCGATGGCGGTAAATTTTATCATGATGCAATCAAAAAACATGCTGATGTGTATATAACTGGGGATGTATATTATCATACTGGACATGACATGTTAGCTGATGGAATTTCAGTAATTGACCCCGGTCATCATATTGAAAGCATTTGTAAGCAAAAGCTACTAAAAATATTTTCTAATTGGAATCATCAATATGAATGGAATATTGAAGTTATAGCTTCCAAGATTAATACTGATCCATTTACTTTTATTTAAGGTTAAGGAGTGATTTAATATGAACAAATACGATGGTATGTTAGATCGATTTTTAAAGTATGTAAAAATAAATACGCAATCTGATGAAGACAGTACAAGAATTCCTTCAACCAACTGTCAAGTTGATTTTATTAATAGTTTAAAACAAGAATTATTGTCGATGGGCTTAAAAAACGTTAGGGTTAATTCACAAAGTGGTTATTTATTTGCTGATTTAACATCTAATACTAGCCAAAGTTTACCTAGCATTGGATTCTTAGCACATGTCGATACAGCAGACTTTAATTCTGAGAACATTAATCCGCAAGTCATAAAAAATTATGACGGTGGAGTTGTTAATTTAGGTGATAGCAAATTTAAACTCGATCCTAAAGTGTTTAGTAGTTTAAATAAGTATGTAGGTCAAACTTTAGTTACTACTGATGGTAATACGTTATTAGGTGCTGATGATAAATCTGGGGTTACTGAAATTATTACTGCCATGCAATATTTGATTGGTCATCCAGAAATTAAACACGGTAACATTAGTGTGGGATTTGGCCCTGATGAAGAAATAGGGACAGGTGCAGATAATTTTGATGTAAAAGATTTCAATGTTGATATGGCTTATACGGTAGATGGTGGGCCTTTAGGTGATTTACAATACGAAACTTTTAATGCTGCAAGTGCAAAATTGAAGATATCTGGGACTGATGTACACCCAGCCGAAGCAAAGGGCATTATGGTTAATGCATTGCAAATCGGTATTGATTTCAATAATTTATTGCCAGAACATGATCGTCCTGAAAATACTGAAGGTCGCGAAGGATTCTTCTTTTTAACGGATATGAGTGGAACTCCAGATCAAGCGACTTTAAATTATATAATCAGAGACCATGATCAAGAAAAATTTAAAAATCGTAAAAAATTATTTAAAGACATTGTTAATAAACTTAATGCTAAATATGGTGACGGAAGAGTTAATTTGGTACTTAAGGATCAATATTACAATATGGCTGAAATTATCAAAAAAGATATGACAGTTGTAGATTTAGCTAAACAAGCGATGCTTAATTTAGATATAACCCCTAATATTTTTCCAGTACGTGGGGGTACGGATGGTTCTAAAATCTCTTTTATGGGCATTACGACACCTAATTTGTTTGCTGGTGGTGAAAATATGCATGGACGTTTTGAATATGTATCGTTACAAACAATGGAAAAAGCGGTTGATTTAATTATTGAAATTGCTAATTTAAATACTAAAAATATTTAGGTCAAAAAAGGTCAAAATATTTTTAACTTATAAATACTTTTGATAAAATACTTATAGGTCATAAATTATGACTGACTAAGTATTTTTTATTTTAAAGTGGGTGAAAATATATGAATCCAGATAATTTTACAGAATCAGTTAATCAAGCATTAGCTGAAGCACAAAAAGTTGCTAGTAATCGAAGACATCAAGATATAAGTATTGCACATTTATTTAAATTTTTAATTCAACCTGGCGAATTAGCTCGACAAATTTTTTCTGAAGCTAAGCTAGACATCGATAATTTAGAAACAGAAATAGATAGTGAAATTGATTCAATTTCAGTTGTAGAAGGTTCAAACGTTAGTTATGGTCAATCATTATCATCTAATATGTTAGCTTTGCTACAGAATGCAGATAAAGAAAAAACTGCTTTAGGTGATGAATATATTGCAATTGACACTTTAGTAATTGCTTTAATGGATTTAAGTGGTTGTAAACTAACCGACTATTTAAAAAACAACAACGTAGATAGAGATACTATCATTAAAATCGTTAAAAACATTCGTGGAGGCGAAAAAGTGACTTCTAAGAATCAAGAAGAGACTTTTCAAGCGTTAGAAAAGTATGGAACTGACTTAGTTAAAGAAGCTAGGGCAGGTAAATTAGGTCCTATTATTGGTAGGGATGAAGAAATTTTAGACGTAGTACGTATTTTATCTAGAATGACTAAAAACAATCCAATTCTATTAGGAGACCCCGGAGTAGGTAAAACTGCTATTGTAGAAGGGTTAGCTAAACGAATTGCTGTTAATGATGTTCCAGATAATTTACGTGATAAATCGTTATTTGAACTTGATATGAGTTCACTAATTGCGGGTGCTAAGTACAGAGGTCAATTTGAAGAACGTTTAAAGGCCGTCCTTAAAGCAGTTAAAAAGTCTGAAGGCAAGATTATTATGTTTATTGATGAAATTCATAATATTGTAGGTGCTGGTAAGACTGAAGGAAGTATGGATGCTGGTAACATACTAAAGCCAATGCTTGCACGTGGTGAATTACATTTGATTGGTGCTACTACTGTTGACGAGTATCGTAAATACATGGAAAAAGATAAAGCGCTAGAACGTCGTTTCCAACGAGTAATGGTAAAAGAACCATCTGTAGATGACACTATTACTATTTTACGTGGGATTAAAGAACGTCTAGAAATTCATCATGGAGTTAGAATTCATGATAATGCTTTGGTTTCCGCTGCTAAATTATCTGATCGTTATATCACTGATCGTTATTTACCTGATAAAGCTATTGATTTAGTAGATGAAGCTTCTTCCACAATTCGTGTAGAAATGAATTCTAGTCCAACCGAATTAGATCAAGCTAACCGACAATTGATTCGTCAAGAAGTAGAACAAGCAGCTTTAAAAAATGAAACTGACGATGCTTCCAAAAAGCGTTTAGCTAAATTGACCCCTGAACTAGCTGAAACTAAAGAAAAAGTAAATAATTTAAATGCTCGTTGGCAACGTGAAAAAGATGCCATTAAAAAATTAGGCGATAAAAAACGTGAATTAGATAAGGCTAAAAATGATTTACAACAAGCTGAAAGTAATTATGACTTAAATCAAGCGGCTATTTTGAAACATGGTACGATTCCAGAATTAGAAAGCGAACTAGCTGATATGGAAAAACAAGATCATTCGAATGATTGGTTAGTCAGTGAATCAGTTACGCAAAATGAAATTGCAAATGTATTAAGTCGAGAAACTGGGATTCCAGTCCAACGCTTAATGCAAGGCGAACGTGCTAAATTATTAAGCCTTGATAAAAATCTTCATAAACGAGTAGTAGGACAAGATGAGGCTGTAGAAGCAGTGTCTGATGCTGTTTTAAGGTCTCGGGCCGGTCTACAAGATCCAAGTAAACCATTAGGTTCTTTCTTATTCTTAGGACCTACCGGAGTTGGTAAAACGGAATTAGCTAAAGCATTAGCACAGAATCTATTTGATTCAGAAGACCATATGGTTCGTATCGATATGTCTGAATATATGGAAAAGGAATCAGTATCAAGATTAGTAGGTGCAGCGCCTGGGTATGTAGGGTATGAAGAAGGTGGCCAATTAACCGAAGCAGTTCGACGTGATCCATACACAATTGTATTATTTGATGAAATTGAAAAAGCACATCCAGATGTCTTTAATATTTTATTGCAAGTATTAGATGATGGTCGCTTAACCGACGGACAAGGACGTACGATTGATTTTAAGAATACGATTTTAATTATGACATCTAATCTAGGTTCTGATATATTGCTTAGTGGAACGGATAAAGATGGTAATATTAGTGATGATGCTAAAAAATCAGTCGATGCGTTATTAAAGATTAAATTTAAGCCTGAATTTTTAAATCGAATTGATGATGTCATAACATTTAAGCCATTGTCATTAGGCGATGTAAAATTGATTGTTAAAAAAGTCATTAATAAGTTGTCCAAACGTACCATTGAACAATCAATTAAGATAAATATTAACGATGATGCTATTAACTGGATTGCTCAAAAAGGTTATCAACCACAATATGGAGCAAGACCTTTACAAAGATTTATAACTCGTTATGTGGAAACACCACTTGCTAAGTTAATAATTGCTGGTAAAGTAAAACCAAATTCTGAAGTACAAATTAGCTTAAAAGATGATAAGCTAGTATTTGAATAGTAAATGCAAAATAAAAAAGGCTTGGACTTTTACAGTTCAAACCTTTTATTTTTCAATCGCTTTTTTATCCATCATCAAGTTGATACCATTTACTAAGATGACAGCAGTTATTACAGAAACAATTGCAATTTCTGTTGTTGAGTATGGTAGAGAGGTTAAATCGCTTGAAATGTATCCAATAACTTCACCAAATACTGCTGACCAGAAAATGATTGTTAAATTTGCAGAAATAAAACGCATTACATCCACCTCACATTTCAATAAGATTTTAGCATAAAATCACGCAAAAATTCAAACTAACTATTCGTATCATAAAAATTTAAATAATTTTGTTATAATTTATTTAGCTAGAAAGGATGATTTTATGAATTATACCCCATTACAGGTTATCAGCTCTTATAGTTTACTACAAAGCAATATATCCATAAAAGATTTAGTTTTAGAAGCTAAAAGTAGAGGCTATGATAGCTTAACTTTAACTGACAGAAATGTCATGTATGGTGCTATAGAATTTTATGATGAATGTTTAAAAAATGACATTAAACCGATTGTTGGACTAACAATAGAACTATCAGGGACTGAAATATTAGATCAATCATTCGAATTAGTTTTGCTAGCTAAGAATTTTAATGGGTATAAAAATTTAATGAAAATATCAACCTTAAAAATGACCGAAAAACGTGATAATGTTGGTCATGAATTAACGCTAAGTGATATAACACCATATTTGAATCATTTATTTGTGATTATACCTAAAAATTCAGAAGTTTTCTCTTTACTGATGCGGGGCCAAAATGATTTAGCAATTAATTATGTAAAAAGCATACAAAATAACGTAGACGAAAAGTCACTTTATTTTGGTGTTGATATTAATACGTCAGATAATTTAATTCAAATTATTAATAACCTTTCTAAAAAATATGGAACTTCTATGGTTGCTTTATCGACTGTAAAGTACTTGAATGCTAATGATTATTTTGCAGTATCAATCTTGAATTATATAGCTAATGGTCAAAAAATTACTGATCCAGTAGAAAATAGTCATATTCTAGGTAGCGAGTGGTTACGCGGTTGTAAAGAGATGTGTAAATTTTTTACTGATAAGAAACTTACCACTGCTTTGACGTCTAATCATTATATTAGTAGTCATTGCAATCTAAAAATTATGAAGCAAAAACCACAATTGCCTAATTTCAAAAATGATTTTAACCTATCTTCATTCGATTTTTTAAAAAAACTATGTAAGCAAGGACTTAAGGAACGACTTTCTAATAACGAAATTATTAAAGCTAATATCAATAAGTACGTGGATCGAATGAAAAAAGAGCTAGCGGTTATTAACCGAATGGGGTTTAACGATTATTTCTTAATTGTCTGGGATGTAATTAACTATTCACATCACCATAATATTATGACTGGTCCAGGAAGGGGTTCAGCTGCTGGCTCATTAGTAGCCTATGTCTTAAAAATTACTGATGTTGATCCTATTAAATATGGATTGCTTTTTGAACGATTTTTGAATGAGGAACGAGCACAGATGCCAGATATTGACTTAGACATTCCAGATGATAAACGTAGTGAAATTTTAAATTATGTTCATAGTAAGTATGGTGATAATTATGTAGCACAAATTGTAACTTTTGGGACTTTATCGGCTAAGCAAGTAATTAGGGATGTAGGTAGAGTTTTTGGACTTAATAATTTACAAATGAGTAAATGGAGTAATGCAATTCCTACCCAATTAAATATTAAATTACTAGATGCTGTAAAACAGTCGCATAAGTTAAAAAGTTTAATTGACGAAAATAAATTAAATCAGCTTATTTTTGCAACGGCTTTAAAGTTAGAGGGAATTCCTAGACACTATTCTACTCACGCTGCTGGAGTTATCATTAGTGCTAATGAATTAATTAATAATTCACCGGTTCAACTTGGTAACGAAGGCTTATTAATGACCCAATATTCTAAAAATTATGTGGAACAAGTTGGCTTATTAAAAATGGATTTTCTAGGTTTAAGAAATCTTTCACTGATTGCTAATATTGTTGACGATATTTATCAAAATACAGGTAGTTTATTAAAAATTAGTCAAATTGATTTAAATGATGAATCCACTCTACGATACTTTCAAAATGGCTACACTAATGGGGTTTTTCAGTTTGAATCGAGTGGAATTAAAAATGTTTTAAGAAGCTTAAAACCTACTAATTTTGAGCTAGTAGCAGCGGTGGACGCACTATATCGCCCCGGGCCTATGCAAAACATTGACAATTTTATCAAACGTAAGAATGATAACCATCAAATTAATTATGCAGACGAGCGTCTTAAAAATGTATTACAACCAACTTTTGGCATTATTGTTTATCAAGAACAAGTTATGCAACTAGCTTCTATTATGGCTGGATTTACTTTAGGTGAGGCCGATATATTAAGAAGAGCCATGAGTAAGAAGAAACAAGAAGTAATGGATAACATGCGTGACAAATTTATTGCTGGTGCAATTAGTAATGGCTTTCCGAAATCAGTTGCAGAACGAACATTTGCTTACATTGATCAATTTGCTAGTTATGGTTTTAATAAGTCACATGCATATGCATATAGTAAAATGGCTTTTCAGCTAGCTTATTTAAAAGTTCATTATCCACTTGAATTTTATAAAAATATTTTTAATTCAGTTTTAAATAATGCAGATAAAACTAAAACTTATTTTAACGAAGTCAAACTAAGAAATATTAAATTATTTGGACCTAATATTAACCTGAGTGAAAGTATTTTTAGTATTAAACATAATGCAATTATATTTGGACTTAGAGCAATTAAAGGCTTAAGAACTGATTTTATTCGTTTTATATTGGATGAAAGAAAGAATGGCAAATTTACTAATTTAGAAAACTTCATTAGAAGAATTGATTCTAAGTTTCGTAAAGCTGAACTTTTAAATTTATTAGTATATTCAGGTGCATTAGATATTTTTGGATACAATCGAGCAGAATTACTTAACTCGATTCCTGAATTCATTAGTTCTATCAACTTGTCTGGAAACTCCATGGATTTATTTAATGATTTAAAGCCTAAAATACAGCACTTTAAAGATATTCCACTCAAAGAAAAGTTAGGTAAAGAAAGGGAATGCCTAGGAATATATCTCTCTGGGCATCCAGTTGAACAATATTTATACTTGCAAAAACAATTTAAATTAACGTTTAGTGACGAGTTTAATCTTAATGCTGATTATGTAAATACACTATTTTTTATTAGTAGTATTAAAAATATACGAACTAAAAAAGGCCAGGAAATGGCGTTTGTGAATGGATCGGATATGAGTAATGAGTATACTATTGTTGTATTCCCGGAAGCATACTCAACTTTTAAAAACTATTTAAAAACGGGTCAAGTTATTTTAGTAAGTGGTAAAGTTGAAGCTTCCAAAAAGAATAACCAAATTCAACTAATAGCCCAAAATATTAATTTAGCAGTGAATCTACCTAAAGCATCTAGTAATAAAAGACTTTATTTAAAAATAGACAAAGATAAAGACAATACTGATGTTTGGAAAAAAATACACACGGTTATAAAAAATAATCCTGGAAATACCTCGATAATTATTCATAGAGAAATAGATGATTCGAATAAATTATTGCGAAAACCATATTCAATAAATGGGACCAATTCGGCTATTAATTCGTTAAAACTTATTTTAGGAAAAGATAATGCTGTATATAAATGATTTTTTGTAAAATAAATTACAAAAAACAGGGAATCCATAGCAGACATAATTTTTAAAAAGTGATACAATTATGTTGAATTCTAATTATGTAGTTAATAATTTGATAGTTTGATATTTATTAAATTAATTATCTGCAAAATAAAAGGAGAGATTTTGACTTATGAAGAAAACAAAGATCGTAAGTACTTTAGGACCTGCTAGTACCGACGTCGATACTATCGTTAAGTTGATCGAAGCAGGAGCTAATATTTTTCGATTTAACTTTTCACACGGTGACCATGAAGAACATTTTGATCGTTTGAACAAAGTGCATGAAGCTGAAAAGAAAACCGGTAAAACAGTTGGTATCATGCTTGATACTAAAGGTGCTGAAATTCGTACTACTGTTCAAAAAGACGGTAAAATTCAATACAACACTGGTGACCAATTCAGAATTTCTATGGACGAAAGTCTTGACGGAACTAAAGATAAAATTGCTGTAACATATCCTGGATTACTAGATGATGTTAAGGTTGGCGGTCATATCTTATTTGATGATGGTATTTTAGATACTGTTGTTGATGAAAAAGATGAAGCTAATAAAGAATTAGTTGTTACTGCTCAAAACGACGCACTTCTAGGTTCACGTAAAACAGTTGATGCTCCTGGTGTTTCAATTAACTTACCAGGTATTACTGAAAAAGACTCAAGCGACATTCGTTTCGGTCTTGAAAAGATGAACATTAACTTCATTGCTGCTTCTTTCGTAAGAAAGCCACAAGATGTTCTTGACATCCGTACTTTACTTGAAGAACAACATATGGAAGATGTTCAAATTTTCCCTAAGATTGAATCACAAGAAGGTATCGACAACTTTGAAGATATCATGAATGTATCTGATGGTTTAATGATTGCTCGTGGTGACATGGCTGTTGAAATTCCAGCAGAAAATGTTCCAATCGTTCAAAAACACATGATCCACAGATGTAACGAAATGGGTAAGCCAGTTATTACTGCTACTCAAATGTTAGATTCAATGATTGAAAACCCTCGTCCTACTCGTGCTGAAGCTTCAGATGTTGAATACGCTGTATTCAGTGGTACTGATGCTACTATGCTTTCTGGTGAAAGTGCTAATGGTAAATACCCAGCTAAAGCTGTAGATATGATGAGAAAACTAGATGAAAAAGCTGAAGAACATTACGATACTTACGCTGATGCTCGTCCAACATTTAACAACGGTGACGTTACTGAAGCCTTTGGTAAAGAAGCAGCTGCTTTAGCTAAAGACTTAGGTATTAAGACTATTGTTACTTCTACTTCAACTGGTTACTCTGCACGTATGATTTCTAAATATCGTCCAAATGCTGATATTTTAGCATTGACATTTGATGACCGTACACGTCGTGGTTTAACAATTAACTGGGGTGTTCAACCAATCGTTGTTGAAAAACCTGAAACTACTGATGGTATGTTTGACTTTGCTGCAAACAAGGCCGTTGAAACTGGTTTAGCTAAAGAAGGCGACTTAGTATTAATCGTTGCTGGTATTCCAGTTGGTGAAAAAGGTACTACTAATGTTATGCGTGTTAAGTTAATCGGT
Source organism: Apilactobacillus ozensis DSM 23829 = JCM 17196 (assembly GCF_001435995.1). Lineage (GTDB taxonomy): Bacteria > Bacillota > Bacilli > Lactobacillales > Lactobacillaceae > Apilactobacillus > Apilactobacillus ozensis. Next base: position 206,802 of record NZ_AYYQ01000035.1, read on the forward strand.
TCAAAATTGACTCAAGGTCAAGGAATCGGTGACAAAGCCGTTATTGGTAAAGCTTTTTTAGCAAGTAACGCTGCCGACGCAAACAGCAAAGCTGTAGACGGTGGCGTGTTAGTAGCTAAGAATACTAACAAAGATTATCTACCCGCAATGAAAAAAGCTAGTGCTATTATCGTTGAAGATGGTGGATTAACATCACACGCAGCAGTAGTTGGTATTTCAATGGGGATTCCAGTTATTGTTGGTGCTAATAAGGCTACAGAAAAAATTTCTGATGGTGAAACTATTACAGTTGATGCTCAACGCGGTATCGTTTACCACGGTGCAGCTAATTCACTTTAATAGTTGTTATTGGTAAAAAGACACGCAAAATGCGTGTCTTTTTATTGTACATAGTGCTTTTACACTTTGCTTTGTATTAATTACAGTGTAAAATTAGCGTATATATTATTGAAAGAGGTTTTTTAATGAATAACATTCTAGGTAAGATTGTTTCTGGTAAAGTTACTGATGAAAATGACAAAAGATACTTTGTACAAATAGAAGGGGAAACTTTTTTTCTAGACAAAAAAGAAATTATTAAGCCCTTAAAATTGGGAAGTACTTTTAAAGGCTTTGCTTACGAAAATGAAGATCATAAGATGCAAATTACTAGAGATGCACCTAAATCACAACAAGACCATTATGCTTTTGGAACGATTGTAAACAGTAAATTTGGTTTGGGAGTTTTTGTTGATATAGGTTTACCTAACAAGGATATCGCTGTTTCGTTAGATGATTTACCAACAATTAAATCATTATGGCCACAAAGAGGCGATCAAGTTATGATTTCTCTAAAAATTGATAACAAAAATCGTATTTGGGGAGAATTAGCTGATGAAGATGTGTTTAAAGCTATTTCGATTCCAGGAAATAAAAATATGATGAACTTTAACTTAAAAGCCACTGCTTTTAGATTAAAGTTGGCAGGAACCAAAGTTTTAACTGATGACTATCGGATTGGTTTTATCCATCCTAGTGAACGTGAGTTAGAACCTAGATTAGGTGAAAGATTGTCAGTTAGAGTAATTGGTGTACATCCAGATGGGACGCTTAATTTATCAATGCGTCCAAGAGCATATGAGGCAATATCTGACGATGCTAAAATGTTGATGGCTGTTTTGAAAAATTCAGAAGACTTTTCAATTCCATACAATGACAAAAGTAAGCCTGAAGATATTAAAAAGTTATTTGGAATTAGTAAAGGTCAATTTAAGCGCGCAATAGGTCATTTGCTTAAAAATAAATTAATTGCTCAATCCGAAGATGGTACTTACTTAACTGATAAAGGAAAAGAGTTTGAATAACGATTATTAATGTTTTAGATAATGATTTATTAGAAGACTATTTACATTTTTTAAAAATTGAGCGTGGCTTATCATTAAATACTCTGAAAAGTTATCGGCAAGATTTAAAAAGATTTGCTAATTATTTAAACTTAAATAATTTAAATCAACTAAACAAAATAAATGATGATACTATTTTAAAGTATGTAAAGAACATGAGTGAAGCTGGGATGGCACGTAATTCTACGATTAGAATGATTTCTACATTGCGTAAGTTTTCTAAGTATTTATTACAATTTAAATATATTAATGATGACTTTATGTCTAAAGTAGATACACCTAAAAGAGCCCAACATTTGCCAGCAGTTTTAACTACTGAGGAAGTAGATAAACTACTGGCGATGCCTAATACTGATAATAAGTACGGAATTAGAGATAGAGCTATTTTTGAAGTGATGTATGCGACTGGCTTGCGAGTTAGTGAGTTAGTACATTTAAAACTAGATGATTTACACTTAAGTGTGGGCTTAATTCAAACCCTTGGAAAAGGAAATAAAGAACGTATAATTCCAATTGGTGATGTTGCTAGTAAATGGATCAATATTTATTTAAACCACAGTCGCTCAATTTTGTTAAAAAAGCGTCGTTCACCATTTTTATTTTTAAATGCCCATGGTAGTGGACTTTCTAGACAAAGTATTTGGAAAAAAATTAAAAAATATGTTAGTTTGGCTGGAATTGAAAAAAATGTCACACCCCATACTTTGCGCCATTCATTTGCTACCCATATTTTGGAAAACGGTGCTGATTTACGAATTGTTCAAGATTTATTAGGCCATTCTGATATTTCTACAACTCAAATTTATACACATATATCTAATCATAGACTTGCTGAAGTTTATGATAAATATCATCCTGAAATCTAACTTATATAAGAGGTGTTATATTTGTTATTTAAATATCGAAGCGAATATAAAAAGATTGCAATGGATATGCTTAGTTTACTTCCGGAAATCAATAATATTGATTTTGTTGGTGAAGAAATTGATTGGTATTCTAATAGTGACTCAAGAAATATTTATCTTTGGAAAAATCAGGAAAATAACTGGGCGGGACTTATTTCGGTAGAAGAAAAGCCTAAAAACATTATAATTAGAAGAATTATTTTAACTCCAGAATCATGGAGCATTAATAATTGTTGTGTCATGATTGATGAATTATCTCATATATATTTAGATAAAAAAGTAGTTGGAACCATGGATACAACTTCAATTTGTGAAATATGGGAGAAACGTAACGTTGACGAACAATAATGACAATTGGCATGTTCATTTAAGTAATTTTGAAGGACCTTTAGAATTATTATTGAAACTCATTAAATCCTCAAAAATGGACATATACGATATTCAAATCTCACAAATTACTAATCAGTACAACAATTATTTAGAGCATATGAAAAAGCTTAATATTGATATTGCTGGTGAATATTTTGTAATGTCTGCAAAATTAATGAATATAAAAGCTAAAATGTTGTTGCCAAGTTACGATGATGATTTTAACGAAGTAGAAGAAGATCCGAGAGAAGACCTAGTTCAGCAACTTTTAGAATATAAGCATTATAAAAACCTCGCTAATCATTTACTTACTTTAAAGGAAAAGCAAAGTAATTTTTATACTGCTGATATAAATCAATATAATCAAAATTCGATTATTAAAAATTCAGATGTTGATTTATTAAAAACAATATATATTAATTTAATGAAAAATAAACGATTCAGAGATACTGGCAATGTTCATAGCATACAAAAATGGCATTACTCAATTGAACAGCAAAGTAATTTAATTATGGATAAGTTAAGTAATAATCATAAAACAAATTTTATGGATATCTTTGATTTTAAGTATGATTTAGAAGAGGTTATAACTGACTTTTTAGCTGTTTTACAAATGTCTAAAAATAAGCTAATTAAATTATCACAACTGAATAATGAATTATTTCTAGAAAAACTTAATTAAATTATTGAGGGATATATTTTGATAAGTGAAAAAGGTAAGATAGAAGCTTTAGTTTATGCATCTGGTAGTAACGGAATTTCATTAGAAAAGCTTTCTGAAGTCATGAATCTTCCTGATTATAAAATAAAAAACACATTAAAGGAACTTTCTGAACAGCTAATTAAAAGTAATGATAGTGGATTGTTAATTATACAATCAGATGATAAATATAAAATAGCCACTAAACAATCCATTAATAGTTTAATTGTTAAGTTAGTAGGAAATACTAGTGTTAAACTAAGTCAATCTAATTTAGAGACACTTACGATTATTGCCTATAGACAACCTATAACTAGAATTGAATTAGATGAGATTCGTGGTGTTAATAGTTCTAGAACCATTCAAAAATTAATAGAACTGAAGTTAATTTACAAAAGTGGTAAAAAAACGGTTTTAGGGAACCCAGCTTTATATTCAACTACTTCAAAATTTTTAAAGACTTTTGGTTTGAATACTTTAGATGATTTACCTAATAAAGAAATAAAGGAGAATTAAGCGATTGGAAAGATTACAAAAATTAATGGCTCGCTCGGGAGTAGCTTCTCGTCGGAAATCAGAAACTATAATTCAAACTGGTAGAGTAAAGGTTAATGGTAAAGTAGTAACTGAATTGGGTACTAAAGTTAGTGTATCTGATGAAGTGATGGTCGATAACGTGCCAATTGGTAAAGAGGAATTGGTATATTACTTGCTTTACAAACCTAGAGGAGTAATTTCTTCAGTTAAAGATGAGAAAAAGCGTAAAACGGTTATGGACTTTTTCCCCGAAATAAAAGAAAGAATTTATCCAGTTGGAAGACTAGATTATGATACTTCTGGACTAATCTTAATGACTAATGATGGCGACTTTGATAACTATTTAACACATCCAAAATATGAAGTTAATAAGACATACGTTGCTAAAATTGAAGGAATTCCAACTAACGAAGAATTAAAGCAATTGCGAGTTGGAGTTAAGCTTAAAGGAGTTAAAACGGCTAAAGCTAAAACTAATTTAATCGAGCAAAATCCTAAAAATAATACTTCAGTAATCCAATTAACTATTCATGAGGGACGTAATCATGAGGTTAAAAACATGTTAGCTGCAGTTAATCATCCAGTTAAGAAGCTTAAACGAGAATCTTATGCTTTCTTAAATTTAAGAGGCTTAAAAGTGGGTGAATGGCGACCATTGAAAAAATATGAAGTAGATAAATTGTTAGAACTAGCTACTAATTAATTGATTTAAATTTATTAAACATGTTATATTTATAAAAATAAAATAATTGGTTTGTCTTCGGGGCAGGGTGTAATTCCCGACCGGCGGTAATAGTCCGTGACCTATCTCTGATAGTTGATTTGGTGTAATTCCAAAACCGACAGTATAGTCTGGTATAAAGAAGATTTTATTTATCCGTGCATAAAATCTCTTTGGCTTGTTAGTCTTAGAGATTTTTTTGAAGATAAGCCTCTTTAATTAAGGGGATTTTTTTATGGGTTCAAAACGATTCAGCGTTAAAAAAATGGTTACTATATCTATTTTGAGTGGATTATCTTTTTTCTTGATGTACATTAAGTTTCCAATCATTCCAATTGCTAGTTATATGACGATTGATTTTAGTGATATTCCAATTTTGATAGGGGCATTAACTCTATCTAAACGTGATGGAGCAATAATTGCATTACTTAAGTCGCTATTGTATTTTGTTTTTACAGGACCATCGATTATTAACTTAATAGGTGTTGGCTCGGCTTTTATTTCTAGTTTGGTTATTTTATTTTCATTAGTGTTGATTATTGAGAAGTTCAGTGGGCTTAAAAGAACATTATTGGGTATTTTAGTTACCATATTAAATTTAACTGTAATAATGTCTTTGCTAAATTATTTTATAATCACACCATTGTATATTGATGTGATTGGATTTAAGTTTGCTTATAGCATTCAAGATTTAGTATTGTATGCAGTAGTTCCATTCAATATCATTAAAGGGTTAATTGTTACTTTAACTTTATTAATAATATATAAAAGAATTGTAAAAACTAATAAGAGGTAATTAAATGCAAATTGATGATGATTTTTTAATATTACTATTTTCAGATACGCAGCCTCGCAGGCCTAAATTAATTGAAAATTTGTTGGCAGGTAAAAAAACCGTATCAACATTATTTTGGGGAATGCGATATGAGTTAATTAACTACTGCGAATTGTTTAGTAACTATAAAAATTTTAATATCATCAACAACTTAAAATTATTAATCGATAAAAAATATTTGAAAAAAACTATTGATGGAGAGCATTTGCTATTAACTAGTGCTGGTAAAGAACAACAAAATGATATTTTAAACAACTATTATTTACCTAGACATTCTGAAATTTATCATAAATATAATATTTTAAGATTTAAAAAGCGCTTTTTATTAGCTTTACAGGTATCATCGGAATATAGTTTTTCAAATAAGAAATATTATCCGTTAAAAATGAATATTCTAGAATATAATTTGATAAAAAAATGGTTTAAGCTAAATAAAGACAGTCAGTTGTCGACTAAGATGTATCGACTTTTATATACTTTTGCTGAATCTATGAATGATGACATGGCTTGGCAACTTATGACTACTTTGACTGGACATGCTAAAGTTGCTCTAACTGCTGATCAACAGTCAAAATATTTGAACACTACGATTCTACAGTTGTATTTTCGACAGATAGATATGTTTTGTGTGTTATTGAAATTTATAAAATCTAGTAATGAATATAATTTTTTAGAACCATTGACTGTTGGCATACGTGTTAATTTAATGAGTAACGCATCCCTTAAAACATTTGAATTATTTTTAGATGGATATTCGTTAAATGAAACTGCTTACTATAGACATATAAAAGTTAATACTGTAAAAGAACACTTATTAAATGCGGCTATAACGCTACCCAAAAAACAATTTCCTTATAACCGCTTACTAAGTTTAAAGAGTTTGAAAATTTTTCAGCAAAGATTCACGGGAAATATTGATGATTGGCAGTTTACAGCAGTTAAAAATGACAATTTAAGTTTTTTTGATTTTAGACTATATCAAATCTTTAGGAGCAAGGTTGATGAATGATAATCAGGCAGAACGTTTAAGGTTTATTTTAAAAAAACATTTTGGATACGATTCATTTAAACCAGGACAGTTAGCAGTATTGAATGCTTTATTAGAGGACAAAAACGTTATGGCTATTCTGCCAACTGGTGCTGGTAAGACTTTAATCTATCAGATTTATGGGTTAATTAAACCAAATGCAGTTTTGATTATTTCACCATTAATTTCTTTGATGCAAGATCAAGTTAGTAGAATGCAATATTTGGGTCATAAAAATGTGATTGCCTTTAATTCAACATTAGGCAAAAATGAAAAGTTATTTGTCATGAAAAATATAAAGAAGTATAAATATATTTTTATTTCTCCTGAAATGTTATCTGATCAATACGTACAAAAATGTTTAAAAAAAATAAAAATTGATTTGTTTGTAGTCGACGAAGCTCATTGTATTTCTCAATGGGGAATTGACTTTAGGCCTGAATACTTAGATTTATCAATGTCGATTAAGGCCCTAAAAGTAAAGCAAGTTTTAATGCTAACTGCGACAGCGTCCAAAAAAACTAGAAAAGATACAATCGATAAACTATCATTAAACCATGATCGAACTGAAATAATTAGCAATTCAGTTAACAGAAGTAATATCTACTTATCAGTACAAAAGTTTTTAAACGATACAGATAAGCAGATCTATTTATTGAAATTAATTAGCTCGCTACAAGGTCCTGGAATTGTTTATTTTTCTAGTAAGAAAATTGCTAATCAAATGTCAGAACTAATTAAACAAAAAACATTGCTGAGAGTTGAACCATATCATTCAGAAGTTAATGATGATGATCGTTACCGAATTCAACATCAATTTATGAATGATAAAATTGATTTAGTTTGTGCCACGAGTGCATTTGGAATGGGCATCGATAAAAACAATATTAGATATGTTATTCATTATCACTTACCCACTACGCTTGAAGATTATATGCAAGAAATTGGCAGAGCTGGACGTGATGGTAAACAAAGCATTGCATTTATGTTGTACCAAGATAGCGATATTAATTTATCACGTAGATTAGCACTGAAAAATGTTCCAGATGATGATGAAATTAACTTTTTCTTTAGTAACTATGCAAAAATAAATGTGACAAAACATAGTGATGATAAAATTAAACTATTGAATTTTTATTATTCTAAAGGATACTCTAAAAATTATGTATTAGATACTTTCCGTAATTTAACGTATTCCAAAATAGAATCTTTGAACGTGTTACATGATTATGTAAGTGTAAACGGCTGCTTAAGAAAATATTTATTACGACATTTTGATGAATCTTTTGATAATCATAATGATAAATGTTGTTCTATGAATTCTGCGGTAAATTTAAAATTTTTGGGGCTTCTTAGGAAAAATATTTCAAAATCATCCCAAAATAAATCTAATTGGAGAGATATTATCAATTCTTTGTTTTATAATGTTAATATGTAATTAGTTTAATTAATCTGGAGGTTATGATTTTGAATGATAAAAATAAAGAGCCTTGGAATGAGACTTTTGAAGACTATAGAGATAAAGATGGTAACTTATCTAGGTCGAAAATGCGTAAACAAAATCATAGCAATAAAGTGACTACAATCATTTTAGTCACTATCATTGCTATGATTGCTCTTTTTGCTTTAGCTTTTGGCATGTTGAAGAGCCCAGATGGTGGTGAAAGTCAGTCTGCAAAAAATGCTTCTAGTATTTCAGTTTCATCATATAGTCATCATAAAAGCAGTCAAAGTAATAAACATAAAGCAGCTAGTAATTCTAAAAAAAGTGAAGCTAGTTCTAGCTCTAAAAAAGCTTCAAGTAGTGAGAGTACTACATCTAGTAGTTCTAAAAAAAGTATTGATGTAGATAAATCATCCACCAGCAAGCCTGAAAATACGAGTTCAGCCAGTAGCAGTTTAGCTAACAGCAATAAAGAACAAAGCAGTGTATCAAAAGAAAACAGTAGTTCGAAAAAAGAAAGTAGTAGTAACTCAGCTGATAATTCTAACGGTGAAAAATATGCTACTGTCTTACCAGGACAAGGTGTTTATAGAGTAGCAACTAATGCTGGTATTTCCGAAAGTGAACTACTAAGACTTAACAATTTGACCAGCGAATCTCAAATTCACCCCGGTCAAAAATTACGAGTTAGATAAAAATAGGTGGTATTTTATATGAATAAGTTAAGAGTGGCAATTGATGGTCCAGCTTCAGCTGGGAAAAGTACAGTAGCAAAGTTAGTGGCAAAAAGATTTTCTTATATATACTGTGATACTGGTGCTATGTATCGTTCCACTACTCTAAAGGCAATGCGACTAGGAATAGATTTACATAATGAATCTGAAATAGTAAACATGCTAAATAACACTAAAATTACTTTTAAGCCATCAACTAATGGGCAACTAGTTTTTATTGATGGTAATGAAGTTACCAATGAAATTAGACAAGAAAATGTAACTAACTCAGTTTCTACAGTAGCAGCATTGACTAAAGTGCGCTCTATTTTAGTGAAGCAACAAAAAGCGATTGCTAATTGTGGCGGAATTGTCATGGATGGTAGAGATATTGGAACCACGGTTATTCCAGACGCTGAGGTTAAAATATTTTTAATTGCTAGTGTATCTGAAAGAGCTGAACGTAGATTTAAGGATAATGCTGAAAAGGGTATTCACACACCTTTAGAAGAGTTAAAAAGAGAAATTGAATTACGTGATTATAAAGATTCTCATCGAGAAGTGTCACCTTTAACTAAAGCTAAAGATGCAATTGAACTAGATACTACTTCTTTGAGTATTAATGAAGTAGTCGATGAAATATCTAAAATTATCAAAAATAATTAATTTGATAATCAACAGACTAGCATTTATTGCTAAGTTAGTCTAAAATACAAGTTAGAGTTGTTTCAAGGAGGAATTTTGGGATGAGTGAAGAAAATACAAACAAAGATTTATTAGAGGCATTAGATAGTGTTCCTCAAGTTAAAGTAGGAAGCGTTGTTAATGGTGAAGTTTTAGCTATTGATAATGACCAACAAGTTGTTGTTGGTATCGAAAATGCCGGTGTTGAAGGTGTGATTCCACGTAAGGAATTATCATCACAACCAGTTGAAGATGTAAGATCTCAATTTAAAGTTGGCGACAAGGTAAAAGTTGTTGTTATTTCACGTATTGGTGATGATAAAGAAGGCGGTAGCTTCTTACTATCAATTCGTCGACTAGAAGCACTTAAGGTATGGGATGACTTAAAAGCTAAGTTTGACGCTGACAATGATGTCGTCGTTAGTGCTAAAGTTACTAGAAACGTTAAAGGTGGTTTAGTAGTTAGTGTTGATGGTGTTAGAGGATTTATTCCAGCATCAATGATTGCTAACCATTTTGTAAGTAATCTAAAACAATACAATGGTCAAGACTTTGACTGTAAGATTGTTGAAATCGTACCTGAAGAAAATCGCTTAATTTTATCTCATAGTGAAGTAGTTGAAAAACAACAAGCTGCTGCTAGAGAAAAAGTTATGATTGAACTTAATGAAGGCGATGTTGTCGAAGGTAAAGTTGCTAGATTAACTAATTTTGGTGCCTTTGTTGATTTAGGCGGTGTGGACGGATTAGTTCACATTTCAGAAATTTCATATGACCGTGTAAACAAGGTATCTGATGTTTTATCAGTAGGTCAAGAAGTTAAGGTTAAGGTCTTAAAACTTGATGAAGAACGTGGTCGTATTTCACTTTCAATTAAACAAACTGAACCACAACCATGGGATCAAGTTGAAGATAAGTTTAATGAAGGCGATGTTGTTGAAGGAACAGTAAAACGTCTTGTTGATTTTGGTGCTTTTGTTGAAGTAATGCCTGGCGTTGAAGGATTAGTTCACATTTCACAAATATCACATAAACACGTTGATACTCCAGCTGATGTTTTAAAAGTTGGTCAATCTGTTCAAACTAAGATTTTAAACATTCAACCAGAAGAACACCGTTTAGCATTATCTATGAAGGCTTTGGAACCAGAACCAGAAGGCAATGATTCTAAAAAAGATGCTACTAAAAAGGTAGTTAGTGATAAATCAACTGATAATGCTCCTGAAGAAGAAAAAGGTTTTACTTTAGGTGATATTGTTGGTAAGAAATTAGACTAAAAATTATTTTTTGAATTATCCTTCTTTATTAGGAGGATAATTTTTTTATTAATATAAAGAAATGGGGACAAGACATGGGATTACCCGTTGTTGCAATTGTTGGAAGACCAAACGTTGGTAAATCAACTATATTTAACCGTGTTGTCGGTGAAAGAATATCTATAGTTGAAGATACTCCTGGAGTTACTAGAGATAGAATTTATGCTCATGGAGATTGGGTTGGTCATGAATTTAGTATTATCGATACTGGTGGAATTGAAATTGGTGATCAACCATTCGTTAAGCAAATTACTGCGCAAGCTGAAATTGCGATAGAAGAAGCAGATGTTATTATCTTTATGGTAAACGGTAAAGAAGGTATAACTAACGCTGATGAAAATATTGCTAAAATATTATATCGTTCAAATAAGCCAGTCGTTTTAGCTGTAAATAAAATAGATAATTTGGAAAGTCGTGCTGACATCTATGACTTTTATTCTTTAGGTTTTGGCGATCCATATGCTATTTCTGGTGCGCATGGAATTGGCTTGGGAGATCTTTTAGATCAAGTTATTGCTAATTTTAGTGAGCAACAAGACGATAAAGAAGATGACAGCATTCGCTTTAGTTTGATTGGAAGACCAAATGTTGGTAAATCTTCTTTAGTAAATGCTATTTTAGGTGAAGAAAGAGTTATTGTGTCAGATGTTTCTGGAACAACTAGGGATGCTATCAACACAAAATTCGTTGATAATGGTCAAGAATTTACTATGGTGGATACTGCTGGTTTAAGAAAACGTGGTAAAGTATATGAGAATACCGAGCGTTATTCAGTTATGAGAGCGATGAAAGCCATCGATAATAGTAATATTGCTTTAGTAGTTTTAAATGCTGAAGAAGGAATTAGAGAGCAAGATAAAAGAATTGCTGGTTATGCTCATGATGCTGGTAAAGGTGTAATTATACTAGTTAATAAGTGGGACACACTTAAGAAAACTAATTCCACACAACGTGATTTTGAAGCTGCTATTCGTGCTGAATTTCAATATTTATCTTATGCACCAATCCTGTTTGTTTCAGCTTTAACTAAGCAACGTTTAGCTAAGTTACCTGAATTAATTAAAACTGTATATGATAACCATGGTAGAAGAATTTCATCTTCTAGTCTTAACGATGTTATCATGGATGCGATTGCTATTACACCCACACCAAGTATTAAGGGTCGTAAATTAAGGATTTATTATGCTACACAAGTAAAAACGGCACCGCCTACTATTGTGGTGTTTGTTAATGATGTAGATCTTATGCATTTCTCTTATGTTAGATATTTAGAAAACCAAATTAGAAAATATTATGATTTTACAGGAACACCATTAAAAATCATTCCAAGAAGTCGAAAATAATGCAAAATATCGATTAAATCATTGCACTAGCGGGCTTCATGTGATAACTTTAATACATGTGATAACATAGTACTATGTTTTACTATGTTTAATCCTATCTTTTTGGGAGGTGAAATATATGGCTAACAAAGCAGAATTAGTTAGTGATGTAGCAGCTAAGACTGGCTTAACTAAAAAAGACGCAACAGCAGCTGTTGATGCAGTATTTAGTTCAGTTGAAGAAAAATTAGCTAAAGGCGAAAAAGTACAATTAATCGGTTTCGGTAACTTCGAAGTACGTGATCGTGCCGCTCGTAAGGGTCGTAACCCACAAACTGGTGCAGAAATTCAAATTCCTGCAAGCAAAGTACCTGCATTTAAACCAGGTAAAGCTTTAAAGGATGCTGTTAAATAAGCATTTGTTTTGTACTAAATAACTCCAGCACGGCAATTTGTCGGGCTGGTTTTTTTATTATTAATTGATACAGCCTAAAATATAGGAGGCAGTTTAATGAGTTATTCCCAAAAAGCATTGGATTTATTAGAAGCAGGTAAACTAAATGAATTTAACGATAAATATGAATTAGCTTTAAAAAAGGACAGCGATGATTTACTTTACTCATTGGCAGAAGAATTATATTCTTTAGGATTTTCTGATAAGGCTAAAGAAATATATATTAAAATGTTAAGTAAATACCCTGATGAAGATGAATTAAGGACGAATTTAGCTGACATATTGATTGGCGAGGGACATGTTGATACTGCTTTGAACTATTTAAGTGAAATCAAACCATCTTCTGATGCGTACGTGCAATCCTTAATGGTTCAAGCTGATTTATATCAAACGCAAGGCATGTTTGAGGTAAGTACTGAAAAGCTCTTAGAAGCCAAAAAAATTGATCCTGATGAAAGGGTTATTACTTTTGCGCTTGCCGAATTATATTTTGTGATGCGTAACTTTAATAAATCAATTCCACTGTACTTACATTTAATTAAGCAAGGTATCACTAATATATCTGCTGTAAATGTAGTCGAAAGAATCGGAATAGCATATGCTAACGACGGTAAATTTGACCATGCAATTGGTTATTTAAAACAAATTAAGACTATTAATATGACTCCTGATGTAAAATTTGAAACAGCATTTACCTACCTTCAGTTAAAAGATTATGCTAATGCGATTGAAATTTTTAAAGACTTAAGAGATACCGACTCTCAATATGCTACTTTATATCCATATCTAGCCGATGCATTAAGTGCCGAACATAAAGATGAGGAAGCTCTAAAAGTAGCTCAAGAAGGTTTAAGTGTAGATGAGTACAATGAAAAGTTATATGTAATTGCTGCTAAATTGTCATTAAAACTATTTGATGAGAAACAAGCTGAAAAATACCTTAGAAAGGGAATTTCAATTGATCCAGATGATATTTCAATTGCGCTAGAATTATCTAATTTATTGGTTAAGCAAGAGCGTTACGATGAAAATATTGATTTGATTAACTCATATATGAAAGATGACCAAATTGATCCGCAATTCTATTGGAATCTAGCAGTTTCATATGATAAGCAAGATGCATTGAAAGATGCTAACAAGTATTATCTAGCTGCAATCCCATACTTTAAAGATATGCCTAGTTTCTTAAAAATGGCGGCACTATTCTTTAGAGAGTATGGAGATTTACAGCAATCAATTGCATTAATGAAAAATTATATGGAGTTAGTGCCATCTGATGACGAAATGGCAATGCTATTAGAAGAATATCGACAATGATTTGAAATAATCCAATTTTTGGGCACCTATTAGTCTCAAAATTTGGATTTTTTATTGTTCCTACTAATATCAATCTGTTAATATTAAATTAATAGAACTTTTAAATGAGGCTTTAGAATGCAAATTAAAAATTTACCACGAGAATTTGAAATTGCTAGACCAATTGTGCAGAATATTGAAGAAGCTGGGTTCGAAGCTTATTTTGTCGGTGGTAGTGTCAGAGATACCGTTTTGGGATTAGATATACACGACGTTGACATTGCTTCTAGTGCATATCCTGCAGAAATAAAAAAAATATTTAAACACACTGTCGATACAGGAATCGAACATGGTACTGTTATGGTGTTGGATCATGGAAATGGATACGAAATCACTACCTTTCGAACAGAATCGGGATATCAGGATTACCGACGTCCTGATAAAGTAACTTTTGTGCGTTCTTTAGCAGAGGATTTAAAACGTCGAGATTTTACAATCAATGCGTTAGCTATGAAAGAAAATGGTGAGATAATTGATTTATTTGACGGCTTAACTGATTTAAAGAACAATTTGATTAAAGCTGTTGGTAATCCTGAAGAACGTTTTCATGAAGATGCTTTAAGAATGATGCGGGCCGTTCGTTTTGCTAGTAAGCTGGACTTTATGGTAGAAGTAAATACATTAAATGCTATTAAAAATCATAGTGAATTACTTGAAAAAATTGCGGTTGAGAGAATTCATACTGAATTTGTCAAAATGATGTTGGGTAAAAATCCATTAAAAGGGATTAAAGATATGCTTAACACTAATTTATGTAACTATATTCCAGGATTTAAAAATCATTTAAGTGAATTTAAATCTGTACTTAATATAAATAATTTATATTTAGAAAATGAAAGCCAAGTTTGGACATTAATTTGTTATCAGTTTGGTTTAAACACTAAGCAAATTAAATCTTTTTTAAAAGCTTGGAAGACTTCTAATCAGATTATTGGAAACGTTACAACTATGGTTTGTGCATTACGTGCTATACAGACTAAAAGTTTAGATAATATGCTTATGTATCATACTGGACGAACTTTACTTAATTCGACGGTTCAGTTGGCTTTAATACTTGGGATGTCTATTGATGCTAATGAAATTATTAGTGAATATGATAGTTTGACTGTTAAAAGTAGGGATGAAATTAAAATTAATGGCTCACGTTTAATGTCATTAGGTTTGGTTAAACCTGGTCCAATAATAGGCAAATTGTTGAATGCAATTGAACTAAATATCGTTAATAAAGCATTAATGAATAACGAAGATAGTATTATTGAATTTACAAAAAAATTTTTGAAAGAGTGAGTTATTTGCAGACTTTACGTACTGAAAAATTAACTAAAACATATGGTGAAAAGACTTTATTCAAAGACTTAGACTTCATCATAAATGAACATGATCGAATTGGTTTGATTGGAACTAATGGTAGTGGAAAAACATCTTTGTTAAATGTAATTTCCGGAGCAGATCATGACTCTACTGGGAACATAATTACTTCTAAAACTTATACGATTGGATATTTAAAACAAGACCCGGAGTTGGATGAAAAATTAACTGTTTTAGATGCTGTATTTGCCGGTAGCCAAGATATTTTTAATACCATTAGACGATATGAACAAATGTTAGATAAATATTCTGCTAATCCCGGTGATAGTAAGATTGAACGTCAATATTTAGATGCAGAAGCCAAAATGAACGAAGAAAATGCTTGGACTGCGGAAAGCGACGTTAAAACTATTTTGACCCAGTTAAAAATAGATAACATGCATCAAAAAGTTAGTACACTTTCAGGAGGTCAGAAGCGTAGAGTAGGGCTAGCACAGGTATTAATTCAATCGCCAGATTTATTGATTTTAGATGAGCCGACCAACCATCTAGATTTCGATTCAATTTACTGGTTACAAGACCATCTTGCTAAGTATAAGGGAGCTTTATTACTAGTTACCCATGACCGATATTTCTTAGATGAAGTAGTAAATAACATTTGGGAATTATCATTTGGTAAACTATATAAATATGTTGGTAATTACCAAGACTATGTTAGTCAAAAGGCTGACCGAGTTGATCGTGAAAAAGAATCTGAGCACAAAAAAAGTCAACTGTATAAGCAAGAGTTAGCTTGGATGAAAAAAGGTGCTAAAGCACGTTCTACTAAACAACAAGCTAGAATTAATCGCTTTAATGATTTAAAAGATAATGTGGGCAACTTGCAAGTTGATAAAGATGTTGATATCTCATTAGGTCAGCAACGATTAGGTAAGAAAGTTATTAAAATCAAAGATGCTAATTTAAGAATTGATAATAAGCAAATTTTAAAGGACTTTAACGTTTTAATCCAAGGTTCTGAAAGAATTGGGATTAGTGGTGAAAATGGTGCCGGTAAGACTACATTGTTGAATGTTATTGCTGAAAAGATACCATTGGATTCAGGCATAGTTGATATTGGTGAAACTGTAAAATTAGGTTATTACACTCAGCAAACTGAAGATATTCCTGAGGATAAACGAGTTATTAATTATTTAAGTGAAGTAGGTCAACATGTTACTGATAAGGACGGTAATCAAGTAAGTGTTACTGAACTTTTGGAACAATTCTTATTTCCTAAGTTTATGCATGGAACTTTGATTAGAAAGCTTTCAGGCGGTGAAAAACGTCGTCTATATTTACTTAAATTATTGATGCAACAACCGAATGTTTTGTTGTTAGATGAACCTACCAACGACTTAGATATATCAACTTTGACAGTCTTAGAAGATTATATTGATCATTTTAGCGGAACCGTAATTACAGTTTCTCATGACCGTTACTTTTTAGATAAAGTTGCTAATCGATTATTAATTTTTGAAGGTAATGCCAAGATTGAAGAGCACGTTGGCAAATTTACTGATTTATTAAACGCACAAAGAAATGCTAAGTATGCTAAGTCCAACTCTAAAAAGCAAGAAAGCAAAAATGATAATAAATCTAATGAAGATGTTAACGATAAGGAAACAAGTAAAAAGAAACTTACTTATGCTGAGCAATTAGAATGGGAACACATTGAAGATGATATTGATAAATTAGATCAAGAAAACACTAAGCTTCAATCCATGATGGTTGAAAATGGTGGTGATTATGATAAATTAGCTGATTTACAAGCTAAATTAGATGCCAATAAGGCACAATCAGACGCCAAAATGAAACGTTGGGAATATTTAAGCCAATATTTAAGTGATTAAAAAAGAAATTGGGGTTTATTATGTTAGAAGATGCTTATTTAAATTTAGAAAAATATGTTTTAAATGATGGTCATTTTAAGGGTGACCGTACTGGAACCGGAACCATTAGTACATTTGGGTATCAAATGCGTTTTGATTTAAGTAAAGGATTTCCCCTACTTACTACTAAGAAAGTGCCATTTGGGCTTATTAAAAGTGAATTATTGTGGTTTTTGAAAGGTGATACTAACATTAAATACTTATTACAACACAAAAATCACATTTGGGACGAATGGGCTTTTAAAAATTATGTTAATTCCAAAGACTATAAAGGTCCTGATATGACCGATTTTGGTCGTAGAGCTGCTACAGATGACGAATTTAAAAATGTATATCTAAAACAAAAGAAAATGTTTTGCGAAAAAATTTTAAATGATGATGAATTTAGCAAAAAATATGGTGATCTAGGGTTAGTCTATGGTAGTCAATGGCGTAAGTGGAAAACTTCAACTGGTGATACAATTGATCAAATCAAAAACGTCATTAGAGATATCAAAGAAAAACCTAATTCCAGAAGATTGATTGTATCAGCTTGGAATCCAGAGGATGTTCCATCAATGGCCTTGCCGCCATGTCATACTATGTTTCAATTTTATGTTAATGATGGTAAATTAAGTTGCCAACTATATCAACGTTCTGGTGATATCTTCTTAGGCGTACCATTTAACATAGCTAGTTATGCTCTGTTGACTTCATTGATTGCTAAAGAAGTTGGTCTAAAACCTGGTGAATTTATTCACACTTTAGGGGATGCACATATTTATTCCAACCATATTGAGCAAGTTAAAGAACAGTTAAGTAGAACACCTAAAGAAGCTCCAAAGTTATGGCTTAATCCAGATAAAAATAGTATTTTTGATTATGATATGGATGATATAAAGGTAATCGACTACCACCACGATGGTCCAATCAAGGCACCAGTAGCAGTTTAATAAAATTAAGGAGTAATACAATACGATGATTTCTTTTTTGTGGGCAGAAGGCAGTAATCATATAATCGGTAAAAACGGCAATTTACCATGGCACTTGCCAGCAGACATGCGATACTTTAAAAAACTAACTACTGGCAATACAATTGTAACCGGACGCAAAACTTATTTAAGTTTTGGCAAACCATTACCTAATCGTAAAAATATGGTGATTACTACTTCTAACAACATTAATGATGCAGGAGTTTTAGTTTTCCATAGTATTAATGAGTTTATTGAGTATAGTAAAAAGCATGTTGATGAAGAAATATTTGTAGTCGGCGGGGCTAATATATTTGAACAGTTAGTGCCATATGCTGACCGTTTATATAAGACTGAAATTGAACATGATTTTGATGGTGATACCTATATGCCAACTATTAATTATGACAATTTTAAATTAATTAATACCATCCCTGGAAAAGTTGACGATAAGAACATCTATGATTTTAATTTTAAAGTTTTTCAAAAAATAAAATAAAGTTTGCAGGTGTGTATTTTGAAACGTTTTATAAAATATTTTATTCTATTCATAATTTCTTTTGTAGCTTTAATATTATACTTTTCTATTAATATTAATAACAAGAATGTTCATCGTCATATACAAATTGACCAGTCATCTAATAACGAAGACGAGCGTGTTAAATTAATGAATTTAGTCGCAATCGGTGACTCCTTAACCCAAGGAGTAGGAGATGTTAGCAACAGTGGCGGTTATGTTCCTAGAATTAAGCAATTATTTGATGAAAGATTAAAAATTGATTTAAATGTTAAAAACTATGGGATTGCTGGTGAACGTAGTGACCAAATTACTCGTCGTATTTTACAAAAAGAAAGTATTCAAAAAGATATTCAGAAAGCTAACATGGTAGTTATTACAGTTGGTGGTAATGATTTACTACAATCTTTACAAAAAAATGCATTGATTGCTAATGATAATACTTTTCATAAAAATATGAATAGTGCTTTAAATAAGTATCAAACTAGTTTGAACGAACTATTGCATGCAGTTAAACATTATAATTCTAACTGTAGAATTTACTTGTTTGGTGTCTACAATCCTTTATATGTTTACTTTGCAAACGTAGAAAAAATAACCGACTATGTGGATAAATTAAACGAAATTAATTCAATGACGGCTAATGATTATAAAAATTGTTATTATGTTGATATTAAATCTTTAACTTATGGCCAATTTAAGACGGAAAATCAACGTAAAGAGTTACTTAAAGATTCTAATCACAGTAGTTTTAATGTTAAAGACTTTAGTGAAGATGCATCTGACAGTAAGGAAATAAACGATTACCTATCTGATAAAGACCATTTTCATCCTAACGATGCTGGTTACGATGTAATGACTGATAATTTATTCAAGGTAATTAAAAATACGGAAAATTTTAATAAATATTAAGATGGTGGAAAAATATGCGTAAAAAAAGATTTAATATTTTTAAATATTTATTTATACTATTAATTTTAGCAATTATAATTGGAGCAGGCTTTGTTTGGTTTAGTGTAAATAGTACGCCAGTTAGCGAAAGTAAAACTGCAGTCAGCCAAAAGTATAATCATGATGCTACACCTATTACAGTTGGATTAAATAAAAAACAATTAAATGCATTATCAACATATTATTTAGAAAAGGTGCAGTCATCAAGTAACGATAAAATGGACTATAAGTTTGTAGTTACTGATAGAGCTTATGTTTACGGCAATATTAAACTTCTGGGCTCTAAGATTAAATATGTTTTAGCATTAAAGCCTAAGTTGCTTAGTGACGGAAACATACAACTAGATGCCGATGGTCTAGAAATTGGTAAACTTAATATTCCACCAAAATTTGTGCTATCATATGTCAGTCGAAACTATAAAATACCTAGCTGGGTAAAACTTGATAGCAAAAACAGCAAAATTATTTTAAATGTAAATGATTTTGGTAGTAAAGATAATTTATCATATCGAGCCACTAAAATTGATATGAACGGTGATGGTGATTTTAAATTTCAAGTTTTGATTCCAAAATAATATTAAGAGGGAATTTAAATGAATAAAAGTTTTTATCAATATTTAATGAGTGAAAGAAACGAAAATAGTTATGAGCCGATTGCTGAATTTGCTAATAATGCATTTTTAGACCAGTCGTTTCCTAAGCAATCAACTGATTTCGAAGAAATATCTAAATATTTAGAAGAAAATGCTAGTTATCTGCCAAGCATGACAATTTTCGATGATGTTTGGCAAAACTATTTGCTGTCCATAAATTAATTGAAGTAAACCTATTTTAAGATAGGTTTATTTTTGTTTAAACCGTTTTTAAAATAAATTTTGATTGGAGTAATTATAATGAGTTCAAGAATTCAATGGTTTCCAGGACATATGGCGAAAGCAATTCGTCAATTTGAAGAAAATATTCATTTAGTAGACATTGTATTAGAGTTGGTTGATGCTAGATGTCCATATAGTTCGATCAATCCTGAAGTTAAAAGAATTAGTAATGAAAAACCACATTTAATGATATTAACTAAAGCTGATTTAGCTAATAAGAAACAAACAGAAGAGTGGATTAAATTTTTTAAAGAGCAAGGTAACTATGCTATATCTGTAGATTCTAAGCAAAATACTACGGGTAGTTATTTAACTAAAATTGTTAAACATGTTTTATCTGATAAAATTGAAGCTAATAAAGCCAAAGGAATGAAAAACGATTCGATTAGGGCAATTTGTGTAGGAGTTCCTAATGTTGGTAAATCAACTTTATTAAATCAAGTTGTTAAGAAAAGAGCTGCTCAAGTTGGTAATCGTCCAGGAGTTACAAAAGGTCAACAATGGTTACGTTCTAGTAAAGATTTAGAGTTATTAGATACTCCGGGAATCCTATGGCCTAAATTTCAAAGTGAAAAAATTGCTAATAAGTTAGCTTTATCAGGTGCAATTAAAGATAGTATCTATCATAGCGATGATGTTGCTTTATTTGCATTGTCTATTTTTAGAAATATTGATAAAGAAGGCTTAATCAATCGCTATAAGTTATCTGAACAAGATGTCGAATTAAGCGACGTCGATTTATTACTGACAATTACTAAAAAAATAGGGATGCAAGACGATTACGAAAGAGCCTCAAATCGAATAATTTTAGACTTTAGAAGAGGTAAGTTAGGAAGAATTACTTTAGATGCTTTATCGGACGTTGATGATAATGAATAAACTGACGATAAAAGAAATTAAGAATAAACTGTTAGAAGTAGATACTTTAGATGACGATTTCTTGCTAGAAATAAAAAAAGATGAGCGTGTTGGCGTGCAAAAGTTATTCAATAGTAAGCTAACACAACTTAAGCATCTGCAATCTTTAAAAGCAGCTTTTAAGGAGCGCTTTGTTTATGAAAAAAGTTTTTGGCAGCAGGGAAAAACAATGATTGCCGGTGTAGACGAAGTGGGACGTGGGCCATTGGCCGGACCAGTAGTTAGTTGTGCAATTATTTTGCCACATGATTTTAATCTCTATCAAGTTAACGATTCTAAACAACTAAGTCCTAGCGTTAGAAAGTCTTTATATCAAAAAATTATTAATAATTGTGTTGCCTATGGAATTGGTATTGCTGATAATAACGTAATTGATGACATTAACATCTATGAAGCAACTCGGGTTGCGATGAAACAAGCTGTTAATAATTTAAAAGTAACACCTGATGAAGTTATTGTAGATGCGATGGATATTGATGTTCCTATTCATCAAACTAAATTAATTAAGGGTGATGCTAAAAGTGTTAGTATTTCAGCTGCCAGCATTGTCGCTAAAGTATTTCGTGATAATATAATGGACGAATATGCTCGTAAGTATCCAGAGTATGATTTTAAGCATAATGCCGGCTATGGAACTAAAAAGCATTTAGATGCCTTAAATAAGTTTGGTATTACTTCTATTCATAGAAAGACCTTTAGCCCAGTTACCAAAATAATTAACCGATAAATACGTATATCATCATAAATTACCATAAGGAGTTTTATGATGAAGATTGCAGAAATTAGGTTATTACTATTAAAACTAAGATTAGCTAAAGGAATTGGAATTAAAGGTGAGCATAATGTTTATAATTGGATTATATCCAATCAAAACACTACCAATATAGATAATTTAAATTCTAAAATTATTTCACAAATAGCCCAGTTGAACTGTAAAAATGCTAAAATATTTATGGATGATTTTGATAGTTATTCAATTCAGGAAAAATGCATTAATAATTTAAAACATAGTAAATATATTTGTATTGTCGATGATAACTATCCAAATAGTCTAAAGGAGGGCTATTTACCTCCAAACATTTTGTTTTATCGAGGTGACATATCTCTAGTAAATGCTAGTTTTTTACTAGGAGTAGTAGGTTCAAGGGAACATACAAATTACGCAATTCAAGCACTTCAAAATATTTTACCCAATTGTGTTAAGTCTAATGCAGTTATTGTTTCTGGACTTGCTAAAGGGGTTGATAAATTAAGCCATCAGTGTACTATTGCTAGTGGAGGTAGTACGATTGCGGTTATTGGAACTAGTTTAGATAAATATTATCCTGCTGATAATAAAGAATTACAGGAATATATAGCTAAGCATTATTTAATTGTAACTGAGTATCCATTGGGTACACCTACTGCAAAATTCCACTTTCCAGAACGTAATCGAATTATAGCAGCATTTGTCAGAGGTGTTTTGGTGGTTGAAGCTAAAGAACACTCTGGTAGTTTGATTACGGCTAATTTGGCATTACAAAATAATCGGGAAGTTTTTGCGATTCCCGGTCGAATTAATGATATTATGTCTAAGGGATGTAATGATTTAATCTTAGCTGGTGCAAAGCCAGTCCTAAGCTCTAAAGACATAATAGAAGAATTTCAATATTAAAATGAGGGATATTAATGGCTACAACAACCAAAAAAAGAAAACGTAGCACTAAGAAAAAGTTGGTTATAGTTGAATCACCAACTAAAGCTAAAACGATTCAAAAATATTTAGGTAGAACTTATAAAGTAGTTGCTAGTAAGGGTCATGTTCGTGACTTACCTAAGAGTAAGATGGGTGTGGATGTTGAAAACAATTATGAACCACACTATATTTCCATTCGTGGGAAAGGTGATACCATTAAAGCTTTAAAAACTGAAGCTAAAAAGGCTAAAGCTGTTTATTTAGCATCTGACCCTGACCGTGAAGGTGAATCTATTGCTTGGCATTTATCATATTTGCTTGGCTTAGATGTAAACGACAAAAATAGGGTAGCGTTTCATGAAATAACTAAAGATGCAGTGAAAGAAGCTTTTAAACACCCTAGAACCATTGACATGAATTTAGTAAATGCACAACAGGCTCGAAGAGTTTTAGATCGATTAGTGGGATACTCTATTTCACCACTATTATGGAAAAAAGTTAAAAAAGGTTTGAGTGCCGGTCGAGTGCAATCAATCGCACTATGGTTAATCATCCAACGTGAACGTGCAATTAAATCATTTAAGCCGGAAGAATACTGGACTATTGATTCAATGATGTCTAAAGGTAAAAATCAGTTTAAATCTAATTTTTACGGGGTTGATGGTAAAAAACGTGAACTACACAATAATGATGATGTTCAAAATATTTTGTCTAAGATTGATGCTAAAAAGCCATTTAGTGTTAAAAAAGTAGTTAAAAAGCAACGTAAGCGTCAACCGCAAGTGCCTTTTACAACTAGTACAATGCAACAAGATGCTAACCGAAAGTTGAATTTTAAGACTGGTAAGACTATGATGTCAGCTCAACAACTATATGAAGGAATCAACATTGGTAAAGAAGGCAACCAAGGTTTAATTACTTACATGCGTACTGATTCTACTAGAATTTCTGCAATTGCTAAGCATGAAGCTTCACAGTTTTTGCATGATAATTTTGGAGCCGAATATGCTGCTACTAAACCAATCAAGGGTAAATTACCTGAAGGTGCTCAAGATGCACATGAGGCTATTAGACCAACCTCCGTATTTAGAACTCCAGATGCTTTAAAAGACTATTTAACCAAAGATCAATATAGACTTTACAATTTGATATGGTGTAGATTTGTGGCTAGTCAAATGACACCAGCTATTATGGATACAATGGCAGTTGATATTGAACAAAATGGCGTTATTTTTAGATCTAATGGTTCTAAACTTAATTTTGAAGGTTTCCTAAAAGTTTATGGTGGCAATAACGAAAAAGATAATATTTTACCTGATATTATTGAAGGCGATGATATTTCTTTACTGAAAACCAATCCAGATCAACATTTTACGCAACCACCTGCTAGATACAGTGAAGCTAATTTAATTAAAACACTTGAAGAAAATGGAGTAGGTCGCCCATCTACCTATGCACCAACTTTGGGCACTATCCAAAAAAGATACTATGTAAAATTAGTTGGTCGTCGTTTTGAACCAACCGAATTAGGTGAAATCGTTAATAAGATTATTGAAAACTATTTCTCAGATATTATTAATATTGATTTTACTGCTACACTAGAACAAGAATTAGATGAAATTGAGGAATCTAAACGCAATTGGGTAGAAATTATTGATAACTTCTATCAACCATTTTCTAAAGAAGTTTCGAATGCTGAAGTGAACATGGCCAGTGTACAAATTAAAGATGAACCAGCTGGTTTTGATTGTGAGATATGTGGATCTCCGATGGTCATTAAGATGGGTAAGTATGGGAAATTTTATGCCTGTTCTAGATTCCCTGATTGTCGAAATACACAAGCAATTGTTAAAAAGATAGGTGTGACTTGTCCGACTTGTGGAAAGGGCGATGTTATAGAAAGAAAATCTAAACGTAATCGTGTCTTTTATGGATGTTCTAGGTATCCAGACTGTGATTTCGTTTCATGGGATAAACCAATCGGACGAAATTGTCCTAAAGATAATCACTTCTTAGTTGAGAAAAAGATAAAAGGTGGAGTACAAGTTATCTGTCCTAATGGTGATTATGAAGAAAAGGTTCAAAAATAATGAATAAAAAATCTTAATTAGTATAATCTTTTTAAGATTTTTTATTTAAATTTAAATGTCAAAAGTTACTTTAACTAATGAAAAATATAATAAAAAAATACCTAGAATACATCCAAAACGAAAAACAATATTCTGATAATACAGTCAGCGCATACAAAATAGATTTGCAAGAATTTAGTAAAAAATTATCGTCAGAAAGCAATCATGATATTATAGAAGTAGATAATTTAGATATTGAAACATATTTAGAGTTTATAAATGCAGATAGTAAAAACACAATTTATAGAAAAGTTTCTTCTATTAAAAATTTCTATAATTATTTAATAAAAAGAGAAGTTATAATAAATAATCCATTTGAATTCGTTTATTTATCTAGGGATAAAAATAAACTGCCTAAATTTTTTTATAAAGAGGAAATAAATGAACTATTTAAAGCAGCAAAAAATGGAAAGCGTTCAGATTTAAATTATCGTAATACTTTAATTTTAGAAATACTATATGCTACTGGAATTAGAGTTAGTGAATGTTCTAACTTAAAACTATTTGATATTGATAAAGAAAATCGAATTATGATAATAGTTGGTAAAGGAAATAAACAAAGAAACATTCCATTTAGTAAATATATGAGAATATTAATTGATTTGTATGAAAAAAATTGTAGAATACCAGTTATGGATAAATATAAAAAGCAGCATAAATATCTTTTGATTAATAATCATGGAGATCAATTAACAGTTAGAGGAATTGAATATATAATGAATCAAATTATAAAAAGGACTTCTCTAACAACTAATATACATCCCCACATGCTAAGACATACTTTTGCTACTCAAATGTTAGATAACGGTGCAGACTTAAGAAGTGTTCAAGAATTATTAGGACACAGTAGTTTATCCACAACACAAATTTATACGCACGTAACAAAAGAACATTTACTAAAAGATTATATGAAATATTTTCCTAGATCAAAATAAAAGGAGTAATTTAAAATGTCAGTCAAGTTTGAAGCAACAACCATATGTGCTGTAAGATACAATGGTCATATTGCAATGGCCGGAGATGGTCAAGTTACAATGGGTGAAAAAGTTATTATGAAAGGAACTGCTCATAAAGTTAGAAAAATATATGATGGTAAAGTGGCAGTTGGCTTTGCCGGTAGTGTATCTGATGCATTTACTTTGGAAGAAAGATTTGAAAGAAAGTTAAAAGAATTCAGCGGTAATTTAAAACAAGCAGCTGTAAAATTAGCACAAGAATGGCGTGGCGACCAACAATTACAAAAACTAGAAGCTTTATTAATTGTTGCTGATAAAAAGGATTTACTTTTGGTTTCCGGTTCAGGTGAAGTGATTGAACCAGATGATGATATTTTAGCTATTGGTTCAGGTGGTAATTTTGCTTTATCCGCAGCCACTGCTATGAAACATCATGCAAAAGATATGTCGGCTAGAGAAATTGCGGAAGCATCCATTCACATAGCTGGTAGTATTGATATTTTTACAAATCAAAATGTTATTTCAGAGGAACTATAATTATATTTAAACGAGGTGCAATTATGAATACAGAAAAGACCCCTAAACAAATAGTTAAAGAATTAAATGAATATATCATTGGACAAAATAATGCTAAAAAAGCCGTTGCAGTAGCGTTACGTAATAGATATCGTCGTATGGAATTGCCTAAATCAATGCAAGAAGACATTACCCCTAAAAATATGTTAATGATTGGACCTACTGGGGTTGGTAAAACTGAAATTGCAAGACGTTTGGCTAAAATCGTTAATGCTCCATTCGTTAAAGTAGAGGCTACCAAATTTACCGAAGTTGGTTATGTAGGTGGCGATGTTGAATCTATGATTAGAGATTTAGTAGAAAAATCAGTTCAAATGGTAAAAGCACGAAAATTTGTAGATGTAGAAGCTGAAGCTACTAAAAGGGCTAATAATAAGTTAGTTAAAATTTTAGTTCCAAACAGAACTAGCGATGATAAAGAGGCTACTGCCAAGGAATTTAATAATTTCATGAAAGTTATGGAAGGTATGCAAAACGGTAAAATGCCAAACTATAACAATATAAACTTTGATAATGAAGAAAACGTTAGTGATGAAATTAAAAATAAACGTATGGATGTTTACGATAAATTATCTAAAGGTTTCTTAGAAGATAAAATGGTAAGTATTCAAGTTGATGATCCTAAACAAAACGTTGGAAATGACAATATGGGTTCCATGGGAATTGATATTAGTGAAACGTTGGGTAAACTAATGCCTAACAAAAAAATAACCCGTAATTTAAAAGTTTCAGAGGCTCGAAAAGTATTAATTCGTGAAGAATCTGAAAAGCTGGTTGATGGAGCAGACTTATACGATGAAGCAATTAAGAATGCTGAAAATTCCGGAATTGTTTTCTTAGACGAAATTGATAAAATCACAGGTGGTAATTCCAAAAATAGAGGGGAAGTATCTAGAGAAGGGGTTCAAAGAGATATTTTACCAATTATTGAAGGTTCTACCATTAAAACTAAATATGGTTTAATTGATACTAGTCATATTTTATTTATTGCTTCAGGAGCTTTTGCTGAAAGTAAACCAAGTGATTTAATTGCTGAATTACAAGGACGTTTACCAATTAGAGTTGAATTAGACTCATTGACTAAAGATGACTTTGTTAAAATTTTAACTGAGCCTAACAATGCTTTAGTTAAGCAATATATTGCGTTAATTGGTACTGATAATATTAAAGTTACATTTACTATGGAAGCAATTGAAAAAATTGCTGAAATCGCTTTTAATGTTAACCGCGATACTGAAAATATTGGAGCTAGAAGATTGCACACAATATTAGAAAAACTATTGGAAGATTTATTATATGAAGGACCAGATATGGAAATGGGTGATATTACCATTACCGAAAAATACGTAGAAGATAAAGTCGGTAATTTGGCTAAAGACCCTAACCTATCACGTTACATTTTGTAAAATTTTATTTGAAAGTTGAGGACATAATGTTAGTTAAATTAGAAAATGAATATCTAACTGTGCTATTAAACACTAAGGGTGCCGAACTAAGTAGTGTAAAAAATAATAAAACCAGTCATGAATATATATGGCAAGCAGATGCAAATTTTTGGGGTAGACACGCTCCCGTATTATTCCCAATCGTTGGACGCTTGAAAGATGATTTTTATTATTTAGATGGTAAAAAATATTCAATGGGTCAACATGGATTTGCCAGAGATAATGATTTTAATATTATTGATCAAGATACGAATCATATTACTTTTGAACTAACTGAAAATGATGAAACATTGGCAATGTATCCATATGAATTTTCTTTGCAAATTACTTACATTTTGAAAGCTGAAGAACTAAAAGTTGAGTATAATATTAGAAATGATGACAGTAAAGAAATGTACTACGCTATTGGCGCCCATCCCGCTTTTAATTTAACTGAAAGTATAGATAATTATTCCATCAAAATTAACAATGGTGGCAAATACAATCATATTCCTTTAAATAATTCACTAAGTGATTTTAATGACATAGATGAATTAGATGCAAACGTACCATTAAGACTTAGTCGTGAATTCTTTAAAGATGATGCTCAAATTATTGATACTAATGGCAATGATCAAACTTCATTTTCGCTATTTAATGAAAAAAGTGACTTTAGAGTAAATGTGAATGCTTATAATTGTAAATACGCAGGAATATGGTCTACTTATCCGAAAGATGGCTCATTTGTATGTATCGAGCCATGGTGGGGCATTGCTGATAATACTAATCATAATCATGAAATTAAGAATAAAACTGGCATTAATGCATTAATGCCATCTAAAAATAGTGAGTATCGATTAGATATTCAATTTCTATAAATAAAAAAGCTTTGGTGATTTCTATCATCAAAGCTTTTTGTTAATTTTTGTGCATATGTTTATATAAAATACCAAAGGGCATTAAATTTTCATCCCCATTAAGTATACGTTTGATATTTCCTATATGCCTAACAATAATAAATATTGAAAGAATAACACCAATGATGCCCAGTTGTAGATCATGATTCATAAATATCAATATGGTAATTAATGGAAAAGATATCATACTAGCTAAACTAACCATACTTGTTAAATAAGTAAAAGTAAGCTCAAATAAAAAGGCACACACAAATAAAAACGGGTGTAAAGCTAGTAGCATCCCAGCACTTGTAGCAACCGCTTTACCACCATGAAAATGATCAAAAACAGAAAAAGTATGACCAATTACTGCACACATTCCAAATATTATAGGCGAAATATGGTTGATATTAAATAATATTGGTAATAAAGTAGCTAGAGTACCTTTTAAAATATCTAAAACCATAACCATGGCACCAGGAATTTTACCCAACACTCTAAAAGTATTAGTAGTACCGATATTTCCTGAGCCATGTTCTCTAATGTCAGTATTAAAGAATACCTTTCCAATCCATATACCATTAGGAATTGACCCTAAGATATAAGCAACAATTAATAATATTGCAATTTTCAAGATAATTTCCTCCAATTTTAATGCAGATACAATTTTAACATATTTTAAAAACAAAGACTGCTTATATTTTTAAAGGGAACATATGTTCTTTGATACTTTTCAACCGCTTTAAAATAGTTTATTATGATATATTGTAAATAAAGGAGTGCTTATCAATGCCGGAACATAAACAAACTTATGATGATTCTTCAATTCAAGTTTTGAAGGGTCTAGAAGCTGTAAGAAAACGACCTGGGATGTATATTGGGTCTACAGACGCAAAAGGATTGCATCATTTAGTATACGAAATAGTAGATAATGCCGTTGATGAAGCATTGGCTGGTTATGGTGATGTTATCAAAGTTACCATTCATAAAGATAACAGTATAACAGTCGTTGACCATGGAAGAGGAATGCCAGTTGGAATGCATGCATCTGGCAAACCAACTCCAGAAGTAATTCTCACAGTATTACACGCTGGAGGTAAATTCTCAGAAAATGGTGGTTACAAAACATCTGGTGGGTTACATGGGGTAGGTTCCAGTGTAGTAAATGCACTATCGACTTCACTGAAAGTAACTATTGTTAGGGATGGCCATAAATATGAAGAAAGTTTTGAAAATGGTGGGAAACCGGTTGGAACTTTAAATGGCTTAGGTAAAACTAACGAACATAGTGGAACTACTTTAACTTTTAAACCAGATAAATCCATCTTTACAACGACAATTTTTAATTATGATACTTTAAAAGAACGTTTGCGCGAATCAGCCTTTTTATTAAAGGGAATAAAAATAATTTTAACTGATGAACGTAACGATAATAGTGATACATTTTATTTTGAACACGGAATTAAGGAATTCGTTCAATATTTAAATGAAGGTAAACATACTTTAGGTAAAGTAATGTACTTTGATGGTAAAAAGCAGGGCGTTGAAGTAGAAATATCCGCCCAATATAACGACGGATACACTGAAAATACTTTATCTTTTGTAAACAATGTAAGAACTAAAGATGGTGGTACTCATGAATCAGGATTCAGAAGTGCATGGACTAAATCATTCAATGAATTTGCACGTCGCGTAAACCTTTTAAAATCTAAAGATAGCAATTTAGAAGGTAGTGATGTACGTGAAGGATTATCGGCAGTTATTTCAATCAAAGTGCCTGAAGAAATGCTTCAGTTTGAAGGACAGACCAAAGAAAAATTGGGTAGCCCAGAAGTTAGACAAATTGTTGATAGTATTGTTTCTGATAAATTGTTGTACTTTCTTTTAGAAAACAACGATTTTTCACAACAACTAGTTCAAAAGTCAATTAAGGCGCGTCAAGCACGTCAAGCAGCTCGTAAAGCACGTGAGGAGAGCCGACATGGTAAGAAACATCATCGTAAAGAAAAATTACTATCTGGTAAATTAACGCCGGCACAGTCTAAAGACACCAGTAAAAATGAACTCTTCTTAGTTGAAGGAGATTCAGCTGGTGGTTCGGCTAAACAGGGAAGAGACCGCAAACATCAGGCTATCCTACCTTTAAGAGGTAAAGTGCTAAACACTGAACGTGCTAAGTTAAATGATATTATGAAAAACGAAGAAATAAGTACCATGATTTACACAGTTGGTGCTGGTGTGGGCCCTGATTTTGATATTAAGCAAGCTAATTATGACAAAATAATTATTATGACTGATGCTGATGATGATGGTGCACATATTCAAATTTTACTATTAACATTTTTCTATAAGTATATGCGCCCAATGATTGAACAAGGCCATGTTTATATTGCGTTACCACCACTATACAAAGTTAAAGGTAAGAATGATGATGGAAAAAATGTTATTGAATATGCATGGACTAATGATGAATTAGATACGTTAATGCATGGATTTAGTAAACGTCACCCTAGCCTGCAAAGGTTTAAAGGTTTAGGTGAGATGAATGCTGACCAATTATGGGAAACAACAATGAATCCTGATAATCGTACCTTGATTAAAGTAAGTATTGATGATGCTTCATTAGCTGAAAAGCGCGTAACTACTTTAATGGGCGACAAGGTTGAGCCTAGAAGAGAATGGATAGAAAAAAACGTTCAATTTACACTTAAAGAAGACGGCAGTATTTTAGATAATCAAAATTCATATAACTAACAAGGAGGGCTCACTTTGAGTAGTGGTACTAATATTGAAAAATTAACGCTTGAAGACATTATGAGTGATCGATTTAGTCGTTACTCTAAATCAATTATTCAAGAAAGAGCATTGCCTGACGTTCGGGATGGTTTAAAACCAGTTCAACGTAGAATCTTATATGCGATGTACAAAGATGGCAATACTTATGATAAAGGTTTTCGTAAGTCAGCTAAATCTGTAGGTAACGTAATGGGGAATTTTCATCCCCATGGTGATAGTTCTATCTATGAAGCGTTAGTCCGAATGAGTCAGGAATGGAAACTTAGAGATCCATTAATTGAAATGCATGGTAATAACGGTTCCATGGATGGAGACCCAGCAGCTGCTATGCGTTATACAGAAGCACGTACTAGTAAAATTGCTAGTGAAATGCTTAGAGATATTGATAAAGATACAGTTAGCTGGATTCCAAACTTTGACGATACTGAACAAGAACCAGTAGTCTTACCATCTAGGTTTCCTAATTTATTGGTTAATGGAGCTACTGGAATTTCTGCTGGTTATGCTACTGAGATTCCACCACATAACTTAGGAGAAGTTATTGATGCAGTTATCTATTTACAAAAACATCCAGACGCTTCTTTAGATGACCTAATGCAATTCGTTAAGGGGCCTGATTTTCCAACTGGTGGAATTATTCAAGGACTAGATGAAATTAAGAAAGCTTATCAAACTGGACGCGGTAGAATAGTTGTACGTTCAAAAACGAGCATTGAAAAACTACGTGGTGGTAAACAACTAATTAGAGTTACTGAAATACCATATGAGGTTAATAAGCTACAACTAGTTAAACAAATTGATGAAATTAGAATTAATAAGAAAATTGATGGAATCGCTGAAGTTAGGGATGAAAGTGACCGAAACGGTTTGTCAATTGCAATTGAATTAAAACGTGACGTAGATCAACAAGGAGTGTTCAACTATTTATTAAAGAACACTGATTTACAGATAACCTATAATTTTAATGTAGTTGCGATTGATAAAATGTGTCCTAAACGACTATCTTTAAAATCAATTTTAAGTTCATACCTTGAATATCAACGTTTGATTGTTAGTAATCGTACCAAATATGATTTATCGGTTGCTAAAAAAAGAGAGCATATCGTTGATGGTTTAATAAAGGCGTTGTCTATTTTAGATAAAGTTATTAATACTATTCGTGAAAGTGATAATCGTAAAGATGCTAGTCACAATTTAGTTGAAACATACGAATTTTCTCCAGCACAGGCAGATTCTATAGTGGCACTGCAACTTTATAGATTAACTAATACAGATGTTACTAAGTTAAAAGCTGAAAAAAACGAATTAGCTGGTAAGATAAATGAATTTAACCATATATTAGATGATTCAGAAAAATTAGATAATGTTTTAAAAAATGAATTGTTAAATATTAAGAAAGAATATGGTTCTAGTCGAAAAACCATCATTGAAAAAGAAATTGAAAATATTAAGGTAAGTAATAAAATAACTATTCCGGATGAAACTACAGTAGTGCTAGTTAGTCATGATGGATACTTAAAGCGTAGTAGTTTAAGGTCTTATAAAGCTTCTGAAGTGGATGATTGTGGCCTTAAAGAAGATGACTATCCAATATTTCTTAAACAATTAAGCACTAGAGACCACCTTTTTATGTTCACTAATAAAGGACATTTAATTTATCGACCAGTTTTTGAAATTACTGATGTTAAGTGGAAAGATACAGGGGAACACATTTCTCAAACCATTGGGTTAGATGCTGATGAACAAATAATTAATATATTTAATTTTAAGGCTTTAAAAGAAAACGGGATGTTTGTAATAGCTACCAGTGATGGCTATATTAAGCAAACTGAATTTAGTAAAGTCATTCCTGGTAGGACCTATCGTTCACATTCATTAACTTATGAAAAATTAAAAGATGACCAATCGAAGGTAGTTAAAGTTTCATACGTAGCAAATAATAAGCCTGACGCTGAGATAATGATTATTTCTAATGTAGGGATGGCTTCTAGATTTATGTTAAGTGATGTTTCGGTTAATGGTCCTAGAACTACAGGGGTTAAGTCTATTGAGTTAAGGGATGAAGAGTTCGTATGTAACATGGAAGTAGTAGGTGATAATGATAAAATTGGGATCATCACTCAAAAAGGCTCATACAAAAATATGCTAGTAAATGAAGTCCCAATCACTAGTCGTGGTAGACGTGGAGTGCAGATTTTAACCCCATTAAAAAGAAATTCATACGAAATCATTGATTTTGCTAAAATAATTAGTAACGAAGAAAGTAATATTCCACTAAGAATATATACTGCAAATAGTAGAATTCACGATGTATTGTCAGATGATTATCCTATGAGTAATCGTAAATCTAATGGGTCAATAATAGTTGATGTTAAAAAAGAAGGTATTCCCGCAAAAATATCTGAGATTATTTCATAATATATAATTACACATTATTTATAATTTCAATAAAAAATTTATAAATTATCTTTAATAAAAATATCATTTATTATATAATTTATAATTAATAATATTATTTTATTAAGGAGCTACTAATGAAAAAAAAGACTAAACAAGAAAATATATTTTCTTCAAAAACACTAACTTATTTCCTACAGTTAGCTGATACTATGAATTATACGCAAGCTGCTCAAATTTTAGGAATTACACAACCAGCTTTAACTCAACAAATTAAAAAGCTAGAAAGAACAGTTGGTTCACCATTATTCTACTCAATAGGGAAAAAACTACGACTCTCTAATTCTGGACACATCATGCTTAATGCTACTCATAAAATTTATGAAATCTTGAATGAAACTACTGATGAAATCGAACAATCTACTAGTGCTACTAGTGGGGATATTAACATTGGTATACTATCTTCCATCGAAGATAAAGTTTTTGAAAACTTTGCCATTCATTCATATAATAATAATCCTAAGCTAAGAATTAATATTCATATGCTAACTAGAAAAGAAATATGGGAAAATCTCGAAAATAATAAAATTGATTTAGCTATTATGTATTTACCAGATGAATCAATTAAAAACTGGAAACCATATGAATCTAAAAAGATTATTAGTGATAATTTATTGTTCATTCATCATGAAGAAAAATTCAAAGATAGAGAAAAAATGAGGTTTAAGGATACTATTAACCATCCTTGGGCTTCATATCCTGAAGACTACTACTTGAATCATATAATTAGGGAAACATTTAAAAATCAAATGGTAGATGCTCCTAAGAGCGTTGCAAGATTCACAACACCTAATCAATTATTAAAGTTCTCAATGCAAACCCAATCTAATACCGCTTTACCAGAGTCTTTCATTATGAGCAAAAATAGTGATAAAATGAAAGAGTGCAAAACTTATGCATCTCGTTTTACACCTAACATCAAATTTGATTTAGCTTTTGTTTATAGAAAAAACAAGGGTGATATTCCTAGGATTAGTCAATTCCTTGAAGATTTTGAAGAATTTTTAAATGAACAAGATTACTTTTCTAGGTTAAAATCTGATAATCAATAGAAATGAGGAATTTATTTTGTCAAAAGAATTAATTTTTGGACACCAAAGTCCAGATACTGATGCAATTGTGGCTCCT
The DNA here is from genome assembly GCF_001435995.1 of Apilactobacillus ozensis DSM 23829 = JCM 17196. Lineage (GTDB taxonomy): Bacteria > Bacillota > Bacilli > Lactobacillales > Lactobacillaceae > Apilactobacillus > Apilactobacillus ozensis. The sequence continues at coordinate 242,054 of NZ_AYYQ01000035.1, forward strand.
AAAGCTTTAGCGTACTTACAATCCAAGCTAGGAAAAGATGTTGAAGCGGTCGCATTAGGCGAATTAAATGAAGAAACTAAATTTGTTTTAGATTACTTCAAAGAAGACGAACCTAGAGTTATTGAAACCGCCAGTAACGAAGTTGATGCTGTTATGTTGTGTGATCATAACGAGCCACAACAAAGCGTTAGCGATATTGATAAATTAACTGTTACTGATGTTGTTGATCATCATAGAATCGCTAACTTTAATACTGAAAAACCTTTATTCTACCGTGCAGAACCAGTGGGATGTACTAGCACTATTTTATTTGAAATGTTTAATGAAAATGAAATTGAAATTCCTGCTAAATTAGCAGGATTAATGTTATCTGCTATAATTTCAGACACACTATTATTAAAATCTCCTACTACTACTGACAAAGACATTTCAGCTGTTAAGGCTTTAGCTAAAATTGCCGATATTAATTATGAAGAATACGGTATCAAGATGTTAAAAGCAGGTACTAACGTTGATGCTAGAAGCGACAAGGACTTGATTGATGGTGATGCTAAATCATTCACAATGGGTGGTAAATCCGTTCGTATTGATCAAATTAACACTGTCGATTTAAACGATGTTTTGAAACGTAAAGATAATTTAGTTTCGGCTATGAAAGATGAAGCTAGTGCCGAAGGTTATGATTTATTCTTGGTTATCGCTACTAATGTTTTAGATAGTAATTCTAAAGCAATCGTTGTTGGTGAACCTAAAGATTCCGTGGAAAAAGCCTTTAATCAACAAATTTCTGATGACACTATCGATTTACCAGGCGTTGTATCTAGAAAGAAACAAGTTGTACCACCATTAAATGATGTAATGGAATAATTTTGAGGAATGATATTAAATATATCATTCCTTTTTATTTGCAATTAGTTTTATTTTATATATTATAGTAAATAAACATTTTATATTTATTATAGGAGGTCTCATCAATGGAATATGATAAAAGTGGTTTAAATGATATTGAATATAATGTTACACAAAATAACTATACAGAAACTCCATTTACTGGTAAATATAATGATTTATTTGAAGATGGTATCTATGTAGATATAGTTTCTGGAGAACCACTTTTTAGTTCACAAGATAAATATGATGCCGGATGTGGTTGGCCTTCTTTTACAAAGACTATATCTGAAGTTGATATCAATAAAGACTTATCGCATGGAATGGTTAGACAAGAAGTTAGAAGTAAATTGGCAGACTCACATCTTGGACATGTATTTCCCGATGGTCCTAAAAAATTAGGTGGTTTAAGATATTGTATAAATTCTGCAGCTTTAAAATTTATTCCAAAAAGTAAAATGAAAGAAAAAGGTTACGAAAAATACTTATCTATTTTTGAATAATTATTGAAAGGGGGTTTTAACATGTTAGATACAGCTATATTTGCTGGAGGTTGTTTTTGGTGTATGGTACAACCATTTGATACTAGACCAGGAATTAAAAAAGTGGTTTCCGGTTATACAGGTGGTCATGTTCCAAATCCAACCTATGAAGAGGTATGTAGTCATACTACTGGTCATACTGAAGCTGTCAAAATAACTTTCAATCCTCAAGTTATTTCTTATGAAGAATTAGTAGAAATATATTGGCAACAAACCGATCCAACAGATGCTTCTGGACAATTTCAAGACCGAGGAGATAGTTATAGACCAGTAATTTTTGTTAAAGATGAGTATCAAAGAAAAATAGCAGAAACTTCTAAAAAGAATTTGTCTAAACAAAAAATATTTGATAAACCAATAGTTACTCAGATTGAAAATGCAAAGCCTTTTTATGAGGCAGAAGATTATCATCAAGATTTTTATAAGAAAAATCCATTAAGGCATCAAATTGAAGAGCTTGGTGGCAGACAGCAATTTAAAGATACCCAGTGGAAAAAATAAAAAAAGAAACGAAATAGTCAATTTCGTTTCTTTTTTTATGCGCGTTTTAACAACATGTTCGAATGTTTAATGAGTAATTATGTATATAATATTTTATATAAGCGTGTTGATATATAATAAATACATTGAAAACAAAAATATTGTTATTAATAAATGCCAGTTTATCAGCATTTTGAATTCCTACTTTTACATAAAAGTAGGAATTCGTTTTTTAGTTAAAACTATAAGACTAAACATCACATAATTGCTTTTATAGAAAAATTCACAAAGTCAATATTTTAGACAGAACATACAATACTTATTTTGTTAATATTTAAGTAAAATTAAATACCCAATGATATGACGAATCGTATTATCAAATATCAATAAATAAGCAACATGTTATTTATTCTATCTTTATAAATGTTCAATACAAATTGCATATATTTGGAGGACACCCTTGATTCAACATAATATATACTTCGTATAATATATATTATGTAAAGTAGAAACTATGATATTTAAATATCTCTTCCCCCTATCATTTCAAATAAATAAAGAGTAGATTTTCTTATTGAAAATCTACTCTTTGTTTATTCTATTTCTTTAAAATTATTTTATTAAAATTTTTACTCTTAAGAATTAAAAATATAATAGCAATTTGTATTGGTGTTGCCACGAACTGCTTAATTATTCTAGCAACTATTATAGTTTTCCAAGGTATGTTATAAAATAAGGTAAGCCACATCGTATTTAATATAGTATAAACACAAATAACAATAATTAACTGACATATTAAAACATGTAAAAACTTGACATTTTTATTTTTATATAAAAACATACCATATAAGAAGCCTGTTAATATTGCTGATATAGTAAATCCAGGATAGTACATTTGACCGTTGATAAAAGTAAAAAGTATATCAGATATACCAGCTACTGACGCTCCCCATACAGGTCCATACGATATTCCTATGATGGCTGTTATTATAAATGCTGGTGAGATTGATATAAATTGAGTGTTTATGCTAAATTTGCTAATTATAAAACTTAGTGCCATTAACATCCCAATATAAACAATATCTCTAACTTCTAGTTTTGGTGGCTTAAACTTACTTATAAAAATAATTGACATCTCCTTAAAATTAAGAGCTGCCACTTATAAAATGAATATATAAGGGCGAATGCGGGTAAAACATCGCGAGAAAAGCTCTTCGTCCAAAGTTCACATTCCGTTCCAATGGCACTTAACGCGTATTACCCTACTCCTGTTGGTTTTATAAAAACGATACATTATAAAAAAATTAAAATCAACAATAAGTGCTTATTACAATTTGTCAGTATCAATCATCCACCCTAACGCTAAAGCCTTTTCACCTAAATGAGTTCCAATTACTGGGCCAAAGTAACTTTGCTCAACACTTACATTAGGATGCATTTCGGCAATACTCTTTGCCCAGTCATCCCCCGCTTTAGAATCGCTAGCATTAATAATAATAGCTTTAATGGGGTAATTAACTGAAGAAATTTTTTCAGTGAAAATTTCTTCAGCACGCTTTAAAGCTTTTTTACGTGATCTAACCTTTTCAAAAGCTACAATTTCATTAGTATTTTCATCAAAAGTCAAAAGTGGCTTTATTTTCAATAAACTACCTAAAAATGCAGAAGCGTTAGATAGTCTGCCTCCACGCACAAGATTTTGTAAATCATCTACCACAAATACTTCATCAATTGTATTTCTGATTTGGTCTAGTTCTTTAATTATTTGTTCAATACTATGACCAGAATCCACTAATTTTGATGCTTCGATTGCTAAATAGCCCATCAGCTTAACTGTTAATTTAGAGTTAAATGGAACTACATTAATATTTTCTATGCTCTCAGAAAGAGCAACTAACGAATTATAAAATCCTGAAATCGTATCAGAAAGATGGATACTTATTACATTGTCATATCCCTCATCTGCTAATTGATTATATAATTCTATCATTTTACCCATTGGTGGTTGTGATGTGCTAGGAAATGACTTTGAATTATTTAATTTTTCATAGAATTCAGAGTTACTAATATCTACTCCCTCATCATAACTTTTGCCATCAATAACAACAGGTATTGGAATCACATGAATGTTGTACTTTTCTTGTTCTTCTTTAGTTAAATAAGATGTACTATCAGTAACAATAGCTGTTTTCATTTATTTCACCCTTTAAATTATTCAATATTGTTTAATTATAACATTAAAATCTTGATAATATTAATCTACTTGTGCTTTGCTTAACCTTTTAATAATCTTTATACTATAAGTTGTGTATTTCTTATAAGAAAGAGAGATGTTAATATATGTCCTTTGATGGTTTCTTTACACATGCCATGGTAAATGAGTTAAATACTAAATTGGCAACAGGTAGAGTTTCAAAAATAAACCAACCATATGAAAATGAAATAATAATTACAATTAGAGCAAATGGAAATAATTATCCATTATTATTATCAGCTAATCCTAGTTATGCTAGGGTACAAATAACTAACATTCCATACTCTAACCCTGAAAAGCCTACTAATTTTAACATGACCTTGAGAAAATATTTGAATGGTGCAATTTTAAATAAGGTTTCACAGTTAGATAATGATCGAGTCTTAAAACTACACTTCTTAACTAGAAATGAACTTGGTGATTTACAAGAAATAGTCCTAATCACTGAAATTATGGCTCGCCACAGTAACATCATATTAATTAATGGACATGACTTAAACGTTATTGACGCCGTAAAACGTATTAGTTCTGACAAAAATAGATATCGAACACTTTTACCCGGTGATACCTATATAAACCCGCCTAAACAAGATACGATTAATTTGTTTGAAAATAATAGTATTGAATTACTACAATCTTTAAATTCACAGTTTCCTAATGCTGAAGTGTTAGCTAGTAATTTACAAAAGTCATTTCAAGGATTGAGTTATGCTACCGCTTTATGTATGGCTAACCTAATACATGAAAACAACAATTTATCCGATAGTATTGATAAATTTATTAAAATTTATAACAATCCTAGACCTACTATTTTTGAAAAAGATAGTCGCACTGATTTTACAGTATATCCATTTAACTTTAATAATAACGTTAAAGAGTTTAATAGTCTTAGCGAAATGTTAGATTTTTACTATCGTGACAAAGCTGAAAGGGACCGTACTAAAGAACAAGGTAATTTATTAATTAAAATAGCTAGAAATGAACTAAAGAAAAGTCGTAAAAAAGCTAAGAAATTACAAAAAACATTAGATGAAACCAAAAATGCTGCTGAATATCGTATTAAGGGTGAAATTTTAATGACCTATTTGGGTAAAATAAAACGCGGTATGAAGGAAATCATCTTACCTAACTTTTATGATAATCAAAATGATATTAAAATAAAATTATCTAATAAAATATCCCCTTCCGAAAATGCTCAAAAGTATTTTAAACGTTATCAAAAAGACAAAAACGCCGTATCTTATGTTAATAATCAGATAAAAATCAATAATCAAAATATTGAATATTTCGATAATATTTTATCGCAAATTGAATTAGCAAAACCAGAAGATTTAAAAGATATTAAATTGGAGTTCAAACAAGAAGGCTATCTCAAAAATCATAATTACCATAATAAAGGTAAACATAAGAAGGTTAAAATTAGTAAACCTGAAAGTTTTATTTCAGATAATGGAATCGAAATTCAAGTCGGTAAAAACAATCTGCAAAATGATAAACTAACCCTTAAGTCTGCCGATAAAAGAGAAATATGGTTACATGCACAAAAAATACACGGCTCGCATGTGATTATCAAATCCTTTAATCCAGATGAAGATACAGTTGCTCAGGCTGCAAAACTAGCTGCATATTTTTCAAAAGCAAGAGACTCAGCTAACGTTCCCGTTGACTATGTTCAGGTTAAACATGTAAGAAAGCCTAATGGTGCGAAACCAGGAATGGTCATCTATGATAGTCAAAATACTTTATACGTGACTCCAACTGAAGAGTTGGTAAATAAATTAAGAGAAAACTATAAAAAAAGCAAATCTTAAAAAAGATTTGAAATGACCCCCAAAAGTTGGACAATAAACTGTTCGATAACTTGGGGGTTATTTTTTTGGTTAAATTTAGTAGTGAATTAAAATTACAAATAGTATTAGAATACTTATCAGGGACTGGTTCAACTTCGTTGAACCACAAGTACAATATTTATAGTAGTGCCACTGTAATATTTTGGGTACGAATGTATCAAAAATATGGAATTAAGGGTTTAATTGTGAAAACTAGTAAACAAGCATATTCTTATATGTATAAATTAAAAGTGCTGAACTGGATGAGACTCCACAAAAGCTCATACCCAGAAACAGCACTTCATTTTAATATCTCTTCACCATCATCAATATTTATATGGGAAAGAAGATTAGAAAATAGGACGCTTAATCACATGACAATCAAACATCCACTTAAAAAGAATCTCACAAAAAGTAATATTAATCAAATTAAAGTTTTAGAAAAAGAGAACTTAAGCTTGTCCATTCAGTTAAAATATAATCAACTAATCAACAAGCATGATCAATATCAAGCTGTAGAAATTA
>NZ_AYYQ01000008.1 GCF_001435995.1 Apilactobacillus ozensis DSM 23829 = JCM 17196
CAATATTTAGGATTAATATCCTAGTAAAAGTTGTCTAACTTTTGGGGTTCACATCACGTTCGTTAGAACGAGCCTTTTTTTATATTGAATTATTTAACAATTTGGCAAAATTCAATGGTTTCGTGGTTAGGTCCTTGAATGTTAAAGAATCTAATACCATTATCCCAGAATGAAGGAATTGATTGAATTTCATCGTTTAAAACATTTAAGCCTTGTTCCTTAGCAGCTGCAAATGCTTTATCAACATCAGTACAGTTCATAGAAATATGGTTAATAGCACCATTTTCCATTGCAACAGGGTCGCCTTCCCATGTTTCAACAATAAGATTGCCGAATTTCATGAATGCACAACGGTTTTCACCATTATGGAACAAACCAGCTTGTTCGAAACCTAAAGATTTGTAGAAATCAATTGTAACGTCTAAATCTTTTGATGGGATTCCAACGTGTTGAAGTCCTGTAAAGTAATCGTTTAAAGCCATAATTGTTACCTCCAATAATTTTAAATATTAATCAGAAATTTTAACTACTGATTTACCTTTAAGGTTTGATGTACCGTTCAATACGCTTTCAACATCTTCTAATGAGATAACGTTGTCGATAATCTTGTTAACATCAACTTTACCACTTTGTAGAAGGGCAATAGCACCTTCGAATGAGTTAGGGTTAATGAAAGCACCTTTGATAGTTAGTTGTTTTTGGAATACTTCGTATGTGTTCATGCTGAATTTTTGATCAGGAGCACCCACACCAAACATTAATACTTGAGCACCTTTTACAGTAGCTTCAACAGCTTGTTCTTGAGTAGCAGGTTGACCAACAGCTTCGATAACAACATCGTATTCTGCAGGGATTTTTTCTTTAGTAGTGTTGATAACACGGTCAACACCTAATTTTTCTTTTTCTTCAGCTAATTTGTCGTCATGACGACCAGTTAAATCTACTGATTTAACACCGTATGATTTAAGCATTTGTGCGAAGATAAGACCCATGAAACCATCACCAATAACTAAAGCTTTTTGGTAAGGTTTGATGTCTAATAATTCCATACCGTGAACGGCACATGAAATTGGTTCACAAGTAGCAGCTGATTTTAAATCAACGTTTTCTGGTAATTTGTAAACAACTGTTTCAGGGGCAGTAAAGTATTCTTCTAGACCACCATTTCTTGTAACACCAACAGCTGATAAGCTTTCACATAATTCTGGACGTGAAGTACGGCAGTAGTCACACTTGCCACAGTAGATGTTAGGGTCAACTGTAACTTTGTCACCAACTTTAAGGTCTTTAACATCTGAACCTACAGCTGCAACAACACCTGAGTTTTCGTGACCTAATACGATTGGGGGAACAGCTGGAGCTGAACCTGGAAGTCCATTGTATAATGCGTAATCAGTACCACAAATACCAGCGTATTTGGCGTTAACCAATACTTCGTTTGCTTTTGGTTCTGGTTGATCTAAGTTTTGAATTTCTAATTGTTTCTTGCCAGTTAAAACTAATGCTTTCATAAATTTAACTATCCTTTCGAGTTTAATTTGAATAATTAATTTCATAAATTAATATATTCACAAACTTCATAAGTAATGATAACTCATTTCTGCAAAAATTAAAAGATTTAATATCAAATATTATTGCATTTAAGTAAATATTAAAAAAAAATCTTCTAACAAAACCGAACTAACGGTAATTTTGTTAAAAGATCTCATATTATTTCTTTAAATTTATAAAAAACATATAGATTGTGCTAACTTTAACTAAGTAGGCTTTTGGCTAATGCAAAATTACCAATTGTAGCAGATCCGTTTTCACTAATGGAAGGTTTTCGAATATACTTATTAACGTTGCCCACATTAACATATCCATTCATCATTTTAGTAAATTCAAATCTAATTTTGTCTAAAAACTTTTCATTGACTACTCCACCACCAAAAATAATACAATTAGGTCTAATAGTAAGAGTGGCTTGTAAGGCAGCTTGTGCTACATAATAAGCCATTATATCCCAAACATGATTAGTAATTGGGACTTCAAAGCCTTTTTTGCCTAAGCGAGCTTCAAAAGTTGGTCCAGATACTAATCCCTCTAAACAGTCTTTATGATATGGACAAATCCCATCAAAATCTAAGTCATCTGGGTGACGTTTTAACTTTATATGTCCCATTTCAGGGTGGCCTAAGTCGCCGAGAAATTTACCATTGAAGATAATCCCAGCACCTACGCCAGTACCAACCGTATAGTAGACAATAGAATTTATTTTACTGTTTTGCTTTTTTAAATTGATATATTCTCCATAAACTGAACCATTTACATCGGTAGTCCAGTAGATAGGCAAATCAAAATGTTGTTTCATTGTTCCTAGAAAATTAACATCAGACCAACCAATCTTAGGGGTTTCTGTGATATATCCATATTTTTTAGCATCTTTTCTAAGTTCAATTGGTCCAAAAGATGAAATACTAATAGATTCTAAGTCTTTAAATTGCTTAAAATATTTAACTGCCTTTTCTAAGGTTTCGTCTGGAGTGGTGGTAGGAATTCTTTCACAGTCTATAGTTTCGTATTTTTTATTTCCTACAGCGCATATGAATTTAGTTCCACCAGCTTCAATACTTCCTAATAACATATTTTGGGAACTCCTTATTAACGTTGCTTTTTTATTTTTTTCTTTAAATTATATAAACAAAATTTAATGATAAGTTTTATTAATATAAATGTCAAAGATATTTTAAAATTGGTATAGTAAAAAAGTTATTTTACATATGGTAACATGTACTGATATTAATAATAAAGTAGGTAAGGAAGTAAAATGCTATGAGAAAAACTATCTATATATTCATATTCGCTTTTTTAGGTGGTAGTGCACGTGGATTACTAAGCTACTGCTTTAGTGATAATTTATTTGTTACGATTATCTTTATAAACTTACTCGGCTCGTTTTTATTGGCTTTTATAACGGGGCTGATTCCTAGACTATCTAAATTTTCAGCAGAATTTTTAGCTGGGCTTAGTACAGGCTTAATCGGTGGCTTTACAACTTTTTCTACTTTTTCAATGCAATTTGTAACGTTATTTAAAAATAGTGAAATTGGTCTAGCTTTTATATATCTAATTACAAGCTTATTTTTAGGATTAGGATTCGCATTGATTGGTTATCAACTAGGCACAAAATTTTTAGGACGGAAAGGTTAGGTTAATTGTATGCTTAAATACGTTATTCTAGTAGGATTAGGAGCGGCCATTGGTTCAGTTATTAGATATTTATTAACCGAAATTTTTAATTATTGTTTTTGTAAATTTAAAATACCTTTTTCTACCATTATTATTAATGTTACTGGATCGTTTTTGTTAGGCTTACTGACTAGTAACATGGTTAATAATAGTATTTGTTTTTTATTTTTGAGTTCAATTATTGGTGGATATACTACTTTTTCTACTTATATGAATGAAACAGTTCAACTTTCGAATGAAAAAATATATATTTCAGTATTTTACTACCTTATTACTGCTGTTTTAGGTATATTGGCAGCTTTTGTGGGTTTTTACATTTAATTATAAGGGACGAGTACTACGGAAAATTTGATATCTAGTAGCTAAATATGCATATCCTTTACTATCAAAGGTTAGACCTTCAAATTCTTTATTTGTATTAAAAACTGTATCTTGAATATCTTTTCTCTTTAAATGTCCTAGTTTGTGACTAGAAACTGACATAATTTCACCATTAGCTACAAAATATATGCGGCCACTGCGTTGATTATATGCCATAGATTGAGGAATGTTAGCTGGATAATTATTGGAACCGGGAGCATGCTTAATAACTTGCTTTAAGTTTAATTTAGAATGCTTTTTATTAACTTTACCTTTATAGATACGTAAGCAGTTTTTTCCATTGATATTATTGGATGACTTAGTATAACTATAAGCATTATTATATTTGTCAAATATTAATTGGTCGCTGATTAAGTATGATTTAGATTTAACCTTAGTTAAGCTTATTTTTTTTAAATTATTTGGATTGATTCGCATAATTTTAGCGTGCTTACTAGCGTTTCGACCTAATACAATTAAATAAAGTATTTTTTCATGTCGGTTATATGAAAGTGACTGTCCATGACCAAATTCCATTTCGGGACTTTCTTTGATTAATTTTTTAGTTTTTAAATCGAATTTAGCAATTTTGCCTAGCATTGAATTATCAGTAGAAGAAATTTCATGATACTCAACGAATAAATATCTATTATCTGGTGACATGGTAATGTTTTGAACCGTTCCATAGTGTTTTTTATAAACCATTTCAGACATTTTTGAATCGTTAAGTAAAGTTATATGCTTATTTCCCCTTTGAAACTCTAATTTAGAAGATTTAGTTTGATAACTATCGTTTGATTGGTTGTGGTTGGGGTAAACCTTATTATGTACACATGCCACTTTTTTATAATTTCCCATAAAAGAAGAATGCTGTTTTATATTTTTAGCATTAGCAATGTTTTCGAAGCTAATAAGGCATATGAACGAAATTAATCCAATTAATACTTTTGACTTTTTTTTCATGATTTTCCTCACTTTTTAAATATTTGCAATTAAAAAGCTAGCCAATTAATGACTAGCTTTTTTATTTTAATTAATCTAATTATACAACAGTTGCACCTAAACAATTTTTAAAATGATTAATTGCCCAATTATTTCCAGATGTAGTTAGTGCAGCGACTCCTTTTTCATGTACGACAATTTCATAACCTAGATTATATGCAGATATAGCTGTGTGTAAAATACAAATATCCGTACAAACCCCTACTAAATGAATTTTCTTAATGTTTCGCTCGCGCAGTTTTATATCTAAGTCAGTGCCGGCAAATGAACTATATCTAGTCTTATCGTACATATATACTTTGTCATCATTTAGATGTTCTTCAAACCAAGGCTGAAGGTTACCATAAAACTTTCTTCCCCATGTATTGGCTAAATTATGTGGTGGAAATAATTTTGTTTCCGGATGAAAGGGGTCGTCTTTTTCGTGTAAATCAGTTGGTAAAATTACCCATTGATTATTTTCATTAAATTGTTTTGCTAAATTTACAATGTATGGTTCAATCTTTTGACCAGGTTTACCAACTGTTAAAGCACCATTGGAATCCACAAAATCATTAGTATAATCGATTATTAATAGAGCTTCTGGTTCTTTCATATTGCTACCTCTTTGCTTTTTAAATTATTATAATTGAAAAACGCAAGCCTATGTTTATTTTAATTATTTTTAAAGTTAATTTAATTAATTACCTTTAAATGTTATTGTATTAAAAGAAAGGTTGTGTTATTTATGTCTAAAAAAATATGTTTGTTTTTAATAACTGTATTTTCAGGAATAATGTTTTTTAGCAATTTTAATAATTTTAGTCATCCAATTTATTATAATGTGAAGGCTGATGATAAAGTTGTAACGGAAGGAACAAATGGTACATGTCATTGGAAACTAGATAGTGATGGTACTTTAACGATTGAAAGTGGCACATTATCTAAAGGAATAGCGGATACTTTAGATAGTGATAATGTAAGTAAAATAAAGCATATTATATTATCGGGAAAAGTTTATGCTCCTACAGACTCTAGTTATTTATTTTCTGATATGGATAATCTAGAAAGTATTGAAAATATGGAGAATTTAGATACATCCAACGTTGTTAATATGACATCTATTTTTCAGTCTAATCCTAAATTGGAAAATTTAGATTTAAGCAAATTGGATGTTACAAAAGTTACTAGTATGAGCCGAGCTTTTGCAGATTTGCCAAAAGTTAAGCATTTAGATGTGTCTAAATTTAATACTAGTAATGTTACCAATATGAATGAATTGTTTTCTGCAGATTCTAGTTTAGAATCAATTGATGTTGGTGGTTGGGATACTAGTAATGTTACTAATATGAATACAATTTTTTTAGGTACTAATATTTCCAAATTAGACTTAAGTAATTGGAATATGGACAAGGTAACAGTAGCTCCTTATATGTTCGCCTATAGTGGTATAAAATATATTAATATTAGCAATAAGTTTTCAATTCCTAATAATGCCGATTCCGGCATTTTTGAGGGATCCAATAGTTTATGGAAAATAAAAATCAGTAACAATACTTTCGGTAATAATAACGAGCTATTAAAGAATAATAAAATTAAACTGCCAGATGTTCCTGGTGATAATAAAGAGTTTACAGATGGTGATATAACTTTTGTTTCTACACAAAAGTACTGGAAAGAAATAGGCCAAGGTTCAGATCATAATCCTCTAGGAGATATCTTAGATACTAACTCTCCGATAAAAGCTGGTACCTATGTTTGGGATAATTATGCTAAGCCAACAACACCAACAACACCAACAACACCAACAACACCAACAACACCAACAACACCAAAAAAGTTTAGACCCTTTTATGTTTACAATTTAAAGAAAATAGGTTTGCACAAGAATACAAAATTTTCTAAAAATAAATTTGTTAAGTATTATAAAAAGGGAAATTATTTTAAAGTTTTAGGATATTCTAAATCTAAAACTGGATTATTAAGATATCATGTTAAATCTAATAATTCTAAAGGATACATTACCGCAAACGATAGCTATGTAAGAAAACTATATTACACTAAAATTAAATTAGGTAGTAGTAATGTCATAGCTTTAAAAAATGTTAATTTAAGTAAGAATTTAAACAAACATAGTTATAAAACATTTAAAAAGGGTAAAATTGTTTCAGTAAATAAATTAATAGAAAAAGACTATAAATATTTTTTCAGAACTATTAACGGATATTACTTTGAAGCAAATAAGAAATTAGTTAAATTAATTAAATAAAATATTTTTAGTTATAAAAAAAGCTTAGACTAATAATCTAAGCTTTTTTTATCAATTATTAAATTTAATTATTCATTTAATACCCAGAAGAAGATAATAAAGATAACTCCTAGTGCGTACATAAATGGATTAACGTCTTTACCACGTTTAGCAGCAATCATTGAAATTGGGTAAGCAACAAATCCTAAAGCAATTCCATCGGAAATGCTGTAAGTCAAAGGCATTCCTAAGACAATTAAGAAAGCTGGCGCAGCAATTTCAAATTTTTCCCAATGAATATTTTTAAGTGATTGGGCCATTAACATTCCAATTAAAATTAATGCAGGTGCAGTAACTTGGTCGGTGATAACGCCTAATAGTGGTGAGAAGAATGTACCTAAAATGAATAAAATACCAGTAACAATAACTGTAAAACCAGATCTTCCACCTACGGCAATTCCAGCAGATGATTCAACGAAAGCACCCATTGGAGAAGTTCCCATTAAAGAACCAGTAAGCATTGAAGCTGAATCGGCAGTTAATGCTTTACCAACACTTGGAATTTTATTATCTTTAACAAAGCCAGCTTGTTCAGCCAAACCAACTAAAGTTCCGGCAGTATCAAAGAATGAAACTAATAAGAATGTAAATACAACGACCCACATTTGTAAAGTATTGATTTCACCAATGTGAGTTAAACCAGCTAAGAAAACAGGTTTAACGCTAGGAATACTTGCTACCCATTGTGATGGAACTGGAATTAGGTGGGTAAACATTCCTAAAATTGCTGTAGCTACCATACTAATAAAAATAGATCCAGGAACTTTGGCACTCATTAAAATAATTGCAACAATCAAACCAAAAATAGTTAACCAAGTAGTTCCAACATGGAATGAACCTAAAGTTACAAGAGTACTTTTATCCGCAACAACTAAACCACCTTGATTTAAACCTAGGAATGCAATGAATAAACCAATCCCTCCGGCAATTGCACTCTTTAAATCACTAGGAATAGCATCAATAATCATTTCACGCAACTTAAATGCAGTAATGATAATAAAAATAATTGCAGCTACAAAAGTTCCGGCTAATGCTGTTTGCCAAGGGATTTTCATTCCCACACAAACTGAATATGCGAAGAAAGCGTTCATTCCTAAACTAGTAGAAATAGCAATTGGATAATTAGCAATAATTCCCATTAAGAAACATCCGATTGCGGTAGCGAATGCAGTAGCTGTAAACACAGCTCCTTTATCCATACCTGAAGCACTTAAAACGTTCGGATTTACAAATAAAATGTAAACCATAGATACGAATGTAGTTAAACCAGCTAAAGTTTCACGCTTATAGTTGGTTCCTAATTCGTCAAACTTGAAAAAACTAGCAATTTTTGACCCCATTAGTAGATACCTCTTTCAAAAATAGTTCGTATTTTGTTAAAAAGCAACAAATTTATTTTAACATAATAGGTTATATTAAATCAATAAACGAACTATTTTTATTTTAAAATAAAAAAAGATAGCAATTTAGCTATCTTTTATGTGTGAAATTATTATTCAAAAATTGCGTTGATCTTATCATATTCATCATTTGATAAAATTACTTGCATTGCTTTTGCATTACTTGCAACTTGTTCAGCTTTCTTAGCACCTGGAATTACAACTGTAATATCAGGGTTCTTCATGTACCAAGCTAAAACTAATTGAGCGGTACTTACATCATGTGTTTTGGCAATTTTAGAAACTTCATTTACTTTATCTATAATTCGTTCGAAACGTTCACCTTTAAAATCAGGGTTTTCACTGCGAATGTCACCCTCAGGGAATGATAATTCCTTAGTGTATTTACCAGTCAATAAACCTGATGCTAATGGGAAGAAAGGCACAAATGAAATGTTGTTTTCTCTTAAGTAAGGGAATAATTCTTGCTCAGCTTCACGATGAATTAAACTATATTGATCTTCTACAACGTCCACTAAACCATCTTGATTAGCTTATTTAATTTGATCTAGTGAGAAGTTTGAAACCCCAATGGCCTTTATTTTACCAGCTTTTTTCATTTCATTTAAAGCTGCTACAGCTTCGTTTTTAGGTGTGTGGTCATCAGGAAAATGTATATAGAAAATATCGATATAATCGGTTTGTAATCTTTCTAATGCTTCATCAACACTCTGTTTTAAAAATTCAGGTGAGTTATTAATTTGAACTTCACCATTTTTAACGTCTTGAGCAGCTTTAGTGGCAATTACAAATTTACTACGGTCATAGTCTTGAATAGCTTGACCAATTAATTCTTCAGAATGTCCCATACCATATGCAAAAGCTGTATCTAACATGGTAATTCCGCTATCTAATGCTTTTTTTACAATATCAATACCGTCTGTATCTTTTAATCCAGTGAATAGGTTGTAGCCACCAACTGCATTAGTGCCTAAGCCTAGACTTGTAGTTGATACTTCTGATTTTCCAATTTTAACCATAATTAACCTCCTAAAATTTTAATAACACAATTATGCAACAAATAAATTATTATTTAAAATGATTAGCATAATAATTAACCGCTTGATAATATTAATGTATGGAGTTGATATTGTGGAAAAAATATTAGTTTTAGGTAAAAACAATTTAATAGCTAGAAAACTGATTATAATGTTAGAAAGAAACAATTTTGATGTTGTTACCATAGACGAAAAGAATTTATCTGATAAAAATAGTTATACAAAATACTTATCAAATGTTGAAATAATATATTCTTTTTTGGGACCAATGGATGTAGATTTATATTTTGAAGCTCTTTTTGAGTCAATTAATGATTGTCGAATTAATCTTCGTAAGTTTATAATGTGTTCTACTGCCGGCGTTGATAAAGAATTGGAAAATCCAATCGACTATCCAAAAGTAAAAGATGTGAAAGAATATTTAAATGAACAAAGATACGCTATCAAAATAGTCGATGAATATGAAATTCCATATACAATTTTAAGACCGGTAGAATTAGTAGAAAATACTTTTGGAAAAACTTATTTATATGAAGAAGGACAATTAATGCCTGCTGGAAAAGTCTCAACTGCTGCAGTCGCCAAAGTGGCATACGATGCTTTGCAACATCATAAATACAACAATGCTTCTATTGGCATAGTTGAAAAATAATTGGAGTGGTTATATTGGAAATACAAATTACAGATGAAGAAATTAAAAACGTTAAAAATGATTTAAATAACGCTAAACAAAGGGTCCACTTAGTTATTTTTCGAACTAATCATTCGATTGATGACAAACCTAGTATGAGTTTAATCACTGATTACCAAACATTTTTAAATGCTAAAAATAAATTCGACCATTCAGATTTGAAAATTATTAGAGATATTTTACCAGTCACAGATAATCTAGCTTGTTGGGCGATTATGCAGCATAAGTTAGCTACACATGATTATGAAGAGAAGGCTGTGATAATTAATAAATTAGCATTTTTCACGAACCAAGTTTTATTGGAAAATAAATTACCATCTAATAGTTAGTTGTCATTTTTGAATTATAAAGATTAAGAGGTAGTTACATGTCATTACAATTTATTATCGGAACCGCTGGATACGACCACAACGATAAAATAATCGAAAGTATGCAAGCAAGACTAGATAATCACTCTGATGAACAGAATTTTTATATCGTTCCCAACCATATTAAGTTTGAGTCAGAAGTGGATACTTTAAAGCATTTAAATATTGAAAATAATCCTTTTTTTGCTAGCAATAACCTACAAGTCTTTTCAATGACTCGATTGGTTTGGTATTACTTGAAAAATCATCCAGAATACCAAAAACCACAATTAAGTGAATCTGGAATTAACATGTTGATTTACCAAATCATCTTGGACCATCAAGCTGACTTAACGATTTTTAATGGTGAACTTGGTCAAACTGGGTTCGTTGCTAAAATAGCTAAACAAATTGCAGAGATGCAAGCAGGCTGTATTTCAGCAGATGACTTAGACCAGTTAACCAATATGGATCATCATTTTAAGTCAGAATTAAATGATAAATTAAAAGATTTTGCAATTATATACCGTGAATTTGAAGCACGGACTTTAGGTAAATATTTGCATAAATCCGATATGCTAGATATTTTAAATAGTTATTTAAACCAAGCTGATACCAAGCTGGATAAAACTAATTTTTACATCAGTGGATTCTCACAACTTACGGCTCAAGAACGTGCGATAGTTGAAACCATGATAAAAAAAGCCAACCTAGTGGTTATTGACTTAACTTTGGATAAACCGTATCCTAGCCAATTACCAGAAGAACCAGATTTATTTTATAAGTCTGCTCGTTTATATCATGAACTCTACCAATTAGCACGCATGCATAATAAGCATGTATTAACTGATATCTATGCCAACCGTCCTAGAGTAAATGCAGACCTATTAAAGTTAGATAATTATTGGAAAGAATCAGCTAAGATGGGTCAAATCAGGGATGC
Source organism: Apilactobacillus ozensis DSM 23829 = JCM 17196 (assembly GCF_001435995.1). Classification (GTDB taxonomy): domain Bacteria; phylum Bacillota; class Bacilli; order Lactobacillales; family Lactobacillaceae; genus Apilactobacillus; species Apilactobacillus ozensis. The sequence continues at coordinate 11,299 of NZ_AYYQ01000008.1, forward strand.
TAAGTTGGAAAATAATTCGGTTGAAGTTTGGCAAACTGATAATAATTATGCGGAAGTTTCGTATATAGCCAATCAGATTCGGCAAATGGTAGCTACTAAAAATTATAAATATTCGGATTTCTTAGTTATGACTAGACATTTGGATAGCTATAAAAACATTATTAAACCGATATTTGATATGGAAGACATTCCCTTTTTTAATGATGTTCAAAAAAACATGGCCGACCATCCGTTAGTAGAACTACTGAATGCGTTATTTAGCATTGACAGCCAGCATGGCAAAAGTTACCAATATGCTGACGTGATGCGTTTATTAAAAACTGAAATGTTAATTCCTAAAGATTCCAATGGTGATTACCTTGATATCAACGATTATCGTAATCGAATTGATTTGACTGAGAATTTAGTTTTACGCAATGGCTATGAAGGTAATAAATGGTTACAAAAGGAAGATTGGCAGTATGCCTGGAGCGATGATGCCGATTTTGGTGTGCAATTTGATAAGAACGATGCCATAACTACACAAATAAATAGTATTCGTCATTTTATAAAAGATACGTTACCACCATTTTATAAAAAAATAAGGGCAGCTAAAAATGGATTACAGGCAGCTACTATTTTGTACCAATTTATGGTGGATATTGGGGTTTCCGACCAGCTGAATACGTGGCGCAATAATTTAATTAATGCAGGAAAATTAGAAGCATCCACACGTCCAGAACAAGTGTGGAATACATTCTGTAGCTTATTAGACGATTATGTAACGGTATTGGGTGATACTGAATTTAAGGAAGAAGATTTTTTAGCACTATTACAAGCTGGATTTGAAGGTGCTAGTTATAACCAAATTCCTTCAACTCTAGACCAAGTGGCAATTTCTGAAAGTGGAATTGTACAAATGAATAATCGAAAAGTTGTCTTTATGATGGGTTCAACTGACGATGTAATGCCTGACCATATTGTTAATGACAACTTATTCAACGATGCTGATCGCGATGATTTAAGTGACTACTTAACTGATGAGCAGTACTTAAGTGATACCTCCGAACGTCAAATGGCTGATGACCAATATTTGAACTATTTATCGTTTTTAGTTGGTTCACAAAAATTAATTTTTAGTTTTAGTGCTAGTCAAGACGTAGATACGGTAGTTAATATTTCACCATATGTGGCTAGAATTGCCGACCATTTCAACATTGAAATTAAACATTTACCAGCTACCGCAGATGCTAAATCATCTAATATTGATAAATTTTTGGGAACAAAGCGCTCAACGTTAAGACGTTTAGTACAAGCTAGTCAAGATAGTAAAAATAGTAACGTTGAACTATCAGCTTCTTGGAAATATGTTTATCAAAAATTAGGGCATGACCTTAACTTTAAAGCATTGACTCAAAAATTATTGGGTGGTTTAAAATATCAAAATATTCCTACACAATTATCTCCGGAAATTATTACGAAATTATACGGAAACCAATTGAGTACTTCGATTTCAAAATTAGAACAATTTTATAGTAATCCCTATGAGTACTTCTTAAAATATGGTTTAAAACTTCAAGAAAGAAACGTATTTGATTTATCACCAGCGAACACTGGTCAGTTCTACCATGAAGCAATGGATAAAATCATGCGTAAAATTAATGCCGAAAAGATTGATTTATCAAGCTTAGAAATTAAAGACGTAAGAGCTTTAGTCGGTGAAGTTACTCAAAAAATGTTGGAAGATGCGCAAGATTTCCAATATGCCATTTTACAAAGTTCTTATCGAATGCAATATATTAAAAAGCAATTAGTCGAAACTGTTCAACGAACCTTGTTAACAATGCATGAACAAAGTAAATATACGCCAATGCGTCCACGCAATACTGAAATCTCATTTGGTCAAGTTGGACAAAAAAACGATTTGAATCCTTTAAAATTTGTTCTTTCGCCAGACCAGGTTATTCAAGAACCTAAACTTATCAACGTTCGGGGCCGAATTGACCGAGTTGATGTTATGAACGTTAATGGTCGCGATTATGTTGGAATCGTGGATTATAAATCTAGCCAACATAAATTAGAGTTTGGCAAGATATATGATGGAACTTCCATGCAAATGCTGACTTATTTGGATGTATTGGCTAAGAACTTAGATTTATGGACAGAAACTGAAAAAGCAGCTTTAGCTGGGGCGGTATACATGCATATCAACAATCCAAAACTAACGATTAAAGAAATTAATAAAAGTATTGAAGATGCCTTTTTAAATAAGCAAAAATATTCAGGCATTTTAGTTAATAATGATGAATTGCTAAATAAAATTGATCGTGCACTTAGTGATGAAAATTATGGAAGCTCAAAAGTATTCCCACTTCGGAAAAATAAAAATGGTAGTTTTTCAAAGACTAGCCCAATCGTGGAACCAGCAGATTTAGAATTGATGATTGCTCATAATGAAGATTTAATTAAGCATGCCGGACACGAGATCTTTTCAGGTAACATTGATATAGCACCTGCCAAATGGGCACCAAACAGTAATGCAATGAAGTACACACCTTATAAATCAATTATGCAGTTCGATCCATTGTTAACTGAAAATAATTATCGTGAAGTTGATTCGATGGGACTATCAGAATTTATTAAAAGATTAAAGACGGAGGACTAATATGCAATATACTGATTCGCAAAAAAAAGCTGTTTATAATCAATACGATGGCAATGTTTTAGTTTCAGCATCTGCTGGTTCAGGTAAGACCCGTGTATTAGTGGATCGTGTAATTAATAAATTAATAAAGCAAAATATCAGTATTGATGAGTTACTAATTGTAACTTTTACGCGTGCAGCTGCTAAAGAAATGCGTGAACGAATTCAAACAGCTTTAAGAACCGAATTGAATAATTCTAAAGATAACCAGGAAAAATTATTCCTATTAAAGCAGTTACGCAAATTACCCGTAGCCAATATCTCAACTTTAGATTCATTTTGTCAGACTATTTTGCAAAGATATTACTATATTATTAACCTAGACCCTGAATTTAGAGTTATGGCGGACCAAACAGAGATTGCGATGCTCAGAGAGCAGGTTTGGGAACAAGTACGTGAAAACTTTTATGCTAATGATAGTGATGAATCATTTGCCCAATTGACGGCTAATTTTTCTAGTGACCGTTCTGATGATGGTTTAACGGACTTAGTATTTAAAGTTTATGATTATGCGAATGTTAATAAAGACCCACATGCCTGGTTAGTTTCTACGATTAATCAATATGAAATTAACAACCATTCCATTGTCGAAAGTGACTTTTATCGTAAACACTTGTTAAATTTAATTCAGACTGAATTAAAACAAATTCAATTAACCTTACAAAGTGCGATGAACATTACTAAAAATAATGGATTAGCTAAAGCATCTGAAGTGATTAATGATGATATTTTGAAATTAAATGCTTTTGATATAGCTTTAAGCACTGATAGTTGGGACGAAATTAGAAACATTTTTTATGGAATTAAGTTCGCAACTTTCCCTAGAACTAACAAAACCTATTCCGATGTTGAAAAAGATGCTCATGACCGGGCTAAAAATCTCCGGGATGCTGCTAAAAAAGATTTAATTAAAATGGGAAATGATTATTTTACGCTCACGGAAGCTGATAATCTTTCGATTATGCAACATTCTAAAAAACTAGTTACTAAACTAGTGCAAGTTATTGAAAAATTTAGTCATGAATATAAAATTGCGAAAATTCGCCGCCATGCCTTTGAATTTATCGACATTGAGCATTATGCGTTAGATATTTTATCTGACCAAAGTGAAATTGCTCAAAATGTTCGACAAAATTTAATTGACCAATTTAACGAAATTATGGTGGATGAGTATCAAGATAATAACAACTTACAGGATGCAATATTAAGAACTGTTGCGAAAAATAACCCTAGTAATATGTTCATGGTGGGAGATGTAAAACAATCAATATATCGTTTTAGATTAGCGGACCCCAGCATGTTCATTGATAAAATGAGTAAATATCAAGATGCCGATAATCAAGATGCCGAAATAACTTTATCCGAAAACTTTCGTTCAACCAAAGAAATTGATCGATTTATTAATTTAATTTTTGAACAAATTATGGATAATCAAGTGGGAGAAATTGATTATACTGGGCCTGCTAAATTGATTGCGGGAGCCGATTATTATCCAAAGGAACTTAAATCAACCGTGGATGTACTTATATATGAAAGCGACAGTGAAGATGAAGATAAAGCAGATGTAGAAGATAATCAATTCCAGGTTAGTGATAGTGCACATGGGCAAATTGAGTTAATTGCCCAGAAAATTAATCAGCTGGTAGGTAAGCAATCTATATATGATCGTGATCAAAAACAAACGCGTCCCATCAAATATTCAGATATAGCAATATTATCCGCCACGCGAAACAACAATTTAATTATGTCGGATGTATTTGACCGTTATAATATTCCGGTGCAAATTAATGGAGCACAAAGCTATTTCAAAACGACTGAGATTCAAATTATGATTTCATTGTTGAGTATTATTGATAATCCTTACCAAGATATTCCACTAGTGGCAGTTTTACGTTCGCCAATCGTGGGATTAGACGAAAATCAATTAGCATATTTAAGAATTAATAGTAAGACTGGTGACTACTATTCAGCGGTGCTTAATTTTTACGATAAATATGATGATATGCAACATACAGATTTTTCAGACCATGTATTTGAAAAAATAAAAATATTTTTAGAAGATTTGAAACATTTTCGTGACATGGCGCAACAGCATGAATTAGTAGATTTAATATGGGACGTTTATTTGAGGACTGGATTTTTAGATTATGTAGGTGGGATGCCAGGTGGTAAACAACGCCAAGCCAATCTACATGCTTTATACGACCGTGCAGAGGTTTATGAACAATCTAATTTTAAAGGGTTATTTCAATTCATTAGGTTCGTTAAAAGAATGCAAGCCCAAAATAACGATTTAGATGAAGCCAACGCTACTTCCGATGATGATATGGTATCAGTGATGACCATTCATGGTAGTAAAGGGCTTGAGTTTCCAGTCGTCTTTTTAGCAGATGTTTCACATGGTTTTAACTTACAAGATACTTATAAACCATACGTATTAAATGACCATTTAGGGCTAGGCATTACCTATTTAGACCCCGCAAGTCGAGTAAAAAAAGATACTTTACAACGCCAAATGATTGTAAAAGTAGAAAACCGTAGTACTTTAGCCGAAGAAATGCGTAAACTATATGTGGCACTAACACGAGCGGAACAGAAATTATATATTGTGGGTGCAACTAAAGAGCGTAATACCCGTAAAAAAGTATTAGATTTGTGGGGGAAAGCTAAAGATGAATCTAATATCGTTTTAGATGCCTCCCTACGAAGTGATGCTAAAAGTTATTTAGACTGGATAGGGCCAGCGTTATTTAGACATAACTGTTTTACCGTAGATGAATCTAAGTTCCATATTTTAGATAGTGATAAGGCTGAATTTAATTTTGCGTTCGTTACTAAGGCAGATTTAGGCAAGTATACAAATGTATCAGGAGACGATGAAGACAGTAGTGAATGGTTAAATCAATTGAATGGTGAATCTGATTCGACAATCGCGCCTATCGAAGATATTGATAAAGTCATGGATTTTAATTATTCTAATCGAATTGCTACGCTAACCACGGCTTATCAATCAGTTTCTGAAATAAAACGTGTTTTTGAAGATCCAGATAATATTCGTTTAGGTAATTATGTGGATGAACAAAATAGTAATCAAGCAAACCGTTATGTTAAAAATAATTTTAAGCAACCTGATTTTTTGCAGTCTAATGTAAAGCCTCAAGCAACTGAAATTGGGACGGCAACACATTTAGTTTTACAAAAAATTAATCTAAATGCTCCTGTTGATTTTGACATGGTTAATCAATTAATTAATGATTTAGTCCATGACAAACTTATTCTAAGCGAAGTTGCTAAGAAGATTAATGTGTCTAGCATTGTAGAATTTTTTAATGGGAAATTGGGACAATTTACTATTAAAAATAAATGCAATTTTCATCGTGAAGTACCTTTCTCGCTATTAATAAATGCTAACCAAATTTTTGATGGATTTAATAATGATGCTGATGAAAAGATTCTCATTCATGGGATTATTGATGGTTACGTAGAATTAGAAAATCAAGTTATATTATTTGATTACAAAACTGACTTTGTAAAAAATAATGTTAATGAAATTTTAGATAAGTATCGAGGACAACTCAATCTTTATGGAATTGCTTTAGAAAAAATGTTGAATAAAAAAGTAAGTCATAAATTCATACATTTACTAAACATAAATAAAACTGAAGAGATATGAAAATAACAGAGCTAATCCGATATCGGATTAGCTTTTTTTGTGCAAAAAAATTTATTTATTCTATTATTAGTTTTAGAATATATTTATATACAAAAGTGGGGGAATTAGAAATGATTATAAATAAAAAAGTAAAATTATATGGATCATTATTATCAGTTTTAGTAGCCTCAACCGGAGCAATGGCTTTTGCCCCCCAGGCTATTAATGCGGATAGTTCAGGAAATTTAAGTGGCAATGTTAGCAATAGTACTTTTGCTATTCGTAGAGTTGATGGTTTAACTGTCGGTTCCAACACCATTAGTTTGTATGTTCCAGGTGCTAAAAACTATCCAGGTACAATTTATGCAATTGGAGTTCAAAGACCAGACCAATCCAGCTATATGTGGTGGAGCAAAGGTATAAATGAGAGTAACAATGGCACTTTATTTACAGTCTCATTTACCAATCCAATGAACCAAGCATTTGTAGCTAATCCATTAAATGTTGGTAAAAAAATGACGTTTGTTGTTCAGTTCAAAGTCAATGGCAAACAATATGACAGTGATGCTTATAGCAAGCCATTAGACAGTACTGCTCTTATGGTTTCTAAAGCTTCTGCAAAGAAATTATTGGATGTCTTAAGTCCTTTGATTGGTGACGATGCTGTTCAAGATGGTAAAAATGATATCGAAGATAGTAATACAGTTTCAGGAGTTGCTAGTGCTACCATTAATGCTATTTTTAGGTCTTTTGATAAAATGACTGATGATTTTAATACCAAAGTTGATGCAATGAATAACCTTAGCCAATCTGATAAGGATAATCTAAAGAAGCAATTTGCTGCTAAAGTTAAAGCTGCTAAAGATAATTTAAATGGTAATAACGACATAGCTGCTATTACTAATGCATTTAATTCTGTTAAGAGTAGTTATGATGATTTATTGAATCAAGGTCAAAAAAATGGCGATTCTAATTTAAATGATCAAAAGTCTAAACAAATAAATGCTTTAGATAATGATTTAAAGGATAAATTCGATAAGATTGATAAAATGAGTGGCTTGTCTGATGACTTAAAAGCGGCTGCCAAACAAGATTTGCAAGCTATTCATGATAAAGCAGTTACTAATGTTAACAATTCTAATAATTTAAAAGATATTGATTCAGCTACTACCGGTGGATTAAACGACTTAGACACAGCCTTTAATAAAATTAGTAGCAAGCACGATAGTATCAGAGCCAACAAAGATTTATACAAAAAGACATTGGCTAATAAAGCGGCTGCTTTAAATACTCAAATTGATAATTTGACTAACCTTAGTGAAACTAAAAAAGCCGAGTATAAAAACCAAATTAATAAGGAATTATCCGTTGGTACTAATGAAATTGATAAAGCAACTGACGAAAGTAAATTTACTGGCATTGTCTCTACATATTCTGATGATATGCAGAAATTATATGATGGTATTCAGAAAAACCATGATGATGGTTTAAAGAATGAGCAAACTGCAGCTACTGATTCAAATTCTCAATTGCAAAAAACGCATGATGCTTTAGTTAAACAACTTGATGGCTTAGGAAATCTAAGTGTTGATGATAAGAAGGCTTTAGTTACTAAATTAGATGCTGCTTTGAAAAAAGCAAACGATAATGTAAATAATTCCAATAATAGCAATCAAATTAAAAATTCTGTTAATAATGGTATTGATGATATGAATAGCATTTTCAAAGATGCTAAAACTAATCATGATACTGATTTACAAGCTTATAAAGATAAAAAGATTGATGACTTAAATAATTCTGCTAACGCCGATAAAAAAGTTATTGATGGTTTAACTAATCTTACCGATGCCGAAAAAAATACTATGAAAGCAACGATTGACGCTAAATTAAATACAGCAATTGCTCAATTAGAAGCTGCTAACAGCAATGCTGCAGCTGATAGTGCAACTGCCAATGGTCAACAGGATATGGACAGTTACACTAACCAACAAAAATCTAATCATGATACAGGTTTGCAAAAAGCTAAAAACTTGGCTAATCAACAAATTGATAGTCAAGGAGCTGCGATTAAAGCGCAGATTGACGGGTTAACTAATCTGTCTGATGATGCTAAAACAGCTGCAAAAGCTTCGGTTGATAAGCAAATAGCTGCTGCAAATGATGCTATTAATGCAGCTAACAACCAAAGTGATATTTCTAAAAATTTAGCTGATAATGCTAAAACATTGAATGATCAATTTACCACTTTAAAGAATAATCATGACCAAGAATTAGCTGCTGCGAAAGTATCAGCGATTGCTGAAGTTAATACTAAACGTGATAACACAATTAAAATGCTTGAAGATTTAACTAACTTATCCAGCGATGCTAAGCAAAAAATTATTGACCAACTAAACAGTGATGCTACAGCGGCTGAGGATAATATTAATAATGCGAACAATAATTCTGGCATAGTCACTGCCAAAAACAATGGAATTCAAGCATTGGAAAATTATTATAAGACTCACAAAGATAGTCATGATACAGCTTTAGCTAGTGATAAAAGTTCAGCAATTAAAGATTTACAAGATGATGCTCAAAAACAAATCGATAAAGTTAATGGCATGACTAACTTAAGCGACTTGGATAAAAAATCGATGGTAGATCGTATTAATGCGGATGTAGATGATGCAACGTTAAAAATTAATCAAGCACTTACTACTAAGGATGCACAAAGTGAGTCTGCAAATACGCAAAAAATGATTCAAAAATATGTAGCTGATAAGGATAAGATTCAAAAAGACAACTTACGTCAGGCTAAAGCTCTCGCTAACAAAGCTTTAGATGCCCAACTAAAGAACTTACAAGATCAAGTTGATGATTTGAGCAACTTAAGTGCGGGTGATAAAAGTAAAATTAAATCCATATTAGCTAAACAAGTTGCTGAAAATCAAGATAATATTAATCAACAAAATAATGAAAAAGATGTTGATACTTCTTATGATAATCAAAAACAATTGTTAAACAATATGTTTAATAACGTTAAAGATGATCATGATAAAACCTTACAAAAATCTAAAGATAACGCCATTGACAAACTACAAAATGAGTATGATAGTCTAAATGATGAAATTGATACTCTAACTAATCTTTCAGAACAGCAACGTGATGATTTAAGGAATCAATTAACTGATAAGTTTAAATCAGCTCAAGATAAAGTTAATCAAGATGCAACCGATGACGCCATAAATTCAGATACTAATCAAAGTATTTCCGACATGGATAATATTTTTAACAATGTAAAATCAGCCCATGATACGGACTTGAGCAATGATAAAACTAGTGATAAAAGTAAGGTTGACGATGCAGTTAAAAATGCTAAAAATATCATTAACGGACTGACTAATTTAAGTGATGAAACTAAGCAATCATTATTCAATGCCCTTGATGATATTGCTAGTGAAACTGGCAATATGATTGATAGTTCTTTGACCACTGGTGATGCTGATGAATCTATGCAAAACGCCATTGACAATATTAATCAATACGTCAATGATCAAAAACAAGCTCATGACGATGACTTAAACAATGTTAAGAATGATACTAATGACGAATTATCTAACCAAGTTCATGATATTAATCTTAGAATTGGTCAACTAACTAACTTATCACCTAGTCAAAGACAATTAGCTTTAAATACTTTAAATAGTATGTTGGTTGATTCAAAGTCTATCATTAATAATTTGGGCACAAACAAGAGTATCAATGATGCTTCGGATATATCTACTCAAAAAATGAACGATTTCTTTAACAAGTTGAAACTAGACCATGACAATGGTTTGGATAATGATCGTAAAGTAGCAACTGATTCATTAAATTCGGACTTAATGATGTTACAAGCTGACGTTGATAAACTACCAAATCTTACTGATGCTCAAAAACAACAAGCTAAAACTGACTTTGGTAATATACTTAATAAATATAAAGATATGTTCAGTAACGGCCAAACTACTTCTGACATTCAGGGTGCTTTAGACAATGCTTTAAATGAAATGTCTAATTTATTCAAAAATAATAACGATTTAAATAATTCTCAAAATTATTACTACTACGGTGATTTTAATAATAGCGGTAACAATGATAAGACTAACAAATCTAACGCAAACCAAAGTAGTAGTAACTTGAAGATTGCATGTACGAACCGTCGAATTAATAAATCCAATATCTTTATGTCCAAACCAGTAGCCATTTATACAGGTAAATCGGTTAAGTTATATTACGATCCATCATTTAAGAATCGTCTTAACTGGAAATATTCCGATAAGGATTCCTTGAACTTAGGTCGCCCTGCATTCATTGTTAAAAGAGTTATGTATGGTATAAATGGTAAACCAGTTGCTTACTATGTTCAAAATATGGATTATAAAACTTACAATAGTAACTCATATAAAAAATTTGGTTGGATTAGAGCGACTGGTAATGCAATTAGAGGTTTATACTACAGAAACGCAAGTAGTAAGACTTTAGTTGTAACTTCAAAGGGTGGTATTAATTACTACAATAATGCTAGTTTAAGTGGTAAATCCGGTCACTATAAAAATGGTAAAAAGTTACACTTTAAGAAAATAATTAAGAATGGAATTACAACTAGAATTTTATTATCAAATGGTAAATACATTTCTGGTAATAAATTATTAGTTAAAGTTATGTAATCTCTAAAACAAATAAAGACTCTGCAAAATGCAGGGTCTTTATTTGTTTTCTTCAGGCGTTAATAATACCTTAGTATTTTCTTTTGAAATTCTAATTCCAGATTCACTGGTTATGATTATTTTCTTACCAATGTTGTATGGTGAATCTGCATCATATTTAGGATTAAATCCTGTCGAAAAAGCTGGTATTTCCAATTTTAGAAATTTATTTTTTTGAATGTTTTTAAAAATATTAAGTGACTTTTTAGCTTGAAACGAACCTATCACAGTTTGTGATTTTTTATTTGGGCATCCTAAAAAATATTTATTTACCTTATCGTTATACATCATTCCAGCCATGTTATTATTCTTATCCCATGTATACCATGGTGTATTCAATTTGGCATAAACATAATATTTATAATCTTTCTTGATATATTTTCCATGAATTTTTTTGTTTATGGTAACAGGAACTTTAGTTACTTTTATAATTTTTAGTTTAGTTGGATTTATTGATGAAGGCTCAGCGTAATATAAAAATAATGTAAATGCTACAACAATAAAAATGATTAATCCAATTATTGAACCTACTAATGTTTTTTTTCTTTCGACTATCTAAACTTATCTTTCTTACAATCTTTTCATCATTCCTCAATATATAATCTAGACTCACATTGAAAAAATCACAAATACGAACAATCATTTCTAAATCTGGATAGCTACGCCCAGTTTCCCAACTAGAAATAGTTGATCTAGAAACTTGTAAATTATTAGCTAATTGTTCTTGGGTTAGATTTTTTTGATTCCTCAAATGTATAATTTTTTCAGATAAATTCATTCTTAGCTCCTTTCTATATTGCATGTTACAGATGAATTTAGAAATAACCTAGATAATTAACTACACATTCGTTAAATTATCCATGATAAGATTCTTGCCAATTAATAAGACGGTAAAAAATTAGGTAAAAACGGTAAATTATTATTTATTAGTAAATATTGTGCCAATCAATATGTCATTTTAAAAATAAAAATTATAATAAAGTTGTTATAAAAAAATTTGATTGGAGATATGATTATGAACAAACAATTTTATAAATTTACGTGTTTGCCAATTTTAATGTTTATAGTTTTATTGTACGTTACGCCAATGCTAACTAATGTTTTTCATGCTAGCATTTCAACATATTTAGTGGTGTACATGTTAATGCAAGTTTTATTACTAGCTGTTGGGCCAATGTGTTTGTATAAAAATGAATATCTAGATTCATTGAAATTATTTAAAAAGCATATTTTTAAATATGTTATGTTAGCAATTATTCTATGGATTATTATAGCCGTAGCTCAAGTTATTGCAGCTAAAATGACTGGTGTTAGTGCAAGTAACCAGACATTTATAAACAGTGTGACTGATAAGGGAACCTTACTATCATTTGCTTTATCAATTGTTTTAACTTTCGTTGCTCCCATTAATGAAGAGATGATTTTTAGACGAATCTTAATTGGTAACTTTAAAAATCACATCCCAGTTTGGTCCTTAGTAATTATTTCTTCAATTCTATTTGGTTTAATTCATATGCACACAGTTCAAGATTTACAAGTCATTTTTCCATATATAATAATTGGATTCTTATTTGCTGGTGCTTATATTAAAAATCAATACAACATTGTAGTTTCAACTTTTTGTCATATATTTTTAAATTTAGTAGTGGCCGTAATCGGTTTAATTGCTGCTAGTCGATAATAATAATTTGCACGTTGCCCTATTTTTGATAGAATTTATATTAGTAACAAATTTTATTGAAAAGTGGGAGGATTATAATGACTGAAGTTAATGAAATGATTAATAATTTAGTTAAAAAAGCTAACGTTGCTTTAAAAGAAATGTCAGCTTTTGATCAAGAAAAAGTTGATAAAATTGTCGACGCTATGGTTCAAGCTGGTTTAGAGCATAGTGTTGAGTTAGGTAATTTAGCTTATTCAGAAACCGGTCGAGGAGTTGCTCATGATAAAGCTATCAAGAACGTCTTCGCTGCTGGACAAGTAGGCGAAAGCATTAAAAATCATAAGACTGTTGGGATTATTGATGAAAATAAGGAAGATAAGACCATCACAGTCGCCGAGCCTCTAGGAGTACTAGCTGGGATTACACCAGTAACTAACCCCACTTCTACCACTATTTTCAAATCAATCCTTTCTATGAAAACTAGAAATGCAATTGTTTTTAGTTTCCATCCACAAGCGATGAAATCATCTGCTAAGGCAGCTGAAATTGTCAGAGATGCTGCAGTTGCTGCAGGAGCACCTAAAGATTGTATTCAATGGATTACTGAACCTAGTATTGAAGCTACTAACCAATTAATAAATAATCCAGGCATTGCTAGCACTTTAGCTACTGGTGGACCTGCGATGGTTAAAGCAGCATATTCTACCGGAAAACCAGCTTTAGGAGTTGGTCCAGGTAATGGTCCATTGTATATTGAAAAATCTGCTGATGTTGATGCAGCCGTTAAAGACGTTGTAGCTTCCAAAACTTTCGATAACGGAATGATTTGTGCTACTGAAAATAGTTTGATTATTGATAATGATATTTATGAAGAAATAAAACAAAAATTACAAGCTAGCGGAGTATTCTTCGTTAAATCAGCCGACCAAGCTGCATTAGCTGAAGCAATGTTTAATCCAGAAACTGGTGGTGTTAAAGGACCAATCGCCGGAGCTAAGGCTACTAAGATTGCTAAAATGGCTGGAATTGAAGTTCCCGAAGATACCAAAGTTTTAGCCGCTGAATTAGATGGTATTGGCCATGACTACCTATTGTCAGGTGAAAAATTATCACCAGTGGTTTCGGTTTACAAGGCTAATGACCAAGCTGATGCCTTTGATATTGCTACTAGATTACTAGAATATGGTGGTTTAGGTCACACTGCAGCTATTAGAACTGAAGATCGTGATGTAGCAATTAAATTTGGTGAAGAAATGCAAGCTTGTCGTATCCTAGTTAATACACCTTGTGGATTAGGTGGGGTAGGTGCTATCAATGGCTTAGCTCCTTCACTTACTTTAGGGACTGGAACTTGGGGTGCCAACTCAATTGACCATAACGTTAACGATTATGATTTGATTAATCGTAAGGTCATTGCCGGTTGCTTAAAGAATGATTATTTAGATAGTTTAATTGCAAAATATGCAGATTAAAAAAAGAAAAAGCATCGATGATTTAATCATCGATGCTTTTTTATTAGTGAGCTGTGATGTTCCGCACACCATCTTCTCAACAAAGGATTGAGTGCTCTACCTTGAGCTAACAGCTCATAACTTAACAACAGATACCATTTAACCATAATTTGCTAAAAATTTCAAATAAAATTTCAAAAAAATTGATAAAACATATATAATACTAATCAATAAGCAAATTCATAAAGGAGTTTTCTATTTTGTTTTATATATTAGAGTTTATAATTATCTTTGTAATTGTTAGTATAATTACGGTCTTTATCAGAAGACATAAATAGTTGAATATTAAAAATAAAGAAGGCATTATTTTATGTTTGAAAAACTGTGTTACACGTTAATTATTATTGCAATCATTATTGTTTTATCTGTTTGCTTTATTTGTTATTAAGAAAAATATGCGTATTAAAAAGGTGATTGTTTTGAAGAAAAAGTTATTATTTTTAGTTTGGAGTTTTACATTAATCATGACGCTAACTGCTTGCGGTAGTAAGGCTAACGCTAATAGCAAGAGTCATGGTAGTGATGTGAAAAAGACTAGTTCGGTTCAGACGACAACAATTAATTGGAAAAAGCCATCTGAAAATAAACCATATCCCAATATGAACGTAAAAAAACAAAATTGGTTATCGGTTTCCATTAGTCAACAACGTGTATATGTAATGAGTAAACAAAACAAAGTTTTATATACCATGAATTGTTCCACAGGTGCTAACAATGCAACTCCTCGTGGAACATATCATATTCAAGCTGAGCGCGGTAATCATTTCTATAATGCTGCTTCTAAAGAAGGGGCTAATTATTGGACTTCCTGGAAAGATCATGGCATCTATTTATTCCACAGCGTTCCAGTTGATAAACACGGAAAATACGTCGTTTCTCAGGCTGAAGAATTAGGTAAAAAGGCTAATTCACATGGTTGCATTAGATTATCCATTGCTGATGCTAAGTGGGTCAACCAAAAAGTTCCTTTCGGGACTAAAGTTGTTATCAAATAAAAAGCAATGTGCATTTTGCACATTGCTTTTTATTTAGTTTTATTACATATCAGCTAAGGCTCTTAAGCCAACTTGCAACACTTTAATGTGTGAAGAAAGACCATAATCTCGAGGGTCCCAATTGTCACTATCAGCTAATGTATCAGCTGTAAATAGTATTTGTGCAAAGGAAACCCCACGGAATTTAGCACATGCAGTTAAAGCAGCACATTCCATTTCGACAACGTCATAGCCTTCATCGGTGTACTCTTTAACTAATTTTTCAGTTTCACGGAAAAAGGCATCGGTTGTCCAAGTATTAACTTTTTGGATTTCAATATCATTTTTTTGAAGAGCATTAATTAATTTATTTACAAATGCGGCATCTAAGTCAATCGATCTTTCGGCGGGAAGATAGTGATAAGATGTTCCTTCATCCCTAAGGGCTTTAACTGGAATGATGAAACGATTTTCAGGGATTTCTTTTAAAGCACCACATGAGCCTACAGCTAAGATTTCTTTAGAACCATTAGCAATTAAAAACTCAATGAATTGAGTAGCGGCTGGCGCTCCCATAGGACCTTGGCACACTCCAATTTCCTCACCATTTACAGTAATTTGATATACGTAAAAATGATTTAGTGAGCGTTTATATTCACCAATAATTTTAGCTTGATTATCGGCAATGAATTTATTGAATTTTTCAGTCATTGTAAAAGCGAAGAGCAATTTATCAGGAAAACTAAATTTCTTTTTCTTAAAAGGGTTAATTACAGCATTTTTATTATCATCATAGTTTAAAATTGGTAAATTTTTCATATTGGCACTCCTCGCAAAATTTTTTATCCTCCATTATAGCTTTATTCCATCCGTATATCAATTTAAGTGCAATAAAAAAGACATTCCATTTTAGAATGTCTTTTTTAAAGGGTTACTACTATAAATAATATAATTGCAATTATTATAGCAACCGCAGATATTATGATTGCATTTTTATTAAAATCTTTTTTATGTCGAATATAAAACGTAATTAATAAACTAATTACTGAAATTAAACCAATTGCATACATCACGATTAGCTTAATTTGTACTGACCAATCATTAGCTAACATAATAACTTCCTATGATTTTTAGTCAATTAGCATTTGATATGCGTATCTAGCTGTCCATGGGTGGTTATTTTCACGCATGTGGATAATTCCACGTTTCTCAAATCCATTGCTTGTAATAACATGTTGCATGGCCATGTTTTCAGGATGCGTATCAATACGGATATCTTTGTATCCTAGGATGCTAGAAACCGTAACTAATCCACTAACTAGTTTTTGAGATAAGTGTTGGCCACGGAATTTGTTGGAAATCGCAACACGATGAATTGCTGCATAATGATTTTCAGCACCGTTTAACCATTCTCCATCATCAATTTTTAAATAATTAGGATCAATTCCTTGATGAATGGTGGCAGTACCAGCGACTTTACCATCAACTATCAATACATAATTGATTCCATTTTGAACATCTTTTTCTAAGTCTGAATCTGCAGGATAACCATGTTGCCATTGGTCGATTCCTTGTTCATGTAAATAGGCAATCGCTGAATGAATAACTTCCAAAATGTCTGGTAAATCCTTTTCAGTAGACTTTCTTAAGTATGTTGCAGGCATTATAACACTTCCTCATATCGATATTTTTATTAAAACTACAAGAGTATACCTAAATAATCCAATAATTTCAATAACTTATTAATTAAGCTGTGTGCAATAAGCACTCCGAAACGTATTCTACTCTTATATATTTATTTTAGTCAAAGATAATGAATATTTAGTTCAAATTGTTGGATAAATATTCACTTAAAATACCGTTTCTGAGTCCGGCAGTTGAAAACATGATACTTTGCGAATCAATCAAGTTCATAAGCGTGATGATGGGATTTAATCCACCAATGATAATATCAGCACGTTCCTTTGATACTCCAGGAATTGCACGTCGTTGCTTTAAATCACACTGTAGTAAGTTTTCATAAATAGTTTGTGCTTCTGACAAACTCATTCTTAAACTTTGAATATCCACTTCAGCTTGTTTAAGGACTTTCTTGCGAATTATTTTAGCTAAAGTGCGGTTAGAGCCACCTAAAGCCACAATGGGGAGGTGTCGACCCTTGTTTAACCACATAATATTATTAAAGATATTTTGCATTTTAGCGGTTAAACAGAATAATTCATACGCACTAACTTTATCGGCATCTAAAAATGTTTCAGTTAAATTTACTGCTCCGTATGGAATTGAAATCATGTGTTCGGCAATATGGTTGTGAACTAGGATAAGTTCAGTACTAGCACCACCCGTATCCATAATAATACAATTAGCTACAGGCATTTTAGCCATTACTCCCAGATAATCATATCGGGCCTCAGTCTCTCCAGAAATAACTTCTAAGTTGATGCCAGTTTCACTTTTAACTAAGTTGATAAATTCTTTTTGGTTTTTAGCAATGCGAGTTGCAGCGGTCGCTACCGCCTTAACTTCCACATTTTCATATTGTGCATATATATCATGAAATGCTTTCAACGACTCAATAGTTCTGTCGATGGCAGGTTGTTTTAAGATATTTTCTTTCCCCATGTTTTCTGATAGTCTAACGGGGTCTTTTTTCTCGACTACGTTTTCGTAGGCACCATTATCTTGAATTCTAGTTACAGTTAGGCGCGCTGAATTAGAACCTAAGTCAATTACAGCTAAATGTTTCATAAATTATCCTCCTTATTTTTTAAAAGGGTTAATTAAACTGTCTAAGAGGTTATCAGCTAGCCTTTGACGGTTTTGCAATAAGTATGCTTGAGAATCTAAAGCGCTCATTTTACTATTTGGTTCAGCATGTTGCCAAGTACTATCTGGCATCATAACTCTAGTCTTAACATTATCATTCCACATCTGTTTGTAAATCCATAAAATGTGTTGCTTTATTTTATCATTTAAAATTGGAAATAATAGTTCAACTCGGCGACTAAGGTTACGATTCATTAAGTCAGCACTTGATAAGAACACATGATTATTTCCGTTATCGTAAAAACAATATATTCGACTATGTTCGAGAAATTGTCCAACAATTGAATGTACAGAAATGTTTTCAGATATTTTAGGAATGCCAACTTTAAGGTTACAAATTCCACGGACTATTAGATTGATTTTCACACCAGCAGCACTAGCTTCGTAAAGCTTACGAATCATACGGGGGTCAGAAAGTGAGTTCATTTTCATTTGAACAAAACCTTTGTGACCATTTTTAACGTTGTTAATTTCGTTATCTAGCATCTCCATTAACTTATTTCGAATGCCATTGGGTGAAATGGTTAGTTTATGAAACTTAGGTGGCTGTGAAAATCCAGATAACATATTAAAGATGTTAGTGGCGTCCATGCCCATTTCTTGATGTTTAGTAAATATACACATGTCAGTGTAGTGTTTAGCGGTCGATTCATTGTAGTTACCAGTTGCCATATGCATATAACGACTAATTTTATTGCCTTCCTTGCGAATAACTAGGGCGAGTTTACAATGAGTTTTTAAACCAACTAAACCATAGATTACGTGGCAACCAGCTTTTTCTAATTCATGGGCCCAATGAACATTGTTTTCTTCGTCAAAACGTGCTTTTAGTTCGACTAATACGGTGACTTGTTTACCGTTAGCAGCAGCTTTCTTTAAATATTTTATAATAGGTGATTTTGATGAAACTCGATATAGAGTGATTTTAATGGCTAGTGAGTTCTCATCTTCCGCAGCTTGTTGAATGAACTTTGTGACGATATCAAATGAATCATAGGGATGATTGAAAAAGAGGTCACTTCGAGAAATTAAATTAAAAATATTACCGTTTCTAACGATTTTAGGCAAATATGGTTCAAATTTAGGGTACAAAAGATCTGCATGACCACTAACTTGGCTAATTAAACCATTAACGAACGTTAAATCAACGGGACCATGGATAGCATAGCAGTCATCTTCATGTAAATTTATTTTTTTAGTTATATATTTTTTTAATGTTGATGACATATCTGCTTCGAATTCAATGCGCATGGCTTTTCCATGTTGTCTTTTTTTAAGTTCTTGTTCAATTTCTTTCATTAAGTCTGAAGTATCTGACTCAGCGACATCCATATCCATATCTCGAGTAATGGTGAAACATGCCATTTCACGAATAGTAGATCCAACGAATAACTTTCTAATGTTGCTTTTTATAATGTCTTCTTGCATGACAAAGCTATTTTCCGCAAAGGGGAGTTTAATGACACGCGGGAATACGTCGGGGACTTGAACAAAAGCGATGGCCTTTTTCTTTTCGGTACCCGGTTTATAAATTCTTAAAGCGATGTTTAAAGTATCGTTGGCTATAAATGGAAATGGTCGCGATACATCAACTGCCATGGGAGTTAAGACTGGGTATAACTTTTGATCAAAAAAACTATCTACATAACTTTTTTGTTGAGGACTTAAATCATTAATTTTCAATATTTTAATTTTATGTCGATTTAAGGCTGGCATAATTTGATTTTTAAAAATGTCATATTGCTTTTTGACTAGTTTATGAGTTTTTGATGAAATCTTTTGTAGCTGTTCTTTAGCAGTTAAGCCAGCGGCATCAGAACCTTTATAACCTACTGAAATCATTTTGTGCAATGATGCTACACGAATATTTACGAACTCATCCAAATTATTTTGTGATATTCCAACGAATCGAAGCCGCTCTAATAAAGGGTTTCTCTTATCAGAGGCTTCATCTAAAACCCGATCATCAAAGTCTATCCAACTCAATTCTCTACTATTGAATAAACTACTATCTTTAAATGCCAATATGAACCACCCTTTCAGAATCATTACATTTATATAATTAATTATAAACCACTAGTTTATAACTATAAATTAAAAAAGAGGAGAGAGCTCCTCTTTTAATCTACTGATATTTGCATAGCCATTCCCATACCGCCACCGATACAAATTGAAGCGATACCAGAATGCTTATTGGTTCTTTTTAGGTTATTGATTAGGGTAGTAATGATACGGGCACCTGAATCGCCTAAGGGATGACCAAGTGCAATGGCCCCGCCAGCGATGTTTAGTTTGTCGGGTGTGATGTTTAAATTTTTAGACACTGCTAAGACTTGTGATGCAAAGGCCTCATTTAGTTCAAATAAATCGATATCTTCAACGGTTAAATTATTTCGATTTAATATTTTTTGAATAGCATAATATGGTGCATATCCCATTATGTCTGGGTCAATACCGACTTCAGTATAATCTTCAATCGTCGCCAATGGTTTGAGATGTAAACTTTCAGCTTTAGCGGCGCTCATTAAGACTAAGGCGGATGCTCCATCATTAATGCTTGATGAGTTACCAGCAGTTACAGTTCCTTCTTCCATAAATACAGTTTTTAAGCTGCTAAGTTTTTCTAAACTAGTTTTTCTATATATACTTTCATCTTCACGCATTATGAAATGATTTTTTGATTCATTTACTTCTATTGGAACGATTTCGTTTTGGAACCATCCATTATCTTGAGCAGCAATCGCTCTTTGGTTAGATAAGAAAGCCCATTCGTCTTGTTCTTTACGACTAATATTAAATTTTTTAGCTACATTTTCAGCTGTAATTCCCATATGTTTACCACTGAAAGCATCAGTTAACGCATCATTTAGCATAGAATCAACAAGTGATATATTTCCTAACTTATGTTCAGTGCGAATGTTTTTATTTAAAAATGGTGCATTAGACATACTTTCGGTTCCACCAGCAATAATTATATCTGCGGTGCCCATTTGAATTTCCATCTGAGCATTACGAATGGCTTTCATTCCGGATCCACATACTTGATTAATGGTATTAGCAGTACTAGAAAAATTTGCTCCAGTGTTTAATTCAATTTGCCTAGCTACGTTTTGACCGTTTCCTGCTTGTAGCACGTTGCCAAAAATAACTTGATCAATATTTTCTTCAGCTAGATTTAATTCTTGTATTGCAGATTTAGAAACGGCTGTTCCTAAATCGACAGCGCTTAAAGATTTTAAAGCTCCATTTAATTTTCCAATGGGAGTTCTTTTAGCAGATACGATTACTATTTTTTTATTCATTTTAATCTTCCTTAAATATAATTTCTTTCTAAATTATATATTCTGTATGATTTGATTTCTAATTATAAATTTTATTTAAAAAAACTTTAAAAAAATTGTTGACTTAAGATTGTTTAATTGATATGATATAAAACGTTGTCATTTGAGACAAACAACATATACCAATTTAATAATTTTAAAAAAATAAAATTGGTTGTTGACATTCAAATAAAAAAATGTCATAATAGTTTTTGTTGTCAGATAGGCAATTAAGAAAAATAAATTTGTTCTTGCAAAACTTGAAAAGTTCTGTTAGAATAAAGAAGTTGGTTATATACCAATTTAGATTAGATCTTTGAAAACTGAATAAGATTTTGATAATCGATGATGTGTAAGGAACTTACGGAAGTAAGTAATTAAACAT
>NZ_AYYQ01000036.1:0-49078 GCF_001435995.1 Apilactobacillus ozensis DSM 23829 = JCM 17196
ACAGTTCTGGGCGGTGTTACTAATTTTAAGCTCATTGATCAATTATCATTTAAAGTAACTACAGTGTTTGAAACAATACTACTTATTTTGATTTTCGTAAACTTTGCACTGCTAAAAAATTATTGGATATTGCTTGTGATGCTCTTTCTAGGTGCGTTTTTTGTTAGTAAGGCTAATGCTAAAATTAATGCTTTAATTATTGAGATGACTGAACCAGATATGTTAGCTACAGTGAGCGGCACTATTACTAGTATGGCCATGATTGCGGTTCCAGCTGGTACTATAACGGTTGGAGTTTTATACAATGTGGTTTCCCCCATTGTAACTTATCTGTTTGGGATGGTTGTTTTAATAATCGCATTGGGTTGTGCTGTCTTTTCCAAAAGTAACGCTTGATGCTTAATAAACTATCTTATCTTAATAAGATGGTTTATTTTTAAGCATTTAGTTGACAATGTCAACTAAATGCTATACTTTATTAAACAAAGGAAGAAGTGATTGTTTGCTAAATCAAAAAGAGTTAGAAAAAATCCGCCAATTTAACCGTCAATATACTAATAAATTAGGCATTATGAATAAGAATATATTTGAGACTGGTTTAAAATGGTCTGAAGCTCGTCTATTGTTAGAAATATATTTAAATCATTTTAAAACACCTAAGGATTTGGTTAACCAATTAAACTTGGATAAAAGCTATGTTAGTCGGACGGTTAATAGTTTAGTTAAAAAGCAGATGCTTAATAAGGTTCAATCAAAATCAGATTTGCGTGCAGTTAATTTGGCGCTAACTGAAAAAGGTATATCAGTTAGCAAAAGGTTAAACAATGAATCAAACGAGCAAATTATTTCGATGTTAAGTAATTTGAGCGAGCAGGAACAAAATAGTTTTTATAATAGTATATCTAATATAAATTCAATACTATTTAAGGAGTGATTATTATGTGGAAAATTAAAAATTTTAATGATTTAAGTATAGAAGAATTTTACAAAATTATGCATTTAAGGATTGAAACATTTATTGTCGAGCAAAAGCGTATCTATCAGGAACTGGATGCGCATGATTTAAAAGCAAAGCATATTTTCTATGAAAAAGACGATGAAATTATAGCGTACGCACGTATTATGGAAGAAGATGTACACGTAACTTTTGGAAGAGTCGTAGCTAGTTCTAAGCACCGTGGAGAAGGCTTAGGGAAACAACTTTTGGACAACATAATGAAAGCTATTAAGCAGTATTTCCCTAACAAATTAATTGAAATAGAAGCACAACAGCAAGTGGAAAAATTCTATGCTAAAGCTGGCTTTACATCGCAAGGCGACTCATTTATTTTTGCTTCCACTCCACACGTAAAAATGATTCATCAACCTTTATAGTAAAAAAATTCACCTAATACATAGGTGAATTTTTTACTATTTATATACTTTTATAAGTCCTTGAGTTCCATCATTTCCTAAATGCATCTGATCAACCATTTTTTCATACAGTTTTTTGGCTAATTTAGTTGATGGTAGTTGAATGTTCATCTCTTGAGCACATTCTAGAGCAATTCTCAAATCTTTTAAGAAATGTTTAGCAGCAAAGCCGGGTTTAAAATCGTCCTTTAACACTCTAGGTGCATAGTTTTTCAAACTCCAGTTTCCAGCGCTTCCATTTTCCACAATGTTGACTAACTTATCTAAATCTAAGCCGGCTGCTTTACCATACTCAAGCATTTCGGTCATTCCAGTCATCGTACCGGCAATCATGATTTGATTTGCCATTTTGGTGTGTTGACCGCTACCAGCGGGTCCGAAGAAATTAATTTGCTGTCCCATTGATTTAAATATGGGCATTACGTTTTCAAAAGTTTCACGATTACCGCCTACCATAATGGTAAGCGTACCATTTTTAGCACCGACATCACCGCCTGATACAGGAGCATCTAAAGCACTGATGCCATTATCTTTAGCTACTTCGTAAATCTTTTTGTCTAAACTAGGTTTACTTGTTGTGGAATCAATTAATACTTTACCTTCACTAGCACCGTTCATAATTCCATTGTCACCAAAATAAATATCTGCAACATTTTGGGGAGTCCCGACCATAGTGATTATTACGTCATTTTCCTGTGCAACTTGTTTAGGCGTATCTATCCAATTGGCCCCTAATCCCATTGCGTATTCAGCATGAGCTTTGGTGCGGTTAAAGACACTAACTTGGTACCCAGCTTTAATTAAATTAGCTATCATACCATTACCCATAACACCTGTTCCGATAAATCCAATTTTCATAAAATCACTTCCATAAGCATAATGTTATTCCTATTAACAATAATTGCAAATGTTTGGATTATAATTTTACTTATTATTAGAGGAGTTGAACATATTAGTAATTAAAAAGAATATAAACAGTCCCACTATCGATTCAAAAACTTTGCTAAAATTAAGCCATGGGAAATTAACATGTCCAATGTAATGTAATAACGGTAATAGAATAGCCGAAAACATTCCTGCTATAATTACTACAATTAACCATTCTATAATTGTATTCTTTAATATATCTAAAATTTTATGAATATAGCATTCCCCTAATTATATATTTATAAAGCAATTTTAACATATCTAAAATTTTACTTAACTTCGCGTTAAATAATTGTGTTTTTTTTCACAAAGTTTATAATTATGTTTGTAAACTAATGTGTTAAAAATAATTTGCACATTATACAAAGGAGTTAAGAATATGAAAATTATTGTTATTGGATGTACCCATGCTGGTACTTTTGCAGTAAAACAAATTTTAAAAGAGCATCCAGATGCTGAAGTTACTGTTTATGAAAGAAATGACAACATCTCCTTCTTATCTTGCGGAATTGCTTTATATTTAGATGGAAAAGTTGCTGACCCTAAAGGGTTATTCTATTCAAATCCACAAGAGTTAAGCACGCTAGGTGCTAATGTTAAAATGTTACACAGTGTAGTTTCAATTGATAATAAAAATAAAAAAGTTGAAGTCAAAGATATTAAAAAAGATAAAGTCTTTACAGATAGTTACGACAAGTTAGTTATGACCACCGGTTCACTACCTGTTTTGCCACCAATTAAAGGCGCCGATAATAAACGAGTTCATTTTTGTAAAAATTGGTATGATGCTCAAAAGTTATTTAAGATTGCTAAAGATAACAAACGTGTAGCTATTGTTGGTGGTGGTTATATTGGAGCAGAGTTAGTTGAAGCTTATTCTAACCATGGCCATGATGTTACTTTAATTGATACTAATGACCGTGTTATGCATAAGTACTTTGATAAATCCTTTACTGATAAAATTGAAGAGAGCTATTTGGAACATGGTGTAAAGCTTAATTTAGGTGAACGGGTGCAAAGCTTTACTGGTGATGATGAATTGACTATTACTACTAACAAAGGGAATACAGTTGTAGATATGGCCATTTTATGTGTAGGATTTAAGCCTAACACGGATTTACTCAAAGGGAAGGTAGATATGATGCCTAACGGTGCTATCATTACTAATGAGTACATGCAAAGCTCTGATCCAGATATATTTGGAGCTGGTGACAGTGTTGCAGTTCACTATAATCCAACTAATACATCTGCTTATATTCCATTAGCTACAAATGCCGTACGTCAAGGAATTTTAGTAGGTAATAATATCGAAAAACCAACTACAAAATATATGGGAACTCAGTCATCGTCTGGTTTAGAACTATACGGTCATACAATTGTTTCGACTGGTTTAACCATGAAAATGGCAGAAGACGATAATGTGCGGGCACATCAAGTAGTTATTAAAGATAATTATCGTCCTGAATTTATGCCAACAACTGAAGAAGTATTAATGTCATTAGTATATGATCCAGATACGCGTCGTATACTAGGTGGAGCATTAATGAGTAAACATGACGTTTCACAATCTGCAAACGTTTTATCTGTATGTATTCAAAACAAAAACACAATTGACGATTTAGCTATGGTTGATATGCTATTCCAGCCAAACTTCGACCGTCCGTTTAATTATTTAAATATTTTGGCGCAAGCAGCTCAAGATAAAGAAAATAAATAATTGTTAAAAGAACTCTTAAACGAGTTCTTTTTTATTTAGTTAAAATGTCATTTGTTACTTTAACAAAATAAAAAATAAATAAAAAAATAGCATGACTCATTTCATGCTATTCGTCAATGCTCAGAATTTTCTTTCGATTTTATATGCTTTTGCTTTATCTTTGTCACTGTCTCCTAATTGATCGCGCATCTCAAATAAAAAGTGTTCATTATTATTATGATCTTTAACCATTACCAAAGTATCTTTTTGTTGACGCTTATCTGCAGTAATTTGTGCGGTACGAATAATATCATTTGGATTTATATCTGAAACAATTGCATTACCTGGATTAAATAAAATATCTTCATTCATAATTGTCCCCCCTATTAACTGACTTAATAATATTCCAATGGTTCATTCATAGCTAGTAATTAGGCTAAAAAATCATCGCGCTTTTAAACGCTTATGTTAATACAATTACTCATCAAAATTTTGAACGTGTTGTTAGAAAACGCCTATAAATTTTAGAATATTTTATTTACAAAACACTAGCTAGAAATATAATTATAAGTTTGAATTCCTACTTTTGCCTAAAACAAGGAATTCAAAAGGCTGATATATCAACGAAATAGTAAAGTTAGAAAAGTTTATGAATTTCTTATTGAATTCCTAAAAATGTTGTTATTTAAATAAAAATAGGAATTAAATATGGTATACTTAGCTTTAATAATAAGTATCGGAGTCATTAATATGATAAACAATCGCAAGAACAAAAAGCTATTAATAACTGATGTACAACCATTAAGAACCAAAGAAGACATCGCAAATGTTAAAAAGTTTTTAAGTAAGGGGCATTTCGGCGAACGAGATTTAATGATCTTTATGGTAGGCATTAATACCGGGTTACGGTGTAGCGATATCGTACAACTCAAAGTTGGAACAGTCTTACATGATAAAACCCCTTATATATATGAACAAAAAACTGGTAAAAAACGTCAAGTTAATTTAAACAATATCGCCAAAGAGTTGAATTTATATATTAGACATCAAGATTTTACATCACCTGATGATTATCTGTTTCCTTCTAGAAAGCATAATGTTTCCCAACATATTACTGTAAATGGATTTTATAAAGTTATTCGACGCGTTGAATTTCAAATGGGACGACATGATTTAGGAACGCATACTATGCGTAAAACTTTTGGGTATCATTTTTATAAAAAAACCAATAGCATTGCAATGGTTATGCAAGTACTTAATCACAGTAACCCATCAATCACCAAACGTTATATTGGAATTTCAGATGAAGAAGTTAATAATCAATTAAGTGATTTTGTGTTATAAAAACTTTCAGTGTGAGCTAAATCCTTTAATATAAAAGATATATCAGATATAATTTATTGGAATATAATTAAAGAAAGAAGTAATTTTATGTCTGATAAGTTAACTACTAACGAAGGACAACCATGGGCTGACAATAATCACTCACTAACTGCTGGCAATCGTGGTCCTGTACTTATGCAAGATTATCAACTAATTGAAAAGCTTGCTCAATTTAACCGTGAACGTATTCCTGAAAGAGTTGTACATGCTAAAGGTGCTGGTGCTAAAGGTATTTTTACATTAACTCATGATATGAGTAAGTATACCAAGGCTGACATTTTCAACGGTAATAATAAAAAAACGGATATGATTGTTCGTTTTTCAGAAGTTGCTGGAGAATTAGGATACCCTGATACTTTACGTGATGTCCGTGGATTTGCCTTGAAATTTTACACTAATGAAGGTAATTATGATATTGTTGGTAACAATACTCCTATTTTCTTTATTAATGATCCGCTAAAATTTCCTGACTTTATTCATTCGCAAAAACGCGAACCTGATTCACACTTACGTTCTCAAGATATGCAATGGGATTTCTGGGCTCATTCTCCTGAATCTGTACATCAAGTTACTTACTTAATGGGTGACCGTGGTAATCCAGCTAGCTATGCCAATATGAATGGCTATGGTTCACATACATTTAAGTGGGTTAATGAAAAAGGCGAACAATTTTGGGTTAAATACCACTTCATCTCAGAACAAGGCGTCAAAAATATGACTGAAGAACAAGCTACAAAGACTGCTTCATCTAACCCTGATTATTTAATCCAAGACTTGTATGATCGCATTAAACAAGGCGATTTCCCCAAATGGAAAGTTTGTGTGCAAATAATTCCATTTAAAGATGGATTAAACTATAAAGATGATATTTTTGATGTAACTAAGACAGTATCTCATAAGGATTATCCTTTGCAAGAGGTTGGAGAGTTTGTTTTAAATCAAAATCCTGATAACTATTTTGATGATGTTGAAGAAGCTGCTTTTTCGCCTGCAAACTTAGTTCCCGGTATTGAGGCTTCACCTGATAAATTGCTTCAAGGTCGCTTATTTGCTTATAAAGATGCTGAACGTTATCGTCTAGGTGCTAATTATGAGAAGCTACCCATTAATCGTCCTAAAAATAATGTCAAAAATTATTCTAGAGATGGTTTTATGTCCCAAGGTCAAGATGGTTCTGTAAATTACGAACCAAATAGTCAAAATGGTCCTGTGGAAGACTCATCAGCTAAAACTGCCCCCTTTGATATTAGTGGAAATGCTGGCAACTATAACACTTACGCCAATGATTATTACTCTCAAGCGGGTGCTCTATATAATGTTTATTCAGAAGATGAAAAACAACGTTTAATTGAAACTATAAAAAGCACTTTAGGTTCAATTAATAGTCATGAAAATAAGGTTTTAGAAACTAAACAATTTTATCAAGCAGACCACGACTACGGAACTAGAGTAGCAAAGGCTTTAAACTTAGATTTAAGTGAAATCACTAATTAGAAAAAAACAAAAAATCGACTAACTTAGAGTTAGCCGATTTTTTATTCAATAAGTTAAATAGTTCCAATAATTTTAAATACTATCAATATAACTGTAGAAACTACTGCTATTCCATTAAATAGCATGTGAGTAATTATAGGAACCCATATGTTTTTACTTACTATATAGGCAATAGATAAAACAACCCCAGCTACTGCATAAGAAAGTGATGCAATCAGACTTCCACTGAAATTGTAGTAGTGAGAAAATCCAAATAACAAACTTGATATGACAACGGACAATATCATTAGAGATTTGTTACTTCCAAAACGGTACATCATTTCATGTCTAAAAGCTAGTTCCTCAACAAAGGCAACTCCTAAGTTAACAACTCCTACATATATAGACATTATTAATCCTATCCAAGTCTCAACTGGGAAACCATAGCTAGGATATGGGTTATGTGCTGGTGCAAATCCATTAAAAATCTTACCAGCTATCATGACAGCTATTTGCAAAATTATATAAAATAATGCTATTGCTATTATATATTTCAGCTTATTTTGCTTAAATGCTTGCCATTGTTCACTAAGATAAGACTTAATATGCTTTAATTCATATATTAATACTCCCAGGAACCAAACTGATAATATAGCTATATATACATAAGAGTTACTACCAGCTATTTTAATATCTATAGTTAGAATAACTAAAGACATAATAAAGTATATAAAAATCGCTTTCAGAAATCTTAAATCATATTTTTGACTAAACATAAATTTCACCTCCAATTTTCAAGTATATCATTATATAAAAGCCTTTTAATTTATTTAAGACAAAATAAAAAAACGTTATAAAAACGTCTTTTTTAAATTATTTTTGTAATGGTGGTAAAGTTATGGTTGTTTTACCGTCATTAACTTCTAAAATTACCAGTAACCAACGTTTAGCTTGTTGTGTTAAATTATTTAAATCAGATGGTTTAACTTGAGTAAATGCCTTGTACATTGCTTTTAATTCACGATTTAAAGCTTTAGTTGACACTTTTTGAGCTTGTTGGTTATTTTTCATACCTTGTTTAAAAGCTTTTTTAAAGTCTTTTTTGAACTTCTCTTTAGAAGTATTTAAGTCTAACATTTGTAACATTATGTCTCTAGTTTTTTTACCCTGTTCGGTTGTAGGTTGGTAATCTCTAACTGTTGGTAATAAGTCTAAGCTCATTACGGTTACAGCATCATACATCTTATTAGAAATTTTGTTAACAACTACTTTTTGTTCTTTTGTTTGAGACACATTTTTAGCATTAGCATTGCTTAATCCAACTGTACTTAGTGTTAACGGTGCAATCAATGCAACAATTGCCGTTCCTTTTAGTAATTTTGCTTTGATACTCATTAATAATCCACCTCATAATTAAGATTATTTTAATGTTATCATATATTTCTAATTTATCAAGTCCATTTGTTAAAGTAACAACGTACAAAACTAGGTATTTGAAGTATCCTGAATTATCTTGTACTATATTTTAGTAAGTAAACATGGAGAGGAGAATTTATTTATGGATGCAATTAGCGCCATCAATCATCGTAAATCAATTAGAGCTTTTAATGAAAAAGTTCCTAGCGATGAAGATTTATTAGAAATCGTAAAAGCAGCTCAAAAGTCACCTTCTTGGATTAATTCCCAACCTTCTAGAATTGTGATTGCTAAGGGGGATAAGTTAAATCAAATTCGTAAAGAGCACAAAAACCTTAATGAAAATCCTGACATCCACACTAAATCTGATATAAAATTCACGCCCATTAAAGACTGGGATATTGAATCTCAAAATAATATGAGTAATAAACGTAAATCAGATTTAGAAATGTTTGGTAATGAATTTGATAACATGAAGCAAATTCAGGCTAATAATCTATTTGATGCTCCTGCTGTCGCTTATATCACATTACCTAGTAACTATACAGAATGGTCATTATACGATGCTGGTGCTATGGGAGAAGCATTAATGATTGCTGCTCAAGACAAAGGCATTGATTCAATGCCTGCATTTGAATTTATAAAATACCCTGATCGTTTACGTGAACATTTAAATGTTCAAAATCGGGCTTTCTTATTGGGTATTGGATTAGGTTTCCGAGATGAAGGTAATCCGATTAATAAAATTGAAGGTAATCGAATGAACTTGTCTGATGTTGTAACAATCATAAAATAATATACGAAAAAAACCTATCAAATATTTTGTTGATAGGTTTTTTTATTTTTAAAAAATGATCTGTACTATCGCTAAAGATATAACACCAACGATTACGACTACTAATAAGCTGCGTGTTAATATTGCACTTACAATTGTTGGGAATGTGGCTAATAGATTATTGTAATCTATTAAAGGTAGTTGACCCAGCCTTTGATGAAACAAATTCTCAAACCATAGCGCTGACATAATTACGATTGGAACAAAGCTTAAAAACTCTACTACCTTGTTAGAAAGTTTAAATTTTTTAAGTAAAATAAACGGTAACACACGTGATAAAAAAGTAACCACCCCACTAGCTATAATTGTGGTCACTATAAAGTTAAAAGAAGGCATGTTTAATCACCATCCCTAATGAGCATCCCACAATAGTTACTGCAATAATTAATAAATTACTGGGGATAAAAATTAACCCTAAGTAAACTAATCCTAACACTATCAAAACAACTATCAGTTGTAGTTTGAATGGAAGCTCTTTATCACCAATCATTTGTAAATATAATAATCCAATGAACATAGCTACTAAAGCAAAATTCAGACCTAACTTATCTGGATTAGTTATAAATCCACCTAATAATGCTCCTAATATTGAAGATAATACCCATGTACAATATGAAACAATATTAGCCGTATTTAACCAGGAAAAATTTAAAATCTTGTTAGTATAGTTAACTTTACTCATACTTAAAGCAAAACTTTCATCAGTTAACAAACTACCTACTAAAATATTTTTTAGCATCGATTCTTGCTTTAAAAATGGTGCTACTGTCATACTCATTAAAATCATTCTAGAGTTTACTAAAAAAACTGCTAGAACAATTCCAAGCATTGCATTCCCAGATGCTAACATACTAACTAATATAAATTGCGCAGAGCCAGCATATGTAATAATGGAAACTAATGCAACTAATAGTACATTCAAACCAGCTGCCTTTGCTACAATTCCAAAGGCTAACCCAATTCCAATATATCCAAAAACCGTTGGTAATGCATCCCTCATCCCTGATGAAACATCTAACTTATCATCCATTTTATCACTCTCCCACCAGTATTATCATTGAGTATATCCACATATAATCAAAAAGGCAATAATGAATCCATAATAAAAGAACCGTAAGTAAATACGGTTCTTTAGTTATTTAAAAGTTAGCCTTAAATTCAGTTACGCTACCATTGGATTCATCTTCCACTACACTAGCTTTAAATTCAACCTTATCACCTGGTCGAATTAAAGCGGTGCGGTTATTCTGAGCTGGATTAGCAGTAAAAATAGTTTTATTGCCTTTTAACATAAACTCAACTACTGACTTTGAACCATCATTTACAATAGCCATCCGGTCCACAACTCCTTGATACTTTTTATAGTTCATCGAGTTATGGTTCCCGTTCGTCCCAGCCTTAGTAATTAAAGCTTGTCGAAAGGCAGCTAAAGTAGCATTAGCAGTTGAACTATTAGCGTATAAGTTCTGATTAGCAGCGTCTAAATAGTAATATCCACGTAGTGTATTGGTGTTATCTAAAATGCTCATAACCCAAGTAGGATGTCCATAAACATTGTATAAAATTGGCATTTTAGCTTGCCATTTTTGAGCTCGATAATTTTCATTCGCATTATCAGTTGCCGAATCCGAATCCATTACGTTTTGTAATTTATAGTACGTAATTTTACCAGTACGAGCATCAGTAGTTGAATACCCAATAGCTGATTTACTAGAATCACTACTGGTATAATCTTCAACATATTGAATTCGACCATTTTTATCGAACATACTAGTAACACCGTCTTCAGTTCCGTTATGCGTAGGTTTAGCTACCCCTTGCTTAGCACCAAAAATAGTAGTATTCCAAAAGCCATGATTATATTTACCATATATATCATTCATTCCAGAAGCCACGTCAGAAGTAAAACCTTCATCAATAAATTTAGGCGCATCTTGCGGTTTATATAAAGTAGACTTACCGGTTTCGGCGTTCAATACAGCAATTTTAACTTGTTTGTAGTTTACACGACCATTAATGTTCCCCTTTTTGTAAAGTGTATCTACATAGTAAGGAGTTCCATTATCGTCAATCTCTAATTGTTCACCATCACTTAGTTCCTTGTAACCCAAACTTTGACGCGCAATAGCTCGGTCTGATTTGTGATTAAACCAAAAGCTTGGCGCATACTTAATTGGCTTTTTGATGAATTGCGGTTGTGCGTCTGGATCAGTTGCACTAATCATAAAATATCCTGGTAATTCGTGCATCTTGTTATATTGCATAAAGCCTTTAAAGTCAATTCCAGCAATGTATACTGGTTTACCCTTGTAGTATTGTGCTTGGATATTGTCATTCAATACATAGTACTGTGAATTATCAATGTCACTCATTGCCTTACGCATTTCTGAGCGGGCTGTATCCGTTGAAATAGCCACTGGTGTTTCGTCTTTTTTCATAGTCGGTACATCTTCGGTATGTGCAGTTTGCGTGGTCAATGAATTATAACTAGTCATTGGTGATAATGCAGTTGCTGCTAAGATTACGAATGACAGTAAAATACTTAGTCCAAAAACTGTCCCGAACAGCTTATAACGAAAATTAGCTAACTTATCACTGATGCTCGTCTTTTTAGCTAGATCTAGTAACACGAATGGTAATACATAGAATATAGCGGTAAAAAAGATACTAGCAAAACAAATGATTCCTGTAATGTTAACTAATAAAAATGGAATATAAGCCAACACCGCCAGTGATATTGCCATTAAAATAAGTCTAATTAGACTGCCCAATAGCGTGAAACGTTTCTTATACTTAAAGTTGGCAATGTTTAATAATATTTCCATAATTATTGGAACTATTAAGCCAATCAAAATGATATTAAAATAACCCATAAATAAAATAATCTCCCCCTAATTGAAATAATCAATTAATAAGAAAGATAATAACATACTTATTACTACAATGGAGAAGTATCTCAAAAATTGCTAAATATATTTTAAGATAAATTAAACTTTACTTAACTTCTGTAAGACTTCAGTTACTTGATTAATCTCTTCAGATGAATATTTAGCTAAAGCCTGCGTTAATCTATGATTAATATGAAGTTCTAATTGTGCATGAATTTCAGCAATTTTATTACCTAAGCTAGTTAAATTAACAATGATTTCTTTACCGTTATGTGTGGCTTTATAGCGTGATAATACATTCATCCCGGCTAATTTATTAATGGCACGTGAAATCGTCGGTTGTGATAGTTTTAGTTTGTCGGGTAATCTTTTAACTTGCATTGGTTGCGATTGATAAATTTCAGCAATCACATGTAAATCACGGGTACTTAATTTATTAATTACGTTTCTAGCATTTTCATTATCCATATGCTCAATTAACCATGCTTTTTCATGGTCTTGCTGACTGTCTTGATTAATTAAATTATCAAGGGCTTGTTTTAGGTGTTTAACATCTGGCAAATTCTCTACTCCTTTTTTATTCAAGTGAATAAATATTTGACATATATACATTTTAAACTATAATAACTTTGTATTCAACTGAATAAATAATACGAATTAAAGGAGTAACAGTATATGACTAAAATTAATATTATCCTGGGCAGCTCTAGACAAACTGCGCTTGGAAAAAACGTAATTAACTTTTTAGAAGAAAATGTTAGTGCATACGAAAACTTAACCGGAGCACAATTTAACTTTATAAAGTTACAAGATTATCAATTACCATTCTTCTATGAATCAATTCCTCCAATGGCTAATAAAAATCGTCAGCTACCTGATAACGAACAACAATGGATTAATGATATGGAAGATGCCGATGGCTACATTTTTTTAACTCCTGAATATAATCACTCATTTCCAGCTATTTTAAAAAATGCTCTAGATTATTTATCTAATCAAATTAGTGGAAAAGCTGCTTTTATTATCTCCTACTCAAATAATATGCGTGCTGGTCAATTTGGTGGTTTAGAACTATCAACTGTGTTGTCAAAATTAGGTGCTTTTGTAATGCCATCAACTGAAATGATGTCCATTCGTAATGTTCAAGATACTTTCGAAGCCAATGGTGAGCTAATTAGCGGCTCTGCATCAGCTGACTATTATTCAAAGAAGTTAACAACCACCATTCGTAAATCCGTGTTTTATAGTGAATTATTTCAAAACAATAAATTTAAAAATTAAGAGGTAACTTAATTATGAACATTTTAGTTATTCAAGGGCATCCCGATTCTAAATCTTTTACACGTCAAAACGCCCTAGCTTATTATAAAAAAGCTAAACAACAAGGTAATACAGTAACCATAGTAGATCTCAGTCAAAGTGATTTTAATCCAGTTTTACAATACGGCTATCGACAACACATGTCAGACGAAACATATCCTAAAAGGGTCCAACAGCTAATTCAACAAGCTGACCATTTGGTATTTTTCTTTCCGGTCTGGTGGTCTGCTGAACCAGCCATCTTAAAGGGACTAATCGATCGAGTTTTTACCCCTGGTTTCGCATATAAATACGATAAAGATAGTGGCAAGCAAATTAAGCTTTTAAAAGGTAAGACTGCCGACATCTTTATGTCCAGCCACGCTCCATCCTTATTCTACAAACTAGGGCTTAATTTAGTTTTTAGATGGAAAAAGTTAGTCTTAGGATACTGTGGTATAAAAGTTAAAAATGTACTTATCTTAGGTAGCATGGATAAAGCTAAGGATACCGCACAAAGAAGGCAAACTTTTATACAAAAGTGTATCAATACGATTAAAATTCTATAAAAATGAAATTACTACTTTGCCAAAGCTTTTTTTGCTAGATAAATAGTCGTGGGCCTCTTTTATTTGATTCAATTTAAAAACTTTATTGGGCTTAACACTAACACTATGTTCATCAATAAAGTCAAACATTCCTTGCAATAAGTTGGTATCAACGTCCCCAGAATAAAAACTTGTTAGATATTTATCATTAGGAATATCAAAAATTGGGTCAAATCGTTCAATATTCCACTGATTACCCAGTTCTCCAGTTTGCGATAATATACCTTTTTTGTCTAAATGTATAAAAGAATCAAATATAGTTTTAGGTCCTATTAAATCTAAAATTTTATCGTACTTATTTTTTGTCTGGAGTTGATAATTGTGATCTAAAACAACTTTTTTTGCTCCAGAACCAATTAAAAGTTCTCTCTTTTTCATAAATCTTGTCGTGGCTGTAATATTTATGAGCTTACTGGATGATTTGGCTAAATTAATTGCAGCTACACCGACACCACTGGTTCCTCCCCGGATTAAAAGATTATCTCCATTTTGTAAATTTAGACTTTTTAATGATCCATATGCCGTGTAATATGTTTCTGGAACTGCAGATAAATCTTCCCAATTTAACTTAGTTTTTATTGTATATATTTGATTATTAGGAATTAAGACATACTGAGCATAACTTCCATTAAACTCACGACCCATCTCTCCCATGATAGAAATAACCTTTTTACCTACAGGAAGTGATAACTCATCAGTAGTTTTATATATTATGCCAGCAACTTCAATACCTAAAATTATCGGAAACGATACACTCGGTGACTTCCCCTCTCTAGTAAATATTTCAGACCTATTGATTCCAAAACCTTTAACCTTAATTATTGACCAACCTTTTTTTATTTTAGGAATTGGAACATCCTTAAGCTCTAAAACATCAGAACATCCTGGTTTGTTAACAACAACTGCTTTCATATAAAACACCTAATTTCTTATAAGTTTTTTTCTTAACAAATATTTTCTAGCAACATCACTTGCTTTTTGATGCTTTGTATTAACCAAATAATTCATTCTAATCATGTCTTTGTTTGTTATTTTATTTTGCAATACTTTTAAGCTCTTTACTATTTTATAGTTTTTATTATAGAAATCATTTCTAACTAGAGGTGCTCCTTGATAAGGCGGAAAAAAGTTTTTATCATCTTTTAAAACTAAAACATTTTTGCTCCTCAGTTGCGAGTCTGTAGTGTAAGCGTCAGTTATGCTTATCTCTTTTTTGTTCAGAGCTTTATACTTCAAGCCAGCATCCATAGATACAACTTTTCTAAACTTAAGATTATATGTTTTTCTTAACCCCTTATTGCTAGTATATTCTTTCATAAAATCGGGATCAAACCCAGCTGTTAAACTACTGTTTTTTAAATCAGATATTGTTTTAATATTATAAAATGATGCGTCTTGTTTATTTATCGCCAAGCAATATCTATTTTGATATTTCATAGGCTTTAAATAAACTAAATCGTATCTTTTTTTTAATTCATTTTTTGATTTTAAATAATAAGAAAGCGGATTCTTAGGAATATTTTCATTAGTTTTTAGAACATCTTTTATAACTGTACCAGTAAATTCAGGGTAAATATCAATACTATGATTTCTTAATGCATTGTATAAAAAAGACGTTCCACCAAAATTTGGTTTTAAAACAACATCAATGTTATTGGAATTTTGAATTAATTGCTTATACATATTAATTATTATTTCTGGTTCACTCCCCATTTTACCTGCTATGGTTATGGTTTTTTTACTAGAAAAATTATTATACAATGTTAAAGAAGAAACGATTAGTAATACTGAGATAGAAGTTAAAATAACCATTTTATGTGAAATTTTACTAATTAAATTAATTAAAAATGAAAATAGCAACGTTAGTAACGCTGATATAGTTGCTCCAACTATTATTTCTGAATTGTTATTGGTTTGTATTCCAGACATAATAAAAGTACCTAACCCACCACCTCCAACAAAAGAGGCTAAAGTTGCAGCACCAACAGTCATAACAGTTGAAACTCTTATACCGGCTAAAATATCTTTGTATGCTAATGGCAATTTTATATGAAAAAGTTGAAAAGTTTCTGAAAGTCCCAAAGATTTTGCAGAAACAAGTAGTTTAGGGTCAATATTATTTAAGCCAGTATAAGCATTTTGGAATACAGGCATAATTGCATAAACTACTAAAGCTATTATGGATGGTTTACTTCCTATTCCTACGATAGGAATCAAAATTCCTAGAATAGCTAAGCTAGGGATTGTTTGTACAACTCCAAATAAGTTCAAGATAATTTGACTAACTTTCTTATGATTTATTAATAAGCAAGCTAAAAATATAGAAATAAAAGTTGCAATCACAATAGCTGTTATAGACATAATAATATGTTCTTTTATTGCCAAAATAATTTCGTGATGTTGATTGACTAAAAAATTTTTTATTGATTCCATAGACAGTTCCTTTTAATAAATATTATTATAAATAAACTAATTTAAAGATTTTAATAATAGTTTTCAAAAAACGATGATACAAATTTATTTTTAGGGTTATTAATTATAACTTCAGCTGTATTAACTTGTTGTAAATTGCCATTATAAACGATAGCAATTCTATCACCTAATTTAACAGCTTCATTCATATCATGAGTTACAAAGACTATGGTTATTTTATATTTTTTATGAAGTTTAAGAATTAATTCCTGCATTTTATTTCTTGATATAGGGTCTAAAGCACTAAATGGCTCGTCCATTAATACAATACTATTACCCGT
Source organism: Apilactobacillus ozensis DSM 23829 = JCM 17196 (assembly GCF_001435995.1). GTDB lineage: Bacteria > Bacillota > Bacilli > Lactobacillales > Lactobacillaceae > Apilactobacillus > Apilactobacillus ozensis. The sequence continues at coordinate 16,692 of NZ_AYYQ01000036.1, forward strand.
AGACAGTGCTCTAGCTATAGCAACTCTTTGTTGTTCTCCTCCTGACAACTGAGAGGGCATCTTATTAGCATATTTCTCATAATATAGTCCGACTTCATCTAATAAATGTTTCACTTTGATTTTGCGGCTTTTAAGACCCATCCCAGAATATCTAAGCTTAATACCTGTATTTTGTGCAATATTCATATTTGGAAACAATTCATATGACTGTAAAACATACCCAATACTGTAACGTAGTTTTTTCAAGTCGTAATCTTTATTATCTTTCAAGTCAATGCATATTCTACCATTCGTGGGCTCTACTAAACGATTAATCATATTTAATATTGTAGTCTTTCCACTCCCACTAGGCCCTATCAATACAAAAAATTCGCCACTTTTTATATTAAAATTCAAATTATGCACAATTACTTGATTATTATATTTTTTTGAAATATTATAAAAACCAATCAATTTATTTTCACTTCCCAAACTTAATTTATATTACTTGGTAATTCTAGTATCATAAAAAAATTTTTTCTAGAAAAAAAGCTAATATTACAAATATATAAACAAAATAGTGTAAAATATATGTAACTTTTGAAGTTACAGGAGGTTAAAAATGAGAGTTTCTACAAAATTTAGCGATTCTATACATCTGTTAGCTTTTATTGAGGTGTACAAAGATATAAAAATAACAAGTAGTGTGATAGCAATATCTATTAATACATCACCAGTTGTAGTAAGACGTTTAATTATTAAATTAAGGAAAGCTAATATTATTGTTAATGATGAAAATAAACAACCGTCAATTAATGGTGAACCCAAAAATATATCTCTTTTTGATGTATTTATGGCTACTGAAGGCTATGCTGATTTATTTAAGATAGATAAAGATACAAATCCATTATGTATAGTGGGGAGAAACATACAGGATATACTAAAGAAATATTACACAGAAGCTCAGAATGCCGCATATTCTAAACTAAATAGTTTAAATATGCAGGATGTTATTGATAATATGTTAATTAACGATAAAATAAAAAAACAAACAAAAAACAGCTCTGAATTTAAATGATTAGAAATCCATACCATACTAATTTCATTTTATTAAAAATAATTTACGTGCTAATTAAATAAAACAAAAAGCGGCAACCTAATCGTTACCGCTTTAATTTTTAGTTTAATTTTAAACTGCGTCTATAGAATGGTAGGGCAATCACCGCTATTAGTATCGAAAGTGTTGTAGCTGATAATTTGTCATTAACATAGGTACCAACCATTATCGCTAGCATTAGTTGAACCATCCCCACTAACGATATAGCTATGATGACTTTCATCAATGAAGCACGTTTATTTTTATCTAACTTCATAGTTATCCCCACCTTTTCTATCATGGTGTCCCACATTATAAACGCAACCAATATAATTTAAAAGAATTTAAATTACAAGTTCATTATAACGTTAGCACATTAATTGATTGTAAAAGTTGGGTAAAATAATTGTTAAGCGTTAATGTAATCCAATAGTTTATACATAACCGCTTTATTTTCAGCAGGTACCGAATGTGAAAGTATATCATCAGCACTTTGTCCTAAAACATTGTCCCTAGCATAACTTCCATCATTTACAACAATTTCGCGAACATCATTTTCCGTGGGCTCAAAATGAAATTGTAATCCGATAATTCGATGATTCATGACAAAACCTTGATTGATAAGGTGGTCGCTAGAAAACAATAGTTGTGCTTGATGTGGTACTTCAAACATTTCTTCGTGCCAATGTAATGCAGTTAACTGCTTAGGAATATCTTTAATTACATCACTTTGTAAGTATACCGGTGCCCAGCCAACTTCTTTAACCGGTCCCTTAGTAACACGATACCCTAGTGTTTTAGCAATTTGTTGAGCTCCAAAACAAGCTCCAAATATAGGAATATCTTTTTGAATAGCTGCTAAAATCAAGTCACGCTCTTTGCGTACCCAATCTGAATCATCATTAGGACTCATCGGTCCGCCTAAAATAACTAACATATCTGTTTCATCAATGCTAGGTAAAATACCAAATTGATAGGGATGGTAAACAAACATTGAATGATTATGATTTTCTGCCCATAATTTAATTGAACCAGGGCCCTCATTAGGAGTGTGTTGCAATACATTAATACGCAAAATAATAACCTCACTTTACTTATTTTATGTAATTATTATAAACTTTCTAATCAAAAACTAGAAATATATCGCATAAACCTTTATAATTTAAATCAAATAATGGAGGTTTGTTACGAATATGAAAGTCAAATTAACAGCGTTAATCGTTATTATTTTAATAATATTTGGAATTACGAGTTTTAAAAGAGTAAACCGACTCAGCAAGGGCAATTATATTAACATTTATAATGCTAAATCGGATTTAGTAAAAAAAGATTATAATAAAAATAACGTTAATTTTTTAACTAATTTTATTAACCAACAGGTAAACAATAATCTCAAAAGTGATGCAAGTTTACCGAAAAAAGCCCAAAAAGAATTTAGGTATCGTGTAGTTAATGTCAATAGTGATTCAGCACTATCAATAACTACTTACAAAAATAAATATGCTAAGCTGACCTCTAAAAGCTCGCACTCATACATTGATTTTTATGTTAAGTTAACTGATAAAGAGTACCAACAAATTAATAAAATACGCTAAAAAGGAAATTTCATGAATAGAGTCACTATTTCAATATTGATTGTCTTAATTTTAACCACATTATATATTTTGATTAAAACAAGCGATTCAAATAATTTGTTATTAAAATATATAGCTTTAATAATCTTTATAGCTATTGGAATTATATTATATAATGCTTTCCAAAAGAAATAATAAAAGACCATTTACAGTAGTTGTAAATGGTCTTTTTGCTAACACTATTTAATGTAAGTGTATTTATAGCTCCATTGTGTTCCGGCAGTATTATGAATAACACCTTCTACCTTTGGTTGTTTCAAGTAGTAAGTGTCATCTTGGAACAGTGGTGAAACCCCTTGTGTAAGATTTAGTTCCTTACTTGCGTTTACTAAATCTTGCCAACGCTTACCGGCATCATTAGAATCAACGTTTTCAGCTTTGTTAACTAAATCATTGTATTTCTTACTGTCATATTTACCATAGTTATAAGAAGTCCCACGTTGTGGAATTTGTAAGAAAGTAATTGGGTCATTAAAGTCACCACCCCAAGTGTCTAAACTGATGTCAAAATCGCCACTTTGTTCACGTTGACTAGCAATTTTAGATGGTACACTTGTAAGGTTTAAAGTTAAGCCAGACAAGTTACTTTCTAATTGTTCTTTCAAGTATTGAGTAGCTACAGTGGAATTAGCATTTTCATTACTAGTTAACAAGTTAAGTGATATATTTTTAACCCCTAATTCCTTTAATCCTTTGTTCCATAATTGTTTAGCTAACTTAGGATTATAATCTAGTGTGTCTTTAACACCTTGTTGGTCAGCAAAATCTTTCCCTGTCTCAGGGTCACGAGCTAAACCTTTAGGTACAAAACCAGTAATTGGGTCTGATTTCAAATATAGTACCTTTTGTGATAACACTGAACGATTAATTGATAATGAAATAGCACGACGAATATTATCATTATTGATAATAGCTTTCTTTTGAGCATCCTTATCATTAAAGTTGTATCTTAAATATGAAATCATTGAATATGAGTAATCTTTTAAGTTTGGATCATTTTGATAATTCTTTAATTGATCAGTTGCTAATGGAGTAATATCAATACTACCCTGGTTGTATAGGTTTAGGCTTGTTGCTGGGTTGCTAACTAAACTGTAATTAATCCGGTTTAATTTAACTACTTTTTTATCCCAGTATTGATTATTTTTAACATATGCCCATTTATCACCAGTTCCGTTCCAGTTAATCATCTTAAAAGGTCCAGAATAAACCATATATTTAGAATTAGTACCGTATTTATCACCGTATTTTTTAACCGCTGCTTCACTTTGTGGTCCAAATAAAGGATAAGCCATTAAAGTCTTAAAGTATGCGACTGGCTTAGTTAAATGAATTTTAACCGTATGTTTATCAACGGCTTCAATCCCTAATTTATCTGGATTCATCTTACCAGAACGAATGGCATCCCCGTTTTTAACTGCATTGAATAAGTAAGCATATTGTGCTTTAGTGCTAGGGGTAACTGTTCGACGCCATGAGTATACAAAGTCGTTAGCGGTAATTGGACTACCATCACTAAATTTGGCATCCCTTAATTTAAAAGTCCATGTTTTACCGTCTTTACTACTATAACCCTTAGTAGCTAAACCGGGGGTTATACTACCTTTTTCACCCAAGCGATAAAAACTTTCATAAACGTTTCCGGTTGATCCATAGCCACCCGCTTTAGAAATATCAATAGTATCTAGCCTGGTACTGGCTGCTAAATTCAAAGTCTGTGTCTTAGCATCATTACTAGATTGACTATTATTTTTAGAACCACAAGCAGTTAAACCCACTCCTAAAGCAACTGCAACTGCTGATAAGCCTAATATATTACGTATCTTCAATTTCTTTCACTCCTAAAATATATATATTGTACTAATAGTTAAAAAAGAGCCACCACTTTCAGACTAACGTATCCGCTAGCTTGAAAGCAGTGACTCTTTTATCATGAAATCTTCACAGATTAAATCATTGTCAAATTAATCTTATAAAGAATCGCACCTTAAAAGGGTTACCACATTCGTGCTAACGTACATTTGACAACAACATTCGCATTGGTTAAACATAGTTTTCATCATGTGATAATCCTCCCTCAACTAATTTAGTATCATAACTATAATTAATTTATTAATAAATGTCAATTATAAAGCTCTCACTTTTACCAAATCCCAATCATAGGACCCACCATATATAATCCAAATGCCATCACAACAAGGGATAATCCAATAACTACCCAACGATAAATCCCATGCATCCGATATTTATCTGGTAAAGCTTTTGCTTCTAAAATTAGTAAAAATCCCAAAACAATTGGAATCATTAGTGCATTAATAACCTCAACTGTAATCGAAATTGAAACAATATTTTTACCTAGTAAAGACGTAAAAGCACTAACTACAATAATTAAAATATACATCGTATAAAATCCAAAATTATGCTTATTAAGTTTTTCATTTAGACTATGACGCCATTTCAAAGTTTCAGTAATGCCCCAAGCTCCCGCAAGCGCAACTACTAAAGCGGCTACTAAGGCCCCACCTAGCAAACTAGAACCTAATATCAGGCGTGCTGCATCCCAACCAATGTAACTAGACAATGAATTAACGAGATTAAAGACCGTTTCTTCAGTTGAGTTAGTGTTATCTTTAAACACAGTTGCTGCAAATAATACTACAAAACCAATCATAATTCCTTGGGTAATAAAAGTTCCTATCAGCGTATCACCTTGTTCTTTACGAATCATGTTAGGTTTCAAGTGTTTATCCACGACCGCACTTTGTTGATAAAAAATCATCCATGGCATAATTACTGCTCCTACATTCGCAGCTAGTAAATAAACGTATGAGTTATTATGTAAAGGCATTGATTTCATTCCTTGATATATCTCATGTACTGATGGATGAACCATAAACAGTCCAATAATAAAGGTTAACTCAAATAATCCTAAAGTAACCCCAATCTTCTCTACTCGTCGATAGTTTCCAGTCAAAGCAATCGCAATTAAAAATAGTGCAGTTATAGTTACTGTAAACCATTTTGAAATTCCAAATAATTCGCCTACGCCGATAACTCCGATAAATTCAGTTAACAAAGCCCCCATGATTGAAATTAATAGCGTTCCGGCTGATAAATAGGCCCAACCTTTGCCAAAATAATCTCGAATAAGTTCACCATGGCCCTTTTGAGTAATAATACCTAACCTAACTGTAATCTCTTGAACCATAAATAAAATTGGAATTAATAAAATTTGTGGTAAAACCATTGAATATCCAAAGCTACTGCCTGACTGTGCCGCTGTGATTAGACAGCCAGCATCGGTATCTGCCAACATTATAATTAAACCTGGCCCCATAACTGTTAACCAACTTTTTAAACGTTGCTTAAAAGTATTATCGTATGTATTAACTGCGGATTTATTAAAATTTAGCATATTCATCACCCTTTTTTGTAAAATAAAAACACCCTAGTTCAATAACTAGAATGTTCAATAAATTAACCGACTGAATCTTCCATCTGGTAATCAATCAAACGATTTAATTCAACTGCATATTCCATTGGCAATTGTTTGGAAAATGGTTCAATAAAGCCCATAATAATCATTTTAGTCGCTTCCGTTTCGGTTAGCCCACGACTCATCAAGTAATACAAGTCATCTTCTGAAATTTTAGAAACTTTTGCTTCATGCTCCAAAGTAGTATCACCATTTTGGATAATATTAGTAGGAATAGTATCGCTTTTAGAATCATCGTCCATAATAATGGTGTCACATTCAATATGTGACTTAGAGCCTTCACTATTTGGACGCATTCTAATCTTTCCACGATAGTTACAAACCCCACCATTTTTACAAATAGATTTAGAAATCACATTTGAAGATGTAAACGGTGCATTGTGTCGCATGATGCAACCAGTATCTTGATAAATATGATTACTAGCAAACGCTATTGATAACATCATTCCAGTTGCATGCGGACCATTTAAATCCACACTAGGATACTTCATCGTAACTTTAGAACCCAAATTGCCATCAACCCACTCCATTGTGGCATTTTCATCCGCTGAAGCGCGTTTAGTTTCTAGACTGTAAACATTATCAGACCAATTCTGAATCGTGGTATAACGTGCAAAGGCATCTTTTTTTACAAAGACTTCGACAATCGCCGCATGCAAACTATCTTCTGAATAATTAGGGGCCGTACATCCCTCGACATAGTTAACACTAGCCCCTGCTTCTACTACTAAAATTGTTCGTTCAAATTGTCCGGTACTTCCGTTATTAATTCTGAAAAAACTTTGAATAGGAATTTTACAATGAACACCTTTTGGCACATATAAAAAAACGCCCCCAGACCAGACGGCTGTATTCAAAGCCGCAAATTTATTATTTTCTGGACCGATTAATTTACCAAAGTATTCTTTAATAAGCTCTGGATATTTTTGTAATGCAGTGTCCGTATCGCAAAAAATAATCCCTAACTTAGCATATTCTTGCTTTAAGCTAGCATATACAGCTTCAGATTCATATTGAGCCTCTGCGCCAGCTAGATACTTTCGTTCAGCTTCTGGAACTCCTAATTTTTCAAAAGTTTGTTTCATACTATCAGGGACATCTTCCCAATCACGTGCCACTTGATCTGTAGCCCGTTGAAAATAATTGATACTTGATAAATCTAATTTAGATAAATCTGGACCAAATTTGGGCATCGGTAACTTTTGATAAATTTTAAAAGCTTTCAAACGTAAATCTAGCATCCATTTAGGCTCATTTTTATGAGCTGAAATTTCACGCACAATTTTTTCATTTAAACCTTTCCCAGTTGAATATACTGGCTGATAACTATCTTTGAATCCATACTGATATTCGTCATTACTATTCAAAATGTCATCTTGCATTGTTTTCACCTTCATTCAAAACTTGATAAATGGCTTTCCAGGGTAACATCGCACACTTAATTCGTACTGGTAGTTTCACGACTGATTGTAGAGCTATCGCATCGCCTAAGTTTTCAATATCATCAATATCTTTTTGCATCATCATTTGAGAAAATTGGTATTCTAAACGCTTAATTTCTGATATTGAACGGCCTAAACAAATTTTATCCATCATTGCGGTAGCCGCTTTGAAAATCACACAACCATCCGCTTGATAAGCAATTTTACATACTTTGTCATTCGATATTAATACACTTAAAGTTAATTCATCGCCACAAGTGGGATTATTTAAACTAATTTGATAAGTGTTTAAACCACTTAGGAGCGAATTGTTATGTGCTTTAATGGCATAGTCCATAATTGTTCGTTGATAAATTTCATTAATGTCCATAGGAATTAAAAAACTCCTTTGTTAAATTAATCGCTTCAATAAATCGATCAATTTCATTTTCAGTGTTATAAAAATAAGTGCTGGCCCGCACGGTTGAATTGGTATGTAAAGCCTTGATTAATGGTTCTGCACAATGATAACCGGCTCGCACCGCAATTCCACGTAAATCAAGAGCTGAGGCTACATCATGAGCATGAATACCATTAATATTGAAAGTTACAATTCCAGTATCACGAATGGTACTACCATATACAGTTACATCATCTAATTTGGATAAACGATTATAAATTTTTTGGCCCAGCATCTGACAGTGCTCTTGTACATTTTGCATTCCAACCGAATTTAAATATTCAATCGCAGCGCCTAAACCCAACACTCCCATCACATTAGGAGTACCTGCTTCAAGCCGAATGGGAATTTGCTGTTGCGTAAAATGTTCACGATCAACACTTAACACCATTTCGCCACCCACTGCTGGTGGTAAAATTTGTTCTAATAAATCTGGTTTACCATACAAAACTCCAACTCCAGTCGGTGCTAACATTTTATGCCCCGAAAAAACTAACCAATCTGGTTTCAGTTCACTAACATCAATAGGCATCTCGGGCGCCCATTGTGCTGCATCAATTAAAATTTGTGCATGGTGTTGATGCGCTAGCGTAGTTAATTGTTCAATTGGATTAAGTGTTCCTAAAACATTGGATACTGCAGCGACTGCCACTAATTTAGTGCTATCATTAATAACTTCAGCAGCTTGATTTATGTTTAATCGACCATCAGTTGTTATTTCAATGTAGCGTAAATGCGCCTGCTTTTGTTTAGCAATTCGTTGCCAAGGCAATAAATTACTATGATGTTCACTAATTGCAACTACTATTTCATCACCAGCTTGAATCTGATTAATAAAGTAACCATTGGCAACTAAATTAATTCCATCAGTTGTACTATTAGTGAATACAATTGATTTATCATTTTGGGCTCCAATAAATTTAGCAACCGCATGTCGAACGTTTTCATAGGCATCGGTAGTCTTTTGAGCTGCCATATAATTACTACGGTGGACGTTAAAGCTATTATTTACATAATCATTAGTTAAACGGTCAATGACCATTTGTGGCTTTTGGGTAGTAGCCGCGTTATCTAAATAAATTAAATCGTTATCCTTAAAAAAGGGGAAATCATTGCGAATCTCATCATTTAACATTAAAACGCGCCTCCAATTTAGCTAACATTTGATGTCGCATTTGCTTGTTAGGAAAAGAATCGATTAATGGTAATAAAAAGCCGCGTGTTAATAACAACTTTGCTTGGCGTAGGGGAATTCCGCGACTATTAAGATAATACAATTGGTCAGCATTCACTTTCCCTACGCTAGCTGCATGTCCAGCCACTACATCGTAATTATCAATTAGTAAAACCGGATCAACTTGACCTTGACTAGTGCTGTCTAAAGTTAACAAACGACTAGCTTGGTCGGAATAAGCCCCATAACCAGTTTTTGAAATAACTCCATTAGTATGAAAATTAGTCTTAGCTTGATTAGCTACAATTCCACGTTCTTGAATTTCACCATGAGTGTTACGACCATTATTGACAATTTCAGCATTAATAGTTTGTTGTTGGCTATCAACACCTAAACTAATAACGTTTAGATAGCCTTCACTTTGTTCACCATCAAGGTTAAAACTACTATCATAAAGTGTATTATTAGAATTAAAAATACCCACAAAGATTTTTAGTGAAGCATTGCGCGCAAGGTAAGCATTTAATACCCGATGATGATAATCACTGTTGGCGTTGCTATCATCAAAATATTTCACATGCGCATTATCACCTAGTAAAACCTCAACCATTAAACAATCTTTAGTATTTGAACTAGTCTTGTCGTTAAAAGTAAAGGTTACCTCTGCATTAGCCCCCACAATAATTAATAAATGTTTTTCAACCTGCTGATGATTAATTAATGTTGAAAGATTAACTGGTTCTTCACACACTACATTGGATGGTATAAAAATAAATGCTCCTGAATTTAAATAAGCTAAATGGCGTGCGTTTAAAGCATTCTCACGCCATGGAATGGCTTTTTCCATTAAATTTTCTTGGATAAAAGTGGGGTATTGTTGAGCAGCAGCTAATAAATCCATCATAATAACTCCACTCGCTTTTAAGCTGGTTGATGCTAAATTATCATAATTAACGTTAGTAGCATTTAATTTAGGATTTGGAATTTGATATGGTCGTTGTTGAGCATTTAAAGGTAGCGATTGGTAAATTTCACTTGCTACCTGACGTTTTGCCATCAGCCAGGCGGGTTCACCATGACTTTTGGAAAATTGTTCAATTGTTAATTCGGTCATTATTCATCCACCAACTTAATGTCTAGGCCTAACTTGTCACGCAATTGTGCATAACCACCTTTTTCCAAGCTTTCAGCCAAATCCATCCCACCACTTGCCACAACTTTACCATCCATCATCACATGGACTACATCTGGTTTAACATACCTTAAGATACGATCATAGTGAGTAATTATCAAAGAACTAAAATGAGCACCACGCATCGTATTAATGCCCTTTGAAACCACTTTAAGGGCGTCAATATCTAATCCTGAATCAATTTCATCCAGAATCGCTAACTGTGGTTTAATCATCATCATTTGTAGAATTTCGTTTCGTTTTTTTTCACCACCAGAAAAACCTTCGTTCAAGTAGCGACTGGTGCAATCAGATTTAATATCCAATACATCCATATCATGTTCTAAAGACTTCATAAATTCTAAGACACTTGGTTGTTCATCATTTGGTCGCATAGCATTTACAGCTGCGCGGATAAAGTCAGCATTTTTAATCCCAGGAATTTCAGTTGGATACTGCATTGCTAAAAATATTCCTAAACGAGCACGTTCATCAGTTGATAGTTCAGCTAAATCAGTCCCATTAAATTTAATCTGACCTTGTGTAATTTCATATTTATTAGAATTCATAATAGTTTGTGATAAAGTTGATTTACCCGTTCCGTTCGGTCCCATAATAACGTGAATCTCACCATCTGGGATTACTAAATTTAAACCCTTAACAACTTCTTGATTAGTTTCAATTATTTTTACATGTAAATTTGTAATTTTAAGCAATGAGCATTCCTCCTAATCCTAATGTACCAATCGATCCCAAATAACCACCTTATTTTGTTGTAGTGATTCTGGAACTTCGATAATACGCTGATTGGAACTACCACGAAATTGTAAAGTTAAATCTTTTTTATCTTCTAAAAATCGACCATCTACTAAAATATCAATTAAAGATAAAAGTTTTAATTTATCATATGATTCTTGCATTAATTCTTCCCATTTATAACCTGTCCAAGACCAAATATCTTTATCATGTCCAAATTCTTTACGAACTCTTTGGCACAATTTAATACATACTTGTGTATTTAAAAAAGGTTCTCCGCCTAACAAAGTTAAGCCTTGTACATATGGTTTACGCATATCTTCAATGATTTGGTCTTCTAATGCTTGTGTATATGGCTGACCATAATGGAAATTTTGGGCAGCAACGTTATAACAACCAGGACAATGGAACAAACACCCGCTCACATATAAGCTACAACGCACTCCTTCACCATCAACAAAGTTAAAAGCTTTATAATCAGCAACATACTGTAAGCTTAAATCTTTAGCCATCCATTCTTTGGGTGTCGGATTGTTTGGCTTTCTCATATTGTGCGACATTTTGTACCATCCCTTTTGTCATATTTTTAACTCGTGCTGAAATTTCTTCATGTCGACCATGAACCATTGGACGTGCTTGTGGATTTCCTAGATAGCCACAAGTTCTTTTAACCACATCACAATATTTAGGATTATGATTGCCACATTGTGGACATTCAAAGCCACGCGCAGTAGGTTTAAAATCACCTTTGAAACCGCATTTAAAACATTGGTCAATTGATGTGTTAGTTCCTAAATATCCCACATGGTCATAAGCCCAATCCCAAACTGCTTCTAATGCTTTAGGGTTTTGTTTCAAATTAGGATACTCACAATAATGAATAAAACCAGCTGAAGCGTAATGTGGATATTCTTCTTCAAACGATAACTTTTCAAATGGAGTCGGATTTTTACGCACATCATAATGAAAACTATTGGTATAGTATTCTTTATCAGTAATATCAGTAACTTTGCCAAACTTTTTGATGTCATCCTGGCAAAAAGTATCCGTTAATGACTCGGCAGGGGTTGAGTATAAACTATAGTGATAACCACTTTCTTTTGACCAAACTGCACAAAGTTCATTTAAACGTTTAACAATTTCAACCGTAAAGGCATGTGCTTGTTCATTGTGTTCCCAATCTGGACCAAAGAAACTAGTTCCAACTTCATACAAGCCGATATATCCAACTGATACCGTAGCACGTTCGTTTTTAAATAATTCATCTACACTATCATCATCATTTAAACGTTTTCCAAATGCCCCATATTTATAAAGTAAGGGCGCATTATATGGTTTGGCTTCTTTACAACGTTCAATTCGATATGCTAAAGCTTGATGGATAATATTCATTTTGTCATTAAAAATCGTCCAAAACTGTTCTACATTACCTTTGGCATATAAAGCAATTCTGGGTAAATTAACTGTAACTACCCCTAAATTCATTCGACCAGCATTAACTTCATTCCCTTGTTCATCAGTCCATTTTGGTAAAAATGAACGACAACCCATAGGTGCTTTAAAATTACCTGTGATGTCTGATAAAACATCGTAATTCAAAATATCCGGATACATACGCTTAGTAGCACAATCAATCGCTAGTTTCTTAACATCATAATTAGGGTCACTAGGAGCTAAATTTAGACCACGCTTTAAAGCGAAAGTTAATTTAGGAAAAATAGCAGTACGACGTTCTACGCCCAAACCTTTGATTCGAATCTTAAAGATGTCTTTTTGAATTTCTTTTTCAAACCAATTCGTCCCTAAACCGAAGCTCACCGTTGTAAATGGAGTTTGACCTTGTGATGAGTATAAAGTATTTATTTCATATTCAAGGGCTTGCATGGCATCGTAAATATCTTTACGTGTACGGTCTAATGCGTATTCTGCTTGTTTGGATTCTGGAATCCACTGTTTAGCAGTAGCTAAGTGTTTCTCGTAATTCAACTTAGCAAATGGTGCTAGAACTTCATCAGCGCGGTCGAAAGAAATTCCACCGTATTGCAAGGAGGCAACATTAGCAATAATTTGTGCAACTTGAGCGGTTGCCGTTTGAATAGATTTAGGGGATGATACTTGAGCATTTCCAATTTTGAAACCATTATTCAGCATATTTTTAAAATCAACTAAACAGCAATTAGTTTCAGGTGTAGCCGGTGAATAATCCAAATCATGCCAATGAATATCACCACGCAAATGTGCCTTGGCAACTAACGATGGCAACATTTTTAGTCCTATCGCCTTACTAGAGCGCCCTGCTTGTAAATCACGTTGTGTATTAAAAACTTTGCTATCTTTGTTAGCATTTTCATGGACAACACGCGAGTTACGATCAAACAATTGTTTAATATTATCTTCAATGTCAGTAGCTTTGGCCCAGATACTGTCATCTTTCTTCTTAACAGCTTGATATTGTGATAGCGCTGTTAATAAATTATTGTCTGTTAAATAGTTTTCGATTATCCGACGAATAGTCTTAACATTAATTTCATTATTAATAACTTGTTCAAAAATAGCTTTGTAAATGGCTTCAACATGGTCTTGAGATAAGTTTAATTGTTCAAAAATATAATTTAATTTATATATGTAAAATGGTGTTTTTTGGTTATTCAGTTTAATAACCTGAATCTTTTTGTTTTTCAAATGGAGTCGCTTCTTTCTGAATCAATATATATTGTGCAATTAAAAATTGTAGCACCCATATATTGTATGAACAAGACTTGACTTTAGAAAAACTTAAGATTTTATTCGGAAATAATAAATAAAAAGACTAGCAATTATAAGCATTGCTAGTCTTTTTGAATGTAATTTTTAAGGTTATAGATTTATTGGTTTTGGTGTAAAAATGAATACATATTTGAAACTTTGGGAGGTTTAATATAAACGTCTTTGCTTAATTTTTAATATAGAAATCAACAATTTGATTTCTATAAATAATGTTAGGTAAACGACTAATTTCATATAATTTTAAAAATATAATTAACCATCTCCAGACATGCTATAAAGTGAGTCACACCTCGTTAGATTGGACTATCTCCAACAAAAGTTGAACGTGGATTGTAGTATTCACTGTAACCATTGGTTTTCACAAATACACTACCGCGTCCATCTCTGTAAATGCCGGTCGGAAGATTAATCTTTTCTGAAATAAATCGTGAAAGATTAATTGATTTACTAGTTTGTTTCATAATAATCTCCTCCTAACAATTAAGATTATTATCATTATATTCTAATTTTAATTTAATGAAAGCTTTTTATGAATCTTTTTTAAATTTATTTTTTTAGCATTAAAAAATAATTAGCTTAACGGCTTTACGTAGTACAGTAATAGTTTAAATGTATATACAATTTATTTCTTAATTATTACTAATTTGATATAATTCATGCATTAAGAATAAGAAACTAAAAATGATAAGTACAGGAGTATTTATGAAACTTGTCTGTTTTAAAAATTATAAATTTTATTATAATCCACAATATTCAAATTATTTTATCAATGAAGATAGCTTAACGTTTTTTGCTTCCGAATATGAAGTTAGAATTCATATAAGTATTCATAAGGGTAAAATATTATTTAGACCTCGGTATGGTGTAACGTTACAAAGAATTAATTCTAAAGTTTACACTGTAATTGCAAATATTTGATGGAGAAGAAATATGAAAAATACGATTAGATTCAATCAGTTTGATTTTTATTATGATAATTTAAAAACACCTATCGTAACAAACAAAGATAAGAGTGTTTTATTGTTTCTAGACGAAGATTACTCTGATGTACTCGTAAAAATTACATTTAATGACCAGCAATTGCTATTTACTATTACTGAAAATATAGATTTTCAAAAATTGAAAATTTCAAAATTATCAAAATTAGAGTATGAAATTCGCTCATGCTAAGGAGAATGTACGATGAAAGTGGCAAAAATCAATAAATATCAGTTCAAATATGACGATGGGAATATGTTTTGCTTTGAAGATAGTGATAATAATAAAATTGCATTCATTAATGGATCTGAAATTCAACTTGTTATAGATATAAATAACAATCGTCTAACATTTCACCCAAGTCAAAGCGTTAATATTTACGAATTAGATGAGTATACTTATAAAATTGAATCTTTCTTTTAAGGGGAAAACTTATGAAAAAAACAATTTTAAAAAATTATATCTTTTATTACGATGATGAAATGACATACTTTTATGATTCAAGATATAATAACGTCCTATTCGTTAAAATATTTGATAGAAAAAATAAAGTAATAAACTATGATGGCGCTCAGTTAATAGTTTATTTTAATGACAATTCTATAAAATTCAATTCCCTTTGGAATGTAAATATTATTCAAAAAAACAGCGGAACCTATGTTCTAAAACCAGAAAACTAATATATTACAAATTCTAAAATATAAGTTCATAAATAAAAAACCGTTTAGCAATAAAAACAGCTAAACGGTTTTTTATAAATTATTTTTTAATACTCGGGATACCATTTCATATCAGCAATAACTTGTTTAACATCCCTAATTGGTTCCTTATTCAAATGTTGATCAACAACACTTTGCGCTACTACTTCAGCAATCTTTTGTGAAAATTCCGTAATTTTAGATACAGGTGGTAAAACCGCTGCTCCTGGCTTACTAGTATCAACGATTCCTCCCAGCGCATGACAAGCGGCAGATAAAGTTTGCGCGTTTAAAATTTTAGCAGTTGCCGCAATTAATCCAAACCCTAATCCGGGATACATCAAAGCATTGTTACCCTGCCCAATTTGATATTTAACGCCTTTATATTCAACATCATCGACTGGAATCCCAGTTGCTACTAATGCCTTACCATCGGTCCATCGAATTAAATCTTCAGCCTTAGCCTCAGCTAGTTTAGTTGGGTTAGACAATGGAAAAATGATTGGACGTTCGGTATGTGCCGCTATAGTTTTAACTATCGATTCGGTAAATGCACCCGGTTGAGTAGAAGTTCCTATCATAATAGTAGGATGCACAGTTTCTACTATTGAGGCTAGATTAGTCAATTCATCAGCATTAGTAAATTCAGCTCGCTTATGTGTAAATGCGGTTTGGGCGGGAGTTAAATCGTCAGTATCATCAAATAACAATCCTTGCTTATCAACTGCATAGAAATGCGTTTTAGCCTCATCAGGCGTTAAACCGGCTTGAACTAATTCATCCATAATTTGATTGGCAATGCCCATGCCAGCAGTTCCAGCACCAAAGATTAATATTTTTTGGTCATTCAGTTTAGCATGTGAAATATTCAAAGCACCCAAAATACCTGCTAAAACTACCATTCCAGTACCTTGAATATCATCATTAAAGGTCGCAATGTCATTCTTATATTTGTCTAAAATAACTTGAGCATTACTGCGACCTAAATCTTCCCAATGCAATAGTGCATCTGGAAATAGTTGCTGGGTGGATTGTACAAACTTATCAATTACCTGATAATATTTATCTCCATAAACCCTTTGATGTCGATTACCTAAATACAGCGGGTCATCCAATAATTTTTGGTTGTTAGTACCTGCATCGATACTAACTGGTAATACTTGTGATGGGTTTACCCCAGCCGCTGCCGTATATACCATTAGTTTACCTACAGCAATATCAACACCGTTAACGCCCCAGTCACCAATGCCTAGAATCCCTTCCGCATCAGTCACTACGATTAAACGAATGTCACGGCCATCAGCTGCATTTTCTAATGTTTCAGTAATGTCATCGGGTCGATCAATTGAAATAAAAGCGGCATTTTGTGGATTTGAAAAAATTTCATTGTACTGTTCAATTGATTCAGCGACCACAGGGTCATACACAATGGGCATAAATTCAACTAAATGTTTATCCATTAAGCTAAAGAACAAAGTGCGATTTTCATTGAATATATTCATCAAAAAAATACGTTGTTCTAGTTTAGTACTTTTACGTTTAAATTGAGCATATGTTTGATTACATTGTTCCTCTAGTGTTTGTACTTTACTAGGCAGAGTTCCCACTAAGCCAAGCTGCTTACGTTCAGCTTCCGTAAAAGCCGTCCCCTTATTTAAAAATGGATTATTTAAAATTTCACTAGTATGTTTGTTCATTATATTAAAGCCTCCAACTGGTCTATGTAATTAATGTAAAGCTTATATAATCTTATAGTCAAACTTGTTGAAGACTATAAAATTATTTTATACTTAGTTTAAAATAACAATATTATCAGGAGCTTAAGATGAACATTAGAGATTTAGAGTATTTTAAAAATTTAGTTGAGCAAAAAAACTTTTCAAAAGTTGCAGCAAAGTTTAAAGTTAGTCAACCAACTATTACAACGGCTATTAAACGTTTGGAAAATGAATTTAACGCTAAATTATTTATTCGTGACCGTAGACATAATACAATTGAAGCCACTGCAAGCGGTGTGCAATTGTTCAAACATTGTCAAACTATTTTAAATGAACTAAGCATCGCCCAACAAGAATTACATAACATTACACATCAAAAATTAGTGTTAGGATTACCCCCTATTATTGAAAATCATTATTTCACCCAAGTATGTTCAAAACTAGCCCAGCTTAATTTATTAAAAAGCTTAACAACTGTAGAGGGTGGTTCAGTGAGCTTAACTGATTCCCTCAGGAAGGGACAACTTGATTTAAGTCTACTCGGCTCAATTAATCCCATTAATTACACCGATTTAACTGCTACCGAAACTGACCGGCAGCCATTTTGTATTTATGTATCTAAAAAACATCAGCTAGCTAAAAGAAAACAAGTTAGTTTTCATGAGTTATGTAATGAAAGATTTGTCTTTTTTGACCAAAACTTTATTCATAATCAAGCATTTAATCAATTAACTCAGCAAAATCATTTCCGTGCTAATATTATTTTCAAATCTAACGATATTCACATTCTAATGAAATTAATCGAGCAAAATTTAGGTATCGGCTTCTTTACCAAAATTATCGATTCTAAATCCTATAATCTTAAATGCTTGCATATATCAGATGCTAAACAACCAGAGTTCATAACTAGTTTAGCGTATCGTAAAAATCACATTCTAACGCCTAATCAATTGAAACTAGTTCAAGTGTTGCGGGATAATTTATAGACATTTTAAATGAATCTACATATAAATACTGTTAAGATAATGTTAAACAAAACGATAAAGGTGATAACATGGAAAATAGAAATTGGTGGAAAAATGATGTATTTTATCAGATTTATCCACGTTCATTTAAAGATTCTAATGGCGATGGAATTGGTGACCTTCAAGGAATCATATCAAAATTAGATTATATCAAGAGTTTACATGTTGATGACATTTGGTTATCACCTATTTATAAATCACCAATGATTGATATGGGATATGACATTGCTGACTATCAAAAAATTGACCCCATATTTGGTACTATGGAAGATTTTGATGAACTATTATTGAAAGCTAAACGTTTAAACATAAATATAATTATGGATTTAGTAGTTAATCACACTTCGGATCAACATAAATGGTTTAAAGAAGCTATTTCTAACCCTAAAAGTAAATATCGTGATTACTATATCTTTAAGCAAACTAAAGATGGTAAGGCTCCTAATAACTGGCGCTCTATTTTTGGTGGTTCAACTTGGGAACCAGTGCCTAATGAGCCAGGAACGTTTTATTTTCACACCTTTGCTAAACAACAGCCCGATTTAAATTGGGAGAATCCAAAACTACGTCGTGAAATTTATAAAATGATTAACTGGTGGTTAGATAAGGGAATTGGTGGATTTCGAATTGACGCTATCACACACATAAAAAAGGATTTAGATTGGGCTAATATTAGTCCAGATGCTGATGATGGGTTAGGTTCAGTCGTTCGAAAGGGTCGAAATCGTCCTGGTGTAAACGATTTGTTAGATGACTTATATTCAAACACTTTCGCTAGGCACAACGCTGTAACTATTGGAGAAGCTTATGGATTAAAAGCAACTGATTTACCTAAATTTGTTGGTCCTAATGGTTACTTTTCAATGGTATTTGATTTTAGTTATATGAACATTGATGTAAAAGATGTTGATGAATGGTTCCGTGGTCAACCAAAATGGTCTATCGATGATTTAAAGCGTACGATCTTTAACAGCCAAAAAAGTATCAAGCAAGCTAATGGTTGGTACGCAAATGTCTTAGAAAATCATGATCAACCACGTGTTTTATCTAAGTTAATTAAAAATAAGGATGAACAAAATCCTAAATCTTCTCAAGCATTAGGTTTGATGTACTTTTTCTTACCTGGAACACCGTTTATTTATCAGGGACAGGAATTAGGCATAAAAAACTTTCATCGCAATTCAATTAATGATTTTAACGATATATCTTCAATTAATAACTATCATTTAGCTATTGAAAATGGGATTGATAAAACTAAAGCTTTAAACATTGTAAATCAAAAATCTCGTGATAACGCCCGAACTCCAATGCAATGGGATGATTCTAAATTTGGTGGATTTTCTGAAAACACCCCTTGGTTAAAAATGGGAAATGACCGCGAAAATATTGATGAACAAAATGAAGATACACTTGAAAACTCTGTGCTAAACTTTTATCGAAAAATGATTAGCGTTCATCATGAAAAAGGAGTAAGTAAATTAATAACTGAAGGTACTTTTACAGAAATTAAAGAAGTTCCTGAAGATGTAATTGCTTATAAATTAACTAATATTGAACATTGTATAACCATATTAGTTAACTTGAGTAATACCGAACAGACTTTAAAACATTCGTTTGAAGGATTAGAAAAGTTAAATAACTACTCTGATGTTGCTAAAAGAAATAACACGTTATTACCATACCAAGCTATAATGATTTATAAATAAAAAACTTTAAGTCTAACAAATGTTAGATCTTAAAGCTTTTTTAGTCTAATATTGAATTTTTTAGGTATAAGATTAATTTACTAGTCTTATTAACATACACGCGACTATCTAAAACGTCATATTTTTGCTTAATAATATTAGTTAAAATTTTATGATATCCATCAACTGCTAACCCAACTGCCACCTTAGCATTTCGATTATCAATTGACTTAAGAACAACTTTTTTATCACTATATAAGTTATTAGCATAGTCAGCTAAATATTTTAAAAGCGATTTTAAGTTATCACTAGCATGGTCTCTTATCAAATCCTTACGTTCAACATGAAAAGTTTCCATTAATTTTTGTGGCAAATACAACCTACCTGCTAGGGCATCTTCTTTAACATCGCGAATAATATTAGTAATTTGCATAGCAATTCCAATATTATTAATATGACTATAAATACCACTGACATCATGATTAGTTAAAATCGGCATAATTAATTGACCTACAGTGCCAGCAACTTGATAACTATAGTGTTTTAAATCATTCATGTCTTTAATTTTAACCCCGTATAAATCAGCCTTTTGCCCCGCAATCATCTGATTCATTTCATAAAATGACAAATTAAAAACATCAAAAACATTCCATAGATTCCGACCGAGCTGATTTTCAGGAGAATTAGCTTTTATATTATCCCATGCATTTAGCATTTGATTAAAACGAGCTGCTTGACGATTGTCAGCACAGTCATCTAGTTCTCTTAAAAAATGATATAAAACAAAAATACTATTAGCACGATAATCAGGCAATTTTGAAAAAGCATAGTAAAAAGTTGTGGAATTTGCTTTAATAACTTTTTTGCTTTCTTCCATCCCGTCAGTGTATTTGTAGATTTTTTCGGCTTTATTCATGCGCTTTCAAATCCTTTTTTAACTCATTGGCTGTTAAATATCCACTAGTTACAACAATTGGCACACCTGCTCCAGGATGAGTGCTGGCGCCAGTGAAGTAAAGGTTTTTAATTTTACCAGCCTTGTTATGTGGTCTAAAATAGTTACTTTGCATCAAAGTTGGTTTCAAGCCAAAAGCAGTCCCAAATTTACTATTATACCTATTTTCAAAGGTACGTGGTGTAAAGCGACATTTAGTAACAATGTGACGACCTAAGTCTTGCAACCCTAACTCATTTTGTACTTTATTAATAATAAACTCTTCAAAGTTATCACTGTTGTAATCATCCCATTTATCATATTTTTGCAAATTCGATACTGGTACTAATATATACAGTGATGATTGGCCTTTGGGAGCGAATGAATCGTCTAAAACACTAGGATTATAAATATAATAAGATGGATCAGTTGGTAGCTTCCCATTATCAATTTCCGCTACGTTTTTACTAAAGTCGTGAGCCATTCTGATAGTATGCAATCTCAAATCATCGTACTTTTTATCCACTCCCAGATATAGCATAAAACAAGACATCGAATAATCCATATTGTCGACTTTAGTCTTAGTGTACTTAGCTTTATATTTTTCTGGAACATCTAATAAATCATTCATTACATATGGAAAATCAGCGTTAGCAACTACTCCATCAAATTGATGTTTTGTTCCATTAATTACAACGCCTTGGGCCTCACGTTTAGCATTAACTATAATTTGACTGACCGGACTATCGTACTCAACGTGACCACCTAATTCTAGATAACGTTTTAATAATGCCGTTGCATATGATGACATGCCACCCTGAATAAACCAAACTCCATACAATAGCTCAATCATTGGAATAATGTTGTAGATGGAAGGACCATTGAATGGTGATATTCCTATGTACAAAGTTTGAAAAGATAGCAAATACTGTAAGTTAGTATTTGAAATGTACTTTTGAATTGCACCATATGAAGAAGAGAATGTTTTCAATTTATAAGCTTGCCATAATGTCTTAGGATTGAAAAAATCCTTAGGTGAACGAAAACTCTTATAAATAAAATTATCTTTAGCATTTAAGTATTTTTCATAAATATCAGTTAAATACTTCAAAAAACCTAACATTTGCGATTCATCGACACTTTCAAACTCATTTGTTAAGTCGACTAAATCCGTAGATAGCGGAATCGTTTGATTACCAGTCCTAATATCCATGAATGGATTGACACGTTGCATCGTAAAATAATCGCGTGGATTAACGCCGGTATCTTTAAATGGTTGATCATAAACGTGGGGCATCATGACAATCGTGGGTCCTGTATCGAACTTAAAACCATCTTTTTCAATTAAATCCATTTTGCCACCGGCATGATGATTTTTTTCAAAAATTGTAACTTGGTATCCAGCATGTTGTAAGTAAATTGCTGTGGTCAAACCACCAATTCCAGCACCAACTATAGCTATGTTCTTTTTAATTATGATCACCTTCTAATATATGATATGAAACATTCTGAGTACTATTTTGGCATTAATATGGCGCTATTTAAAGAATTTAGATTGAAATAAAGAAAATCTTATACAAGTACTATGATTAAAAGGTAAATAAATTAAAAACAATTTCCAGTATATTTAGAATAATATCCACAACATCCCATATTTCATATTTTTTCATAAAATCACCCGATTTATTATAAAAATTCTACAACTGCAGATACAATAAATACCAAAAGCCTAAAAATAATATTTCCAATAAATCTAGCAAATACATCAAAAATAATTTCAATTATTCCTGTAAATAAAAAATCACCTATTTTTGCAATAATTTTTTTAATTTTGTTCATCCGACCATCACCTTGCTTGGAATATGTAAGTTATTTAGTTCGATATTTGTAAATATATAACTATGTTTTTAATAATTCAATATGATTATTATATTTATAAATATAATCGTTTGTATATCAATGTTTATGTACAAAAAAAGCCACTCAGAAAAGTGGCTTTTTAGTTACTATTTAACCCATTTGTAACCGTTAAATTGATAATTTAAATTTAAAACACTAACAAAACTTTTACGTCATAAAAATAATCATAAGCATTATAATATCATTTTAAAATTAATATTGTTATACTGCTCAACACTTAATAAAAATCAAGACGAAAGGAATCTTAACTATGAATAAAAAATATGATGTAATGTTTTTAGGTAGTGGCCACGCTAATTGGCATGGTGCTTTAAAATTAGCTAAAAATGGTAAAAAAGTTGCATTAATTGAAGGCGACAAGATTTTTGGAACTTGTACAAACTATGGATGTAACGCTAAATTTCTATTAGATCGACCTGCTGATATTATCAACCAAGTAGATAGTGATAATGCATTAAAAGGTAAAGTTCAAATTGATTGGAAAGTTTTAATGAATCATAAACACAAAATGTTAGATTCCAATCCTGACCACCAAGAGGTCCGTAAATCATTTCCTAAATTAGGCGTTGACATTATAAATGGGTGGGGCACTATTAAAGACGCCCATCATATTGAGGTAGAAAATGACACTTATGAGACTGATTACATTGTAATTGGGACCGGTTTACGTGCATCCAAATTAAACATTGATGGAAAAGAATACTTGAAGGAAAGTCGTGATTTCCTAAGCATCCCTGATATGCCAAAGCACATAACCATTATAGGAACTGGAGTAATTGCTTATGAATTTGCAGATTTAGCTAATGCTGCTGGTGCTAAAGTTGAAGTAATTGGTCATTCCGATAAGCCACTACGTAATTTTGATTCAGAATTTGTAAATAAATTAACTAGTAGAATGAAAAATAGAGGTATCGAATTTCATTTTAATCAAAATATTGAATCAGTAAGTAAATCTGATAATGGATTTATACTTAAAACCAAAGAAAAGTTAAATATAAATACTGAATATGTTTTAGATGCAACCGGTCGTGTAGCTAACTATGAAAAATTAGGATTGGATAAACTAGGAATTGAAGCTAGTCCTAAAGGAATTAAAGTTAATAATCATTTAAGAACTAGTGTATATAATATTTTTGTAAGTGGTGATGCAATTGATAAAAAGCAGCCTAAACTAACTCCTACTGCTACTTATGAATCAAATTATATTGCTAAAGACATTTTAAGTAACCATAATCCATCAATTAAATATCCACCAATTGTAGAAGCATTATTTTCATTACCACGTTTAGCTCAAGTTGGTGTAAAGCCTAATGATGTCAAAGATAACAATGATTATACAATAAAATCATTTAAATATGGACTATTAGTATTTGAACCTTTGAATGATAACACCTCTGAAGCAAAAATCGTTTTAAACAGTGAAAATCAAATCGTTGGAGCAACTATTCTTGGTTCTCAATCAGTTCAAATTGCTAATGCATTATCAATTATAATCAGTAATAAGATGACACCAGAGGAAGTTAACGATTCTGCAATAATGGCTTTTCCAGATGAAATTTATGGTTTAGTTCAATTACTTACAGGTGAGATTCCAGGCTAATAACAAATACTAATAAATAAAAGCCACTCTTTCGAGTGGCTTTTTAGTTACTATTTAACCCATTTGTAACCGTCATATGTCCAAGTAATTTGTTTGCCTTGACTTGTTTGATTCCATTTTAAACCTTTAAATAAGTAAATTTCATCTCCGTAAGCAAGCACTATCTTTTTATAGTCATTAGGTGATTGATTAGAATCAATATCTGACCAGTTAACTACAGTATTATATGGCCTTAGGTTAGAAAAATCAGTAAAGTAAATTTTATTGTTATAGTATATTTGGTAAACCGAATTTTTATTATCCGGTTTAACTAAGTATTGCTTTTGTGAATCAGTCAGCTTAATTGCTTTAGATAAATATAACTGACGCTGCTTTTTTACATTATTAAAAAACTCCAAGTCAGAGGCAGATGAGTCACTCACATCGCCATCACTTGCCTCCAAGAACTCAGAATATTGACCATCGTATTTTTCATATTGTACTAAATCACTCTGGTTTTTAAATAATACTTTAAAACACTGGATACTATAATCGTAAGAATTTTCAATATTTGCTAAAGACCAGGTATTTCTAGGGAAGTCTCTGAAATTAGCACTTTTATATTGAGTAGCTAACTTAACTGAACCGTTAAATTTTTCATCATTCAATAGTTTAAAAGTCATTTGATTACGTTTAAATAAATATCGCCAACTTTGCTTCCCTAATCCTGCAGGTGCTTTGGTTGTATTGGGTTTAGTTATCGAAACCGTCATATGGTCTAAATATTTAGTAATATAAACCTTACTACCAGTAGGTAAAATTCGAGTTTTAATGGTTCTACGATCCCAGCCTTTTGTTTTGGGGTCCTGATATCTTTGCGATAGTTTTATTTTCCATGGAGATGTTAATTTAACATGGCGCCATTTTGCATTCCAGTATTGGCTATCTACCTTCGGCGTTGTTTGTGCATTTGCTGAAGTGCTGAAAAATAATGTAAGCATGAAAGCTAGAGTAATAATTAAAAAATTTTTGCGTAATTGCATATGTAACCTCCTAAATTATAACAGTAATATTTTTATCATATTAAACTCAACTAATCAACAACAAAAAGCACTCTTAAAAAGAATGCTTTTCGTAACTTTATATAAAAAATATTCAACTATTTTCTAAGCTGGTTATACGTGCTTTAATTTTACGTAGTTGATCAATGTTCACACCTTCATCTAACATCATTAAATCTAGTTTATGCTTTAAGTTTAAGATTAATTCTTGGTTGCTATCACTAAATTTTTGTGTACCTAATTCACTTAATAAATGATTATCTTCTATGGTGTAAAAATAACCGTTAACTTGATTTGTAAATGACACATCATGACTAACTAAAATAATGGTCCCTGGGTAATTATTTAAAAAAGTAATTAATGCTTGATTAGCTCTTAAGTCTAAGTAATTAGTTGGCTCATCTAAAATTAAAATCTGATGATTTCCTAATAACACCTTAGCTAACTGTAACCTTACTTTTTGCCCACCACTTAAACTCGCAACCAATTTTTGCTGTAATTCTAATAGACCTAACGCAGATAAAACATGAAGAACAACTTGATTATTTTGATTAGAAATTGAAATTGCATTTTGCCAGACCGTTTTGCTAGCTTCCAAGTTCTGATTCATTTGATCAAAGTAACCAACCTTAACTGACTTATTTATAAATGTATCTTTGTGAGCTAAAATGTTTTTAATTAAAGTAGTTTTGCCCACCCCGTTATTACCTTTAATAAAGATATGTTCTCCATATTTTAACAATAGATGTACATTGTTTATTAAAGTTCTACCATTAAATTTAATATCACAATTATCGATGTTTAAAACTGTCTTTTTGCTCAAATATTTACTACTTGGGTCTACAAATCGTACCGGTTTGGATTGCTTAGGTAATGTAATTTTATCAATCTTATTAATGCGGCTTTCTAACGCAGACGCCTTCTTCTGCATTTTCTTTTCCATAGAATCATGATGAGTTTTAGCATTTTTAAATTCTGAAGAACTAATTTTCTTACCATTTCCATGCTTAATTCGATTAGCAGTCTGTTTACGTTTAATGACCTGTTTTTTTAATCTATCAATTTCCTGTTTTTGTCTTCGATAAGCTAAATGTAATTTTTGATTTTTCTTACTTTGTATTTCAACATAATTTTTATAATTAACGTTAAAATCGTTCAATTTACGATATTCAATGGACCAAATACGATTTGTTAACTTCAATAAATTTTCATCATGCGTAATCAAAATAACAGTTCCTGAATAGTGCTGGATTTGTCGAAAAAGCCATTTTTGCTGAATAACATCCAAATTTGTAGATGGCTCATCTAAAATCAACAAATCAGGGCTTTTATGCAATGCATTGACAATTGCCCGTTTGGTAATTTCACCCCCACTACCCGTATCAACAATGGGTTGAATTTGTTCAACCAAAGCAACTGTTCCAGAAAAGTTTGATACTACATCCTTATTTTTTAAACTATTAAATAAATTTTTCATGAAAGTAGTTTTACCTGAACCATTGTTACCAATTAATCCTATCACATCACCAATATTAATGTTTAAAGTCGGATATTCAAACAAATATACCCCACTGATAAAAAGTTTGCCGTTCCTTATGTTTAACAATTAAATCCACCTCAGTAAAATAATAATCTGATTTATAATTTAATTTTTTCATTTTCTTTCTCCTTTTAACTTTATTTTAATTATATTCTAATTTATTTTTAATTAAAATCAATAGTTTTATTGATAACTCATTTTATAAGCAGTAGTATTGAGTTGTAGATAAATAAAAATACATAGAAAGAAGTAATACAATATGAATAAACTAAATAAAATTGGTATCACTGTAATATCTCTTTTAGCAATTAGTCCTATTTTTTCAGGAATACAACCTGTTCAAGCTGATAACACTAAATATGAACAAGAAAAGTCAGTCGTTTTAAAAAAGTTATCCAACAGATTATCTAAAGCTGGATATGTTTACAAAATTTCATCATTTAAAAAAGATGATATTCATTTTAAAAATATGAAGTTGGATAACAAGGCACTTAAAGTATTACGCAAGGAAAACCCTAGTTTTAAAGTTAAAAATGTAATTGAAAACGTTGGTGCAACAGCATCTCTACACATTAATCTAGTTTCTAAAGATAATAATTATAAGCTAAGTGTTGATTATTTAAATGGTCTATATAATAAACATGTTAATAACAAAAATGTTAAACCTGTTGTTAAGATGGAAATGGATATGATTAACCAACAAAACCACCTAAAATTAGATAAATTAGGTTTTGAAAAACTTCATAAAACAATTAATAATATTAAATCTGAATCTGATCACAAAATTGCCCTAGATTCATACCAACAACTAAAAAAATATGCTAAAGATAAAACACAAAATCTACCTTCATTGTTATTAGGGCAAGGTATATATTAGTTAAATCAAAAAACACCTGCTTGTAAATATACAAACAGGTGTTTTTATCTATAAAATTTTTTATCTAATAACCCATGATAAATGGTAGGAGTGATAATAATTGAAGTAATTAAAATACATATAATTGTATAATCAAATGTAGTTATTCCTGATAAATTATATTTTAAAAAATATACTGTAAAATCATATACAAAATGAAAAAACATACATGGTATTATGCTGCCTATAGAAATATATATCGAGCCAAGTATTATACCGACTAAAAATGTAACTAACATTTCAGTCCAAGAATTAGATTCTAATGCCTCGATTATATGAAAGCAAGAAAAAATAAAGCTTGCTACAATAATAGAAATAATTATGCCTATTCTTTTTAAATCTTTATTTATAATCAAAATTGCTCTTAATAAAATGCCTCTAGCAAAATATTCCTCATATATAGCTGCACCCAGGCAATTAGCTATATTTAACCAAAACACTTGATTGAATTGAATGGAAGAATTCAGATTATTAGGTCTTAACAAGTACAACGAAACTATTAACAAAGTTAGATAAGGTATAATTCTATATCTAACTGGGATTGTAGACTTAACCATTATTTTTTTCCTAGATAATTTTCTATTAAGTAAAATATAAACAAGTATTAAAATAAAAGATTGCATATAAGCAGCCCAAAAAATAGGTATTTTCACACTAGCAACAAAATTCAAAACGAGAATGTTCGTTGCTATAGAAGCAATAAAAACTAAAATCGAAAATAAAAGTATAGATTTATAATTCTTTAAATCTTTGATATTAATGCATCTCCTTATGAATTTATATTACCATAAACAAAAAACGTTCATTCTATAAACTTTCAATAGAATAAACGTTTTTATTAATCTAACGACACTAATTTAACCATGCTAGCTCCAGGAATCGTTTTTATACTATCAATTAAATCATTAATCTCACCACTTAAACGACTAATATCTAAAGAAATCACTACACTAGCAATATTATGAATGGGAATATTTTGATTAATGGTTAAAATACTGCCGTTCATTTCAGAAATTTCATGTAGAACTTTAGAAAGCATCCCTTTTTCATTATCTAACATAAATGAGATAACCGCCTTACGGTCCCAGTCATTATTACTGCCATCAAATACCAAATCTTTATACTTATAGTAGGTGCCTCGGCTGATACCTACTTTTTTTGTTGCTTCGCTAATCTGTGTTACCTGTCCCGTATCTATTAGCTTTCTGGCCTCAATCACCTTCTCAAATGAATCCGGTAAGATAGACCTGTCAACGATATAATACTTATTTATTTTCAACGACCTCACTTTTTACTCCAGTGTTATTTATGCTAATAGGTTTTATATGCCAATCAGGATAAATACTGGATAACTCATTAATAATTTTATCACGATTTATATCATTATCAGTAATAGAAATCATCGTTGAACCGCTACCACTAATGTACATACTACTACCGTATCGTGATATTAAGTTCTTAACATCTTTATAATCTGGAATTAGTTTCGAACGATATGGTTCATGTAATAAATCCTTTAAGCCTTCATCTAAATCCACTAAATTGCCACTAGACAATGATTGCATTAATAAAATAACTCGACTCAACTGTAAAGTTATATCGCTATACCTTAAACTATCCGGCAAAATCTGACGAGCCTTAGCTGTACTAACCTGATAGTCTGGAATAATCACGGTAAATTTAAATTTTTCACTAATCGCATGCTGAATTACTTTTGAGTCACCCTGCTCGATTTGATGAGTTGAACATAATTTACCATAAATGGCCGGAGCTAAATTATCTGGGTGTGGTTCCAAATTCATTGATAATGCCAATAACTTGTCTTTTGAAATTTCTGATTGAAACCAATCAGCAGCTTGAATACCAGCTACAATACAGCTTGCTGAACTCCCTAACCCTCTGGAAATTGGAATTCCATTTTCGATTTTAATTTGAACGTTAGGAACCGGTTTTCCTAAATAGTCACAACCAATTTTAAAAGCTCGATAGACTAAATTATTTTCGTTTTGAAACTCAACAGGACAGCCTTCAATTGATAACTTACCTTGGTTATTATCACTAAAGTAAAAAGTATTATATAAATTTACCGCTACGCCTAAGCAATCAAAGCCTGGGCCAAAATTAGCACTGGTAGCTGGAACTGTAATTTTAATCATTTCCATAGCTCCTTTACGTTGTTTTCTACATATTTTTTCATATCCTTAACGGCAATATGGGATGGTCTTTGACTAGTTTGTTTCCATAAGTTTTCAATGTTTGTAGGTATTGGAAAACCTGTTTTTGCATGAATATTTTGAATACTTTCTTGATCACTAGAACCACCTGATAAGCCTAAAGCTTTTGACACTGCTTGAATAAATTTATATGGACTAGCTGTGCTAAGTAAAATATTTAGATGCTGGTCATCTGATTTTTGATATTCACGCATTACTTTATATCCAACCGCCGTATGTGGGTCCATTAAATATCCATATTGATCAAAAACTGTACGAATTTCTTTTTTGATATCTTCATCACTACAATAATTACAATAGAAATCATCTTTTATGCTAGCCAAAATGTCCGGTTCAACTTGCATTCTTCCTGTTGTTTCTAAATTTTGCATAATTGATTTTACATAGTCGGCATTCCCATTGCTCTTGTAATAAAGTAATCTTTCAAAGTTACTGGAGATTTGAATGTCCATACTAGGTGCCAGCGTCTTAATAAAGTCACGATTACGGTCATACACTCCATGATTAAAGAAGTCAGCAATTACATTATTTTGATTGCAGGCAATGATTAGCTTATTAATTGGCAAACCCATTAACTTAGCATAGTAGCCTGCTAAAACATTACCAAAGTTTCCAGTTGGAACTGTAAAGTTAACTTTTTGGCCGTTTTTAATATCACCATTTTGTAAGAGCTGTTTATAAGCATCGAAATAATAAACAATTTGCGGAATTAATCGACCAATATTTATAGAATTAGCACTTGATAAGCTAACATTTTTACCGATTGCCTGTTTTAAAGTTTCATCGTTAAAAAGTTTTTTAACGTTTGTTTGAGCATCATCAAAATTTCCACTGATGGCCGTGACATTCGTATTTTTACCAAAAGTAGTATACATTTGCTTTTCTTGAATATTACTAACCCCATTCTCTGGGTAAAATACAGAGATGCCAACATTATTAATATCTTTGAAGCCTTTCAAAGCTGCAGTCCCCGTGTCACCACTAGTGGCTGTTAATATCATAACTCGTTCTTCGTCATTAATTACTCGAT
Source organism: Apilactobacillus ozensis DSM 23829 = JCM 17196 (assembly GCF_001435995.1). Lineage (GTDB taxonomy): Bacteria > Bacillota > Bacilli > Lactobacillales > Lactobacillaceae > Apilactobacillus > Apilactobacillus ozensis. The sequence goes on from NZ_AYYQ01000036.1 coordinate 47,963, forward strand.
TCATTAGTTGTGGCAGCATTTGTAAGCCTACATCTTTGAAAGCACTAGTTGGCCCATGAAAGAGTTCTAAAATATGAAAATCCGCTACTTTTTTTAAAGGCGTAATTTTATCATCATCAAAACTATCATGATAAGCACCTTGAATACTAGCTTTAATTTCTTCTGCTGAAAAGTCTGGCAATAAAACTTTTAAAATCTGGTAAGCAATTTCTCCATAACTTTGTGTTTGTAAATTATCAATATTTATTTTTATATCCTTTAAGTTCGGTAAAACAAATAACCCTTTGTCATCGGAAAAACCCTTGTAAATGGCCGCCTTAGCATCAATGGCTACTTTATCATTTCTAGTACTTGTGTATTTATTTTGCATATGTACGCCTCCTAAATTTATTGCATATGTTATTTATATATGATAAAGTGTTTATCAAATAAAAACAAGTGTTTATTAAAAATGAACAAAGAGGGTAATATTATGAATATAGCAATTTTAGGATTCGGTACTGTCGGTAGCGGCGTTTACAAAATTATTCAAGATCAAAAACAACAAAAAGAAAATAATCTAAACGTTTCAAAAATATTCGTTCGTGATACTAGAGAAAAAACATTACCTGAAATGACCTCAAACATTAATGAAATTTTACATAATCCCGACATTGATTTAGTCGTAGAAACCATGGGAGGAATTCACCCTGCTCATGAATACATTCTAGCTGCATTAGAAAATAAAAAGCATGTCGTTAGTGCTAATAAAGCGGTAATTGCACAATACATGCAAGAATTTTTAAAAACTGCCGCAGCACATGATGTTAAGTTCAGCTTTGAATCTAGTGTCGGTGGAGGCATTCCTTGGATTAAAAATTTGCAAAGAACGCTGCGTATTGATGAAATTTCTTCTATTGAGGGTATTTTTAATGGAACTAGTAATTTCATTTTAGACAAGATGCACTCTACTGGCGATAAATTCAGTGATGCTTTAAGTGATGCTCAAGCTATTGGATATGCTGAAGCTGACCCTAGTGCTGATATTGATGGGTACGATATTGTCAATAAATTATGTATTAGTTTGAACATTGCATATAATACATTCATCCAGCCTGCACAAATTTCCGCCATTTT